>CAJWVZ010000003.1 GCA_913048385.1 uncultured Gammaproteobacteria bacterium | reverse complement strand
TAGACCTCACCATAGAGCTTCGTCCCCCAAAACCTGGAAAAAAAAATATAAATCAATCCATATAACTTCAAATACATGCGATATATTTAAATTAATAAAAAAAAGTAGGCTAACAGTATTTAATTACGATTCTGCAGGTCTTTTGGAGCTTCTTGCGCTAAATATTCCGGTAGTATGTTTTTGGAGAGGAGACAGTTTGCTTCCAGAATCGAAAATATATTATAAATTACTTAAGGACTCAGGTATCGTTTTTGACTGTTTTGAAAAAGTCGCTAATCATATTAATAAGCACTGGGAAGACATAGATTCATGGTGGTATAGTTCTGCGGTTCAACATGCAAGATCAAAATTCTGTAATCAACATTCCAGGGTGATTAAAAGCCCTATTGAAACTTTTAAAAAATTATTACTTAAAAAATAAACTATATTAAATATGAAATTTTCTAAGGCACGAACTCTGGATTTTGTAAGTAAAAAAATTAGCTTATTCTCAGTACCTGATTTTATATATTTTGAAACATTATCTTTTCAAACTGACTCTGCAGCTATTTTTAAAAAAATACAAGATACATTTAAAAAAGATATTGTTGTTGTTCGCTCATCTGCAGCAAGTGAAGATGGTGATACTAACTCTGCTGCAGGCGCATATGATTCAGTATTAAATGTAAGTGTTAATAATTTATCTGAAATTAAAGCGGCGGTTGATGTTGTTTTGCAAAGCTATATAAATAAGGGCGAAGATCTCAGAGATGAAGTAATTGTTCAAAAAATGATTTCTGATGTATCAATAAATAAAGATATTTTAGTAGGTCAACATAGAAAAGTTAATCTATCTATAGAACCTTTTAATATTAAAAAAGTATATTCATCTTTCTATGAAGGAACCGAGGATCGCTACATTAGTATCTATAAAATTAGTGATTTATGATTCTAAAAAATAAAAAATTCGGTTTATTATATCTTCGATAATTTTCGTAGGCTAACCCACTTTCTAAAGGTGAATTTGAAAAAAGGAAGTAAGGTAATGCAAAGAATTAAAGTGAGTTTCGACACTTGGATTCAGTTGCTTGGAATGCTTGGGAGTGAATGGGTATTAACAAGTAAAGGTGTGCCCCGGAGAGGATTCGAACCTCTGACCTGCCCCTTAGGAGGGGGCCGCGCTATCCAGCTGTGCCACCGGGGCGTAAAACCTTTCTTCGTGAGAATAGGAGTATATCAACTCTTGTAAATCGAAGCACATTTTCAAGTAAGGAGGAGCGTCGCCTATATTAACGGGTTAGACATCCCCAGAAACCACATGAAAACTCCACCAGTCCGATGGGCGCGGATTTTCTTCGACTAGATCCAAGCTGCTCAATACACCTCTCTGAGTATTAAGCTTGCTCAATCGTGCCAACCATGCAGCATCCAATCGAACCGAATCAACTTCTCGCTCAATCAGTACTGAATAGACTTTCCTTCCAAGCCGCAATTTACCCGTCTCAGGATCACCCACATGTTTTGACCAGTACTTTCCGTCGCACTCCGAACAACTCAAAAATAGCTCGCCCTCGGGCGTGGCCATGCAATTTAAGTTGATTGAGTGGGGTCTGAAACCAGCCAAAACCTGAATTTGGCACAATGGAACAGAGTTTGCGAACCCCCAATCTTCGACCTTTCCGGACTGCGCCTCACCCATCAGTAGAAATCCAGGGGTGCGCTCGCACGGACAGGTATGCGACCAGATAATAATTGCGCTAGAAAGTAAGAGGAGGGGTAACACAAATAAAAGAGCTTTGTTTTTAGACGTAAGATCCATATTCACTCTCCAATTTTTATTTTGGCAAGTCATAGCTAATTTACTTGCAGATATGATCGAACTCACTCAGTATATTACGGATGGTTAATTAAAGGTCAAATCAAGGTTTCCTTGCTCGTATAAATTATTTCAGATACTTGAGCATAGAAGCGGATAAAAACTTATTTCAATGAAGCAAATAAAAATTTCTAGTCTGTCAGAATTAATCTGGCATGAAAAAAAATTTTCAGACCTGAATGTAGAGTCACTCTATCAATTTTTAAGACTACGATCTGAGGTCTTTGTAGTTGAGCAAGACTGCATTTACCAGGATATTGACAACAATGATTTAGACGCAACGCATGTCTATGCTACAAAAACAATTGAACCGAACGCCCAGGTAATTGCATACGCAAGAGTTCTTAAACCTGAACAGAAATATCCTAACGCATCAATTGGGCGAATTGTCACATCTCCAAATTCTAGAGGATTGGGGTTGGGCAAAGTGTTAGTAGAGCGCAGCATGAAACTTTGCAAAAAACTTTACCCAAATTACGGAATCACAATATCAGCCCAAAAACATCTCGAGGGGTTTTATACAAGCTTTGATTTCTTCTCCGACTCAGAAATCTATTTAGAGGATGATATCCCTCACGTCCGCATGACATGTTCAAAGTGAACTATTTTTTTGCCTCATTGTCTCTTCAGAATCACCCAAGCGGCATCAAATCCCTCTAAAACACTCTGACTCTGCTGAGGCCAGACGGAAACATGCAACTTTATAGTCAAGCAAGCTAAGAAAAAGGCAGGCAATAACTCATAAAGATCAAAAATACCTCCTGTTAACCTTCCCCAAACGAGCACAAAAAGTGCTCCGGTACCCATTCCCCAAAGGGCTGCACTACTCGTCATCGAACGAGAAAAAAGCGAGAATAAGATAACTGGTCCAAAAGACGCACCAAAGCCCGCCCATGCGTAACTCACCAAATCTAAAACTTTGCTATCCTTATTGCTCGCTATCCAAATAGCAAGCATCGCAATAAACCCAACAGCCATTCGGCTGACCCCCAGCAGTTCCCTTTCGCTAGCTCCTGGTCGAAGAAATACCCTGTAGAAGTCTTGGCTTATAACAGAAGAAGCAACCAGTAGTTGAGAATCAACAGTCGACATTATGGCCGATAAGATTGCGGCTGTAATAATTCCAGCCACCCACGGATTAAAAAGGCTATTACTTAGCAAAATAAATACTGTCTCTGGGTTTTGCAGCGGCTCATCAACGAAATAGCTGACGCCCATCAAACCGGTTAAGATAGATCCAGTCAAAACTAATAACATCCAGCTCATAGCGAACCTTCGTGCTGAAACAATCTTTTTTGGATCCTCGATCGCCATAAATCTAGCCAAAACATGCGGCTGCCCGGGGTAACCGAGCCCCCACGCCAACAGAGAAAGCACGCCAATAAAACCTACTTCCAAGAAAGAATCCAACTGGTCAAGCACAACTCCAGAACCGATCCCATTTGCATCTGTAAATAGCACCATCGATGGAACAGCAAGCAATGCACCCGCCATCAGCAATGCCTGGATTGCATCGGTCCATGATACTGCTAAAAATCCACCGACGAAGGTGTAAGAGACAATTATAAACCCTCCAACCAATAGGGCTATCTCGTAGCTAACACCGAAGCTACTCTCAAACAAAATCGCGCCGCCTACTAAGCCCGATGCAGTGTAAAAAATAAAAAATAATAACGTCACAACAGACGCCAGAAGTCGCAACATTCTCGTCTCATCGCAAAATCGTCTCTCAAGATAATCTGGAAGCGTTAATGAGTCGCCAACATGGACGGTGAAGACTCTCAAAGGCCTCGCTACCACCTTCCAGTTAATATAAGCTCCGGTCAACAGACCAATCGCAAGCCATACCTCACCGAACCCATTGACGTATATTGCGCCTGGCAGGCCGAGTAAAAGCCAACCACTCATATCAGAAGCGCCGACACTTAAAGCTGTAACCACAGGACCCAATTTTCGACCACCAAGTAAATAATCACTGATGTTCTGTGTCCGTTGAAAAGCTATTAAGCCAATACCTACGATGGACACGAGATAAACAACGAATGTAAGCAATATCGGATTATTCAAACTCATCATTTGCTGCTACCGAAAAATCAATTGATGTTAAAACAGCCACCCTATCTGACTCGGAGTTACAAATCTATTAATACAAATCAAAATTAACGATCGCCGGTCGATAAGGAATATATATAGATTGTTAGGCCAACCTATGAGCCTCAAACCTCGACTCTCAAAAAGCCAGCAGCAAGTAGCGCTCTCTCTAAAGTCGAGAGGAGCCCAATCGATTCGTATCCTTGCGAAACACTTAAAAATGACCACAATGGGCGTGCGAAAACACCTTACCATTCTTGAGCATGACGGCATTGTTAAAACTTCGAAACCTACACATCAAACAAGAGGACGCCCCGTTATCTTATGGGCCCTTACGGGTTCTGGGCATGCCTTATTCCATGATGCTCATCGCTCTTTAGCTATCGAAATACTCTCTGATTTGGGAGAACAACATCCTGATGTATTTAAGGAGCTAATACAATTACGCCTAAAAAGGATGGAAGTCGAATATCGAGCTGAGTTAGCGGAGAGTGAACATGATTTAGCAAAAAAAGTTACCGCTCTTGCATCCCTTCGAACTGATCAAGGATATATCGCTGAAGTTAGATTGTTACCCAATGGCTGGCTTCTGATAGAAAATCACTGTCCGATTTATGCTGCAACCATAAGCAACCCTGAACTCGGGGAAATGGACCTAAAACTTTTTAAAAACCTTTTTGCGGGCCAAGCGTCAGTGACTAAAGTTGATCACGTCCTCGATGGTGACCGTCGAACAGCTTTTAAGATCAAACCTCTGTGAATTCCAAAACAACCGATAAAACACCATCTCTAAAAATTTGCTATTATAGCCTATGGGTCATAGTCTACAGTGCTTCTGGGCTGACAAATTTTGTTTCTTCAAAACACAACTACTCGATCAGATTTTGTGAAAAGCTATGGCTAAAGAAAATAAAAATCATGAATCTCACGATGTAATAAAAAAGATTGATTCCTATCCAAAATATTGGGCCGAGTGTTTTGGCGAAGCACCTTATTTACCTATGTCTCGAAAAGAAATGGATGATCTGGGCTGGGATAGTTGTGACATTATAATCGTAACAGCCGACGCATATGTCGATCATCCAAGCTTTGGAATGGCAGTTGTTGGTCGCCTGTTAGAAGCCCAAGGTTTTAGAGTGGGAATTATTGCTCAACCGCGGTGGGAAAATGCAGATGATTTTAGAATTCTAGGCCAGCCTAACCTTTTTTTTGGGGTCACGGGCGGTAACATGGATTCTCTTATTAACCGATATACGGCCGACCTCCGAATAAGAACCGACGATGCTTATACTCCGCATGCCGAATCAGGAAAAAGACCGGACCGGTCAGTAATTGTTTATAGCCAGCGATGCCGCGAAGCATACTACGATGTCCCAATTGTAATTGGTGGAATTGAGGCAAGCCTGAGACGCATTGCTCAGTATGATTACTGGAGCGACTCCGTGCGCCGCTCAATTCTTATTGATTCAAACGCGGATATCTTATTATTTGGTAACTCTGAAAGAGCGCTTGTCGAGCTGTCTCATCAAATCGCGAAGGGTAAGAAAGTAAGTGATCTCTGGCAATTACGAGGAGCAGCAGTCGTTCTTAAAAAACTTCCCTCTGACTGGACTGAGATAGACTCTACCCGCATCGATTGGCCCGCTAAAATTGATAAATTACCGAATCCATATGAATACAAAGATGAATCCGCAGTAAATGATTCAGTCGAAACCAAAGATCAACTAGAAAGTATAAGAATCATACCGATGCCTCTGCATCGAAAAGAAAAATTTGATGCTGATCGTTCATACATCCGTCTGCCCTCTTTCGAGAAAGTGACAAACGACCCAGCGCTTTATGCCCACGCTTCACGTGTGTTGCATCAAGAAGCCAATCCGTTTAATGCTAAAACGCTCGTTCAAAAGCATCAAACTTTAGAAGTCTGGGTAAACCCACCCCCATATCCCCTCGAAACCGAAGAGATGGACTGGGTCTTTAGTTTTAATTATAAGCGCCAACCCCACCCATCATATCAAGGCGCTCGCATTCCGGCTTACGACATGATCAAAACCTCAGTCAATATCATGCGAGGCTGCTTTGGCGGCTGCACATTCTGTTCTATTACAGAACACGAGGGACGCATTATTCAGAGCCGTTCTGAGGAGTCCATAATCTCCGAAATAGAGAAGATTAGGGACACAGTCCCAGGTTTCACGGGCACAATTTCCGATCTTGGCGGGCCGACCGCGAATATGTATAAACTAAACTGTAAATCACGAAGCATTCAAGAATCATGCAAACGCCTATCATGCGTTTACCCAAACATTTGTCAGCACCTGAACACGGACCACTCACCGACTACACAACTATATAGGAAGGCAAGAACACTGCCCGGCATAAAACGAGTTGCTATCGCATCGGGCTTACGATACGACCTAGCGTTAAGAGATACAGAATACATAAAAGAACTCGTAACACATCATGTCGGTGGCTATTTAAAAATTGCACCAGAGCACAGTGAGAAAAAGACGCTCTCAAAAATGATGAAACCAAGCATCAATTCATATGATCAATTTAAAATATTATTTGATAAGTTTTCAAAAAGTGCTGGAAAGGAACAGTATCTTATACCTTATTTTATAGCGGCACACCCAGGCAGCGATGACGAAGACATGCTTAATTTGAGCCTATGGCTAAAAGAACGTAATTTCAAACCTGACCAAGTTCAAACTTTCTATCCCTCTCCAATGGCACTTGCCACAGCAATGTATTACTCAGAACGAAATCCTCTCGAAAGAGTGCGATATAAGACAGAAAAAATACCCGTGATCAAAGATCTAGATCAGCGACAGCGTCAAAAAGCATTTCTTCGTTATCATGATGAAAAAAATTGGCCCATGCTTAGAAATACCCTAAGAAAAATGGGCAGGACTGACCTGATTGGAAACAAGGATTATCATCTAATTCCGCACGATTCGAACACAAATGACGCGCCCCATTTAATCAGAGGTAAATCAAATAAAAGGCAGGGGCCAAACTTTAGAAAGCAACACTAAGGTCGTTTAACACGGTCGGGGTTAGCTCAACGAAAGCTCGTGTATTATTTATTATTTTTATCAATATGCCACTCAACGTTACTTAAGATACCTCGAAGGACGCTCATCTCCATTTCATCGATACGTATACGCCCGAAGAGCCGCCGTATCCGTTGCATGAGCTGCCTCGGATTTTCAGGATCATGAAAACGCACGGCAATTAAAACTCGTTCTAAATGTTCGTAAAATCGCTCGAGATCGTCAATCGTTGATTTTGGCTGATCCCAAAAATCATCTTCCTCAGGAACGGCTATTTGGTTCATTACGGTTCGTAATTTCGCTATTTCATAACTAATGACCATAACCGCAGTTGCAAGATTTAAGGAAGAGCACTCCGGATTACTTGGGATTTGAACATGATAATGGCAAAGTTGTAATTCCTCATTATTAAGACCTGAATCCTCGCGTCCAAATACTAGTGCCACCTTATTTGCGTGATGTTCTTTCAAAACCTTTTCTGCACAACCCGACGGATCTAACATAGGCCAAGGGATCTTGCGAGAACGTGCGCTAGCACCAATAACTAATCCGCAACCAGAGATAGCACTTTTAAGGCTATCGACAACGACCGCATTCTCAACTACATCGACCGCAGAAGCAGACCTCGCAACCGCAGAGCCACTCGGAAACTCCTCTGGATTGACCAACACTAACTTTTTCAAACCCATGTTTTTCATTCCTCTTGCTGCCGCACCTATATTGCCTGGATGGGAGGTATTGACGAGGACAATTGAAATTTGATTAGCATCGAACCCCTGCTCTGTATAAAGATCTTCCATACATATCACTCATGAAATAAAAGCGATATGATATCACTTTAAGCGATTGACGATCCGCAAACCGATAAGATGTATAATTTTGCAACAATGCTCTGCGGAATAACCTACCATTCAAAGCTATTCAAGGATAAGCACACAGGGAATTTAAAGATAATGAAAGAATCAAAATTTGGGTTAACAGATAATCTATGAACCCAACACTTAACGTGGCACTTAAGGCTGCGCGTGATGCTGCAGAAGCGATCGCGCACGCAAGTGATCGAATAGATAGAATTAAAATCTTAAACGCCGACCCTGACAATTTTCTCACCTCGCTCGACCTGGAAGCTGAGAAAACACTGAAGTTTCATATATTAAAATCCTTCCCTGAGCATTCAATCAAGTCAAGAACATCAGATTCGGTTGAAGGCAAAAAAGAATCAATAATATGGTTAATCGATCCGCTTATTGGCAATAGAAATTTTGCAGCAGGCTACACTCAATTTGGTGTCTCTGTTGCTTGCCAAGTTGAGGGGATAATTCAACATGCAGTCGTTATTGCACCCATGACCAATGAGGAATTCACAGCATCTCGCGGCGATGGCGCCCAATTAAATGCGCGTCGCCTGCGAACAGGGAATGCAACTGAGATTTCGACTGGATCACTCGTGGGCTTAGAGTCACCATTAAGACTGAACGAAATTCACTTACAATTTCAAACAAGCCTACTGCGTCTTGGGGCTGATTTACGAATGTCTGGTTGTCCTGCGATAGACATGGTAAACACCGCGGCAGGAAGACTAGTCGGTGGATGGGCAACTCAGCAGCCAAAAACATCAATAGCAGCAGCTAGCTTAATTTTACATGAAGCCGGCGGGCTGCTTGGTAATGAAAACGCGAGCCCTGAATGGAGCTCGGGAAACGAGCTAATTTACGGCAACCTTAAAACATTTAAACAACTTAGTAAAATCAGACAAAATCTGCCATAAATACTGAAACAAAGGGTTTCATATGCTCATTGAGCGAAAAGCTCGAAGCAATCAAAATTTGACTCAAGGGTCAACCAAGCAAGCGTTGATCAGTATGACAATTCCGATGATTGTTGGCATGATAATGCTATTTACTTTCAGCTTGGTCGATACGTTTTTTGTCAGTCTGCTCGGCAGCGAAGCTCTTACTGCTATAAGCTTTACCTTCCCTGTTACATTCAGCGTCATGAGCATGGCCATTGGACTTGGCATAGGAGCCTCGGCTGTTGTAGCGAAAAATCTCGGAAGTGATAACGCCGAGCTTGCAAAGCAAGCAGCAACCACGATCAACTATGTCTCCTTCCTTTTGGCAATTGTTTTAGCGTTCTCACTTGCATTCATCAAAGACTTCTTATTTAAACTAATGGGGGCACAGGACGCCCTCCTCCCCCTAATTCAGGATTACATGAATGTCTGGCTACCAGGGAGCGTATTAATTGTCTGTTTAATGACTGGAAATAGCATTCTTCGGGCATGTGGAGACACTAAAACACCAAGCATGCTTATGGCAGGAGCTGGCTTGGCTAATGCGGTTCTCGATCCGATACTTATTTTTGGTTTAGGCCCCGTGCCGTCTCTTGGTATCGCAGGGGCAGCATATGCAACAGTGATCGCTTGGGCCATTTCCATTTTTTTTCTGTTTTACCACCTTGTGTACCGTTTGAAATTTATTACCTTCATTCCTCCAGTGAAAGTTGATTTTATAAATTCAGCAAAAGATATGTTGAAGATAGGGGTCCCTGCTGCTGGCGCCAATATGATGACCCCCCTCGCGACTGGCATTATGACGGGCATCGCTGCAGGATTTGGGAACGAGGCTGTTTCAGCACTCGGAGTAGGCGCTAGACTTGAACCATTAGCGACTCTAATTATATTGGCGATGAGCTCATCGCTGCCGCCGATTGTGAGTCAGAACTTTGGGGCAGGAGAGTTCGAGCGCATTGAATCTGTTTATAAACTAGCACTACGCTTTATAGTCGGATGGCAACTGTTGGTCTACATTGCCCTATTCTTTGCTGCCGCCCCAATCGCAGGCATTTTCTCTGATGATCAAAATGTGCGCAACACAATTGTGCTTTACTTATCGATTTTGCCCCTCGCCTATGGTTTTCAGGGCATTATTATCTTAACCAACTCTTCTTTAAATGCAATACATAGACCGATGACTGCTTTATATCTCAGCGTCGCAAGATTTTTTCTATTCTATGTGCCGTTCGCATTTATTGGGAGTCAACTTTATGGAATTCAGGGTTTTTTCATTGGGGCTGCGAGCGCTAATTTTTGTATGGCGGCCATTTCACTCAGAACTTTTCAAAAAGTTTTTCAAACCGAAAGTAAAATTTCGGCTAGTTCAAAAACAAGCCTTTAACGCTCTCTATAATTGATGGCTTTTGACTCAGTACTGGCGTTTCACTACTTTCAACAAGTGAGAAACTCTTATCTTCAACTGTGGCCGGCATTTCAGAATCATCGTCGTCGTAACTCAATCTATTGTTGGCTTCTTGAAATTCCAGCATCTCACAGCAGATCTCGTTATATTGCTCGGCAGTAAGTAACTCCGGACATTCTTTCATGTTTAGCGTAAATTGCTTATCGTTAGCAGCCGAAAGGTAATGCAGCTCTTTCTTATTCTCAAGCAGCAGGCCTTCTTCCTTTGCAATGTTGTACAGCGGCGTTCCTCTTAACGGAATATACGGAAAAAAGAAAAAATGCTCTGGCGCGATTTCTCGGTTTAGCTCTAATGTCTTACGCATGTTCTCTGCGCTTTCTAGAGGCGCACCGACTATGTTAAAGGTAAGACGATTAATACCAGCTTTTTTACAGTTCGCAGCTGCCTTTATTACCTGTTCATTCGTCATTTTACGGCCGAGCATTTTTGCTCTGTATGATTCATCACCACTTTCAATACCGAACCAAATAGTGTGGCAGCCAGCTTCAGCCGCTGTTTTACAGAATTCCTCATTCATCACTTCAACACGCGAGTTGATAGAAAAAGGTAACCTTACCTGCTCTTTATAAAGCGCGAAGAAAGCTCGAACAAATTTTAGGTTTGAGAGAAACAGCTCGTCCCAGAACTCAAAATAACCGGCGTTATATTCTTCTCTTAACCGAATCAGCTCATCGACCATATCCTGCGGATCATACTTCCTGAGAAAAGTCTTCTTTGTCTTCCAACCTTCTAAAATTGGAGTATTACAACAATACGTGCAACGATATGGGCACCCTCTTCCGGTCATTACTGGCAAAACCAATTTACCTTTTGGCCCAAATATAGAGGAGTTAACATCCTTAAAACCATCTTCTTTAGCAAATACTTCATAATCGGGAAAAGGTAACGACGCCAAGTCACCTATTTGATGAGGCTCAGTCTTATAGACATCACCATCGATAAGCTTCTCCCACATGCCATCTGCTGGACCACTCACTGCTCCCTTAAGGTGATTCAGAACATTTCCAATGGCGTACTCCCCATCGCCTACACAGATATAGTCGACATTAGGGTTACTGATAGTCTGCTCTTGCGACAACATCGCCTGATAACCACCAATAACAATGGGGGTTTTCGGCATTAACAACTTTAGTTCCTCGAAATAAGGCTCCAGTGGGTACCAATGAGGGCTCATAACCGACATTGCAAAAACATCAGGATCTAGCGCTTGTATTCTCTTTGCATAGTTCTTTGGAGAATACGCAACCGCATCTCTCAGAATTAAAACAGGATCTAGAACGACATCTACCCAAGGAAATTCCTTCTTTATATACGATGCCATGCTAGCAATTGGCATTGCAATCTCATTACCGTCAGGGGAATAAAAAGAAAAGACAAGCCGTAATCTTTCACGGGTAACACTTCCGAACCACCGAGACTTTTCTTGAGGATAATCTGATATATCCGGATCTGATGATACCGACAAATCCGAACTTACCGCAATGATGTTAGCGTTACGATCCATGGATGTACCCTAATTCTTTTAGCTAAACCCTTGAAGACCAACAAATTGAGAAAGCGACCTTCTCATAGAGAGTGTCGGCTTCACGATCCCTTACAATAGCATATTTTCGGCGAAGAGTTTAACAGAGAACTATATAGGCTTATGCGTCGTCGTAAAACAGTAGCTGAACGCATGTCTTACAGTAAGTTTTAAAAACAGGCGGCAATACCGCTATACTAAGCCTCAAACCCTAAGAATTTTCAACTTAATGACAAAACCCATGATTAAAACACACTCAAAAGCACCTATGAGCGCCATCGAGGCTCTTCAAACGCGCAGCTCATCACCCCGATTGACAGAGCCAGGCCCGTCACCTCAGTCTCTCACATACATCTGCAAATCTGCTCTCCGAGCGGCCGACCACGGCATGATTAGACCATGGCGTTTTCTAATTATTGAAGGAGATTCACGAGAAAAACTTGGAGAACTATTTCTAAAAGCTTCATTAACGAAAACCCCGAATCTCAAACCCCAACAAAAAGAAATAATAAAAACTAAAGCGCTCCGCGCTCCCACCATTATTATCGCCATTGCAAATCCACAAGAACATCCCAAGGTTCCGATTATAGAACAAGAGTACTCAGCAGCTGCAGCCGTCCAGAACATGTCGTTAGCAGCTTTTGCATTGGGAATCGGATCAGTTTGGCGTACCGGAGCATTTGCATATGATGCCATAGTGCATGAAGGTCTTGGCCTAAATAAGGATGAAAAAATAATTGGGTTTCTCTACATCGGTACTAGATCTAGCGCAGCTAAACCATTCGTAGAACTTGATACTGCCGATTATTTTAAGGCTTGGTAAAATGTGGCTTGAAAAAACGGGTTTAGAATGTTGGGCTTACAGCTTCATTTCACAAAATATTTTGTTACCACTATCTCGGCGCTAGGACTGTACTCATTGCGGAGGCAGCTTACGCGCATGCAAAGGTTGTCAGCACCGTGATCACACCGGCTGCATTGAACCTAGAGCCGAATCAGTAACCGATCCAGAGACCGCAAATTTTTGTGATTATTTTTCCATTGGGGCCACCGGCTTTTATCACAGAGCAAAACTAGCGCAAGAAAACACATGGCAACAACTCGACTTACTTTTCCAAGACTCAAAAACTGCAGAGGTATCTGGAGGATGATTAGAAAACGAAAAAAGTCAGGCCGAAAAACCACGTGAGCAATTAGAAAGCCTATTTAACCCATAACGACCAGGCGTCTCACCGCAAATATTACAACTTAGGAAAAATTAATGAGATTAACCATTTTTAATACACCGCTTCTAACTACTAGCCTAAGAATTATCTCATCAATTGGCTTAAAATTAATCGGTTGGCGCGCTGAAGGAAGAGACCTCTCCCACTCAAAATTTGTTTTAATAGCTGCCCCTCACACGAGCAACTGGGATTTTCCTCTGATGTTGATGGTTGTTTTGAAATTACGGCTACATATTTTTTGGATGGGGAAACATACACTTTTTCCTTTTGGGTTGGCTTGGTTAATGAAGTACCTAGGTGGCATGCCTGTAAACCGAAAAAAATCACAAAATGTAGTTAGTGAAACCATCAAACTTTTCGAAAATCACGACAAGCTAATCGTACTTATCCCGCCCGAGGGAACACGCAGCAAAGTTAAAAATTGGAAAACAGGATTCTATAGAATCGCTCGAGGCGCAAATGTCCCTATTTTACTTGGCCACGTAGATGCTAGTAAGAAGATCGCCAAGCTGGATGAATTTTACTTCCCATCGGATGACCTAGAGGCTGATATGAAAAAAATAAGGGCTTTTTACGCTGGCACCAAGGGGTTGATCTCCGCCAATAGCTAACCGGGTGATAAATCTAATCCATTAAGAAGACTTTGATAACAATAATCTGCATACTGAAGGAGCGAAATATTTTTCAATTTGAACTTCCATGGCTTCAGGTGCCATTGCTGCAATTGAGCCGTAATTTGACTTGCTAACAAGTCGGAATTTTCGCACTTAAACACCTCAATTTCCTCTCCTCGATTCAATCCGTCTATCAAAAAACGCTCAAACCGAAGCTCAATCTCGAGGGCCTTCTCCTGTCTTTCTCTCGGCAATCCTTTCAATTCCATAAAACAAAAATAATACCAAGGACTAAGACGCTCCATCATGTACAAAGCACCAAAAATTATTGCTTTTAAAGATTCTAACGGTGCCAAACTTTCTTCGATCAGATTATTCGTCACCAGATCAATATGATGCCGCAGTACTCCTTCAATCATTGAAGCCAAGTCATTTTTACTTCCAATATAAGAATACAATCCCCCCATGCTGATACCAGATTCATAACTTAGGTCACGCAGACTCATTGCCTGAAACCCTTTGACTCCAGAAATCTTAAACGTCGCAGAGAAAATCTTCTGTAAATTTCCAACAGCTATCTCAGACTTTTTAATTTGAATTTTCTCGCGATACATCTCAAAAACGCAGAGCCAAAAATTATTATCATCAAACTCCCACGCCTTGTCGAAAGCACTCTCTTTAATATTCCGAGGCCAATGTAAGTGGGATCGATCAGGTGTTGGAAATTTAATAAAGACTCCCAGATTACTTTATTTAAAACTTAGCCCAAGACTCAAGACAACTGCTATTTACAAAATTGTTATGCCCAATAAGATCCGATCGCAAGACAGCCCGAGAACGTGCATAAGATCAAGCTTACCGCTCTTAGGAACCTCTTCGAAATAAAAGGCAAAGTCTGCAAGGCCAACCAATGTGCTAAAAGTGCTGTCGGCAGAAGCGGCATTGCTAGGCTTAATTCTTCTTCGCCAAACTTGCCAATTCCGCCAAGAACCAAAAGAGACATAATGCAACTCACTACAAAAAAAGCAGCTAGATTCGCTCGTATGAAGCTTGATTCCTCGTGCTGTAAAACAAGCGCCATTGGCGGCCCTCCAATAGAAGTGCTTGTGCCCATGAACCCATTGAGGAAACCCGCTGATATCAATGCACCATTCGTGGCTTTAAAGTGGACGTTTGTCAAAGAAAGCAAAACCCCAAGTAGTACGGAAAAACCAACCCACAGAGCTAAAACATTTTGATTTATGAACAACAATAACCCAGCTCCCGCAAAAGTTCCTGGCACTCGTCCAATAATTGCGTACTTGAGATTACCTAACGAAATAGATTTACGGTGACTATAAGAATTAGCAAAAGACAGGGTCAGCGCACAAATCGTGATGGGTGCCGGAACATAGAGCGGATTAATTAAAAAAAGCGTTGGCGCAGTAATGATTGCCAACCCAAAACCTATACTAGTCTGCACATACGATCCAACAAAGATAATTAAAACTGCGACCGCTAGCTCCATACTACTTTTCCCAAAAAATCAAACCATCAACATGCTAATCCTCAAGAATTCTGATCCAATGCAGACTTTACCTTAACTATCTTGATTCAAGAGAACAGAAACATAGAGTATACCATTCACAAGTTATATCCCCTATGCTTTGCGCTTCTGATCCACAAGGAAAAATGCAAAAAATGCTCCTCTTCTTTTCTATTTAACTTTACGAGGCTTAACACCAAAATGAAATTTCTTCATACAATGATTCGTGTTACCGACTTAAAGATATCTCTGAATTTTTTCTGTAACCTACTTGGATTGAAAGAGTTACGACGTCACGATTCAGACAAAGGTAGGTTCACACTTATCTTTCTTTATGCTCCAAAAAACCCAGAATCCCATATCGAACTGACCTATAACTGGGACCAAAGAGATTATATATGTGGGTCAAATTTTGGACATTTAGCCTTCGAAGTCGAGAACATTTACGATCTCTGCGCTAAACTGATCAACGAAAAAATCGTAATAAATCGCCCCCCACGTGATGGCCGCATGGCCTTTATCCGTTCACCAGATGGAATCTCGATCGAATTATTACAAGAAGGGAACGCCCTTCCCGTGCAAGAGCCATGGTCGATTATGGAAAACCAAGGAGATTGGTAGTCAATACTTCCTAGGCTTGAGCTGAAGTCACTCCTCGTTTATCATATAAGAATTCTGTTTGCATTCCGATTACTAAACATCTGCATTTCTAATCTTAGGTATAAATCAAAGGCGTTTCCCAGTATGCAACTACTCGATGGAAATCTCTGCGCAAAAGAAATTCGCGAAGAAATTAGTGAAGAAGTCCTCTCATTAAAAGACCAAGGCGAACGGGTTCCTCATTTAGTCGCCGTGCTTGTTGGAGACGACGGCGCATCAAAAAATTACGTGGCATTTAAGGCAAAAGATTGTGACGAAGTTGGTTTTGAATCGACCGTCATGACGCTTCCAGAAACAATCACGGAAAATGACCTCCTAAAAAAAATAACTGAACTCAACAACGATGTTAGCGTCGATGGCTTTATAGTTCAGCTGCCACTTCCGGGGCACATTGACGAAACCAAAGTTATCCTTTCTATCGATCCAATAAAAGATGTCGACGGATTTTGTCCCGAAAACATTGGAAATTTATGTCTTGGTTTGCCAACCTACATTTCGGCTACTCCTAATGGAATCATGGAGCTATTGAAGCGATACAACATAAAAACAGAAGGAAAAAACTGTGTTGTACTGGGCAGAAGTAACATCGTTGGGACGCCAATATCTATTCTCATGTCACGCAATACAGCCCCGGGTAATGCAACCGTAACACTAGCTCATAGCAGAACAGAAAATTTAATACAGTTATGCGCTAGTGCGGATATCCTTATTGTGGCAATCGGAAAAACTGAATTTGTTACAAAAGAAATGGTCAAAGAAGGTGCTGTCGTCATTGACGTCGGCCAAACGAGAGTGCCGGATCAAAGCAAAAAGAACGGCTTTCGAAATATCGGCGATGTAGATTTTGAAAACGTTAAGCACAAATGCTCATATATTACCTATGTTACCGGCGGCGTCGGTCCTATGACTCGAGCCTCGCTCTTGCAAAATACACTCAAAGCGCACGGCCGGAGACTGAAATTAAACAGTTGAATTTGATAAAACGACCAACTAGCGAGAATATTTATGTTCAATTCCTTAGAGCCCATAAAAGCCGATCCGATTTTAGGTCTGCTGGCCTTGTACCGAGAAGACACCAGTACCCAAAAAATGGATCTTGGCATCGGTATTTATAAAGATGAGTCTGGTGAAACTCCAGTGATGTCTGCGGTAAAAAGAGCCGAAGCCATTATTCTAGATTCTCAAAAAAGCAAGAGCTATGTCGCGCCCACCGGCTCAGCTTCCTTTAATTCTGCAATAGCAGAGCTATTGCTCGGAAAAGAAATTAATGATTCTCTAGGGCGACGAAGGGCGACGATTCAAGCACCTGGGGGCTGTGGTGGTCTTCGACTTTCAGCCGAGTTCATAAAGCAGGCCAACAGCAATGCAACAATTTGGGTTAGTGACCCGACATGGGCAAATCACATCCCCCTCATGAAAAATGCTGGCCTTAAATTTGCTACATATCCCTACTATGACCACGCAAGTCATAGCGTCAAATTTGAAGAGATGATTAGCTGCTTGAGAACAATCCCTGAGGGCGATGTCGTTCTTCTCCACGGATGTTGTCACAACCCGTGTGGAGCTGACCTCACCCAGAGCCAATGGCACGAAGTAAATGAAGCTGCATTGACTTGTGGCTTTACTGTTTTGATCGATTTAGCCTACCAAGGGCTTGGAGACGGCTTAGAAGAAGATGTATTTGGAGTAAGACTTCTTGCGAAAACACTTCCTGAATTAATTGTAGTGAGCTCATGTTCTAAAAACTTTGGCTTATATAGAGAGCGAGTAGGAGCCATGACTTTAATTACAGATCATCCGGGTAAAACAGAGATTGCTACATCCGTTATCGCAGCAAGTGCGAGAGCGATGTATTCGATGCCGCCTGATCACGGTGCCGAGGTGGTTCAATTAATACTTAACACCCCAGAACTTCGAAACGATTGGAGTGCTGAATTAATGGAAATGCGAAATAGGATTAATGGACTTCGAATCAAGCTAGTTGAACACATTAACGCCAGCGACATAAATGAAGACTATAGCTTTATTCAAGAGGAAAAAGGGATGTTTTCTTTTCTAGGAATAGATGTTCCGCAAGTCCAAACTTTAGTTAAAAAACACAGCGTCTATTTAGTCGACTCAAGTCGAATTAACGTTGCAGGAATAAGCAACGCAAATATCGAGCATTTTGTCAGTAGCTTAAACGCCGTGATAGCTTAATTACACCGCAATAGGCAGTTATCAGTTGTTTTGAATCAAACAATAAAGCAAGACTATGTTATGACTGCTTATTTCCAGTGATTTCCTCAAGTTTTTTCTCGACAGCCGTTAGCGTCCAACGCATCTGACCGAGCTTTCCAAAAACTCCGCCTAAATTCCAAGAAACAAACCCGAAAAAAAAGAGACTTGCTATTACTAATAATCCTGTACTATCCATTACGATTCCTCCGTTTCTAACTAGATCTCCCCAGTAGGGAAGTTAACGGCAGGAATTTATTTTACCAAAGTTTTTTATCGAACTTTTAACTAAGTACCTGAAATGCATCAGTCCATATTGACTTAAATGCGATTTTTTAAGGACGCGCTTACCCGGGTAGCAAAGCCACGTAGAAGCTCTTCAGTTGATTCCCATGAAATACAAGCGTCGGTAACGGAGACTCCGTAAGATAGATCAGATAGATCATCTGGTATCGGCTGATTTCCCTCTTTTAAATTACTTTCAATCATGACTCCGATAATCGATTGGTTTCCTTCTTCGATTTGTTCGGCTATCTTTTCTAAAACTAACCCCTGATTTTCGTGGTTTTTATTAGAATTCCCATGACTACAGTCGATCATAATATTACTTGGTAAACCAGCTTTTTCGAGTTCCCCTTCGCATTTTGACACGCTGTCTTTATCATAATTTGGTGACTTCCCTCCACGCAAGATAACATGACAATGCGGATTACCCTCAGTACGAAAGACAGCAACCTTCCCCTCGTCAGTAACACTTATAAAACTATTGGCCGAACTTGCCGACCGAATCGCATTCACCGCAACCATCACAGCACCGTCTATATTATTTTTAAATCCGACAGCGGAAGAAATCCCACTTGACAGCTTTCGATGAGTTGGTGACTCGGTCGTCCGTGCGCCAACTGCAGTCCAAGTCACCAGATCTTGCAAATATTGCGGCGTTATCAGATCCAATGCTTCAATTGCAATTGGCAATCCGATCTCCGCTATGTCAATCATAAGTTGACGTCCGATTCGAAGCCCATGGTCAATTCGATGACTGCCGTCAAGGTGAGGATCGTAAATTAATCCCTCCCATCCAACAGAGGTTCTAGGCTTTTCAAAGTATACCCTCATCAAGATCAACAGTTCGTTTGACAGTTCGTCCGAAAGCGTCTTCAGTTTCTTAGCGTACTCTACTGCTTCTTCCGGGCTGTGAATCGAGCACGGCCCAACCACCACAACCAAACGAGGGTCGCTTCTATTCAGCACCGCCTTTACGTGCCGATGTCCACTAAGCACAGTTTCTAAACCGGCACCCTGTAATTGAAATTCATTTTTCAAGGCTTCCGGGGTTGGAAGCTCTTCTTGGCGGATTATATGCAAATCATCAATTTCTTTTATTCTTTCAATCATGTCGGACCTAATTTATCATCTGATTTAGTGGATTATGATTCATCTTCAGCGAAGACTCAAAGAGTCGTGGTGTCATTATGATTCATCTTTAGCGACAACTCAAAGCGTTAAGCAAATAAATCAGAGAAGGCCAGACGTCGTGGACACGACTAAGAATTTCCCAATTAAGGGGTAAACAGAATGCCAAAAGCTAATGACTTGAAGAAGGGTATGATCGTTCAAGTAGATGGCAAACCGCACATCGTGCGTCGGAGTGAGAGCAAGAGCCCCTCATCGAGAGGAGCTGCAACGCTCTACAAAATACGACTCAATTGCCTTTTGACGCAACAAAAAATTGACCTTTCCCTGAAAGGTGATGACTATTTTCACGAGGCAGACTGCCAACGAGCGGAAGTTCAGTATTCATATATGGACGGCGATAATTATATTTTTATGAACCTCACAGATTTTAGCCAATACAGTTTGCATTCGGAGGAACTAGAATGGCAAACCCAATTCCTTACCGAACAACAGGAAGAAATAATAGCACTATTGCTCGACGGAATTTTAATAGGTATTGAACTTCCTCAATCAGTAACTCTCGTCATCGATGACACGCCGCCTGCCGTAACAGGCTCATCAGCCACTAACCGAACAAAGACCGCGACTCTATCAACTGGCCTTGAAATTCAGGTGCCTGAGTACCTCAGCACCGGAGAATCTGTCAAGGTCAACACGTCGACAGGGAAATTCATGTCAAGGGCATAATAATTGAGTACGCATTACTCAATTTGAAATTGCACCGCAGGACCAACATGCCGCAAAATGCTCCTCAATCTCCTCGTTGCACTTGTCACATACCCATATACTTATTTTCCCCTTGGAAATTGGGTCGAGCGTAGCCTTTACTAATTCATTGGCCCGACGAAAATCAAGAGCCTTGACCCAAAGTTCAACAAGAGACTCCCCAATCGGAATAGATCCCGCAAGCGAAAACAAACGATCGTTCCGAATTTCAGCAGAAATTTCATATTGCGCCAAAACATTTTTCATGTGAGATGCAGCAGCGATGGTATCTGCTCGATATACTCTTACGGTTTTCACTAATCCTCACTTTTTCTGTTAGCGATAAATCTCGCGCCACTTAAAGCCAAACATTGATAAACAACAAATATAACTAACAATGCCACCAACGACTAAAAAAGATAAATCAATAATTTGAGCACTCATCGTTTTTTGCAACCACTCCTCTAAGGTCCCAACATAGAACAAGAGGAAAAGACTCATCACAATGTTAGCAAGCAGAAGCCTTAGAATAAATTTAGGCCATCCCGGTTGCCAACAGAAAACTGATTTTTTGAGAAGAACAAGTAAAAGACAAACTGCATTAAATATAGCAGCGAGGCTTGTTGCAAGAGCCAATCCAACGTGTGCCATTCCAAAATAGAAGAAAACTCCATTCAGAATCATATTTAAAATCATCGCACCAACGCCAATTTGAACCGGAGTAATAGTGTCTTGTCGAGCGTAATAACCAGGTGCCAAAACCTTTATCGCCATGAACGCAATCAATCCGATCGCGTAAGCTCTCAGACTAGAGGCAGAATTTTCTACATCACTTTGACTGAACCGACCGTTCTCGAAAAGTGTCACCAACAAAGGTTCTGAGATTAAATACAAAGCTAACGCCGCGGGGATTGCTACTAATAAAACTAAACGTAAAGCCCAGTCGAGAGTTTTTGCGAATTCCACAACGGAATTTTCTGCATGTCGTCGAGAGAGGCTCGGCAAAACCGCTATACCAAGTGCGACACCAAAAATTCCCAAGGGTAGCTCCATTAATCGATCTGAAAAATACAACCAAGAAACGCTACCACTCACTAAAAAAGAAGCAATTAAAGTATCGAACAAAAGGTTAATTTGACTTACTGAAACACCAAACAAAGCAGGAATGATTAGTTTTTTTATACGAATTAGACCCGCATTGGTCGGCTCCCGTTTGGGGAGGGCCAGCAGCCTAATTCGTGCTAAAAAAGGCAACTGAAAGAATAATTGTGCGACTCCCGCAACCAATACTCCCCATGCCAGAGCAAGCTCCGGCGTGCTCAAGAGAGGAGACAGAATTATGGCAGCGCCAATAAGGGACAAATTCAACAAAGCAGGTGTGATAGCGGGGACAGCAAACTTTCCATAACTATTCAGGACAGCCCCACAGAGAGATGTCATAGAAACTAGGAATAAATATGGAAATGTTATTCTTAACATACTAACAAACAAATCAAACTTAGCCGGCTCATCAACATAACCATTGGCAATTACTATCGCAAAAAAGGGAGCACCTACGATAACAATTGTGCTCAAAAGCAAAAGAGTTCCACCTAGGCTAGCTGCCGTAGCAGCTATTAGATTTTTTACCGCAGTAAAATCACGTTGTGAGCGGTACTCCGACAAAATTGGAACAAAAGCTTGATTAAAAGCTCCCTCAGCAAAAAGACGCCGCATAAAATTGGGGATCTTGTTGGCTAGAAAAAAAACATCCGCTCCGTCACTAGCACCAAAAAACCGAGCGATCACTACATCTCGGGTAAGGCCTAAGACTCTTGAAACCAAAGTCATAAACCCTGTAATACCGCTTGCGCGCAGCAAGCTTGTCTCTGACGGAGAGGGCTCATGAGGAACTTTCGAATTACTAAACATTTTTAACAGCTTTATCCCAGCTCACCATTTCCCTCATACCTGAATTTTAAGTAACAGAAGGATAACAGATACACTTTTGCAACGAACATCCAAATTGACTGGCCAATTATTATTATAGAGGAAAATTCGGATATATAGCAGGAACCTCAGGGCTCTTTGCACCCCTAACAAACTTGACAACAATACCCTTAGCCGGCATAGTACTGCGCTCTCGGTTTTCGCAATCTCAAACTCAGTGAGACTTGGAAACACAACACGATATCAGGAGTGAAAATTGGCGAATTCAGCACAAGCAAAAAAAAGAGCCCGGCAAGGTGAAGCCCGCCGACGTCATAACGCATCTTTTCGTTCAATGGTTAGAACACAAATAAAGAAAGTTCTTGCTGCCATTGAATCAGGCAACGCGACTGGAGCTACCGCTGCTTATGCTGAAGCCGTCCCAGTGATTGATCGGATGGCCGACAGGGGCATCATTCATAAAAACAAAGCCTCTAGGCATAAAAGCCGATTGAATGCAGCGATCAAGAAATTAGCTAGCTAAAACCCTACCGAGAATAAGGAAGCACTTTTCAGCCTTCCCTAGTTTCCGTCATTTCCCGAACGGTTAAGCGAGCACTAAATTATCGCGATGAATAATTTCGTCATCTCCTTTGTATCCAAGCTTAGACAAGTATTCGTCACTTGTTGCACCCACCAGCTGATGAACTTCAGATGAATTATAATTCACCAACCCCCGAGCGATTTCAAACCCTTGGGCATTGGAGCAAACCACTAAATCACCTCTAACAAAATGCCCACTGACTGTCTGGATACCCACTGCAAGTAAGCTCTTTCCTTGACCGATTAGGGCTCGTTGAGCACCCTCATCAACAACAATCTCGCCTTTAGCAATGATCCCATTGGCTAACCATTGCTTCCTGGCGGTGACGGGCTCACTATTTGCCGACAATTTAGTCCCAATCGACTCCCCTTTAAATATCCTCGTAAGCACCTCTGGCTGACGACCATTTGCTATAACTGTGTCAGTTCCAGACCGCGCCGCACGCTTTGCAGCGGCCAGCTTCGTTTTCATCCCGCCTCTTCCAAGCGCCCCTCCAGCGCCAGCCAACGACATTAATCCATCGTCATTTGCGTCTCCCGACTGAATTAAACTTGCACCTTTATCAACCGCCGGGTCCGCACTCATGAGACCCGCCTGATCTGTCAAGATCACCATTGTGTCTGCATTTATTAAATTCGCTACAAGCGCCGATAACGTGTCGTTGTCTCCCAAACAAAGCTCTGCTGTAGCGACTGTATCATTCTCATTAACAACAGGAACCACACCCAAATCCAACAGAGATGAAAGTGTGCTTCGCGCATTTAAGTATCGAGTCCTGTCGGCTAAATCATCATGGGTCAATAAGACCTGAGCAGTTGCGACAGCTTGCTCAGCAAAGTTAACTTCATAAGCATGCACCAGGCCCATCTGACCTATGGCTGCCGCCGCTTGCTGCATATGCACCTGCGTAGGGCGCTGCTTTAAGCCAAGCCGAGAAACCCCTTCAGCGACCGCTCCAGATGAAACCAGTACTACCTGGCAACCCTGATCTCGTAGCTGGATTATCTGTTGCACCCAAATCCTCATCGATTCTAGATCTAAGCCTAGGCCATTATTAGTCACTAGCGAGCTGCCAATCTTGACGACCCACTTCTTTTGCTTACAACCGTTGACCATAATAAAACCCTACCCTTCATTGACAATACCACTTCAGCTCATCGGTTTTCAGGAACTAATCAACCCATTCGAAATCAGGATCATCACTGAAATTTTTAATATTTTGACGTTTATCAGCTCTGATTATTTTGTCAGCTTCTATCGTATTACGTATCTCAAAAGCCATTGCAAACTCTTGCCTCTCTTGTTCCTCAGCATAAAATGAATCATCTTTTATTTGCTTTCTGTGACTATCTATATGCCTCATTAGGTCTTCGCACAGATCTGCACAACCCTCTCCCGAAATCGCCGAGATGCAGTACACGCTGTCCTTCCAGCCCAGTTTGGAACAAACTTCCGCCTTCAGTTCCATGAGCTGATCGAAATCTATTAAGTCTGTTTTATTTAACACAAGAAACACTTTTTTCCCTGCGAGCGTAACGCTGAACTTTTTTAATTCTGCCACTATTTTTTTGGCATTTTCTGAAGGATCAGTGCCGTCAACCGGTAGCACGTCCACTAAGTGCAAGAGCAAGCTCGTCCTGGATAGGTGCTTTAAAAATCGAAAACCAAGACCAGCCCCCTCGGCAGCGCCTTCTATTAGACCTGGAATATCTGCCATAACGAAACTACGTTCGATTCCTCTGCTAACCACACCCAAAGAGGGAACCAGAGTTGTAAACGGATAATCTGCTACCTTGGGGGTCGCTGCAGAGACAGACCGGATTAAAGTCGACTTTCCGGCATTTGGCATACCCAGCAAGCCAACATCTGCAACTAAACGGAGTTGGAGCTGCAAACGTCGAACTTCTCCCTGTGTCCCTTTCGTGATTTTGCGGGGAGCACGGTTGGTGCTAGTCTTAAACCGAGCATTCCCCATTCCATGCTTCCCGCCTTGAGCAACTTTGATAGGCTTATCCGGAACGCTTAAATCAGCTATCAACTCTTCAGTATCGATATCGATAATTGACGTGCCAATAGGGACACGAACGTATAAGTCATCCCCGCTCCCACCGGTACTATTGCGGCTCATGCCAGCCTGCCCCTTCTGCGCGCGATAACGAGGCTGAAATCGGAAGTCCACCAGAGTATTCAAATCAGTCTCAGCCACAAGAAACACACTCCCTCCGCGCCCTCCATCGCCGCCATCTGGCCCTCCACGCTCAATATACTTTTCTCTCCTAAAACTTAGGCAACCGCTTCCCCCATTCCCCGCTTCAACGACAATTTCAGCCTCATCTACAAATTTCATCTTTTCTCTCGGGTTAATTAAGGAGTCTATTACAATCCTAGGTCAGAAAGTCCACCAAGACCCTGCGAATATAAGCTCTTAGCAACGAAGTGTTACCCTATCAAAATATTACAAAAACCGCTGATACTGAAACAAAAAAGCCCCGACTCAAGGCGGGGCTTTTAATCTTCCAAAAGACATTATTTAGGCCGTCTCGATACTCACATATTTTCTATTTTTCGGTCCTTTAACCGCAAACTTTACCACCCCATCCGCAGTCGCAAAGAGGGTATGATCTTTACCACACCCTACATTTTCACCCGGGTGAAATCGAGTTCCTCGTTGACGAACAATGATATTGCCAGCAGTAGCTGCCTGACCACCGAAGAGCTTTACACCGAGGCGCTTTGAAACCGAATCACGGCCATTGTTAGTACTACCGCCTGCTTTTTTATGCGCCATAATATCCTCTTTTAGCTCAATCTAAGCCTTGATTCCGGTGATTTTCACTTCAGTAAACCACTGTCGATGACCTTGCTGCTTTCGAAAATGCTTACGTCGGTTAAATTTTATAATTTCGATTTTCTTCGCCCGTCCTTGGGATACGATTTCTGCAGTGACTTCACTTCCTTCTACATAAGGAGAGCCAACTTTTACAGACTCGCCCTCACCGACCAAAAGGATTTTGTCAAACGTGACAGTTTCGCCCTCACCCAGCTCTAGTTTCTCTAATTTCAGGGTCTCCCCCTCTACCACTCTATGCTGCTTACCGCCACTTACAATCACCGCGTACATGTCTAATCTCCACATGCCTAAGAAAAAGGATGCTCCCTTTTTAAGACAAAAAATATAAGTGCGATATATTACGGCAAGCGTACTCGCCAAGCAAGTCTAAAGACACGAGCCTGCACCGTCAAAAATACCTCGAATATCGCCAAATTTAAGGCCTCACTGTGTTTGAAGGTTGTTTAGGTGTCTTGACAGTGAGACCCGCGCTCCCTAGCATGGCTAGTCTCGATTGATTCACTTCATCACGTATGGACGAGCTAGGCTCGTTAGAAATCTTCAATATGTATAAAAAAATTCGCGATTCTGTAACAACCGACATGATCTCCGTAGACAAGTTCATAATAGACCAGCTCCACTCTAGAGTGCCTTTGGTGGAGAATATTGGTCATTATATTGTTGATGCGGGCGGAAAGCGCCTGCGACCTATTCTAGTCCTGCTCGCCGCAAGAAGTTGTAACATTTCAGATTCAAGACATATTAACCTCGCCGCAGTAATAGAATTTATTCATACCGCGACGCTACTACACGATGACGTTGTTGATATGTCCGCTCTGAGGAGAGGCAGACCCACTGTAAGTGTTGAGTGGAATAACCCATCGAGCGTCTTAGTCGGCGATTTCATATACTCCCGCGCATTTCAGTTGCTCGTCGAAATCGGAGAAATGAAAATTATGCATATTTTAGCGGACACTACTAACCGAATTGCGGAAGGCGAAGTGTTACAACTGATTAATAAAAACAATCCCGAGACGAACGAAAGCAGCTACCGTGAGGTAATCTATAATAAAACTGCAATTTTGTTTCAAGCCGCAGCACATTGCGCAGCTCTTTTGTCCGATGCCTCAAATGCAACAGCAGACTCGCTAAAACGATTTGGAAAACATATTGGCCTTGCATTTCAGCTGGTTGACGACGCGCTAGATTATGATGGTGATGTCGAAGTTCTAGGAAAAAATTTAGGAGATGATTTAGCTGAGGGCAAACCTACTTTACCGCTTATTCATGCTTTACAGCACGCAGACAACACAGAACGAGACCTTATTCGTCAATGTTTGATGCGAACAGAGTCGATCCCGCCAGAAACCTTGAGTCGAATCACTGCAATTATTAAGGCATGTGGGTCACTGAAATATACGCGAGACGCGGCTGAGGGAGAAGCAAGGCTCGCTCTTGAATGCGTTGAGGAACTCCCCGTTTCCGACTTTACTGACACCCTGAAGCTCCTCGCTAAATTCTCTGTGGCAAGAAACAAATAAGCGCCCCGACAACTCTCTAGCGCAGTGCACGTCTTCATGCTATAAAACGCCGACGGCGTCCGCCCACGGACCACGGACAATCGTAATAATGACATAAGAGTGGAGAGCATTAAGTGATCGATATGACAAAAATACCCTTGGACGAACCCGTTTTAGAAACTATTGAAAGCGTCAGATCATTTGAACGGATCCCCTTTAAAGAGCAATTTCCTTATACCAACAGCTATCAAATTATAAAGAGAAGCGCTGAACTTTTTGGGGATTCAACTGCTCTTGAATTTCTCCTACAGGGAAAGATTGACGAACAAACGCAAACAACAAGTTTCAAAGAACTGGCTCACCGAGTTACGCAGACAGCCAACCTACTTAACAGTCTGGGCATTGGTCCAAACGACGCAGTATCGATTGTTTTACCTATCCTACCACAAACACATTTCGCTATTTGGGGCGCACAAGCCGCTGGCATATCCAACCCTATCAACCCTCTGCTTGAACCAGACCACATGTCTGAAATAATCGGCGCAGCTGGTTCTAAAGTTATAATATGTCTCGGTCAATCAGAGCACAGTGACATTTGGCAAAAAGTTATATCTGCGTCAAAAGAGACCCGCTGTGTTGAGACAATTCTAGGGGTACATGTACCGGGTTTATGTGATCCGTATACAGAATCTAAAGATCTCTCAAAAACAAGGGTGCTCGACTTCAACACTAGCATAGACTCAATGAATCACCTGACCCTCGATAGTGACCGCCAAATTGACTCCGAACAAATTGCGGCCTATTTCCACACAGGCGGCACCACCGGGCGTCCAAAACTAGCACAGCTCACCCATGGGAATATGGCGTTCCTCGCTCAACTCATGCAAGTTTATACCGCGCACATGGACCACCATACGGTACTTTGTGGTCTTCCTCTATTCCACATCTACGGCTGTATTATTCAGGGCGTCGCCGCTTTTGCTGTAGGTTATAGAATAGTACTGATGACCCCCTCTGGATTCAGATCACCAGTGGCCATGGGGAATTTCTGGAAAATCATCGAAAGATTTAAGGTTAAACAAGTATCTGCAGTGCCAACTGTCCTCACCGCACTTGCTGACATTCCGGTGGGCGATTCGGACATCAGTAGTCTTACCAATGTTAATTCCGGTGCCGCGCCATTGTCTCACCCGTTTGAATTAAGTTTTGAAAAACAGTACGAAGTGGAAATTGGTAACGGCTACGGCATGACGGAAACCACGGCATTAATCAGCAGGGCTCCCATTGAGCAGCCCCCAGGAAGCGTTGGGATGCGCGTACCCTACTCTCAGATACGCATAGCTCATCTTGACGGTGATAAGGTTATAAAGAATTGCCCCGTTGGAGAGAGCGGAGTAATACTTGTAAAAGGACCTCAAGTCTTTAAAGGATATAAAGTAGAAGTTGATAATACCAATGCATGGATTGAGGACGGATGGTTTAACACCGGTGATCTTGGCTACCTCGATGAGGACGATTGCCTGTACTTGTCTGGACGCGCAAAAGATTTAATTATTAGAGGCGGGCATAACATCGACCCAGAGTTGATCGAAGAACCGTTAATGAGTCACTCGGAAATCGCTTCGGCTATTGCGATTGGATTACCAGACGCATACGCGGGCGAACTGCCAATGGCATATGCTGTTCGCAAACCAGGCAGCAATGTGAGCGAAGCGGAATTAATAAAATATTGCGAAGAAAGAATTTCTGAACGCGCAGCGGTTCCCAAAAGAATAGATTTTATAAAGGAAATGCCTCTCACGGCAGTAGGTAAAATATTCAGACCCACTCTACGACAAAAAATTGCGGAAGAAGTGGTCGAACAGTCGCTGAAAAGCCTAAACATCAATGTCTCTGTAACGAGTGACATAGAAAAGAAACGCGGTTTAATCGTCAGTATCGTCACAACAGACAGCGCAGATAAAGAAAAAATAGCGGAAGTATTGAAACCCTACACTTTTAATACAAATATAAGCTAGTTTCTAAAATCGATACTGATACCGCTTGCGGAGTCGCGCAGTATAGAAAAGCTATTGTCAATAATTCTCATTTTATTTGAGCTAGGCTCATATACTTGACTGTTTTGCGAGGTTATGTTTTTCGCTATAAGTATCATGTCCGTCGACCGTTCATTCTCACCTTTAGCTGCATACAATCTTGACAACGCTTGGTAGAAAACCGGTTCAAATCTCATTAATGATACTGCTTTCAGAAACAGCTCCTCTGCCAGGACAAAATCATCGTCCGACAAGGCCGCGCTTCCTTGCGAATAAAAAAAATATGGATTTGTTTCGTTAAATCTCTCAATAGCTCGATCGTATTGCTTCGCCCGAGCCAGCTGACCATTCTTCCTATAGAATTTGGCTAAATTACCGATCGCACTCATACTATTACTATCTTTTAATACCGACATCTTATAACTGAACTCGGTTAACTCTGAATTCCCAAGGTCACTATAAATCGCTCCTATATTATTCCACGCTACCGAAGAATCAGGATCAAGGAAGAGAGCATTTTTTAGAAAATCTAGGGCCTCCTCAGAATTTCCCTCAATCAACGCTTCCACACCAATATTAGTAAAATAAAGCGAGCGCGCTTGGACATCTGTCAAAGTGGTCGAGGTAAATTGTTGCAGGGAGACCTCAGGCGTAAAATCTGAAACATAACGCCGATGCGGCCCGAAACGCCCAGTCGCATTGATGTGCTGACTTAGGACTACCAAGTTTCCTCGCCTATCCCAATTTGGGCGCACCTTGACAGTTTGAAAATTTGCTTCGATTCCGGCATAACGAGCCATTGCCACGAAGAGATTCATCACGGACAAGCAGTTTCCTTGTCTGGCGGCAAACGATTCTATTGCCGTGTGTGTAACTTCTGGGGCGTAACGCAAAGCTAAACCATCGGAACCATATAGTAATAACAACAGTTTCCGCAGACGACCCTCATTCTCGTCTTCATCCTGAACCGCTTTGTCAACTAATACTCTTATTTCTTGATTGATCTGTAGGGGGTCAACCTCTGGATAACGATCGACTTTTTGCTCCATGACAATTGCTAGCAAAACCCTGTCCCCTTCGAAATCTATGTCTATAAATCGACACCCTTTAAGCACACAGGCGACAAGGATAAAATAACAGGATTTTTTTAAGAAATTTTCCATGACAAGCCTAGCAGAAGAATTGGAAGTAACATCTAAGGAGTAATCGTTACAGGGAACTAGAGCAAATCGTCTTGCATATCTTTTGTATCTATCGATACAGCACTTGTCGAGCTGACTCCAAAAACCTATCAAGAAATTTACATTGGATCAATCACACTGTCCCGAGTATCACATTGCTGGATATACCGGACCTCCCCCTCCCTCCGGAACTACCCACTGAATATTCTGCGATGGATCCTTAATGTCACAGGTTTTACAATGGACACAATTTTGAGCATTGATCTGAAAATACTTCTCTCCGTTCTCACTTTCTAAAACCTCATAAACTCCTGCAGGACAATATCTTTGGGCAGGTTCATCAAAGTTCGGCAAATTTACACTTATTGGAATCCCCGGATCCTTGAGCTTCAAATGACATGGCTGATCCTCTGTATGATTTGTATTCGATAAGAAAACGGATGAGAGTTTATCAAAGCTTATTTTGCCATCGGGCTTAGGATATTGTATTTTTTCTGCAATCTCAGCTGAAACAAGCTCCGCGTGATCCTCTGATCGATCTCGAATAGTGAACGGTGACTTTCCAAAAAAAATATTTTGCTCAACAAAAGCTAGTGCAGCCCCTAACCAAAACCCAAATCGATGAATTCCAGCGCTGAAATTTCTTGCTTCATGTAATTCCTTACGCAAACTAGAGCGATGGAAAAACTCGTCAAACTTCTTCAGTGTTCTTGATGGTGAGTCACCATTAAGCTCTTCAAAAAGCGCCTCAGCGGCGATCATTCCTGACTTCATGGCTGTGTGACTTCCCTTTATTTTCGCAGCATTGAGGGTTCCCGCATCACAACCAACCAGCAAACCTCCCGGAAAAGTCATTTTAGGTAAGGAGTTCAGCCCTCCTTTTATCAGCGCTCTTGCGCCATAGCTAAGCCGTTTCCCGCCTGTAATTGTTTTAGCAATAATTGGATGATGTTTGAATTTTTGAAATTCATCGAAAGGACTGATATGAGGATTTTTATAGCCCAAATCAATAATTAAACCCAACGCAACTTTGTTACCTTTTGCGTGATACAAAAATCCACCGCTCGACCCAGCGTAACTTGGCCCAATCATAGGATACCCTGCCGTATGCTCTACAAGGCCCTCTTCATGCTGCTCACTGGGAACTTCCCAAACTTCTTTCAGCCCAATACCATAATGTTGGGGATCGCTATCTTTATCCAAATGAAATTTTTTAATAATTTCTTTCCCAAGGTGACCCCTGCAACCCTCAGCGAAAATCGTGTATTTTGCATGAAACTCAAAACCAGGCTCGAATGACGCTTTTTGCTCTCCATTCGCCCCTAGTCCTTGATCTCCCGTCGCTACCCCTTTCACACTGCCATCTTCATGATATAAAACCTCAGCCGCGGCAAACCCAGGAAACACCTCCGCTCCCAACTCCACTGCCTGCTCACTTAACCACGAACACAAACTACCAAGAGATATAATGTAATTTCCGTCATTATGCATAGCCTTTGGCATAAAGGGACCTGGAAACCGGAAGTTAGTCCTCTCATTGGGTAAATAATATATCTTATCTTTTACAACTGCCGTTTGAAGAGGAGCGCCTCTTTCTTTCCAGTCCGGAAATAACTCATTTAAGACAGCCGGTTCAAAAACAGCCCCCGAAAGAATATGCGCGCCGACCTCGGACCCTTTTTCGAGAACACAAACAGAAAACTCTTTTTCAGCCTCTTTAGCCAATTGAAGCAAACGGCACGCCGTCGATAATCCCGCGGGCCCCGCTCCAACAATCACGACGTCAACTTCCATCGATTCTCGTTGCATACTCAAATGTCTCCGCGTTAACAAATCACCTAGTCAATTATAGCAAGCTTTGCTGGCGTCGTTGTAAATGTTTAGTCTTTTTAAAAACAAAATAGAGAAAGCCCCGTCCGCAAGCTTAGAGGGAGCGAACACTGCAAATACGACGCAACTAGAAAAGATGGATCTCAACAGAAAAAACAAACCAAATGCTTTCCAGCGTCAGATTATTGCATTTAGTGTCAGCACAGAGTTCCCGCCCACTCCCAAGCAACAAGCTTAAACCTTTGTGAATACCATCATGTGTTGCCAAGGCAAAAAATCAAGTGTCTCGGTCCACTGTAAACCGAAGACTTCCATCTCTTTAATAACCTGTTCTTGAGTCATTTTATGCAAGGGTCTTATCGGGACCGATTCATCTTCCCCACGATACTCAAGTAAAAAAATTCTTCCGCCGGGACGCAGTGCATCATAAATTCCATTTATCATCTCAAAGGGGTGCGAGAATTCATGATAAGCGTCGACCATGATAGCAGCATCAATGCTTTCATCCTCTAGGTGGGGGTTATCGATATCCCCTAAAACCCCCTCAATATTGCCTACCCCATCTTTATTTTTCCTTTGCTCGATTATGTCTAACATCTCCTGCTGGATATCCACGGAAAGAACCTTTCCTTGAGGCACAAGCTTTGCAATACGAAAGGAAAAATAACCTGAACCTGCACCAATATCTGCGACAATTTCATTCGGCTTAAGCTTCATATTAGCGACGACATCGTCAGGCATCTCTTCTTTGATGCGACCGGGACGATTAAGCCATCCGGCTGCCTGATGGCCCATGACAAAAGAAATTTCTCGGCCCATGTAGAATTTTCCAATCCCCGTTGTTCGACGAGCCGGATCATTAAGATATCCGGGATTTTCAGCAGCCTGTAATGGCGTTAATACAAATAAGGAATAACAACCTAAGAATAAAAACTTACCGAACACTCCTCTCACGCTAAAAATCGATACCATATTTTGAAACATAGCTTCTCCGAGTTATAGTACACAAATCTGAAACGCTTGCTTGACTATGATTGTAATGGAGCATGCTCAAATCGACAAGGCGGCACTATCAACAATAGCACCTCAACTTCAGCCCTATAATTTATAAAAAATATATCAAGGAATAAAACCCATGACTCAGGCTCTTAAAGGAATTCGTGTACTCGACTTTGGTCGTTATATTGCAGGACCCTTCTGCGGAGCTCTCCTCGCGGACATGGGTGCCGAAGTCATCCGGATTGAGAAGGTTGATGGAAGCGAAGACAGATACTTAGCTCCAATCTCCGAGGGCGGAGAAGGCGGTGCATTCATGCAATTAGCACGAAACAAACGCGGCCTTACGCTGAATCCAATGAAACCCGAAGGGCGCGAGATAGTGAAAAAGCTCGTCGCCAAAGCTGATGTGGTGATAGCTAACCTTCCGCCAGATACCCTAAAGACTATGGGCCTAGATTATGAAAGCCTTAAAGAAATTAAGCCCGACATCATATTAACCATGATTTCTGCATTTGGAACCGGAGGTCCCTACAGCAACCGAGTTGGATTTGATGGGCTCGGTCAAGCAATGTCCGGTGCAATGTACCTTTCAGGAACCCCAGAACAGCCAATTAAGTCCTACACACCTTTTATCGATTTTGGCACCGCGAGCTTAGCAGCTTTCGGAACAATGACGGCGCTGTTTGAAAGACAAAAAAGCGGTCGCGGACAAATTGTTGAGGGCTCTTTATTTAACACTGCTCTTACAATGATGAATGGCACTGCGATCGAGCAAGCTGCTCTGAACGTGAATCGCGTCGCTACGCTAAATCGCGCTCAAACCACGGCACCCAGTGATACATTTAAAACAAAAAATGGTTGGGTCTTGGTACAGTCTGTAGGGGGACCATTATTCGAGCGCTGGGCACGATTGATGGGCGAGGAGCATTGGATAACCGATCCCAGAATGAAAGATGATCTCTCTCGTGGAGAGCATGGTCAAATAATCAGTGATCGTATGTCAATATGGTGCTCTGAAAGAACATCAGAAGAAGCTCTCGCTGAGATGGAAGAAGTAAGACTGCCAGCTGGCCCAGTTCTCTCCCCGCAGCAAGTATTGGATGACCCGCACATAAAAGCAAAAAATTTATTTCAAGCTACAGATTTTCCCGGACTCGACAAACCCGTTCCGTTGATGCGTACTCCTGTAGAGTTGTCGGAAACGCCTGGTGAAATAAGACATCGGGCGCCTAAACTGGGAGAGCATACAGACGCTATCTTAATGGAAATCGGATACAACGCCTCAGAAATTGCAGAGCTGAGATCAAAACGAATAGTCTAACAAGACCGTTAGTGCGATTAGAATATTGGCCGGCCCTCCCAATATTGTGACCAACTGACGACTACTATTTTGGCAACGAGTACACTATGATGCTTCCCTCGCGAGAGGTCTCATGACCGGTCTTAAAGGTCATCATTGCGTTTCCAGAGCTGACCGCGACATATTGCCTCCCCATTGCAGAGTATGAGACTACACCACCTCCGAGTGGAGCTCCAGTATCGATTTTCCTTAAAACTTCTCCTGTAGATGCATCTAAAAACAATAAATTACCCGTCAACTCACCCGCAATAACAAGCCCTCCGCCAGTCGATGTAACCCCAGAAACCATTGGTGCTGGGGAGTGGTATTTCCACCGCAACTCGCCACTTTCCGCCCCTACAGCGGTCAGCCACCCAGACTGATCCTTCATTGGAGCGACATCGCCGCCCATATACAATCGACCCGGAATGTGTTCGATAACTTGTGCTGCACTAAACCGAGCACAGTAATCGATAGCCGGTGTCACAAGCAAATTCTCACTCGGAACATAAGCTGGACCATTCCACAACACTCCGCCAAATACACCGGGACAAGCTATAACGCCTTCTCTTGTGACAGGAACGTCGGCGTTAAGTCGAGTAGTTATTTCGGTCTCATATACCGTAGTCTTGGACCCTAGGTCTATAGCTCTCAAAACACCATCTTTTCCCACCGTAGCTACCAGATCTCTTTTAGTATTATCGAGATTTGACTTCAAAATCGGGCTCACCTGAGTAAGGTCCCAATCATGATCATCGTTTGGAACAAGAGACTTATGCCAGATTAATTCTCCGTTGTCAGGATTAAGTGCAACGATATTATTAGTGTATAAATTGTCACCCGGTCTAAGATACGCCGGCAAATCCGGCGCAGGGTTACTAACGGCCACATACAATTCTCTCATTTCGTAATCAAGGCTCAAAGGGGTCCAAACTGCACCTCCGCCCAGAGGTATATTTTCCGGGTTACCCCAAGTTGGCCCTCCTCCGGCTGCAGCCTCTGGCACTGTCTCGAACTTCCACACAAGACTTCCATCAGACAACGAAAAAGCACCAACCCATCCAGAAATAGCGTTTTCGCTGCCTGCAGGACCAATTAGAATTAGATCTTTATAAATCATCGGTGGCATGGTGAAAGTCTCACCTAACCATGGATCCGCTACTTGGCGTGCCCACAGGAGCTTACCGTCGGAAGAATCCAATGCGAGCAAATAGCCATCGTTGGTGCCCCGAATGACGTACCCATCCTTTATAGCAACACCCCGATTATTACCCCAAACAGTTCGATCTCGTGCTTCCCAATCATAACTCCAAATTCTTTTGCAAGTGGCCGCATCTATCGCCGCCGTATGAGTCATATTGGTAACATACATAACTCCATTACTAACGATCGGTCCGGTCTGCATCGTTTGCATCGAGCCCATCTGGTAGGCACAAACTTGAACAAGATCTGATATGTTGGAACGATCGATTTCAGACAACGCTGAAAACCGCGTTCCTCGGTAATTCTGGTTGTGATAAAGCCAATCTGTTGAATTTCTATCAGCCTCCAATAACTCTGCGAAGCTTGGCCCCCTGCCAAACGGCACCAGACCATCATCTCCTTTGATGAATTGTTTTGAAATATCCAATTTTTGATCGCCACGCGCTAAAGGAATCGCACTGAGGTAACTTGCTGCGCTTTTTAGCGCCTCCGTGCCAGCGAGGACCCCATTGCTTCCTAGGACAAACGCTAAAACCGCGAGGTTTTCGACCTCAGTCAAACGGTCGGGTTGGCGAGGCGGCATCGTGTCGCTAATTACATTCAGCAAAGAGCCTATATCAGAGTCGCGACTCGAGTAATCCCTCCTAAAATTTGGTCCGGTCAAGGCGGCAGCGACGCCACCCTCAGCATTTTGCCCATGACAAGAGGCACACAATTCGGCATAAATAACTGCACCAGCTTCAAACTGACTATCAGTAAAAGTGCCTGAGGCAAATTGCTCTGCCGCACCAGCTGTCATTAAAGTCAATAAAAATGTGGCCGAATAAACGCAAACCCAAACGAAGGAGTTTGTTACTTTTTTAATCAGGCATTCCATAACTGAATCCTCACCTACGACCATAACAATTGACTTCGCGAGATTATGTTCCTTTTACTAAATGACCTTCAAGGGATTATATTAGCGTTAGTGAGGAAATCTGACATGGCCTGATTTACCTCGTCGGGAGCCTCTTGCTGCACCCAATGCCCTACTTCAGGTACAAGGATTACTCCACGTAAATCGTTTACCACACGACTCATTGCACCTCGCAGCCTGGCTTCAGACGCACCTCCAATAACAACGTCGCGCTCTCCAGCAATAAATAGAGTCGGAATATCAATACGAGCATCTTTAAAACTTTCTGTAAGCTCCCAATTACGATGAAAATTACGATAATAATTTACTCCACCACGGAAACCCGCTCTCTCAAACTCACTAACAAAATAATTTAAATCAGAGGCACTGAGCCAACTGGGCAGGCTTTTTGGAGCTCCTAGTCTACCGATCCACCCGCCCGCTGAAGAACTCGGATCGGTTATTACTGGAGGATCTCGTGGGCTTCGAGGAGAAAGGTACAACCGACTCAGTAATTCGCGAGGATTTGAGTCATATTCAAGCTCTGCGACACCATTCGGCTCGTTGTGGTACAAAATATAATAAAAATTATCTCCAAACGTCTCTTTCCACTCGACCATCGGAGAACGCTCTTGTCTCCCAGCAAAAGGAACGCTCATAGCAATCAGCCCATCAAACCGATCCGGATAAAATTGGACTGTTTGCCAGGCGACGATGGCACCCCAATCATGACCGACCATGACGGCTTTTTCCTCTCCCAGATAATCCAAAATACCAATCATATCCGCTGCGACTTTCTCAATGTTATAGTCATCCACCTCGCTTGGCGCGTCAGTATCTCCGTACCCGCGCATATCAGGCGCAACAACTCTATATCCCGAGTCCGATAAGTACTTCAGCTGGTGCCTCCATGAGTACCAGGACTCCGGCCAGCCATGCGCCAAAAGAACAAGGGGGCCACTATTGCCAGCCTCAGCAACACGCATTCTTATGCCATTAACGTTGATATATCGGAAAGTTACAGCATCAACGGGAGAATGAGCTATGGCGTCATCTGAATTAGTCATTACTTCCCCCAGAGGCTTTTCGGCCCCAATCACGAGCCCAACAAGAGAAAGAGAGACCAGCACCGTCTTCACCACAATATTGCTAAGCTTCGAACGTCTCAACGCATTCATGCTCGATACCCCTCGTAAAATTATGCTCAACTTTCATATCATCAGTAGCCCATGACACTACTGATACTTTGTCGTTTAGACCATTAATCCATAACTGAATCAGTCTGTCCAACCCCAGTTATCTGCCAACGCGCAAACAAGCGTTTTGCTGCACTAAGCTTCTTAGGAGACAGCCTTTCTTCAATACGACTCAGCAACGCAGGCGCCTCTCCGTAATTATTATAGATTGCCTGATTAGCCCAAGCGTGAGCTTCAACAAGATCCTCCGGAATTTGATCGGCCTCGAACTTCATCAAAGCTAGGCGATAAGCGGCCTCGGGATGACCACCTCGGGCTGCTCTTCCATACCACTCAACTGTCGATTGAGAACTCTTTTCAACACCAAATCCATTGTAATAAAGACTCGCGAGATTAAACATTGCCGCCACGTGGCCCTGCGATGCAGCGGAAAAGGACCACTTAAAAGCCTCTTCGAGGTTTATCTCAACCCCCTGACCGGAATAATAAAGAATACTTAAATTATATTGCGCAAGATCAAGCCCTTTCTCTGCTTCAATCAAAAACTCAACGTATGCGGTTTCAAAATCCCCATTAAGAACAGCGTCAACACCCTCCTCATAATCCGCAAATGATCGCCATGAGCTTACGAGCGACAAACAAACAAAGCAGGTTATAAACGCTCGTTTGATACTTCCCTGCTTATCTTTTAGGAATAAATTAAACAAGATTCTTCAAAACCTCTTATATTGAGTTATACTAAAGCCGGTTGCACCCGTAGCTCAGCTGGATAGAGTACCTGGCTACGAACTAGGGGGTCGCACGTTCGAATCGTGCCGGGTGCGCCAAATCAAAAGACCATACGTCAGATTGGGGCCTTGCGCAAATAACAGTCATTAGAATGATCGTACTAGAAATAAAATCTGTAAAATTCAAAGCTTATACACCTGCTTCTTTCAACAGTCCGTCAAGCCACCGCGACCAACTTCCTGGTTTTACGAATGGGTGAACTTCGCCGTCAGACCGTGCTTCAAATTTCTTTGCCATCTCAAAAAAGTCACTTAAACTTTCTCCGTTGGGAATATTCACATCAACGCTCTCTAAGCTTTGTAATTTCCGGATACTTTGAATATATACAGCTAATGCCACTTTATTTGCGACATCAACCCCAACTCCGCCAAAGATCATTGCCTCATAAGGATACCCTCCATCGTAGACCGTAAACCCTACTGATAGCGTTCCAGGTGTGTGGCCAGGGGTCTTAAAAAACGAAATCCTATCTCTTCCAAGGGTTACACTTCCACTCTCCGTCGCCGTTAAGTGCTTCCGTGGCGGAACATATCCGTTCACCTGTTCAGCTAAACTTACGCTGGCCTCCCATGCCTCTTCTGTCATGAGCACAACCGCTCCAAATTCTTCTTGCATGCGTTTAGCTGCGCCGACCTGGTTACGATCTCCGTGAGTGACGATCAAATACCTAATATCAATTGGATTGAGCCCAAGCTTTCTGATGTTATCAATCAACGCCGCTGTCTCGCTAATTGGAGCAGAATCAATAAGAATCAGCCCTTGATCAGTCTGGAGAACCCAGGCCGCCGCCTTTGTCCCAACAAAAAACAGGTTATCAAAAAGCTGAAAGGGCTCTCGCTTTGCGGACTTCTCTTTCACGACAGACTCTTTGTCCTGTCCAAAAGCAAACGGCATTGCAACGGTAATAAAAACCGCAACTAGAGTCATTAGTAAAGAATTACGCATAAACATTATTGTCACAATCCTCTGAAAACATAATTCTAATACGATCGAGGCATTCCCAACACATGCTCTGAAACAAAATTTAAGATCATCTCCTGAGAAATCGGCGCCAGCTTCATTAGACGAGCCTCACGCCAATATCGCTCTACATGGAATTCTCGTGCATAACCAAAGCCTCCATGCGTCTGAACAGCCGCGTCGGCTGCAAAAAATCCAGCCTCCGCTGCGAGGTACTTTGCCATGTTAGCCTCTGCAGCGCACGGCTTGCCTCCATCAATTAAGAACGCTGCCTTACGAATCATCAATTCGGCCGCATCGAGTTGAGTCTTAGCAATGGCAAGAGGAAAGGATATACCCTGATTCTTCCCAATTGGTCGGTCAAAAACCACGCGCTCGTTAGCGTAAGCTACCCCACGTTTTAATGCTGCACGACCGATACCCAAAGCTTCAGCGGCAATTAAAACTCTTTCTGCGTTCAAGCCGTCTAATAAATACCGAAACCCCTCACCCTCTTCACCAACGCGGTCATCAACACTCACTTCTAGGTCGTCATAGACAACTTCACAAGTTCGCACCGCGTTGCGACCCAGTTTTGAAATAGGGGATATTGAAACCTGTGGCTTGTTCAGCTCAGCCAAGAGCAAAGTCATTCCATCAGTTTTTCTTCCAACTTCCGACCTTGGTGTAGTCCGCACCAACAAAAGAACCCGTTCACTCTCAATGGCTTTTGTTGTCCAAATTTTTCGCCCTCTAACAATATAGTTCTCGCCTTCTCTCTTTGCAAAAGTGCTGATCGCTGTCGTATCGCTACCCGCATCCGGCTCCGTAACACCAAATGCAACCTGCAATTCTCCGGTAGCAACTGAGGGAAGAAATTTTTTCCTCATGGAGGCAGACCCATGTTTGACGACAGGATGCATCCCGAATATTGATAAATGGAGCGGCGTCGCTCCGTTCATTGCTGCGCCTGAGGAAGCAACTTCCTCAAGTAATATTGCGGCCTCAGCGATCCCCTTTCCAGAACCACCATACTCCTCCGGCATGGCAATACCAAGCCATCCCGAAGCAGCCATTACATCAAAAAAACGTTGCGGGAACTTCGCTTCCGAATCATGACGCTCCCAGTACTCATCAGGAAAATCTGCGCAAACACGCCTCACAGATTCTCTTATAAGCGCCTGTTCATCGTTATCACTAAAACTCATCTTCAGCTATCTCGTTTAGCTATTTCTTTTGAAAGTTCTAATATTTTTTTCGCTCGCTCCAAATGGGGGGCGTCCACCATCTTACCCTTGTAAAGGAATGCCATTTTCCCCTCCCTCATATTCTCAGCAAACGCAGAGACTAACTCAATGGCATTGTCTACCTCGACTTCACCTGGACTAAAAAACTCGTTAACTATACTTATTTGATTTGGGTGCACAGTCAACTTGCCAGTAAAACCCATCTGAGCGGAAGCCTTACATTCTTCAGCTAGCTTTTTTTGATCGGCAATGTCGGAAAACACTGCGTCAATTGGCTGAACACAAGCGCTAACTGCGGAAATCAAACACATAGAGCGGACATACTTGAAGACCTCTAAATATTGCCCCTGACTGTCGCGTTTAGAGCGACTTCCAATTGAAGCAAAAAAGTCCTCAACGCCCCAAGTCAATCCGTCGACTCGCGAATGCTTTGGTATTGAGCTCAAATTTAAAACGGCCCCCGCTGATTCTGCGCCGATCAGTATTAGCTTAGTCCGACCAACTGAAGAGGAGGCTCTTTTCTTTTCGTACTCCGATATAATCGAGTCTGCCAATTTAACTTCTTTTAGGCTACTTACTTTAGGCAACACGACGCCGTCAGGCTCACACTCAATAATGGCTTCTAAATCATCTCTCCCTGAGCTCGACGTAATTGGGTTAACTCGAACAAACCGCTCTTTTTTATCTCCTTCACTAGCCAACCAAGAGATCACGTTCTTTCTAGCCTCCCCCTTATTTTCTAACACCACTGAATCTTCTAGATCCAAAACCACCGCATCGGCCGGCAAGTCGGAAACCTTGTCTAACATCTTAATATTTGCGCCGGGCACAAAGTGTAACGATCTCCGGACTCCCATCTGATTTTGGCCTCACTAAAAAGTTGGCTTCGATGCTTTTGTAAGCTTAGCAGTCTATCATGATACTTAGCAGACAAATTTACCAATAAATCGTCTCTGGCCGCTTTACCGGCCTCAACTTATTGGCTAATAAATGAGATTCCGAATACAGAGATGTTACACTCCAAACATCGTTATTCAGAGAGTCAAAATGAACAGTGTAAACAAGCCCATTAAGTCTTGGATAGGCAACAAGGAAAACGTAACAGATATAATTTCCGGTTCTGTTGCGGATCGCCTCGCTGCAACACTTAATCGTAAAACAAATGTTAGCTTCTGTGAGCAACCAAATTTACCGCCTCTTTGGCATTGGTGCCATTTTATTAAGCCGACTACGCAATCTGCTCTTGGGAAAGACGGACACCCAGCAAAAGGAAGCTTCTTGCCACCTATTCCACTGCCGAGAAGAATGTGGGCAAGCGGCTCTCTGTATTTCAAGCGACCCCTAAAAATTGGCGTAATTGCGAGTCGACAATCTGTGCTTACGGATATACAAGAGAAGCAAGGGGAAAGTGGAAAATTGATTTTTGTTACGCTCAAGCATAATTTTTTTCAAGAGAAAGAGCTGATGCTGAGTGAGGAACAAAACCTAGTCTATCGAAATCATCCCTCCAAGAAATTAGAAAAGCCTTTGCCTAAAGAACCAAATGAAAGCAACGTCGACTACGCCGCAGTTATACAACCAAACACGATGGAATTGTTTAGGTATTCAGCTCTCACATTTAACAGTCACCGAATTCACTTTGATCAACTATATACGACAGAAATTGAGGCCTACGCTGGACTCATTGTCCACGGGCCACTCTTAGCGACTCATCTTCTTGAACTGGCCCATCGATCTTTGGGCAACAAAATTTTAAACCGTATTGAGAAATTCGAATTTCGCGCCAAAAATCCTGCTTTTGTAAATGAACCACTTCATCTCAGTTGTAGCAAGCTAGCGAAAAATAGTTTAATTCACTTGTCTGCCAAAAATGAGATGGGTATTGAGTGCATGACAGCTAGAGCAACTATAAAGTGAAATTAGATGTAGCCCCGTTGACAGGGATAACCGTTGTAGCACTCGAGCACGCAATCGCAGGGCCTCTCTGTACTAAGCAACTCGCTGACCTCGGCGCGAGAATTATTAAAATTGAACGACCCCAAACGGGAGACTTTGCAAGAGCTTACGACACGAGAACTCTTGGACAATCCTCTCATTTTATTTGGACCAACCGTGGAAAACTAAGTTTAACCCTCGACATAAAAAGTTCAATGGGAATTAATATTTTAAAAAGACTTCTAAAGGAAAGTGATGTGTTACTTCAGAACCTCGCACCGGGCGCAGCCAAAAGATTAGGTCTGGACTACGCAACCTTGCATTCACAATTACCACAGCTAATCGTGTGCGACATCTCTGGGTATGGACAGACAGGACCATATAAAGATAAAAAAGCATACGACCTTCTAATCCAAGCAGAATCTGGATTACTTTCTGTCACAGGTACTGAACAAAATATCGTAAAAAGTGGTATCTCAATCGCAGATATAGCAGCAGGCACTCAAGCGAACGCGGCAATACTTGCGGCAATAATACAGCGATCAAACATCAATGAAGGCGCGCATATTGAAATTTCTATGCTTGAGGCGATGATTGAATGGATGGGATTTCCGCTTAATTATGCGCATAATGGTCAATCACAACCCGAACGAAAAGGAGCTGAACACCCTACCATATATCCATACGGCGTATTTCAATGCAAAGATAAATCCATTGTATTCGGGATACAAAACGAGCGCGAGTGGAACTCTTTTTGCGTCAATATTCTAGCTGACAACAATTTAGAAGACGATGCTAGATTCGCAAACAATACTCTAAGATCTCAAAACAGAGAACAACTAAAACCTTTAATTCATAAGGTTTTAATGTCCATCACCGCCGCAGAAGTGATTCAAAAATTAAATGAAAATGAAATAGCGTGCTCAAAGGTAAATAATATCAATGAAGTTTGGCATCATGAGCAGTTAAGATTTTTAAAAAAGTTCGTTATGACGAAAAGCCCTAACGGAGACATAGAGACTTTTCTTCCACCAGGAAATAGTAACTTATTTAAACCGGGCGCGGGAGCGATCCCTAAACTGGGTGAGCACAATACGTTATTGCTCAAGGAACTCGGTTATACAAACGAGGAAATTGAAGATTTAGCACTCTCAGGGGTTGTCTAATTCTTATTTTTAAAAAGAGCGCGACAACCGCGCCAGATAAGTCGAATGCCGCACGACAGAGTACGCATAGCAACCTCAATCGTGATTTGGACGTCTATATCTTTCTTCAGAGGCGAGAAACCTAAGAGAGCCAATTTGATTCGCGGGGTATTTTAATTTTGGCGGAGAGAGAGGGATTCGAACCCTCGATGAGGTTCCCCCCATACGCCCTTAGCAGGGGCGCGCCTTCAGCCACTCGGCCACCTCTCCGGTGCTGGAGAGTATAACATATGCTATCTGCGGTTCGAAGCTAAATCCAATACTAGCAAAGTGGGACCTATGAGACCTCGGCTTTCGCTTCCTCGGATATTCTACGGTAAATTTCTTCCCTGTGAACCGACACATCGCTTGGGGCATTAATTCCCACGCGTACTTGCCCCCCTTTCACCCCAAGAACAGTTACCTCAATATCATCACCAACCATGAGTCTCTCGCCGACCCTGCGGGTAAGTATAAGCATTTTAAAAGTCTCCGAAACAGTATAAAAGAAGCACATGGGTGCTTCTTAAAACGATACCTGATATTTACTTTGTTGAGACTAATTTGGATCACCAAGTCCGAAAGCAGTATGCAATGTCCGTACGGCCAGTTCGAGGTACTTTTCTTCAATCACAATAGAAATTTTTATTTCAGACGTCGTAATTAATTGGATATTTATTCCTTCGTTGGCAATTGCTTCAAACATTTTGCTGGCAATCCCTGCGTGCGACCGCATCCCAACACCAACAACCGACACCTTACCAATCTTCTTATCCAGGTCGATTTTTTTTGCTTTTATGACACTCTGCTGATCTAACAAAATTTGTTTAGCTCGCTCGCTCTCTCCTCGTTTCACGGTAAAGGTTATATCATTCGAACCATCAGCAGCCGCATTTTGGACAATTACGTCAACTTCGATACCTGCTCCACTGACAGGACCGATTACCCGATGTGCTACGCCGGGAACGTCAGGGACTCCGCTTACTGTCAACTTGGCCTCATCTCCTTCAAAAGCTATGCCGGTAATTTCTGGATCTTCCATTCTCTCCTCCATCTCAAAACTAATAAGCGTTCCATTGCCTTCTTCGAAGCTGGATAATACCCTGACAGGAACACGATGCTTACCTGCAAATTCGACAGCACGAATCTGAAGAACCTTAGCGCCCAAGCTAGCCAACTCAAGCATCTCCTCGAAGGTAATGCTAGTTAATAAACGTGCATCCTTAACCAACCTAGGGTCCGTCGTGTAGACACCCCTAACGTCCGTATAGATTTGACACTCGTCAGCGTTAACGGCTGCCGCTAATGCAACAGCAGTGGTATCCGAGCCTCCTCTCCCCAAAGTTGTAATATTTTCAAGTTCATCAACACCCTGAAACCCTGCCACCACAGCCACGTTACCTTTTTTTAATTCAGATAATATTGGCCCTTCATCGATCGAACGAATTCGAGCTTTAGTGTGTACATCCGTGGTAATAATTTGTGCTTGAGCACCCGTAAAGGATCTAGCCCCTAGACCACGCTTTCGCAAGGCAATACACAACAAAGCAATCGTTACTTGCTCTCCCGTAGACAACAAAACATCCATTTCTCTGGGCTCGGGATAATCAGCGATAGATTGCGCTAAGTCTGTTAACCTATTCGTCTCTCCGCTCATAGCAGAGAGCACGACAATAATTTCATCACCTTTTTCACGATGAGCTGCCACTTTATTAGCAACAGCCTCAATCCGATCAACACAGCCGACCGAAGTTCCTCCGAATTTTTGAACTAGCAAGCTCATTGCAACTAACTCCCTGCGATCTTATCTTAAATCCTTTATTTTATACTCGCTCTAAAACCCAATTTTTTACACTGTTTAGAGCTGCAGGAACGGCGGCCGGATCGCTCCCACCAGCCATTGCCATATCGGGTCTGCCACCACCTTTCCCTCCGACCTGTGTCGCTACCATATTGACCAGATCACCTGCTTTTACTCGATCAGTTAATTCCTTGCTAACTCCAGCGACTAAGCTCACCTTCGCGCCTTCAATAGAGGCTAAAACAACAACGGAAACGCCTAATTTATTCTTCAGCTGATCAACTGTCTCCCGTAACTCTTTAGTATCATAGCCTTCAAGATGCCTAACTAGTAACTTGAGTTCCCCTAAGTTTTCAGCTCCCTCGGCCAAATTCCCACCCTCATTGGCAGCTATTTTTGCCTTCAACTCTTGCAGGGATTTCTCCAACTCTTTTTGAACAGAGGACATTTGCTTAACACGATCCAGAACTTCATCTTTATTGGACTTTACCAATTCGCATAATTCTCTCAGTGTTTTCTCCTCGCGCTCGATCGACCGATGAGCCTCGTGACCAGTCACCGCCTCTATTCTTCTCACCCCAGCTGAAATCCCTGACTCTGAAACAATTTTAATTAAGCTGATATCGCCGGTGCTACTAACGTGAGTACCGCCACAGAATTCAATAGAGAATTCTTCCCCCATTGTGACTACTCTTACCTCCTCGCCATACTTCTCTCCAAATAAAGCAATCGCTCCCGATTTCTTTGCATCTTCCAATGCCATCTGCTGTTTTTTAACCGGAGTATTCTGCAATATCTTAGCGTTTACTTCTCTCTCAACAGCTCTCAATTCGTTTTCATCCAAAGGTGCTGTATGAGAGAAATCAAATCGCAATCGTTTCGAATCCACCAAAGAACCCTTTTGCATAACGTGGTTACCCAAAACAAGGCGAAGGGCAGCGTGCAACAAATGAGTCGCGGAATGATTTAACGTAATCGCCCTTCGTTCCTCAACTTCTACTCTCACAAAAACTTTCTGCCCTAAGATCAATGACCCACTATTTAACGTGCCTCTGTGAAGTAAGGCGTTCCCTTGCTTTTGAGTATCGCAAACCTCAAATTCGAACCCATCTCCGCTTATAAAACCCCTGTCTCCGACCTGACCACCAGACTCACCGTAAAGCGGCGTCCGATCTAATAATATCCACCCTTCTTGACCTTTTTTTAGCTCAGAGACTTTCTCACTTTCAATATACAAACCTTGGACACTAGCGTTTCCCTCTAAAGCATTGTGTCCAATAAAATCAGTGCTAAGCTCAATACCTAAATCTAATTTTGAAACGGCAGAAAATTTCGCGGCCGACCGAGCCTGTTGTCGCTGACCCTCCATCGCTTTTTCAAAACCTTGCATATCAATTGCCAGTCCGCTCTCTCTCGCCACATCCGCCGTCAAATCGGTAGGAAATCCATACGTATCATAAAGCTTAAAGACCGTTTCACCATTTATGGTCTCCCCACTTAGGTTTGAAATCGCGGCCTCTAAAATACCCATTCCATTTTCTAGCGTTCGCCCAAACTGCTCTTCTTCCTCTCTTAATGTCTTCTCGACAAACTCTTGATGGGCAGCTAATTCTGGATACGCGGAACCCATTACTTTGACCAGTGAAGCAACGGCTTTGAAGAAAAACACTTCCTTTACTCCGAGGCGATAACCATGGCGCAAAGCGCGCCGAATGATTCGACGAAGGACGTAACCTCTGCCCTCGTTAGAGGGAACCACCCCGTCAATAATGAGAAAAGAGCTCGACCGAATATGGTCAGCAATTACCCTTAAGGAATTATTAGTGCGATCTGCTACATTTGTAATCCTTGAAATGTCGCTGATAAGATCATCAAAAAGATCAATCTCATAATTACTGTGAACACCTTGCATGACCGCAGCGATTCGCTCGAGGCCAGCCCCAGTGTCGACCGATGGCCTGGGCAAAGAAACAAGGCTACCGTCAGGCTTTCGCTCATATTGCATAAAGACCAAATTCCAGATCTCTATGTAGCGATCACCGTCTTCTTCAGGACTTCCAGGTGGCCCTCCTGCTACGTCAGGCCCGTGATCATAAAAAATTTCTGAACATGGCCCACAAGGACCTGTGTCTCCCATAGACCAAAAATTATCTTTGTCGCCAAGCTTCGAAAACTGCTCCTTACTAATACCAATTTCATTCAACCAAATTGATTCTGCCTCAGCATCGTCACGGTAAACTGTCACCCAGAGCTGATTCGGGGACAAGTTAAGCTCCGAGGTCAAAAAGTTCCACGCGAAATGAATCGCCTCACGTTTAAAATAATCCCCGAAAGAAAAATTACCAAGCATTTCAAAAAAAGTATGATGACGCGCAGTGTAGCCAACATTTTCTAAATCATTGTGCTTCCCGCCTGCTCGAACGCATCGCTGAGAACTCGTCGCCGTAGAATAGCTTCGGGACTCTGTGCCCAAAAAAGTGTCTTTGAACTGCACCATCCCAGCATTAGTAAAGAGCAGTGTTGGATCATTACCCGGGATCAATGAACTACTTTCAACCCTTTGATGACCATTTCGTTCAAAATAATCAAGAAAAAGAGAACGTATCTCAGCACTAGTATGCATGCTCTTTCTTTTACCGCTGTTCATAAGCTTTTTGCCATCTTTTTTCGTAACAATAAGAAGCAGACCTTCAAGAGGTCTGTAAAGACACAATTATAGCGCTTAGTTCGATAAGTTGGCAGATCTTTTGTGAGCTATCAAAATCAGGGTATTTACTAACCTTCAGATTTTTCTGAACCCATAATGGAATCACCTAACAGAGCCGTTAGCTGAAATCCATCGATCATTTCTTCTGGAGGAGCTCTCAATTTTCCGTCACTACTAAGAATAATTGCGATAGCCCTAGTTTGAGGAAAGTAACTTAGGATAATAGTTAAAATTATCAAAAATGGAACACATAAAAACATTCCCGGGATTCCCCAGATATAACTCCAAAGACCCAAATTTAGCAATATGACAATCGGACTTAAGTTAAACGAGGAACCCATCAAGCGAGGTTCTAAGATATTACCTATCATAATTTGAAGGATACCAATTCCCGCCAGCACCAACAGGAACAAACTATACCCATCAGATTGCGCCAAAGCTATGAGTGCTGGAAAAATAGTTGCAATGATCGAACCTACGGTAGGGATAAAATTTAACAAAAATATCAATAGACCCCAAACACCAGGAAAATCGACGCCAACAAGAACCAGAAAGATATAACTCACGATCCCCGTCAACGAGCTTGTTGCGAGTTTTATGGTTATATACTTTTCAATATCGCTGCGTATTCGTTCGATTATCTTGCGCGCATTACTCTCAGAGCCTGCAGCTCCAAAGAGCTCCGTAATTTTTGCATCAAAATTTCCTTGCTCCAAAAAAAGAAAAAGAATGTAAATCATTATTAGTCCACTACTCGCAAGAATTCCAGCAAAGGACGCTGCTACCGATGTCGCTAGTGCAGGAAGATCTATCCACTCTGTAAGTGATTGGTAAATTCCGCGATCTTGAGTAAAAGTAAAATTAAAAAAAGGCAGAGCTTCAATCCGAGCTGTCAAATTAGTTTGATAAAGAGGGAAAATTTCGAGAACCTGATCAATTCGGCCGCCAAAAAAACCGACTAACGCCCATATCATAGAGATAAAAATCAGCAGCGCAGTTATTCGCGCCAAAACAGGCTTAACAGGAAAGCTGTTTGACGATAGGCGCTCAATTGCATTCGATAAAGTATTGATTAAATACCAAAGAGCAACGGCAATAACGAATGGCAGCAGCAACGCTTCACCAACAACCAACAAATAAAAGACAACAACGACTATGAGTGAGTTCAGGGCAAAACTTGATTTATTCATACCAGCTTATCCATGCCCTACTTTGATTAAAAACGACCACGGCCAAGGAAGAAGAGCTGAGCATTGATGCGAGCATCAACATCATAAGATGTTTCTCCGCTTAACCACCTTCAAACACCTCAACTAAGGTTCCTGGTGTTAGTATCTGCGGCAAAATTTCCGGTTCCCCTTGGGGAGGATAATAAAGATACAAGGGCACCGACGGTCGATTGAATTCTTCAAGAATTGCGGTAATTTGAGGATCTTCATTTGTCCAATCACCCTTCAGGTATGTGATGCCCTCGTCGCGCATAACATTTTTGACACGTTCGGTCCCAAGAGACGTTTGCTCGTTTGCAAGGCAAGTGATGCACCAGTCCGCCGTCATGTTAACGAAAACCGGTCGGCCAGCTGCGCGCAAATCATTAAGCTTCGCCGTGCTAAACGCCTCAAAATCTCTGTCACTCTCTTCGAGCACATTAATCTTTGACGCACTGAACTCACGCGGTGCACTGAGAAACGGAGTCTGCAACAAATACAGAGCAACACTTAATGACCCAATCGCAAAGCCATAGTTCAGCATCCTTCCAAACAACGCCATGCTATTCCGACGCTGGTACAACCATACTGTGAACGCTAAAAGTAGACACACTCCCAGAACAAGGGTCATTCCTGTAGTCCCTACTTGATTACCCAAAACCCAGAGGAAAAAAAGCGAGGAGGCATATAACGGGAACGCCATAAATTGTTTAAAGGTCTCCATCCAAGATCCCGGTCTCGGCAAAAAGCGGGAAAGTGTTGGCAAATATGATAGGAGTAATATGGGTAGAGCCATACCAAAGCCCAAGGCGATAAACACTAACATCGCTATCACCCAAGGCTGGGTGAGCGCAAAACCAAGCGCGGGCCCCATGAATGGAGCTGTACATGGCGTCGCTACAGTAGTGGCTAGCACTCCTGTAAAAAATGATCCTGTGTACCCTTCTTTCTGGGCTAGTCCAGATCCCGCTCCCATGAGGCTCGTCCCTATTTCAAAAACCCCCGATAAGCTCAAAGCTAAAATAAAGAAAATGTAGGTTATAACGGCTAAAAACCAAGGCTGCTGAAACTGAAAGGCCCAACCAATCTGCTCTCCACCAGCCCTTAAAATGATCAAAATACTGGCTAGCGCAAGAAATGCGGAAATTACTCCTACCGTGTAAGCGATACCGTCCAAACGCTGCTTTTTTTGACTGGCGCCAACATTTTTCGCAAAACTGAGAGCCTTCATTGACAGGACTGGAAACACACAAGGCATGAGATTCAGAATTAATCCACCGAGGAACGCGAAAAACATATACAGTCCAATATCAATAAGATCTGTTTTAGATGGAACGAATCCGCCAGCCTCGCCTTGAAAGGAATCAAGGGGTGATATAACCAAGTTTCCTGCGTCGATGGCAGGATCGGCAAACTCGAAGGATGCTCTCTTTCCGTTCTCTCCTTCAAGAACAAGCACACCGTAAACAGCACTCAAATCCTCCAACATTCTCCTCGGCTGCTGGTGAGTTATTTGTAGGAGATTTTCACTTAACGCAACCTCTCTCAACGGACCGGGCTTTAATATTCTACGTTGCGTTGGAAAAAAATAAGCATCACTCACTCCGTCAAAAACGGCTTCGCTTGATTCAAAGCCAAGGCTCACACGGCTACCTGCAGACGCTATGATAGAAGTTATATTGTGGTTCTTTTTGGGGAGCAACTGCTCCGTTTCAGCAAATAAGGGATCAGCGAGACTTTCGTCTTGTGTTCTTGCAACGGGGACAGTCAGATTAAGAATCTGTTCTCCGGGTATGCAGATTTGTTCACACACGTTCCACGAAGCTACTGCCGAAAAGGTAGCACTTTCCTCGGAATAATCGGTCGGTAAAGTAACTTCGATCGGAAGTAAAATCTCTTCCTCATACCCAAAATTGACCAAATCAGTTTCGTAAAACGGGAGCCAATGCGGGGCTGGAAACTGGAGCTCACCAATTAGAGTGCCCTCGGGTGCTTGCCAGCTCTCTAACTTAGTCGGTTCCCCGCTGTCCCCGCCCATTTTCCAATAGGTATGCCATCCTTGCTCAGGCTTTAATCTTAAGCCCAGTGTCTGGACAACGCCCGGCACGAGGACCGGCAGCTCGCTCATCAGCTGGAGCTCTACGCGATAATCCCAAGCGACTTGGGAACGGGTAGGCTTGATGTCATAGCCGTGCCTGACCCCTCTGGAGTCTATGAAGGTCAGCAAGCCATCGAGTTCGGGTAAAACCTCAGGGAATCTTCGATGCTGCGCGGTAGTGATCTGCACCCTATTCCCGTCAAAGATCACGTTTCGCGTGGGAGCATACTGCATAATCCTTCTTTTAGTCGGGAAAAACCATGCGTCCTCAGCATCTACAAAAATCTCATCTGGAGATGCAACCATAACGTTTACTGCATCACCCATTGAATTAAAGCTCGCCGAAAGTTGATGTTGTCCAACTTTAAGAGGGAGGTTTTTTCGAGTCAATCCAAACCCTTCAGACCATCTCGGGTCGGGTGAAGTCTGATCTGCTACAGGAAGAGTTAATGAAAATTCCTGCTTGCCGGGAATACAAATCTCATCGCAGACTTGCCACTCTATCAAGGTTGAAGCAGTAAATTCATCTTGATCAAATGAAGAGGGAACGACCACAGGAATTGGCAAGAAAACTTCATGTTCATACGTGAAAGTAACTAGATCGCTGCCAGGGAAGGGTGTCCAATCTGGCATCGGCCATATAATATCTCCCACCGAGACGCCCTCAGGCAAAATCCAATCAGCCGCATTGGTCGCCTCTCCGCTATCTCCACCAAACTTCCAATAGGTATGCCAACCCTCCAGTGGATCCAATCGAATTGCCAACCAAAAAGATTCTCCGGGAACCACCTGAAGTGGCTCTGCTAAAAGTTCGACCTCGATTTGGTCGGTGGAATAAACTTGCGGCTTGACTAAGCCTGTGAGAGACATCGCAAAGGACAAGACTAGCAGTACGGGAATGCGCTTCGTTAACATTGAGACTCCATCTCACGACGCTTTACAGCATCGAAGGCTACGCAACTTTATGACAGGATAAAAGAAACATTGCAGTAAATTATACCTTGACATACAAAAGAATACGTCAAAAAGTACAACCGCGGACTCAAATAAAAAAATATTTAACAATATCAGTATTTTAACTCATTTCTATAATTGATTGAATTAGAAGCTGCAACCGTCGAACGCCTCTGAATTCGTTGATATCTAATCGAAAAACAATTTTGATGCTCTTAAGCGTGTCTTCCGGCCAATCCTCCTCATCGATATTAAACGCGATAGCATCTAAGAGCTCGAGGGAGCTCAAACTTGGCCGCAATACAAATTTAAGATGATTTGCCCCAACTCTCTTAAACTGAACAACCGAAAAATTACCGTGAAAAGTCGGCTCAGGAAATCCTTGACCCCAAGGACCAGCGGCAGCCAGCATCTCTGCAACTTCTAGCTTAAACCAACTTTCCTCCAATTCACCATCGGTCACTAATTGCGAATGAAGTTGGTCCTCGGTGATCACTTCCTCAACTCGCAGATTGAAGGCGTTTTTAAAATTGGCTAACTGATCTGCTCTCAAACTCAATCCGGCAGCCATGGCATGTCCACCAAATTTTTCAATTAAGCCCGGTAACTTGTTGTCAATCGTTTCAAGAACATCTCGGATGTGTATCCCTCCGATCGATCGTGCGGACCCTTTGAGCTCTTTATTGACTCCCACACCGCCAGAGTCAGCAAATGCAATCGTCGGACGATGCCATTTATCCTTAACCCGCGAGGCCACAAGGCCAACGACCCCCTGGTGCCAATTTGGGTCAAAAAGACAGATACCCGCTGGCAAAGTTTTTTCATCAAGTGCTAACGTTTCAACAACACCAAAAGCGTCTGCTTTCATCTTGGCTTCGATTGTTTTACGCTCTTTGTTCATTGCATCTAGTTGCCCGGCAAGAGAGTAAGAGCTAGAGTCATCTTTTGCCAATAAACACTCAATCCCCGTTGCCATATCGTCAAGTCGACCGGCAGCATTCAATCTTGGACCAACATAAAACCCGAGATCACTCGCAACCAAACTCTCAGGAGCTTTCCCTGCTAACCTTAACAAGTTGTATATTCCGGGGCGCGAACGCCCTGCTCTTATCCGCTTGATCCCCTCATCGACGAGGATACGATTATTTCGATCCAATGGGACTACATCAGCGACCGTACCGAGCGCAACAAGATCGAGTAACTCAGACAGGCGGGGCTCAATAGTTTGAGTTACTTTAAAATAACCCCGTTCGCGCAAAGCTCTTCGTAATCCCAGCATTAGATAAAAAACAACACCTACTCCTGCAAGCGCTTTACTTTTAAACTTACACCCGGGTTGATTGGGGTTAACGATTACATCGGCATTTGGGAGCACTGCACCGGCTAAATGATGGTCTGTTATCAGCGTTTGGATTCCCGAAGCTCGGGCAACATCAACGCCCTCAACGCTTGAGATGCCATTATCCACCGTAATAATTAAGTCCGGGCGGCGAGGTTTGGCCATTTCAACAATTTCAGGTGTCAATCCGTATCCGAACTCAAAGCGATTGGGGACAATATAGTCAACAGACTTAAACCCAAAACTTCGCAAGGCTCGAATAGCTAAAACACAGCTTGTAGCGCCGTCTACATCGAAATCTGCAACAATCAAAACCCTACTCTGTGCTTCCAATGCAGAACACAACAGATTGGAAGCTTGATCTAAACCTTGCAAATCTATCGGGCTCAAAAGGTTCTCTAACCCTAACTCTACCTCTTCAAAATTGACAATTTCCCGACCAAGATATACTCGATGTAAAAGTGGATGAAGGTTCGCATCTAATAGGTTTCCCGCGCTACCAGAATCCGAACGCATGGGTCGCGTTCGAAGCAAACTTTTCACTTTGAACAAAACCTTAGGTTCCGGGCAACAAAGCCCTGAATCGCATGCAAATCGTTTGGAAGCGTCTGATATCTCTCCTCTCGCTCCAGCAGATTTTCAAGATGCCCGGGAAGATCAGGAACCTTAAGTCCAGCGGCTACAACTGCCTCACCGAATTTAGCTGGATGCGCTGTTGCCAGAGTAACCATCGGATAATTATTGCCATTATTACAGCGACGACTTGCCTCCAGACCAATCGCAGTGTGCGGATCTACAAGCATTTTATGTTTTACGAAGATTTCTGAAATGATAGCGCATGTCTGATCATCAGTGACGCTAGCACTGGAAAATATTTCTCGAACGCTCTTCCATTGCTCGTCAGAGACGCTTAACTTACCTGACAACGACTGCTGCATAAAATGAGATAAGACCTCACCATCACGATCGAACAAATCAAATAGGTATCGCTCAAAATTACTGGAAACCAAAATATCCATACTGGGAGAGAACGTTTTTTTTAACTTCGATGCCGAGTAAACATTTTGATATATAAACCGATGCAAAATATCGTTTGCGTTAGTTGCAACTATTAATTGGTCTATAGGGAGACCCATTTTTTTTGCTAAGTAACCTGCGTAAATATCCCCGAAGTTCCCCGTTGGGACTGAAAAGGAAACCTTCAACTTTCCGCGTGTAAGTTTCAGGACAGATGAAAAATAGTAGACCGTTTGCATCATGATCCGAGCCCAATTAATCGAATTCACCGCAGCCAAACGGCATTCCTTTGGCAGAAAAGCTTGATCATTAAAAGCCGCTTTAACGATTCTTTGGCAATCGTCAAAATTACCATCAACCGCAAGATTAAAAACATTCTCACCGTGCACCGTTGTCATTTGGCGTCGCTGCACTTCGGAAACTCTATTGAGCGGGTGAAGGATAAAAATATCTACTTGGTCTGAGTGCCGACAACCTTCGATTGCTGCGGACCCGGTATCGCCAGAGGTAGCACCAAGAATAGCAACCCGCTGGCCATTCTGTATTAACATATAATCAAGAAGCCGTCCTAATACCTGTAACGCAAAATCTTTAAACGCCAAGGTTGGCCCATGAAAAAGCTCCAAGACGTACTCATTTTCGTCAAGCTTAGCTAACGGGGCTATGTCTGGATGATGAAATTCAGCATAACTATCATAGATAATTTTTTTCAACGCTGGTGCGGGAATATCACCGCCAACAAATGGAGTGATAACCTTTAATGCAAGATCTTGGTAGGAAAGATCAGCCCAGGATTGGATTTCTTCGATTCCAAAACTCGGCAAACTAACAGGGACGAATAATCCACCGTCTGGTGCCAACCCCGTTAGAAGCACCTGCTCAAAACTTTGATGAGGGCATCCATTTCTTGTGCTTTGATACTTCACTTAACAATCCTTTAACCCAGCGTGACGAAGAATTTCTACTACTCAAATGATGCTACACGAATCCTAACTACAGAGCTCCTAACACTTTTTAAGTTTTCAATTTCAGCAATCACCGAATTCAAGACCTGCTCGACACACATTTGGGTCAATATGACAATTTGGACACAGTTCTTACTCTTTTCTTTCTGAATCACCGCATCGATACTGATCTCGAACTTCTCCATCAAGCCAGTTATGTTAGCCATCACCCCGACGTGATCCTCAACATTGATCCTCAAATAATATTCAGACTCTATCTTATCAATATCTAAAATTTCAAAATCGGTGACAAGCCTACTGAAGCCGAGCGAGGGAACAATATGGGCCTGTGAAATTGACCTTGGCGACCGAGCTAGATCAATCAAATCAGCAACAACCGCTGAAGCTGTAGCCTCCGCTCCGGCACCGGGACCACTGTATAGAGTAGACCCTATAGGATCCGCGTTAACTACAACAGCATTTCCTACTCCGTCAACACTTGCCAAAAGCTCGTCTGAAGATATTAGCGATGGATGAACTCTCATTTGCACACGTTGATCACTTAATCGAGCTATACCAAGATGTTTAATGCAATAGCCAAGTTCATTTGCATACTTGATATCATCAAGTTCCAGACTGCTTATGCCTTCTATATATGTTTTATCAAAAGCCAAAGGCATTCCAAACGCGATTGATGCCATTATTGCTAGCTTATGAGCTGCATCTGTACCTTCTACATCAAAGCTGGGGTCGGCTTCTGCATAACCAAGCGCCTGAGCTTCACGCAACACCTCTGAAAACAAACGCTGACGGTTACCCATCTCAGTCAAAATATAATTACCGGTCCCGTTTATAATTCCAGCTAACCAATTAATATTGTTTGCCGCGAGACCCTCTCGCAAACACTTGAGAATCGGAATACCACCTGCCACTGCACTTTCAAAAAGAAGCCTCACACCATTTTCAGAAGCTAAATTTACAAGTTCATTCCCGTGAGTAGCGATCAATGCCTTATTGGCTGTAACCACATTTTTTTTCGCTGATAGAGCTTTCTTTACGACCTCAAATGCGGTGCCTAAACCTCCTATAGCCTCAACGACGATATCAACTTCAGGATCGTTAACTACTTCAATCGGATCAGTGCTCCATTTACCTACGCCAAAGACAGTTCCACTCAAGCTCCGGCTTGCGACATGAGTTACCGTTAGATGAATACAGTCTAGGCGACGAGCTATCGTACTTTCATTTTTCACTAAAAGGTCGTGAGTGCCTCGACCGACCGTTCCATAACCGCAAATACCAACTTTTAAGACCCGTAGGTCACTAGTAGAGGCAGACATTAATTCGGAACCCTTTATCTGTAAGAAAGAAGCGTAGTTAAATTTTCAGCATAGCCGCAAGACGACTTGCTTCTATATATCCAGGAATAAGCTGCCCATCCGGAAAAACTATCGCAGGTGTACCATTGACCCCAAACTCATTCCCTAAAGCATAATGTTCCAGTATCGGAGTGGAACACTTCTTACCGGGTATATTTTGCCCGTTTTTTGCTTGTTCAAAAGACTTTTCTCTGTTGTCCGAGCACCAAACAGAGATCATTTTTTCATAAGCATCAGCGCTTTCGCCACCTCGTGGATATGCTAGATAGCGAACTTTAATTCCGTATTCAAGAATCTTCTCAATCTCACTGTGAAGTTTCCGGCAGTAAGTGCAATCCACATCCGTAAAAACAGTAATACTTGCCTTAATTTCTTCAGGCTCGAATATGATCATTTCGCTCTCAGGCACCGCGGCTAGTCGCTCAATCACACGAGACTGTCGCGCTGAAGAAGACACATTAATTAAACCAGAGGCACTTGTTCGATACATGTCACCGGCAAATAGATAATCTCCTGCGATGTCACTGTAAAGAATTTCGCCCGTATTTAACTGAACCTCATAAATCGTCGAAAGTTGCGTTGCTTTCACTGACTGTATTTTCAACTGCCCCCCAGACGCTACTTCGATGGCCTGTTCAAGCTTACCTCGAAGAGACTGGTCCCCATTGTTGCTTTGTGCAAAAAGAGGCGATCCGCTAGCTACACTCACTAAGAACCAAGCTAACAGTATCCGCACCATACTTAATTTCATACTCATATCTTTCTCCAATTACTACGTTTGTTATAGCACTTTTAAGAGTGGATAAAAAGAATTTGACGCCGCGAGTGACCAACACTTAGCCCCTCTCAGACAAGCCTAGTATGCATATATGTAAAAAACGGAACTAAAAAAAACGCACCTTTACTCGTAAAGATGCGCTTTTTGTTGACGCCAAAGAAATGTCTAGCTTTTTTTCTCCAGCTTTTCCGCAATGCGAGCCTTACGACCAGCAAGGTCTCTAAGGTAATAAAGTTTCGCCTGACGAACATCTCCACGACGCTTCAAAGTTACACTTTCAACCTGATTACTGAATAGCTGAAAAGTTCGCTCTACGCCAACACCGTGTGAGATTTTTCGAACTGTGAACGAGGAATTAAGACCGCGACTTTTTCGCCCGATTACTACTCCTTCGAACGCTTGCAAGCGCTCTCTATCCCCTTCTTTAATCTTGACCTGAACCACAACACTGTCGCCCGGCCCAAAATCAGGAAAACTTTTTCCCATTTGCTCAGATTCAATCTTCTGTATTATTTTATTCTTACTCATTTAACTAACCTCTATACCGATTTTCTGCAAAAACTTTAGTCAGCCTCTTCATTACTGCATGACCCTAACTTAAATTGCTGCGTTACTTCGCTTTATCAGCCTGGCTCTTAATTTTCTTAAGCTGACTCTCCTGTTTTTTACTCAAAGTCGCGGCCTCTAATAAATCCGGTCTTTTCTCCCAAGTAACTTTGAGGCTTTGTTCTTGCCTCCATTCTTTAATTGCCTCGTGATGCCCACTTAGCAAAATCTCAGGAACAGCATGTCCTTCAAAGTTTCCAGGACGAGTGTATTCCGGACAATGTAAGAGTCCGTTAGAGAAACTATCTTCATTCAGAGAGCCAACATCTCCCAACACGTCGGGCTGACAACGCCCCAATGAATCAATAAGTGCCATCGCAGCGACTTCACCTCCGCTGAGCACGAAGTCTCCTAAAGAAATTTCTTCGTCTATCTCACTTCGTATAACCCGCTCATCAATACCTTGATAACGGCCACAAACCAGAACTAAATCGTCCTCTTCAGCAAGAGATTCTACACAAGATTGCTTAATCGCTTTTCCCTGCGGCGACAAATAGTAAACTTTTGGCTCAGGACGACTATTTTCAAGTGACGACGTCTTTGCTGCTCGAATAGCGGCTACTAATGGGCCTGTTTTCATGAGCATTCCAGGACCGCCACCAAACGGTTTATCATCTACCGTCTTGCGGCTGTCTTCCGCAAAATTTCTTGGGTTGTAGAATTCAAGATTTAGTTTCTTATCCTTAACCGCCCTTCCAATCACCCCAAATTCGCTAACTGCAGCAAACATTTCCGGAAAAACAGTAACTATCGCAATACGCATATTTACCTAACGCTTTTGCATGTGACTTTCAACCCTACCCACTTGCTACTCAAGGTAATCACTCCGCCAGGAAACTAGCAATTCCCCTTTTTCGACATCAATTGCTTTTATAACTTCACCCCTTATCCAGGGAATTAGTCTCTCTCTATCGTCTAAGCTAGAACCATCCGGCTTTACAACAACAACGTCGTTAGCACCAGTTTGAAGCATTTTCTTTACAATTCCAAAAATTTCGCCCTGCAGATTCAAGACCCGCAAACCCTCTAATTGATGCCAATAAAACTCGTCGTCCTCAAGTACGGGGAGATCCTTCGCCCTCACAGACAACGTCGTCCCGATAATATCAATAGCACTTTCGGGATCATCAAAATTTTTAAATTTAACGACAAGACCGTTTGGTTGATTGCGGTGTATCTCTATCTCTAAATTACTGAATATCCCATTCTTCTCGCCCCTAAACAGCCGGTGTTGCAATATTGCATCGTACTCTTCTGTAAACGACCGTACCTTCACCCAACCTTTAACACCGTGGGGCTTCCCAACTTGACCGAGGACCAACCAGTCATCGTCATCCACCAGCGTTTAGCCTTCGGCTGATGGTAATCTGGCTGCCGCCTTCACTATAGACGACACTCGAGCGCTCACTTGAGCTCCTTTTGATTCCCAGTAACTTAACTTTTGCCTATCAAGGCGAATCTTCTCCTCTCCCCCTGTCGCGCGGGGATTAAAAAACCCAATCCGCTCGATAAACCTGCCATCGCGAGACATTCTGCTGTCCGCAACGGTGATATGGTAAAAAGGCCGCTTTTTAGCTCCGCTGCGCGCCAATCGGATCGTAACCATAATTTTATCCTTATTTACGTTATTTTAGTCTTTCAAGCGCACTCACTAATTCCCAGTAACCTTCTACGTCATGAGTTGATGCATTTGCTCCGCGCGAACCTCCACCGAGAACATGAAATTGTGATAAAAACCAGATGTCGAGGTGCTTTTTTCAGAGGCGATATTCTATGTTAAAACGCACTTGATTGGAAGCTCAGAAGAACCGCGTATTTATTGGCCCACAGGCAGATATAGCCAGAGATTTGGCCTAAGGTTATCACGTGTTGCTAAAATCGCGGAAATTTGCCACCCCCTCCTAAATTAGGGAGACCTCCTCCAAGACCGCGCATAATATTCGCCATATTCCCTCCCTTTAACTTTTTCATCATTTTCTGCATTTGTTTATGCTGTTTTAAGAGCCTATTAAGGTCCTGTATCTGAGTTCCTGAACCTGAGGTAATACGTCGCTTGCGTGACCCATTTAACACATCAGGGTTAATGCGCTCACGTGGTGTCATGGAATTAATTATTGCCTCCATTCGTTGAAAATGAGAATCATCAACCTTTCCGGCAGCGCTCGGGGGTAATGCGCCCATACCAGGGAGTTTTTCCATAATATTTGCAACACCGCCCATGTTTTTCATCTGTCTTAACTGTTCCCTGAAATCTTCAAGATCAAACCCCTTTCCCTTTTTTATCTTAGCAGAGAGTTTTTCAGCCTGTTTTTTATCGACCTTTTGTTCAGCCTCCTCTATCAGGGTTAAAACATCACCCATCCCCAAAATCCGCGATGCTATTCGTTCCGGATAAAACGGTTCTAATGAGTCTATATGCTCTCCCGTCCCGATGAACTTAATTGGTTTTTGAGTGATATGACGAACAGACAACGCCGCTCCACCTCGTGCATCCCCGTCTGATTTTGTAAGGATAACTCCCGTCAACGACAATGCGTCGTTAAAAGCTTTTGCAGAATTCGCAGCGTCCTGCCCTGTCATCGAATCGACAACAAAAAGAGTTTCCACCGGATCTAATACGGAATGGAGCTCTTTTATTTCATCCATCATTTCTGAATCAATCGCCAATCGACCCGCTGTATCAACAATTAACACATCTGACGAGGTGTTACGCGCCTCTTCAAGGGCCATAGATACAATGTCTGCCGGCGCCTGAGTTTTTTTGCTGTTAAAGAAACGAGCACCAACACTCTCCGAAAGAGTTTGAAGTTGTTGAATCGCTGCTGGCCTATAGATATCGGCACTGACGGTCATAACCGATTTTTTCATCTTAACTTTTAAATGACGAGCAAGTTTAGCTGCGGATGTCGTCTTGCCAGCTCCCTGCAGCCCAGCCATTAAAATCACCGCGGGGGGTGTGGCTTTTAAATCTAACTCTTCATTTCGCTCTCCCATAATCAACTCAAGCTCGGCCTGAACTATTTTTATCAAGGCCTGACTGGGATTTAAGCTTTTAGAAACTTCTTGGCCAACTGCACGCGATCTAATATTTTCAATAAAACTTTTAACAACAACCAACGCAACATCCGCTTCAATCAATGACCTTCGTACCTCTCGCAGCGCATCCTCTATATTGTCTAAACTTAAAACTGCCTTTCCGGTTAATTTTCGGAACGTGCCCGATAATTTTTCTGATAAACTGTCAAACATTGAATCTGAGTCCTTCCTTTTGTGGTTTTATTTCGATTAAAAATTAATACTCACGCCAAATGTTAGCAGGAAACATTATTCCGCAGATAGCTTTTCATCATAAAAAACCTTAGCTTATCGCTTATTAGTGGACTTGCAAGAAAGCGCTTCATACCGATCTTTACTTGTGCGAAACTAGAGTCTACGTTCATAACAAAGCACTCAAATAGCCATCTATGCACTTTCAAATCAGAAAACCGTATGGAAATTAACACCTCCGCAACAGGAGTCGTCGCAGCGTTGCTTTATTGCAGTGTAGCAATGTTGCAGTTCGTCAGTGTAAGGCAGAATCAAACATACAACAGATACGTCCTCATAGGCGGCTTTATCGCAGTAGTATCGCATTTTTTAGATATCATTTTCTCAATTGTAGAGAGAAATGGCCCTCTCTTTTCCGTAATGGAAATTAGTACAATAATAGCAGCCACGATATCCTCCATCATTTTGATCAGTAGTTTAAAAAAACCACTTTTGAATCTACTCGTCATTGTCTTTCCCCTTGCCGCGTTATCAATTTTAGCATCATTATTTTCAGCGGAAAAAGATCAAGTCTCAGCAATTCACCCAAGCACAGCGAGCCATATTCTTCTGTCGATTCTCGCGTACAGTATATTCAGTATTGCTGCAATTCAGGCAATTATTGTTGCCTATCAAAACTTTCAATTAAGAAATCATCGCACCGCAGGTATTTTACTGGCATTTCCATCTCTGCAAGATATGGAGTCACTGTTATTCGAAATACTTTGGGTTGGTCAAATTCTCCTTAGCCTTGGTATTTTGGCTGGATTTTCTTTCTCTGATAACCTTTGGTCACTAACTGGAATGATCCACAAGACTTTTTTTTCTATTGTTGCGTGGACGGTGTTTACAATCCTTCTTTGGGGTCGCAGTCACTTTGGCTGGAGAGGCTATACAGCGATCAAATTTACGCTGGCCGGCTTCATTTTATTATTTCTTGGTTTCTATGGATCTAAAATTGCCATTGAATACTTCATTAGTTAACCATCTGAGAACACCTTGAATGAATTCTGAAGAGACATCCCTGTTCACACTGCTTCTCTCCTTTGTCATACTCATTCTTGCCTCAGCATATTTTTCCTCATCTGAGACAAGCATGATGAGCCTCAACAGATATCGGCTCAATCATCTAAGCCGCACTGGACATAACGGGGCTCGTCGCGCTAAAAAACTTCTTGAAACACCGGATAAACTTATCGGGGTAATTCTGATCGGTAACAATTTTGTAAATTTTCTTGCTGCATCAATCGCTACATCCATAGCTCTTAGAGTTTTTGGCAACCCATCTCCGCTCTTTACAGCGTTAGTGTTAACAATGGTTGTCTTAATTTTTGCCGAGGTTACTCCAAAAACAATCGCAGCTTTACACCCAGAGAAGGTAGCTTACCCATCGAGCCACATTCTCAGAGTTCTTCTCACAATCCTCTATCCTGCCGTTTATGTAGTCAACACTATTTCTAATTTGCTCTTGAGTCTCCTAGGCATTAACGTCAAAGAAAGTCGCGAGGAAACACAGCTTTCGCCTGAGGAGCTACGAACGGTAGTTAATGAGTCTACTGAACGAATACCTCGTCAACGTCATGGCATGCTCCTAAACGTTCTTGATTTAGAAACGGTAACCGTCAATGACATCATGGTCCCCAGAAATGAAATTGTCGGGATTGATATTGAAGACGACCTTGCCCAAATTTTACAAGTTATGAGCAATTCTCAACACACACGGATTCCTATTTACAAAGGAAATTTAGATAATGTTGTAGCGATTTTGCATCTGCGTAATGCCAGCAAACTTATAAATGTGTTAAATCTCAGCAAATCGGCAATTTTGCAGGAGGCTATGGACCCATATTTCATTCCAGAAAATGCCGCTCTACATACTCAGTTATTAAAATTTCAAGAAAAGAAAATGAGGATTGCAATAGTCGTCGATGAATACGGGGCGACGAAAGGCATCGCTACACTGGAAGACATATTAGAGGAAATCGTTGGTGAATTCACTACTGACCTTGCGAGCATCGGCAAAGAAATTCATGCTCAAGACGATGGAAAGTTTCTTATAGATGGCGCGGCGAGCATTAGAGACATCAATCGAATATTAGGCTGGGACTTAGATACCGAAGGAGCGAAAACTCTAAATGGACTTTTAACTGAGATTTTAGAAACAATTCCCGACTCATCTGTAGGAATTAATCTTGGGAAGTACTTAGCTGAAATAATTCACACAAAAGATAATGTCATTCGCACTGCGAAAATGTGGGAACGCTAAAGGACATACGACATTAATTGAGGATTCTTTTAGACTTGAGATCCAGAGCCGTATACCTATCGGAAGAAACAAACTCAAAACTCTTTAATCTAAGATCCGAGAAAATTTTCGTATCGTTCGAAATTATGACGATCGAAACCTTAAAGCCAGCAATCTCATGAAGGATCAAAAAATAACACTTCTCACTATACAACCCATGACTGCGCTCTCGGTCAAAACTAATACATTCCCCGTCAAAAGAAAAACTTGTTTTACCAAGCGATACGGGCAGGCTATTTCCCGAGGCCTTCGCATAAGCCTCTTTAAGCGTCCAAAGCTGATAGAACCGCTCACGCTTTTCTCGCGACTCTAACTTAACAATACTCTCATATTCATTCGCTGAAAAATAACGTTTACTCAGCGAATCAAATCGACGCGCTTTTTCGCTAGCCTCTAAATCGATCCCTAACGCTTCCTGCTTGCCGACTACTAGAGCGCATCTATTTCCCGAATGGGACAAATTAAAAAATATTTTTTCGGGACTGGGCTGTTTCAAAAGAATTGGTTTTCTATGTTTCCCAAGACCTAAAGAAACTCTTCTTGGATTACATCCAAGGTAGCGGCCCAAAACTGATCTTAAAAAATACCTTGAAGCGACGAATTGTTTTTTCGACTCTTCGAATAATAAGCGATTCGCACGTTTTTTTTCCTGCGAACTAAGAACAGTATCGTAGAATCTCTGGATATCGCATTGATTGAACTTTGTTGTTGACAAAAACCAAACATGTATTTCACTACCAAGATTGCAAGAATTTGTCATGGCTCCCCGATTATTCCTGAATTCGATTTTATTTCAAATCACTGACTTTAATCTGCAAGATTAAACACCCGCAAGCAGATAAAAAAATATTCGCATACATACTTTATATAACTCAAAAAAGTCAGGAAACTATATTGTGGGTCGATTAGCAATAAACTTAGCCAACACGATGTATTCATCTCTTCGAGGATCTGTTTGACGCCAAGCCATCCCAATTTTTCTATTAACACCACCGCCAGTAAACGGTTTCAATTGCAAGCCTGTGTCCCCTAAAATGTTGGCATCGACTGCCATGGCTGGAAGCAGAGTGACTCCAAGGTTATTAGCAACCATTTGAACAAGCGTGTGCAAACTATTTCCTTCGTATACAACATTCGAATCTGAAATCTCAATATTACAGGCGTCGAGAGCATGATCGCGCAGGCAATGACCTTCCTCGAGCAACAATAAATCTTCTCCCCTTAATTCATCTTGGCATATCGACTCTGCCTCTTTTAAACAATGCTCAGGAGGCAGACATACAAAAAAGTCATCGCTCATGAGGGTTACAACCTCCATATTTGGCAATTCAAAAGGTAATGCTAAAATAACAAGATCTAAACTTCCATCTTGGAGCTGAGTCAATAAACGCGCACTCATGTCTTCCTTAAGGTAAAGCTTAAGTTTACTGAATTGAGACCGCAAATCGGATAGCATCGGTGGCAAAAGAAATGGCCCGACAGTTGGAATGACGCCGAGGCGTAACTCACTGCTGAGGGGATCCTTAAAATCCTCTGCGAGGCTCAATAAATCCTCGACCTCACCCAGTATAATTCTGGCTTGAACTAAGACTTTTTTACCCAGGGGCGTAACAAGGACAGACCTCTTATTTCTCTCAAAAACTTTTACACCTAACTGCAGTTCCAACTCATTTATGGCGGCGCTCAAGGTCGACTGAGTAACAAACGAGGCATCGGCAGCTTTTGTGAAATGTTGGTAATCTGCAACTGCGCACAGATACTTCAATTGCTTGATTGTAATAGACATGGTTGAATAGTAATCGAAAAAAACGATCAATGCATTAAATAAATACTGTTAGATTTGTTTATAATCTTTCAATAACATCGTAAAACTAAATCTGAAAGGAGCAAGATTGCGTTAGTAAAAACAAAAAAGAAAGACAACAAGAAAACCACTGCCCTTTTAAAAAAATGGGCTAACATCGAGGAGTGTAAAATGTCGTTAAAAGGATCAAAAACCGAAGAAAACCTGAAGGCAGCCTTTGCAGGTGAATCACAGGCTAATCGCCGCTATCTTTATTTCGCACAGAAAGCAGATGTCGAGGGCCACAATGATGTTTCTGCGCTTTTCCGCTCAACAGCAGAAGGGGAAACCGGTCATGCCCACGGTCACTTAGAATATTTAGAGGAAGTTGGCGACCCGGCGACCGGAATGCCCATAGGTGGCACCGAAGACAACTTAAAGTCCGCGGTGGCCGGTGAAACTCACGAATACACTGATATGTACCCGGGGATGGCTAAAGACGCTCGCGATGAGGGTTTCGATGAAATCGCGGATTGGATGGAAACTCTTGCTAAGGCCGAGCGTTCGCATGCAAACCGTTTCCAAAAAGCACTCGACGCACTCGAGGTCTAGTCAAGCCGTCACCGCACATTGTTCCATGCACCAATTGCAATAATGCGGTCGCAGACATTGTTACTGCGACCGCATTTTAAGGTATCGAGGAAAATATTGTAAATGTCAGATCAGACTAGAGAGGGTGGTTTAAGCGCTCCAGTAAGGCATCCCCTGAAACAAAACGAACCGCAGTTTTGGGACGAAGGTGATCTTAACAAAGAACTCGAACGAGTTTATGATGTCTGCCACACATGCCGGAGATGCGTGAGCCTGTGTAATGCGTTTCCTACCTTGTTTGATTTGATCGACAACAGCGAGACGATGGAGGTCGATGGCGTTGACGTAGCGGACTACGCGAAAGTTGCTGATCAATGTTATTTGTGTGACCTTTGTTACTTGACCAAATGTCCCTATGTGCCCCCACACGAGTGGAATGTGGATTTTCCACACTTGATGCTAAGAACAAAGGCAATTAATTTTAAAAAAGGAGAGAACAAGTTTAGAGACAATCTGATTACGAGCACGGATATGATCGGTAAAACCTTCTCACTCCCAGTCGTAAACTCCGTTGTGAATACTGCGAAAGAAAATCCTTTGGCAAGAAATCTTATCGATAAAGCTATCGGAGTTCATAAGGATGCAGCTCTCCCTAATTATGTTCGACACCCGTCGAGAAAAAAGAATAAAACTCATATTTTTGATCCAAAGGCCTTGCATAATATTCAAAAACCGAGGGTTACTTTGTTCACTACGTGTTACTGCAATTACAACGAACCTAATGTGGCCGACAGTGTTTTAAAGATAATGAAGCACAACGGCATAGCGGTGGACCTCCCCGCAAGGGAGCACTGCTGCGGCATGCCAAAATTAGAATTAGGAGATTTCAATTCAGTCGAGAAACTGAAAGATCTTAATATCCCTGCGTTACATGAAACAGTAAAAGCCGGAAATGCGATTGTTGCCGCAGTGCCATCCTGCGTATTAATGTTCAAACAAGAACTTCCGTTGATGTTTCCCGAAGATGAAAAAGTAAAAGAGGTAGCAGCGGCTTTCTTTGATCCATTTGAATACCTTCACTCGCTTTACAAAAAAGGTGAACTAAACTTAGATTTCAAAAACTCGCTAGGAAATATTAGTTACCATGTTGCGTGTCATCAGAGAGTTCAAAACATCGGCCCAAAGACCAAGTTGATTTTAGAACTCATCGGGGATACGTCAGTGGAAAATATAGAGCGCTGCTCAGGGCATGACGGGACTTACGGAGTGAAATCCGAAACATTTGAAATCGCAAATAAAATCGCAAGACCAATTGTGAAGAAGCTGAAGGAGAGCGAGCCCGATTATTACGGTTCTGACTGTCCTGTAGCAGGAAAGCATATCGAAAATAATTTGAATACCGAACAACAAGCAATCCATCCACTAGAACTTCTCTGCAAAGCATACGGAATCTAGTGCATTTGCATTGGCTTTTAACTAACCACCGAAACCCACTTGAGAGAAATAAATGAGAAAACTCACTCTAGAAGACCTACTTTCTATCGAGGACTATTCGCACCAACGAAAATCGTTTAGAAAAATTGCAATGGAACACAAAAACGATCGTAGGCTCCAAATCGGACCTAATCTGATGATGCATTTTGAAGACTTTACTCTAATGAGGTATCAAATTTTAGAACTAACACGAGCAGAAAAGATAACTAGTAAAGACGATCTTCTCGAAGAGCTTTTAGCTTACAATCCCCTTATTCCAGACGGAAAGAACTTGAAAGTTACATTGATGCTTGAGTTCCCTGACGAATACGAACGCCGGATTAAGTTGAGCAAACTATTGGATATCGAAAACAAAATCAGTATCCAATTAGAGAACATGGATCCGGTTTTTCCTATTTGCAATGAAGACTTAGAAAGATCAACAGAAGATAAAACATCAGCTGTGCACTTTATGCGCTTCGAATTTACTGACGAAATGATTAACGCTGCAAAAGAGGGTGCTAAATGGACAGTGAAATGTTCACATAAATGCTACGAACACGAGGTTTCACCTCTTCCGGAAAATATTCGATCTTCCCTGACGTCCGACTTCTCGTAGCAACCGGGAAAAGTAAGAGAGGCACTTAGCCAAAAATGAATTCCTTCGATTCGAGCGTTACTATATGATTGCAGCTTGAGCACAATGGCTTGTGAGGTTGTAAACGTTCGCAATAGTCAGCGGGTCCGCAAGGATGTTTTGAACGACTAATCCGCAAGATGTTCTGAAAGTATTAAATACACGCTCTTGATCGCGACATTAGTGCAACATTATGAAGATGCCTATAGAAATGAAATTTTGCCAACACTGTGCGTCTCTGCTTAGTCACCGAATCCCTGAGGGAGACGATAAGTTAAGATTTTGTTGTGATACCTGCGACACTATTTTTTATCAGAACCCAAACAATGTTGTTGGCACCCTTCCCATATTCGAAAACAGCGTCCTCTTATGTCAAAGAGGCATCGAACCACGCAAGGGAAAATGGACGCTTCCGGCAGGGTTTATGGAGAATGGAGAATCAACTCTCCAAGGTGCGATCAGAGAAACATATGAAGAAGCTTGCGTAAGGGTCGACACGGATGACAGCAGCTTGTACACGCTCTTTAATCTTCCTAGAATAAACCAAGTGTACTTATTTTTTCGAGCTTCGTTGAAGTTACCAAACTTTTCCCCTGGCATCGAGTCTTTGGACGTACAATTGTTCAACGAAGAACAAATACCTTGGGATGAAATCGCTTTCCCCGTAGTGCGCGCAACTTTAAAGCACTATTTTGAAGATCGAAAAACTTTAAATTTTCCAGTGCGGATGTTTGACATCGACTACCAAAAAGACCAAGGAATGAAAATTGACTTAATCAGTCAAAGTCGAGACCGTAAGAGAGAAGATACCTAAGAAACGAGAATATTCTTTATATACTCTCTGGAATGCTTTCGGTTTGATTTTTTCGCCATGCAATTATTCTCGCCGTCAGCGCCTCATCTCCCAAGGCTAATATTTGACAGGCAAGCAACCCAGCATTGAATGCGCCTGGTTCACCGATAGCCTGAGTAGCTACAGCAACTCCCTTAGGCATTTGTACCATCGATAAAAGGCTGTCGATCCCTTTCAAGTATTGACTTGCAACTGGCACTGCAAGGACCGGCAAATGAGTCAGGGCAGCAACCATTCCAGCCAGATGAGCAGCTCCTCCGGCCCCAGCAATTATGACCTGAAAGCCTCGTTCATGCGCAGTGCTCGCAAATTCGTATAGACGTTTGGGTGTTCGATGAGCACTGACTATCTTAACCTCATAACCTACGTCTAATTCCTCCAGTAGGCCGGTAGCCGCCTGCAAAGTTGGTAGGTCAGACTTTGAGCCCATAACAATCGCAACCGGTGTCTGAGAAATCTTAGAATTCGTAGCCATTACATATTCCCTAATCATTTATCGAGCGCATCGACGACCACAGTAATATCGGCACTTTACTGAAATTTCAATAACATTTATCTCAAAAATGTAAAAATAAAATCCTTCTTTAAATTAGCTTGCTAAAACAAATTTACTAATGTCAAGCATCTCAGAAACTGAATAAGCTGGCTCCTCATAGGGATGAGCACTGATTAAGGCAGCACACGCTTCGTACAAGAATTCTTCGCCGCAGACAAGCTCTACCTTGACCTCAGAAAAACACGTTAATCGACCCGCAACCCCTACGTGCGGAAAACTCCCATCTAATGGCCTAAATTGACCGATACCCGCAGTTCGCCAAGCACAATGGTCGTAGCCACCAATTTTTCCGGCACCTGCAGAAAACAGTGCCTGAGTCACCGACTCGTAATTCTGCTCGGGAACGTAAAACTCAATTTTGAACATTTTCAATTTCATTCGCGACTATTCGAACCAGCGACGGGCATTACGGAAAATACGCATTGAAGGAGCATCTTCTTTCCAACTGTCGGGATGCCATGAGTTCTGACTCGCTCTGAAAACTCTCTCAGGGTGCGGCATCATTATAGAGACACGACCATCATCATTACAAACCCCAGCGATGCCACCTATAGAGCCGTTCGGGTTTGCTGGATATTGCTCAGCAACTTCTCCACAATTATCGATGTAGCGAAGAGTTATATTGCCTCCTTGCTTAAAAGAAGTAGCCTTTTCTTCCGATTCGAAAACTGCCCTGCCCTCACCATGCGCAACAGCTATCGGAAACTGCGACCCTTTCATTCCGTTAAAGAAAGCTGAGGAATCGTTATCAACTTTTACAAGACTAAAGCGCCCTTCAAATTGCTCAGATTTATTTCGAAAAAATTTAGGCCAGTTGTCAGCTCCCGGAATCAATTCTTTGAGATAGGACATCATCTGACACCCGTTACACACACCAAAAGCTAAGGTATCTTTCCTGTCAAAGAACGATGCAAACTGATCTCTTAAAGAGGTATTAAATAATATTGTTTTAGCCCAACCACCCCCAGCCCCCAATACATCGCCGTAAGAAAAACCACCGCAAGCCGCAAACACATTAAATTCATTCAAAGTTTGCGTTCCAGCTATCAAGTCTGTCATGTGTACATCCACAGACTCAAAATACGCTCGATCAAATGCCGCTCCCATTTCTAATTGCCCGTTAACACCTTGCTCACGCAGTATTGCAACTCGGGGCTTAGAACCCACGTTGATATAAGGCGCCACAATATCATCGTTCAAATCAAAACTTAACTTCACATTTAATCCTGGATCATCTGGATCTAAAAGCGCATCAAATTCCTCTTCCGCGCAATCCGAGTTATCTCTCAAGCTCTGCAACTTATAGCTTGTTTTGGACCAAGTTCGATGAAGATCCAGTCTGGAACTCGAAAATATCTCGGTTTCCCCACTCCAAATTTTGATAAAATCATCTTCTCGAATTGAAGCAATTGATTCCAAGAAACCAGCCACACCAAGGCTATTAGCAATCTTGAAGACTTCATCATAATGACTAGACTTAACTTGAATCACTGCCCCTAACTCTTCTGCAAAAAGCGCTTCAATTACCTGTTGCTCACTTAAGTCCTCCCGAAGGTTAATATCGAGCCCGACGTGACTTGCAAAAGCCATTTCGAGCAGCGAAGTAAGCACACCCCCATCAGACCGATCATGGTAAGACAGCAAAAGACCCTGATCACGACATTGCTGTATAAACTTAAACATCTGTATAAGTTCATCAGGATTATCTAAATCAGCAGCAACACCATTGAAGCTTCTAAAGACCTGACCCAAGGCGGACCCGCCGAGTCTATTCTGCCCCTTGCCAAGATCAATCAAAAATAATTGGGTATCAACGCTAGTAGTAAGCTCTGGGGTGAGTGTTCGACGAATATCTTCAACACACCCAAAAGCTGTCACAACAAGACTCAGCGGAGCTGTATTACTATGTTCGATAAGGTCATCTTTATCCTTCCAAACAGTCCTCATTGACATCGAGTCCTTTCCAACTGGAATACATATCCCTAACTTTGGACAAAGATCCATAGCGACGGCTTGAACTGTTTGATAGAGCTTCGCATCCTCTGACGCATAGCCGGCTGCCACCATCCAGTTTGCCGACAGTTTTACGTCCCCGATATTTTTTATATCAGTACTCATTATATTCGTGAGCGCTTCCGAGATTGCCATTCGACCCGAGGCCGCAGCGTCAAAAAGCGCGACGGGAGATCTCTCACCCATAGCCATTGCCTCCCCTCGATAGCCTAAATATGAATTGGCTGTGACTGCCGCGTCAGCAACGGGAACTTGCCAAGGCCCGATCATTTGGTCCCGATTAACCATACCCGTGATAGTTCGGTCGCCAATAGTTATCAAGAAACTTTTACTGGCAACACTTGGCAAGGAGAGAACTCTATCAATGGCGTCTACCAAACCAATACCATCAAAGTTGAAGTTGTCTCGAGGCTGCAGCTCAATTTTTGCCTTACGATGCATCTTTGGAGGATTACCAAAAAGCACTTCCATTGGTAGATTAATTGGCACATTCTCAAAGTGGGAATCCATGACTTCGATCTTTTTTTCTTCAATTGCTTCACCAACCAGAGCAAACGGGCAGCGTTCTCTCTTACAAATTTTAGAAAAAATGTCTAAGCGATCCGGAGTTACGGCGATTACATACCGCTCCTGTGATTCGTTGCACCAGATTTCGAGTGGGGACATTTGTGAATCAGAGCTGGGTACCTTCCTCAAATCGAAACTGCCACCGCACCCTCCGTCTTTTACGAGCTCGGGCAAAGCATTTGAAAGCCCTCCAGCTCCAACGTCGTGGATAAATGCGATGGGATTATTCACACCTAACTGCCAACAAGCATCAATCACCTCTTGGCACCGCCGCTCCATTTCCGGATTGTCACGCTGCACGGAAGCAAAATCTAACTGTTCGTTACCGGCCCCGCTTGCCATAGAGGAAGCGGCACCACCTCCGAGCCCTATCAACATTGCCGGCCCACCTAGCACAACAAGGCTTGAGCCCTTTCTAATCTCTTTTTTTAGAACCTGAGACTCGCGAATATTTCCAAGGCCACCTGCAATCATAATTGGCTTATGAAAACCTCGCACCGCTCCGTGACCTGTGTCATCTGCAACGAAGTCTTCAAAAGTCCTGAAGTACCCCGTCAATGCAGGTCGTCCGAACTCATTATTAAAAGCCGCCCCACCTAATGGCCCATCTAACATAATTTCAAGAGCCGATGAAATTTGTGCGGGCTTACCAAAGTCTTGCTCCCACGGCTGAGTAAAACCTGGAACCTTTAGATTCGACACACTAAACCCAGTTAATCCAGCTTTAGGTTTAGCTCCGGTTCCAGTCGCACCCTCATCTCGAATTTCCCCCCCCGAACCAGTCGCAGCACCCGGAAAGGGAGCTATCGCTGTCGGATGATTATGCGTCTCAACTTTCATAAGAATATGAACAGGCTCCTTTCGAAACTCATAAACTTTGCTAATCTCATTCGGAAAAAATCGGTGACCCTCATACCCCCTCATCACCGCGGCATTATCACTGTAAGCTGATAACACCCCATCAGGCGATGTAGAGTAGGTGTGTTTTATCATCTCAAAAAGTGAATGCTGCTCTACAAAACCATTCACCTCCCAACTGGCATTAAAAATCTTATGACGACAATGCTCAGAATTTGCCTGGGCAAACATCATGAGCTCAATATCGGTTGGATTTCGGTTGAGGATGTTAAATTGATTAAACAAATATCTAATTTCATCAGCCGCTAATGCCAATCCCAAAGACAAATTGGCCTTTTTAAGGGCCTCTACTCCTTCCTCCATCATTAAAATTTTTTTCAATGGCTTTGGAGGACTCTCTTGGAACAATTTCTTTGCTTCGGATACATCTGAAATCACAACCTCAGTCATTCTGTCGTGAATGAGGGCCTCCAGCAAAGAAACCTGATCCGCGTCCAACACTTGGGAAGAAAAAATCTGGAACTCTATGCCCCGCTCTAATCGACTTATAGCATCTAGACCGCAATTTCTTATAATATCTTGTGCTTTACTCGACCATGGAGAAATGGTGCCCAATCGAGGGAGTACCGTTTTAACAAGCTTAAATCCAGATTTAACATCCTCGTTACAACTGCTTTCGCCATACCCCAAAAGCGAGGCAAGCAGTGACGATTCCTCATCTTTCAATTCCGAACTGGCATCCACAAGATGTATATACCTTGTATCAACTTTAGAAATACTTGTGATGTGTTTTTGAAGGAGTTCACGAAACTTTTGACACTTCATAGAAGAGAATGCCGATGTGCCAAACATTACCTGCATTAAGAAATCCTAGCTATGAGATACAAACGAAGCAGAAATATCTTCATTATACGTTAAGCGAAAAGAATAACCCAACTACCTTGTCGTGATATAGTCAAATTATCTTAACCTAAACATGATGAACTTTTTGTCCGGCGACTTTCAAAAAATTTTGAAAGCAAGCTCGCGCTCTCTTCCGCCAGAATCCCTTCCGACCATTCAATTTTATGATTAAAATAATCAATATGATCGTAGCGTTGGCGGCTAACTATCGCGCCAGAGCGCGGCTCACGAGCACCAAAAACGAGACGACTCACTCTTGCATGAATTAAAGCCCCCAAACACATGCTGCACGGCTCAAGCGTCACATATACCGTCGTATTCGGCAAACGGTAATTGCAAAGTCGCTCCGCAGCCTTACGCAGCACAATAATTTCAGCATGGGCCGTAGGATCAAAACTCCGTCTAGGCTGATTATAACCGTGGGCTACTGCCACTCCCTTACCAACTAAGACAGCGCCAACAGGTACCTCACCCATTGCCTCAGCAATTTTGGCTTGCTCTAAAGCCTTCAACATCCAATGATGGTCTTGCATGGGATCGCTTTTTATCAAAATATTTTCACTCAAAATGCATCACAGTTTTGACTTTTCCTCGATATGGTTGACCCTACAGCTCCACATAACCCAGGACCAACAATCGAGCTATTTCGGGCTCATACATTAACGATAGTTCGTCGACCCTATACTTTCTGAAAGTCAGAAAGTTCATTCCAAAGATCTTTCCAACACAACTACATCTTAGATTAGTTAAGATATACTATACTAGATTGGAAAACCCCAGAAAAACTCTCGCCTCAATGCTAAAAATTCATAAACAAAATCATTGGAATAGTTATGTTCTATGAACCTAAAAAGAAAAATCATGGCCTTGCCCACAACCCATTTAACTCGCTAATCGTACCTCGTCCCATAGGATGGATAAGCTCATTAGACCTTGATGGCATTCCCAACCTTGCCCCTTATAGCTTCTTTAATGCCGTGAGCTATCAGCCGCCGACGGTGATGTTTTCCTCAGGAACCGGAGCAGCGAAAGATGGACTAAAAGACTCCCTCAGGAATATTGAGAATACAAAAGAGTTCGTCTGTAATTTAGCGACATGGGATTTTAAAGAAGAAATGAATGAATCGTCAAAAAATGTCCCCTCAGCAGTCGATGAAATTACGATGACAGGATTAACAACATTAGAGTCACGCTTAGTTTCGGCTCCGCGCCTAGCTGAAGCTCCAGTTAATTTGGAATGCAAATATGTAAAGAGTATCGCTGTTCCGGGCTGGTCTGATGCCGACAATTTTAAAATAATCTTAGGGGAAGTAATTGGCGTCCATATCAAAGACGAATTTATTAATCAAGAGGGGGTTGTTGACATCGCCGCGCTTCAGCCCATAGGCAGACTCGGTGGAAACGACTATACATTGGTAAGTGCACAGTCGTTTTTCACTTTGAAGCGGCCTTAGAGAGCTAGGGTCATTCTTTTCTTTCGTAATGGCCCATAAGCATTCCCGTTCCGATCACGTGGCCTTCAATGGCAGCCAACAGACCGTCCTTATTTAGACCCGGCTGAAGGTCCAGATCAGCGTCCAGAGCATAAACTCGGAAATCATACTGATGTAGCTCACCGTTGGCAGGTGGCCTCGGCCCAAAATACCCTGGTCTGCGCAGGCCATTCATACCATTAATTACCCCATCTAATCCATCAACCGCGCTAATCTCCTCGTCGCTCGGCAGCCCGCCAGGCAGACCATCGACAGTGGCTGGAATATTATATACAACCCAATGCACGAAAGGACTAGGCATCATACCTAGCTCAACTACTTTAGGATCGTCACAGATAAGCGCTACCTGTTGCGTTCCACTGGGTAAATTTGCCCAAGAGACATCTATCGAAATATTATCTGAGTAAGCCGAATTTTTTTCGGGCACCATACCATGATGCTCAAAGACTGTACTCGTAACAACTATCGTGTCCTCCATAGCCGCGGCCGACGATACGCTACTAAGTAGCCAAAATGACAAAAATGACAAAAATTTCAACATAACACTTCTCCACTTATCATTAAATTAAACAAGTCAAACTATATCTAAACTAAACCGGTTGATCTACTGAGCTTATAAACCCCCATTGCCATAAAAAAGTGCAGGTAATCACCTGGCTTTAAGAAAGTAAATAGCTCAATTTTTGTTAAAAAAATGAGAAATCCGAACAATAATGAAACACCTCCAATTAGTCCGTCTCTACTTTTCAATATAGCTTGGTGAAAAATTAATGCAACGGTCGAAACGCCAGCGATTGCATATCCAAAATAGATTAAACCAAAAGCATTACTCATAATAAGAGTTACCGCGGCGCTCGAAACAAATAAAATCCACGCATAACGTAACGAAGTAGCAACCAACCTATCTCGCCATATCACTCCAACTGTGATCATTAGAATCGCAGAAGATGCGCTGAGACTTGAGAAAAATGCGTGCAGTGAAGGAAGCGGAAAGATTTCAGAAAACTTCATCACCCCAAGACACGACGCGGCACTTACTAGAGAGACCCCGAATTTAAACGTTACGGATTGGGAACCCGCAAGTAAGATATAGAAACAAATACAAAAAAGGAAAGCATCCGATAGCGCAAGACTAATTATCATTCAGCCCTATACCAACGCGAGGAACTCCATAATGCTCCGGCACTAAAAACCATCAAAATCGCAATCGCGACCCAAAGCGTTTGTATAAAAACAGACATGTTGCCCTTTGTGCCTAGAAAAAAAATCAGAACAGTAGCCGAAAGTAGCGTGGTTAGAAGCCCTGAAAGATTCACCCACCTCGGAGGTGATGTCGCAAATTTTTTGTAAGATTCTACCGATGGCGACTCGGATTTATAAGAGGGCATGTCTTCTCCCTGCCAGGCAGGCTCTCCAAAAATACACATTAATTTCTTAGAGAAAGAATCCTGATTCTTAACACCCTTAACTATCAGATGGTAATAATGCAAATTACCCCAAACTGGATTCCAGCTATTTAGAGGTTTTCGAATTCCGTAAACAATAGGCTCCTCTTCCCTCTCAATCGCGAAAGTACCGAAAAGCTGATCCCAGACACTGAATATACCCCCGTAATTTTTGTCAATACAATAATCGTTCTGACCATGATGTACTCTATGGTTTGAGGGAGTAACTAAAAATTTTTCTAACCAACCCAGTCTGCCAACGAGCTGTGTATGCACCCATACCTGATACAACAAATCAACAAGACCGACCACAATAAAAACCTGTAGCGGAATTCCCAAAACCGCCAGCGGAATGTAGAACACCCACTTGAAGTAGAAACCCGTCGACGCCTGCCGCATTGCGGTCGAGATATTAAACTCCTCGCTACTATGATGCGTGATGTGTGCTGCCCAGAAAATATTCACTTCATGCCCAGTACGATGAACCCAGTAATACAAAAAATCATAGAACAACAAAGAAAAGGCCCAGGTAAAGGGACTCTCAACGCTCCATTCAAAGGTCCCGAATCTCTGCTCGATCGCGCTATACATAAAGACGCTGATGATCGCACCGGTAGAATTAACGAATTGACTCAGGAGACCAGTGTTTATCGACGTCACAGTATCTTGGAGTCTATAAACTTTGATACCTTTGAAATAACTAATCAGCAACTCCAAAAAAATCATGGCGAAAAGCACAGGGATTACGAGAACCATGGGGGTGATAGTGAAACTAGGCATAACAAAAATCCAAACGTTATAGGTAACTTACATTATGTAAGCACGTTTTTACAGCTAGATTCAATAGGAGTAAGCGCTTGGCTAAAACTGGAGATAAAAATCGGTTACAACGATAGAACAACTTCTTCCACTAAATTTAACATTGGCTCTGGATAAACGCCCAAAATAAAGGTGCCAACAGTAACCAAAAGAAGCATTGAAACAGCGCCGAGTGTCTCCCAATTACTTCCTTTTAACTCCAAATGCTCAAGCTTGCTCGGTGATTGCAACATTTGAAAAATGACCCGCAAATAGTAGTAGAGGCCAATACCACTGCCAACCACCAATACCAGTAAAAGAATCCACTGAGAGGCCTCAACGGCGGCAAAAAACACTAAAAATTTTGAAATAAACCCTCCCGTTAACGGAATTCCTGCCAATGACAGCAGCATACTAGTCAAGACCAAGGCAAGCCAAGGCGATCGCCAGAATAATCCGGTGTAATCAGCTATCGAGTCAGACTCATGCTCACTTGAAGAGACCAGAGATGCGCATCCAAAGGCGCCTACCGACATCACCACGTAGGCGAGAAGATAGAAAACAACGGCAGCAATAGCCAATCCAGTTTCAGAAGAAATTGAACCATCACTCCTGACCGAGAAAGAAAGAATGGCAATCAGCAAATATCCCATATGCGCAATAGATGAATATGCCAAGAGTCGCTTTAAACTTAGCTGACGCAGTGCAAGTAAGTTACCCAGTAGGACAGAAACGATTGCTACTGAATAAATAGCAAAATAAACTGAGGGTATTGATAAGGCATTTGTATGCATAATTAAACGAAGCATAAAGGCAGCAACAGCGACCTTTCCAACTGTAGCCAAAAAAGCACTCGCGGGCATCGGGCCACCTTCATAGACATCTGGCGTCCACAAATGAAATGGTACTAACGAAAGCTTAAATGCCATTCCTGCAAAAATGAACAACAAACCGATCCCAACAAGTACTGAAAGATCAGAGACCAACGCCCCAACACCAATAACGGTAAGCAACCCTGTCTCCGCATACAATAAGCCCATGCCAAACAGCATCGTCGCGGAAGCGACAGCTGATAAAATTAAGTATTTGAACGCCGACTCCAGGCTTGCACCTGAGTTTTCATGGGAGTGCACCGGATAGGCTAACATACCGTACAGCGCCATACTCATCATCTCTAAGCCAATCAAAGCTCCGATAAAATGAACACTTGTAGCGAGTGTAACCCCACCCAAAGTTGCTAGAAGAAGCAATAATTGATACTCGTCTCGGTCATCGTTTAAACGCATAAAATAACAAAACGCAAATAGTGATAGCGAGAGCGCAGCACAACAAATAATGGCAACAAAGAACAAGGAAAAAGAATCGACCCTGAATAAGGGCGTAATTTGTTGCGAAACCTCAATCGAAATTGATTGATAAAGCTGAACGATAGCAAGTAAAGCACTAGCGCCTAAACCTATCATACTCACGGCGGAAGAGACGACATAAACTCTTTTGATGCCGATCAATAGCATAACTAAAACAATCGTAACGCTCAGAGCGAGATGAGGTGCAAGAGCAAGCAGATCCGATCCTGAAATCGCCATCGGTATCACGTCAGATCCGCTCATTTCAAAAACTCCCCTGCATATAAAGCTGCTGCACTATCTGAAGTAACTAGTCCCTCTATTACCCCTGAAGAAAAATCTAGGAAAGTTTGCGGATACAACCCCATCCACAATAATCCAATCATCATAACTCCATAGAAGAATAATTCTCGTCCGTCCAAGTCCAATAACGTTTCATGTGATGGAGCTTTACTCTCCTGCTTCAACGGCGGGCCCTGAAAAACTGACTGCATTACCCAAAGGGAATACACTGAGGCGAAGATCACTCCAAACGCTGCTAATACTGCCGCGGGAATATTCACGCTAAACGCTCCCAAAAGCGCCAAGAACTCTCCAACAAAGTTCCCAAGACCAGGCAAGCCCAACGCAGCAACCGAGAAAAACAGAGCAACCACTGCCATCTTCGGAGCTATAATCCAGAAACCACTCATCTCCCTCATGTCTCTAGTATGAATCCTGTGCTGAAGGCCGCCCGCTAGCATAAATAGAGCTGCGGCGCTCAATCCGTGCGCAAGCATGGTCATGATTGCTCCCTGAAGTCCTAGCTCGTTCCACGCATAGATCCCAAGCAACACAAACCCCATGTGACTGACACTAGTGTAAGCGATTAAACGTTTAATATCGGTCTGTGCCAGAGCGACTTTTGCGCAATACAGAATGCTTACAACAGCAAGAAACATTGCTACTGGAGCAAAGATCTCAGACGCCTCAGGGAAAAAGGGAATAGTAAATCTTATTAAGCCATAAGCCCCCGTCTTCAAGAGCACGCCAGCCAACAAGACACTGCCCGCTGTTGGCGCTTGAGAATGAGCATCGGGCAACCAGGAGTGGAAGGGTACACTTGGCAATTTTGTGGCAAAAGCTGCAAAAAAACCGAGCATGATCCACAGATCGAGAGACCTAGGGATATCAACACGCAACAAGTCGTTATAATTAAAGCTAAAGCTTCCAAATTGGAGACTATGGAAATACACCATGCACAACAACGAAACCAACATCATCATCCCTGTGACCTGAGTAAAAATAAAAAATTTCGTTGCCGCGTATCGTCTATTCTCGTGACCCCAAATCGCAATAATAAAATACATCGGTATTAACATTACTTCCCAAAAAAAGAAAAACAAAAATAGATCAAGAGCAGTAAAAACACCGACCACCCCGGCTAAAGTCCAAAGTAAATTAAAGTAAAAAAACCCGGCTCTCTCTTTTATTTCGTCCCATGCCGAAGCAATAGCAACAGCGCCCAAAAGAATAGTCAGACCCAGCATTAGTACGGTCAAGCCATCTGCCGCAAAGAAAAAATCAATGCCTAGGCTGGGTATCCATGGGCCCTTAAATTCATCTACCCAACCCAGCAAAACACCACCGCTCGAGTCGAGCATAAAAATCAAACGAAAAACTAAACTGAAAGAGACCAGAATACTTAGCATCGCGACCCAACGAGGCAACCTCGCATCCATAATCTCAGACACCCACGCCAAGAGGCCTCCAAAGAAAAAAACTCCAACCAAACTCAACAAAATCATAGGAATGCTCCCGCGCTCACCAGCAGAACAATTCCAATTACAATGCTTAAAATGTACCAGCGCAGCAGCCCCGATTGAGATCTCACTGATAAAGAATTACCAAAGACAGTCAACACCACTATGCCTGCGTAGAAAGTATCAACAAAGTCACGACGGTTAATCTTAGCCAACCACAGGAAAGGTGATATAAAAAGGAGCTTATATAAATAATCAAAACCCCAACCGCTAAACCAAAGAGCATGTAAGCTCTTCGCAAACGGGAGCCTCATAAGATTATTGACAGAGAAAATATTCGCGCAGTAAAACAGATAACTCACACCAATACCGATAAGCGGAACAGCAATCATCACCGCGTGCATAAAGGTGCTCACAGAATGCTCCTCATGCGTTCCCAACAATTCCGTTCCATGACTAAAAACACTATCGACAGGAATATGAATAAACCCACCAAAAAGAGCTAAGATCATTAAAACGAACAAGGGAATAGCCATAGCCAGACCGGTAACTTCTCCATCGTCATGGTGGCCTCGACTCTCGCCAAAAAATACAACAAAAACCAAACGGAAACTGTAAACGCCTGTAAAAAAAGCCCCTACAACTCCGCCAAACCAAAGCCAAAATCCAACCCCCTCAACCGCGAGAGCGCCAATGAGTATCTCATCCTTACTAAAATATCCGGACGTAAACGGAAAGGCAGCCAGAGCTAGGCTTCCAATCATAAATGACGCAAAAGCGACCGGAAGCTGGCGCCACTTACCCCCCATCTTAAAAATATTGTGCTCGTGATGGAGGCTAAGAATAACGGTTCCCGCCCCCAGAAATAGGAGTGCCTTAAAGAAGGCGTGTGTCATCAAATGGAATATTGATGCCGACCAAGCGCCGACGCCCAGACCTAAAAACATGTAGCCAATCTGACTGATCGTCGAGTAGGCAAGAATTCGTTTAATATCATGCTGAGTCATAGCAGTGAATCCTGCTATCAGGAGCGTAGCAAGCCCAATGAATGCAACTAGTAATTGAATATTAGGAGCCAACTCGAACAGAGGGTGCATGCGAGCGATTAAGTAAACACCGGCAGTCACCATAGTTGCAGCATGAATCAGCGCACTTATTGGCGTTGGCCCGGCCATTGCGTCTGGCAACCAAGTTTGTAAAGGCAATTGCGCTGATTTGCCGACTGCACCACCGAGCAACAATAGACTCGCTGCTACGGCGAAACCAGATCCGATATCCCATCTATCTTGCGCAAGCACCATCAAACTTTGAATATCCAGTGTGCCGAGCTGAGTGAATAACAAAAAGAGCCCAATCGCCATCGACGTGTCGCCGACCCGAGTGGTCACAAACGCCTTCCGTGCCGCATAACCGTTTGCCGGATCCGAATACCAAAATCCGATTAATAAATAACTACACAGACCAACGCCCTCCCACCCAAGATAGAGAAGCAAAAGGTTATCAGCGATAACAAGAATCAACATGGAGGCCACAAAAAGATTCATAATCGCGAAAAACCGACTATAACTTGGATCGTCAATCATGAAACCGGTAGAGTATAGATGAATCAAAAAACCGACGCCTGTTATGACCAAAATCATGACTACCGTCAAACCATCCAAATACAGCCCAAATTCTGATTGGAAATTACCTACCGATAACCAGGTATAAACGACGTGGCGCGTAACATCCGAATCCCCAGACAGAAATGGCATCACAATAGAGAGCGCCACAAGAAACGACAGTCCAATACTTCCCGCACCAATTAACCCGATTATGCCCCTAGGCAAAAAGCTACCCGCTAAAAATAAGGTCAGAAAACCCAGTAACGGGAATGTGGGTAGTAACCCCAATGACTCAAACACTTGTATCTCCTATACTCTCGCGCCAATTAACCCTTCAACTGACTTAGGACGTCAATGTCTACTGTTTTAAATCTTCGATATAACTGAATAATGAGCGCGAGACCGACCGCAACTTCAGCAGCAGCGAGCGTTAATATCATGAGGAACATGACTTGCCCGTCTGCATGGCCCCACCTTGAACTTCCAACCACAAAGACCAATCCGGTGGCATTCAGCATAATTTCAAGGGACATTAGTACAAAAACGATATTACGGCGCGTGGTAACGCCCACCAACCCAAGAGCGAAAAGCGCACTCGCAAGCAGCAAACCATGCTCAAACGGAATTGTGTACATCAGAAACCATCCTTAGTAACTTCGTCTTTAACAAATTTCACCGTGATTTTGCGAGGTGATACGCAGAAATAAGCCCGGCCAAAAGTAAAAAAGAAGCCAGCTCAACCGCAAGCACATACGGGCCAAACAGCAGTCCACTGACCTCCATCACTCCCACCTCAGCGACCTCAATGGAGTTCACTGGGAAGCTGCTTAAAAGTCCGATTAACAAAATCGTAGCAAGTACAACCGGAACGAACCATACCTTCGTCGGGAGCCATGCTTTTTCTTGTTCCCGTGTTGTTTGTCCTAAATTAAGCATCATCACTACAAACAAAAATAAAACCATGATTGCACCGGCATACACAATTGCCTCCAGTAAAGCGACGAAAGGCGCTCCAAGACTAAAGAAAACTACCGCAACAGCTAGCAAAGAAAGAACTAAATAAATGAGTGCATGAACGACATTGGTTTGTAAAATAACAAGAAGAGTGGAGATTAGTGCGACAACACCCCCCGCGTAAAAAAGGAAACTCACGGCAAAAGACTCCTAGTATCAACCGGCGGCAATTCATTGCGCGCCTCACCTTTATCCTTTCCAGGAATTGCTTTACCCGCAATCCGATAAAAATTGGTTTCGTGATACTTTCCAGTTCCGTTAATCAGCAAATCCTCTTTTTCCCAAACCATATCTTGACGCTTGTACTCTGCCATCTCAAAATCAGGAGTTAATTGGATCGCGTTAGTAGGACAAGCCTCTTCGCAAAAACCACACATGATGCATCTTGAAAAGTTAATACGGAAGAAATCGGGATACCAACGACCTTCTTCTGTCTCAGTTTTCTGCAGAGCAATACAATCAACCGGACACGCAACCGCACAAAGATTACAGGCGACGCATCTTTCTTCTCCATCAGGGTCACGCGTTAAAATTATTCTCCCGCGCCACCGGGAAAACATGTGCGGCTGCTGCTCTGGATATTGCACCGTGTCGGTCTCTACAAAAAGGTGCATGAAAACTTTCCACAGGCTTACAACCTGGCTTATCAGCGTATCTTTTACTAACAATACAAGCTTAAAAAATGTAGCCATTACAATGTTCCCGAAGATCAAATTTATCTATTAAATCTGCATTAAAATAACCGCGCCCGTCACCAGCAAATTGACCAGCGAAAGAGGTAGTAAAAATAGCCATCCATAACTCATCAATTGGTCATATCTTGGTCTGGGAATCGCCGCGCGAAGAAGAATAAAAAAAGCGATGAAAAAGAAAGCTTTCGCAGAGAACCAAACTATCGGAGGCAAGAGTGCCGGTCCATTCCAACCGCCAAAAAACAGAACCGTAATCAAAGATGATATTAAGACTAAGCCTAGGTATTCCCCTACAAAAAACATACCAAACTTCATCCCTGAGTATTCTGTATGATATCCGGCGCAAATCTCTTGTTCGGCCTCAGGAATATCGAAAGGCAGTCGGTGGCTTTCAGCAATTCCAGCAATTAAAAAAATCACAAAGCCCACAAACTGCGGAATGACATACCAACCTCCCTCTTGCGCGATAACTATCTCCCGCAAATTAAAGGATCCTGCCAAAGCCACAACGCCAAGGAGAGATACCCCCATAAAAACTTCATAACTAACCATTTGTGCTGCAGCGCGTAAACTTCCCAAAAGCGCATATTTATTATCGGAAGCCAGCCCACCGAGCATTACTGAATAGGCTCCTAGGGAAGCCATCGCTAAAACGAAAAGTATTCCTACATTAGAATCGACAACTCCCAATCCAGGCGCGAATGGGATGACCGAAAAACTCATTAGGATTACGATCATAATAATGGTGGGAGCAAGAACAAAACTAAATCTATCAGCGAAAGGCGGTATCCAATCCTCTTTCGTAAATATTTTAATCATATCTGCTACCACTTGCAGAAGGCCGAAAGGCCCAACTCTATTCGGACCCAAACGATCTTGCCAAAAACCGAGCAGTCGCCTTTCCACCCAAATCAGCATCGCAGCGGTTACGATGACCACGAGCAAAATCGCACCAATACTCAGCCCTGATCCAATCTCCCAAGTCATTCTAGCCCCGCTCCCCAAAAAGGTCATTGACCAACAGTTGACTTAAACCTAACCTAGTCGAGGCAATCTTTTCTGGAGCCGTTTCGACCCGCTCTAGGATTTGGGATCGTCCTATGTCTCGAAAATTAAAATGAACTCCCGCAGCACGATTTCCGGGGTAAACCAAAACAACTGCATCCGGCACCAGAACTCGGATAGAAACTTCAACGCAAATCTCAGAACCTCTAAACCTAACAAAATCCCCTGCGTCAACCCCAATCTCCGAAGCGGTTTTTGGCGAAATAGCGGCATAAGCGTCGGTCATACGTTCTTGAATTGGCGGGGCGTGCCCTGACAGCTCTTCACTACCGAAAATGTGCTGTGCTGGGAAAATCTGAAGACCTTGAATCGTTTTTTCAGGGACCTCAACTTTGTATTTAAATCCTTTGTTGCAACGTGAAAGCAGATGAACTCCTGACTGCCCTTGCTTAAGAGCACCGTTAACTTCCGACTGAAACTTGCTTATAGACTGATTCGACGTCCAACTTGGCGCCCAGGGAGAAGCTAGGATGGAGGCATCCTTTTGTGGATAAACGCCTTCCATTGAAAACGACATTACCGAGTCTTTATCCACGGCCTGTTTTCCCTCATGCACATTGGCTTTGGCCGACATCGCAGTCCTGCCACTGTATCTGTGAGATTGCCTTGGCACCTTCATTCCAGCAACTAAGCTTCCCGCCTTCGGCAAGCACTCCGTTAACTTTGAGAAATCACTAATATCCTCAGAGCATTTACTTATAACGCTATCAGGACTATGGGACTCCTCGTCGAGGAGCCAGCGCCAGGCTGCTTTTGCGCTTGTTCCACAATCATTAACTTGAAAACTTAGTTGCGCTCTTCCCTCATAATTGACGAATGTCGCTTCATGCTCACTAAATGCCGTAGAGGGAAGAAGTAGAGTTGACGCCTGAGTTGTCTTAGTCTCAATGTGATCAATCACAATCCTATTTTCCAGCGACTCAAACGCAGCTATAACTTTTGCGGAGGGCGCCCGATTATAAAGATCGTTTTCCAAAATCAACGCACTTTTAATTGAATTTTTCGCGATCCGTTCAAACGCTTCTCCGAGGGTGTTGCCCTCGCGAACCATCAAGGCATGCCCAACGCTGTTACCCTCAGTCGGTAAAAGAGCTAGATCAACGGCCACATCTCTTTGAGCTCTGATACTGTGCCCTATATTCGTAGCGACGCGCAGCATTTCAACACCAGCACTTGTTCCGCATACAATCAACGGATTGCTTGCACCCAAGAGCGCTTCGCTGATTTGATTAAGACACTTCGGCGTGGGCCCGATATCAGCGTGACTACCGTCCACAGACTCACCGCTGATAACGCTGTCAAGCTGAACCGCTGCTTTTAGTAACTCGTCCGGAGCCAAGTTCACTTTAAAGGTCGCGACATCGTCCAAACGAGTCGCCCCCACTGAAAAAATTGCTAGGGGACTCAATTGATCTTGCGCAAGCTCCCTCACGGCCGAGTCCTGCCAGACCGGAATCCGACTTTCTTGTGCAAGATTTTTCGATAAGTTCCTCACGCTCTGCCGAAGCGCCAGCGCTACACGGGAAGCGACATTTGTTACATCAATTCCAAGCAACAAAACAGCGTCCGCATTTTCAATTTCGCGGATAGACGGACAATGAAACGCCTCATCCCGTAGCGCACTAATTATTATTTCGAGCGCAGCATGTTCATCATCAGAATGGCCAGAGTAAAAATTCTCGGCTCCAACTCTGCTTCTCAGGGCAAAGTTGGCCTCGTTGCTCGCACGCGGCGACCCAATGCCAATTACGTTTTCTTCTTGCATTACAACGCCAAGCTTAGCTTCAGCATCACCGACTGCAATAGACAATCCACTCGCATCTTTTGCGCCACGGATTCTTGACTCAGAATTAACATAATGAGCACCGAAGCGGCCCCTATCGCATATAAAATACCCATTGATTTCATCGTTATATCGATTGACCACTCGTCTTAAGGTCCCGTAACGCTCACCGGGAGTTATATTGCAACCTACCGAACACCCCACACAAACAGAAGGCGCGACCTGCAAATCCCACTTTCGAGTGTAATTTTCACTAAAAGTTTTGTCGGTAAAGACGCCTGTTGGGCAAACTTCAACGAGGTTACCGCTGAACTCGTTCTCAAGGGTGCCTTCTTCAAATCGACCGAAATAAGTATGGTGATGAGAGGCTTGTGCTGAGAGGTCCGTTCCTCCCGCATAATCATCGTAGTAGCGAACGCATCGGTAGCAGGTAATGCACCGATTCATTTCATGGCTAATAAAAGGTCCTAAGTATTGATTATGGTGGGTTACTTTTTTCTTATCGTGTCGCCGGTAATTGTGCCCCGACATTTGAGTCATGTCTTGGAGGTGACACTCACCGCCTTCCTCACAGACCGGACAATCGTGGGGATGGCTCGTCATCAAACTTTCAATAACCCCGGCACGGAATGCTTTCGTTTGTTCATCATCAACAGAAAGAATCGCTCCGTCACTGACGGGAGTCATGCATGCCATAACGATAGTGCCTTTGGTATCGTTCTCATCCCTGTACTGCTTCACCGCGCATTGTCGACAGGCGCCGACAGATCCCATGCACGGGTGCCAGCAAAAATAAGGCACATCTAACCCCTGGGACAAACATTCTTGCAATAGATTGTTTTCGGGGTTTAATTCATATATCACCCCATCTATTGTCACTTTAGCCATTCCAACGTCCCTCTACTTTTCCTGAAATCTAACCACTCGTTCAATATTCAACGAACGAAATACAAAAATACTTTAATGTTTATACGGGCACGCGCGATTTTTTATATGAGCTTCAAACTCATCTTTAAAAAGCTTTAGTCCACTCCCAAGTGGCGCCGTTGCTCCTGGAGCTAGGGCACAAAAAGTTTTTCCAGGGCCCATGTATTCAACGTGATCGTGCAAGATAGCAAGATCTTTATGAGTACCCCCACCACGCTCAAAATCTTCGAAGATACTATCCACCCAAGGCAATCCGTCGCGGCAAGGGGTACAAAATCCGCACGACTCGTGCGAGAAAAATTTCATAAGATTTCCTATCATGCCGACCGGACAGGTCTTATCATCCAAGAGAATCATCGTTCCAGTTGCAAGGCGACTGCCTAACTTACCGATCGCGTCATAAGTCAGTTCAGTGTCCAGATGTTCAGGAGTTAAAAAATCAGTGGAGCCACCGCCGGGCAAAAATGCTTTTAAGGAATAACCTTCTTGCATACCACCACCATATTCCTCGATCACCTCTCTGATGGTTACGCCGAGAGGAAGCTCCCAGCACCCAGGGTTCTTAACCCTCCCACTAAGACCAAAAATCTTGGTACCAAAATCTCCGCCTGAACCAATCGATTGGTACCATTCAATTCCATTTGCCATAATTCCAGGCAAATTACAGATCGTCTCTACGTTGTTGACAATCGTTGGCTTGCCCCACAACCCGCTGACTTGCGGGAAAGGTGGTTTCGCTCGAGGATTTGCTCTTTTCCCCTCTAACGCATTTAGAAGCGCCGTCTCTTCTCCACATATATACCGCCCTGCGCTAGTATGCATAACGATATCAAAACTAAAATCACTGCCAAAAATATTGTCCCCTAAGTAGCCTTTATCTCTCGCTTCCGAAATCGCCTTGACTAGACATCGTTCCGATTCAAAATATTCTCCGCGAAGGAATATGAAGGCTTTGCTTGCCTGAATAGCGAAGGCCGCGATGATCATTCCTTCAATCAAGAGATGCGGGTCCCCTTCCATGAGCATTCTATCTTTAAACGTTCCAGGCTCCATTTCATCAGCGTTCACTACCAGGTACTTTTGAACTTCACTATCAGGCCCTTGAGGAACAAAGCTCCATTTGAGACCGGTAGGAAATCCTGCCCCACCTCTTCCCTTTAAGCCGGAATCCTTGACCATTCCCAGCATAGAACTTGAATCCATTCCGGACGAAATTTTTTTTGCCCCCAAATAACCTCCAGCGCGCTCGTAACCATCCATATCGAGGGCGCCTCGTGAAGGATCAATGTTCTTTGTTAAAGGCCGTTCGTTACTACCTATCATGCCTACTCCCCAGACTTGTTTTGGGCTTTACCAGAACTCGACAAACTTTTGATCGAATCTGCAGTCAAATTTCGGTGCATCTTTTCACCAACCAACATTACGGGCGCTTTATCGCAGTCTCCGAGGCATGGCACCGGGATCAAAGTATATTCTCCGTCCTCTGTAGTTTCACCGTAATCAATACCTAAATGGTCATTAATTTCTTTTCGGATTTTTTCACAACCCATAATCCAGCAACTGACACTATCGCAAAAAAGGATCACGTTTTTCCCAACAGGACGCCGATAAATCAAATTAAAAAAAGTGGCTACTCCCTCCAGCTCACTTAGAGCTATATCCAGATACTTTGAAATAGCAAGCATGCTCTCATCGGAAACCCAACCGTTATGACGCTGGACAATTTTTAACGCCTCTAGCCCAACCGCTTTTTTGTCTGGGTAAAGGGTAAGCTCGTGCTCAATCTCTTTAACTTCAGCTTCACTGAGTTCTCGAGCAATTTTTCCGGAACTGACTATAACTTCACGATTCATTGAGCGCTTCTCTCACTGCCTAACAGAATTAGTACCCTTACCGAATGTTCATCATTCCACATCTAAACCGTTGTTCCAAAAATTCGCCGAACACGATGGGACTTAACTACCTGTCTACGTCGGCCATCACAAAATCAATACTTGCGATTATTGCAATTAGATCTGACACCATAAAACCGCGCGAAATTGCTGGTATCATTTGCAAATGCGCGAAGGAGGGAGTCCGAATTCGGGTTCGATAAGAAGTCGTATTTCCATCACTGACCAAGTAATATCCGTTTATTCCCTTCGTCGCCTCGACCGCCATTGATACTTCGGTAGGCGGAATAACCGGGCCCCAACTCACACTTAAAAAGTGATTAATTAAAGTCTCAATATCTTTCATTGATTTTTCTTTACGAGGCGGAGTGGTCAGTGGATGGCTCGACTTATAATCACCCGACGGCATGTTATCGACACACTGTTTAATAATTCTCAAGCTTTGCCGCATTTCTTCAACGCGAACCGCGCACCTATCGTAGCAGTCACCGTTTTCTGCAATTGGAATATCAAATTCAAAATTTTCATATCCACTATAGGGTCTTTGCTTCCTATAATCCCATTCGTACCCTGTTGCGCGGAGGCCCGCTCCAGTAACTCCCCAATCGAAGGCTTCTTCCGTTGTATATGATCCGATGCCCTGTGTGCGCCTCTTAAGAATCCCGTTATTCAATACCATGCTGTCATATTCATCCAAACGGGCTGGCATAAAATCAAGGAGTTCTCGCACCCTTTTTTCCCAACCTGCAGGCAAATCTTGAGCCACCCCACCAATACGGAACCAACCGGGATGCATGCGGGCTCCGCAAATAGATTCTATAATGTTAAAAATCCGTTCACGCTCAACAAACATATAAAAGATCGGTGACAGCTGCCCTACGTCCTGAGCAAAAGTTCCGTAAAAGAGGAGGTGGCTACAGATCCGAAACATTTCCGACAGCATTATCCTAATAACTTTTACTCGCTCTGGTACCTGAATACCGGCCATTTTTTCGACGGCCATCACATAGGGGAGGTTGTTCATTACGCCACCCAAGTAATCTATCCGATCTGTATAAGGAATGAAGGTATGCCATGACTGTCGCTCTCCCATCTTTTCAGCACCGCGATGGTGGTATCCAATGTCGGGAACTGCGTCAACTAAAATCTCGCCGTCAAGTTGCACCGCGATTCGGAATGCTCCGTGAACGCTCGGGTGATTTGGGCCCAAGTTCAAAAACATGAATTCCGATTCGTCAGACTTCCTCTGCATTCCCCACTCTTCCGGTTTGAACTTGAGAGCTTCTTGCTCCACATCCGTTTGCGCATCACTTAGTGAAAAAGGCTCCATCTCAGTAGCCCGCGCAGGATGCTCTTTTCGTAATGCGTGACCCTCCCACGTTGGAGGCAACACCAAGCGATACAGGTTGGGGTGACCATCAAACCGAATGCCAAACATATCCCACACTTCACGCTCATACCAATTAGCATTGGACCAAAAATCCGAAACCGTCGGAAGAATAAGATCCGCATCAAAAAGCGGAACCTTTATCCGAAAATCGCAATTGCCGCTGAAAGACATTAATTGATACATAACAGTAAATTCGCTCAAAGGCTGCCCATCGCGATGAACGCGAGCCCGCTCGTCTATCGCCGTTAAATCAAAAAGCATCTCGAATCTATTTCCAGCAAACGAGTTCTTACGCAAACAATTAAGCACACTTTTAACTTTCGCCCGATCAAACCAGAGGGTTGGAATAAAGTCACAATTCGCCTGCTCCGCAAGTATGTCTCCAGCGAATTCTTTTCTTAAAAGCTCGAGCGCGGCCTGAGCAGCCGCCGGAACGTCGCCTCGAACCGTGTTTTCTCTTATGTGTTCAGCAGCTAGCATTTACCCTATAAATTCCTGTTAATTTGAAATAAAGTTTATCTTCGAGGCGGAGTAATAGATCGCTTCGTTGGGGCGTTCAAATCTCATCTGGCGATCGCAACTCAGTTGCAGCTATCCTCTCGGGCCCCCGGACCACACGCTGCACGTCATCCTTCTCGCGTTGAATAATACCTTGCTCATTTATTACCCAACTTAACGGACGCCGCTGCTTTCCAATTTGCTCCTGCAAAAGTAAAAGGCCCTGCAAAAGCGCTTCTGGCCTGGGAGGACACCCTGAGACGTAGACATCGACTGGCAGAAACTTGTCCACACCCTGTACCACCGAGTAAATGTCATACATGCCCCCCGAATTGGCGCAGGAACCCATCGATATCACCCACTTCGGCTCCAGTAACTGGTCGTACAGCTGTTTAACCACGGGAGCCATCTTCCGAAAAACTGTTCCCGCAATCACAATCATATCTGCTTGCCTGGGGGTTCCCCGGATAACCTCTGCACCGAATCGGGCTAAGTCGTGGCGACTTGTAAACGCCGTCGCCATTTCAACATAACAACAAGAGAGGCCAAAGTTAAATGGCCAAATCGAGTTCTTGCGGCCCCAGGCGACCATGTCTTCGAGTGTCACCATCATGACGTTATTTCGAATAAAATCATCAGCGTCGTTACCACCACGCTGAGGCGCATTGGACTTTTCTGCAGACTCAAGGCTCCAACTCACAGCTTAAACTCCCGTTTATTTGTAACACCACCTGGACCGACCATCCCTCGGAGTTCTCGTCTCTGAACTTGAGTACGCCAGTCGAGTGCACCAATCCTATAGAGGTAAAATAGCGCTACGAGCAGGACAAAGATGAATACCGAAATTTCAATAAATCCAGCCCAACCCGCCTCTCGAACAGCTACGGCCCAGGCAAACAAAAAGACCACTTCAAGGTCAAAGATAATAAAAAGAATTGCCGGCAAATAAAAGTGGATCGTAGTTCGAAACTTTGCGCTTCCAACTGAAACAATACCGGACTCAAAGGGCAAGTTTTTTGAATGCGCAGCTTTTTCTTGACCCAACACAAAAGAGAGACCCAACATCGTCAAGACTATGGCGAGAACAGCAAATCCATAGATTAAGAAAGACGCGACTTCAGGTCTCACAATTTCCATCGCTACAATATCCAAAAGTACTTTCCTCAAGGTTCGAATTTTTTTGCGGCTGAGTTTACATCACCCTTGCACAACCGAAGAGTATGTAAGCGCTTGGCCTAACAGACCAAATTCTCTCGAAATTTAGGCTTGGCAATTTAGCCCCCCAACATTTCTGAAGCGGGATCAAAAATTGAACAAAAAAAATCGGACGAATTTTATCACGGCGACCGGCGCGTATGCTAGGTGTTTGTCAAATCTTTCCGACGGTTAAGTACATTCGCACCGTGATAGGAATAAGCAACATCAAAACTCTCTCTACATGATAATGATTCTCAAAAACAGCGCTAACTTAAAACCAAGACCGTTTACCGTGGGGCACAAGTCAAAATCTGTGAAGCTTATTACGTTCACCTATAATCGTCCCACCGAAACCCCGATCAATCATCGGCGAGTAGCTTCGGCTATCAGAGAAAAATCAAGGTCTGTAAATTTAAATGTTTGCCCATCAATCAATCTCTCGCCGACTTCTTGTCGCCAATCAAAATGCATACCGACTTCTGAAATTCTTGGACCACGCACAGAAAAAACTACTGAATATATTTCGTCTCTCGCACCGGGCAGTTTCGTATTCCGTGCATAATGAAAATTATCGGACATGTTTACATGTGGGTCTAAACGAACAAATGTCTCTTCACCAGTATCCTGATTCGTAATCAGCGCTGTAATATCTAAGTAAGCAACAAATCCTCCAGTCACGGAACCTCGTGGCGCGTCATCATTCCAAGTAGCAACGACTTCAATATGAATATCTGAATCTGACTCCAAGCCAAAAATATTACTTGGCGCAACATCATCCTTTATCGCACCCTCAAAAATAAGCGAGACTCCGGGCTCAATATTCTTTTCTCCAATAACCATTTCCGGCAAGTCCGCTCCAAAAACGAGTGCGGGCAGTACTAATATTAAGATTCCAAACATTTTCATCATTAAATCTCCAATGAGAATTTTCTTATTTGAGTAACCAGCTAGTTGTACGTTGCAAATTACTGTTGCATATTAACTTCATTATAATTGAGGAAGAAAAACTATGGAAATTCTGCAGCCAATGCTCGCAATGATCGTTTTGTCAGGAATACTGATTGTCTTACTTGGGGTATCTAGAATCCCTTCGATTATCCAGAATTTTGGCAACCTTCAATCCGCAAAACATTCTGAAGATCTCAGGCCCAAGCTTCCGAATTGGATGCGTTACATCACTGATAACCACAATCACCTGTTTGAGCAACCAACGCTTTTTTACGCCTTGATAATATATATATTCCTCTCCGAGCATGTCGATCTAATTCATGTCCAACTTGCCTGGGGATATGTCATTCTCAGAACGGTACACTCGCTGGTTCATACCACTACTAATAACGTGTCAGTAAGAGCCCCACTATTTATCTTATCAGCGATATGCCTGGTCGGTATGATCGTGAGGGAGATTGGCTTTGTAATAAACTCAGTTTCATAAGCCACGTGTGCGCCAATTCTTGCTTACCAGGCTTTCAAAACAGTGAGTTTGCCCTTGCAAGGAATTCACAGGCAGTTACTTTTATTTTTCCTACAATACGATTACTATCGGGGAAGTACGAAATGTAAAAAAACCACCCAAAAAATTTATTATTAACGAATACTTAGGCCAGACAAACGATTAACCAATGAATTGGAGCAGAATAATGCTAAAAAAATCTCTTTTTGCCATAGCACTCAGTGCATTGGCAACTCTTATGACACCGGTTGGTTTATTTGCGCAAGCAATGGAATCATCACAACCGTTCAAAGTGGGTACTTTCGCGATTAATGATATACCAACAGTCGGACTTGTCTTGGACGACGACCAAGTAATCGTTGACTTAACCGCTGCAAACCGCGCGATGGAGCTCCTGCCACGCTACAGCACCTTGAATATGCCAGCTGACATGCTCGGATTAATTGAGCAGTATGACTACGGATTGAAGTATCGAATATATGAAGTAGTGAATTGGCTCAACCAAGAAGGACTTCTCAATGACGGCAATCAGCCAAGCTACGTTCACTCTGTCGACACCGTCGATATACTGGCGCCAATTCAATACCCGAGTAAGATAATGAATGCAGCCGTCAATTTTTATACCCATGCATGCGAGGGCTGTAATGCTGACGAGCAGGCAGCGCGCAACCGAGAGCGTCAAGTCAATAGAGGTGTACCTTATCTTTTCTTGAAACCCACTCGAGGCGCAGTTGTGGGCGATGGAGATGATATAATTATGCCTTTTGGGCGAGACCGAATTGAATGGGAAGTTGAAATGGCAATCGTTTTCGGTCGCACGGGTAAGTATGTCTCCGCTGACCGCGCTTACGATCACGTATTCGGCTACATGGTTGCTATGGATATTTCTGACAGAGGTGGGCGCCCACCAGGCGGTTACGGCTCAGGATCAGATTGGTTTGTTGGCAAGGGTCACGACACGTTCGCACCTCAGGGACCCTGGATCGTGCCAAAAGAATTTTACGGCGACCCAATGGAGCGACTGCATCAGACGCTTGTCATCGACGGCGTTACCGTTCAAGAGGCTCGGGCGGGAGATATGATTCATAACATTCCAGAGCTGATTGAATACGCGTCTTCTCTTATTACAATTTTCCCCGGCGATGTGATGCAGAGCGGCACATCAGGCGGAACTGGAGCAGGACGAGTAGAACGCGCATCTGGCTCCGGGTTCTTGATTGACGGCGAAACTATAAGCGCTAACATCGAGGGGATTGGAACACTCACCCACACCGTGCGGGTAGAGACAAGTGTCCCCGACGATCTATCTGGATCGCAATTACCGCCCGTGAGATCTTATCGAAACAATTGATAAAAACGCAGAAAACGACAAATAAAAAACCACCCCCCTTGGGTGGTTTTTTATTTAAAAAGCCGCAGCAAATAACGAAAACAACATCTCTTACTCAGCACAGAATTTTTGAGCCTCTGCTCTCTAAAACGAAGTGTACGCTTAGTCATTAAAGACCCTTTGACTTATAGCTAGCGGCTACCTTCTCAATGGCGACTAGATAGGCCGCTAATCGAAGATCGGACACCTTTTCATTCTCATGCCACAACGCTCGCATCGACTGAAAAGCCCCTCGCATAGTGTCGTCTAAGCCCGACCGCACCAACTCGAGCTCCCCCGCGCCCTTTATATATTTTTCTCGGAACGAATCCGTCAGACTCCATTGGCTTCCAACCGACTTGGAGAGATCCTCCAGTTCAGAAATCACTAATTCATTACGAGCCTCTTGCTCGCGCCGTTCCATCCGACCAAATCGGATATGGCTAAGGTTTTTAACCCACTCAAAATAAGAGACGGTAACGCCCCCGGCATTCGCATACATGTCAGGGATAATGACGCAATTCTTTCCTCTCAGAATCTCATCAGCTCCGGCAGTAATTGGACCATTTGCTGCCTCAATAATGAGCGGAGCGCGCACGTTAGCCGCATTGTGGATATTAATTACGCCCTCCATTGCAGCAGGAATCAATATATCGCATTCGGCTTCTAAAAGTTTTGCTCCCTCTTTGATAAATTCTGCATCAGGAAAGCCAGCCACCCCTTCGTTCTCCGAGATCCATTCACGCACGGCCTCTATATCTAGACCACCATTATTGAAAATTGCACCATCTCTCTCTATTACACCGGTAATGCAACTTCCATCTTCCTGCTGTAGAAATTTTGCTGCGTGGTATCCAACATTGCCCAAGCCCTGAACAATAATTTTTTTGTTTTCAAGCGAACCCGATAAATTTGCTCTAGCAACGTCTTTTGGCTCGCGGAAAAATTCCCTCAATGCATATTGAACACCACGCCCAGTAGCCTCCACTCGCCCCGCTATACCGCCCGCGTTGATCGGTTTACCGGTGACACACGCTTTCGAATTGATATCGGTGGTATTCATTCGAGAATACTGATCAGCTATCCACGCCATCTCCCGTTCTCCGGTACCCATATCCGGTGCCGGCACATTCTGGCTAGGATTAATCAAGTCTCTCTTAATAAGCTCATACGCAAATCGTCGGGTTATCTGTTCCAGCTCATGTTCATCGTAATCTCTAGGATTAATACAGAGCCCCCCTTTCGAGCCCCCAAATGGCGCGTCTACCAATGCACATTTATAAGTCATCAGCGCTGCAAGGGCTTCGACCTCATCTTGATTTACGGAGCTGGCATACCTTATTCCGCCCTTCACAGGCTCCATGTGCTCTGAATGAACAGCTCGGTAACCGGTAAAAGTATGGACGTCACCCCTCAACCGTACACCAAATCGGACAGTGTATGTGGCATTACAGACTTTGATCGTTTCCTTCAGCCCAGGGGGCAGATCAACCATGGATACAGCACGATCAAACATGATATCTACACTTTCGCGAAACGAAGGCTCAATAATCGCGGACATAAATTTCTCCTGTTCTAATTTTAATTTTAATTTTAATTTTAATAAATCAGATAGCTCTGAATCTTTTTTTAAATGCTCTGCATAATAAAAAGACCGAGATCAGCTAGTAAAGACGCCATGGCGAAAAACCCAAAGAGCCAAAAGACACTCCGAAGACTTGGGTTTCTATCTGTTGCGATAAAATAATATACGAGCATGTGCCCGATTCTTGAAACGGCATAAGTCCAAGTTATTATGTTCAACCTGTCTGAATCATAATTAACCAGGATTGCAATAATCACCAACGAAAAAAAAAGAACTATGTTTTCAATAGAGTTCCAGAAAGCCCGATAACTGCGAAACAAAAAAGATTGCTGTCCCAGAGAAGCGTCTATCACACCAACTTTATAGTTTTTTTGCATTCTGTGTGCAACGATCAATACTACCGCCTGAACAAAAATCGTTGTCAAAATCATCCACAAAGCAAAGAAAACTAAATTGTAAATCTCAAACATCCACCATTATCCTTATCGTTGAATTTTTACGACCGAACAAATTTGAGTTTTCTATCAAATAGCCAAAAGCGCTCGCAAATCACGTTACCCGGTAGAACATTGTTCTGATAAAAGCAACCGAACTTTGGACGAGAAAAAGTAACAAACAAATCACGTACACATTCGATCTGAGAACAATGACATTGATAATCATACTTCCAGATAACAGAAAAATAGTCGACAAGATGCCAGTCTGAAAAAAGAATAATCTAAGGGGGAACAAGGCCTTAAACCCCTTCTTTCTTATAGCTAGCATCTTACTCGGAAACGCAAAAAGACCAGCAATTGAGTAGATACAAACGGTCCAATTAATTATGGCCCATGAAACATCCGCATCTTCACTTTTAAAAATAGCAAAAGGAATAAGCGCACCAAACATTGCGCCAAAAGCGGAATATATTAAAAGTTGGATACGGAAATTATCGGGAACACTGAACCCGTCTGTCGCGCGACTCAACCCTATTAATATCGCCGAAAAACCTAATATCCCTAAAGAAGCCTCGGCGATAACCTGCAAAGCTAAAAAGTTTGGTTCCATGACACAAACGCCCTGTTAGCATAATCCACAAAGCCCCTCAACGAGCCTTTTTCTAAATTTTACAATTTACTTAATACGGCTCTATTGTTAGATCTCTCTCCATCCTGAATTATAACATTCTCAAATACCATAACGTTTGAATTAGTAGAGTCAGTAGTCCACTTCATACTCTCCACAAAATTATGGTGATCGGCCTGCAAATCAGATCGAGACTCATCGAAGGAAATTGCGATCACGTTGTCAGTGGCTTGTGTCACCATAAAGACAGGCTCCGTTCCGAGAGCACAATAGTGCTTTACGACCAGCTGACCGTTATCATCATTGTAGGTTGTTAGCATCTCAACCCCATCCTCTATGATCGTTTCAGTTATGGTGTTCCCGCCAGAAGTGATTCTCCATTCATATGAGACATTAAACGTTTCTCCTGTCAATCCTTGTGTCATCTCTCCTTGCCACTTACCAAGTTTATTCCTCATCTTATTGAACGCATCACTACTCTCAATCGCGGGCATTTCAACATCCCCAATTATCGTTGCTTCTTGAGCGTTGATACTCGAATAAAGAAACATAATTCCTACTGTCATCACCAAAACATGTTTAAATAATTTCATTGCATAATCCCCTTAATTAACAGAATATTTGATACGAGTGTTCTAGATTTAACTTAAAGCTCTCTAATTTCGACCTTTCGAAACCGTATCTTTCCTCTTCCCCACTGCAAACCAATCGGTCCGCTATCAAGAAGGTCATCACGGACATCAACGGTCCTTTTATTGTTTAAATCCACCATGAGATGGTCACCGTCCATTGTTATGACGAAAACATTCCAAGTGCCGCCAACCTTTGGCCTAGGTTCATCTACGGGAGCAACGTGGACTATTGCACCTGTACCGAATGAGGGATCTCCCCGCTGATCAAAAATATTAGCCTCATAACAAGTGCGATCCGTTATTCTCTTACCATCTGCACATCTAACGTATATACCACTATTGGCATCGTCGCTCGCCCAAAACTCAACTCGCAACACAAAATCGGCATAACTATCTCTACTTACAAGCCAAGAGGGCCCAGTGCCGCTCGTCGCTTGAACACTATTATCTTTAGCTATCCAGTCGGCATCACCATCAACATAGAAATTCTCTAAACCATCTGTGCCAGAAATCAGAGTTATCCAGTCACTTTCCGCAGCCGAGGCAAATGAGATTGAATACAAGACAGCGAAAGAAATATACAAACCTCTAAGAAACTTATCACAGTAATCCGTCAACGAAACCATAAAACCCTCCAAACCCTCGTAAGAGCAGCTCAATAATCGGTGTAAAATCTGTCACCGGGCGATTTTCATCCATTCGCCTCGCACCTGGCTTTGTATTGGTAAGCGTGCAGATGCAAAACTCATGGTAATTCAGTTAAGCTTAACTCAAACGCCAAACATAGGCTAACTTAGCACCCAGAGGACAGTTCAAAATGCTCCACCCAAAGCTAAGGCATTTCATCGAGAAAGAAATCCTGCCACTTACCGAAATCGATGCAGGTCAATTGTGGGACGCCATTAATCTTCTAATCGATGATTTTTCTGCAGGAACTAAAACTCTCCTGAGTCAAAGACAGGACTTACAAATAAAAATTGACCTTTGGCACCAAACGCATCGGACTTTTGATGAGAAAGATTACAAAAAATTCCTAGAGTCCATTGGTTACTTAGAGACTGAAGGCGCGGACTTCAGTATTTGCACGAAAAATGTTGACGAAGAAATAGCTTTGCTCTCCGGGCCACAGCTAGTCGTCCCTCTCAAGAATGCTCGATTTGCAATTAATGCGGCAAACGCTCGCTGGGGCAGTCTCTACGATGCTCTGTACGGGAGTGATATTATTATCGACGATGAAGATAGAAATATGGTGTCTGGCTACAGTCGATTTCGAGGTGAAAAAGTTATCTCCTATGCACGCACCTTCTTAGATTCGTCAGCACCTCTCCTATTAGGTTCGCACGCGGATGTCGTTCAATACCTAGTCGACGATGGCCTGGCAGCAATTATGAACAGTGGGCTAAAAACAAGTTTAAAAGAGCCCGCTCGCTTCGCTGGGTACAGGGGGAGCCGGCACGACCCCAGCTCAATCTTACTAAAGAATAACGGCCTTCACATTCAACTAGTTATTGACCGAAACTCTGAAGTTGGCAGTAGTGATTGTGCGGGAATAAAGGACATCCATCTCGAGGCAGCTCTCACCACCATAATGGATTGCGAAGACTCGGTTGCTGCAGTTGATGTGGACGACAAAATTACAGTCTATCGCAACTGGCTCGGGCTGATGACAGGTACCTTAAGCGCACATTTTACAAAAAAGACGAGAAAGATAACCCGCACGATCAACGACGACTTACACTTCTTAGATTCAAAAGATAACGAGTTCAAAGTTGCAGGCAAAAGCCTACTTTTTAATCGTAATGTCGGTTTTTTAATGACCTCAGAAATGGCTACAGACTCAACCGGCATGGACGCGCCCGAACATATTATCGATGCTTTTTTAACGGCACTGATAAGCTCGATCGACTTAAACAAACCTGATGGGTATCGCAACAGTAAAACGGGAAGCATTTATATAGTTAAGCCGAAGATGCATGGCTCAACAGAAGTCAAATTTACCTGCGAGTTATTTTCTCGCATTGAGTCAATATTAAACTTAAAACCCCACACAATTAAATTAGGAATCATGGATGAAGAGCGCCGAACTTCGCTTAACTTAAAAGAATGTATTCGCGCAGCAAAAATGCGGCTAGTATTTATTAACACTGGATTTTTAGATCGGACTGGCGATGAGATTTTTACAAGTATGCATGCAGGCACGTTCCCAGAAAAAGCCAAAATTAAAGACTACGAATGGATAAAGTCATACGAAAATAGAAATGTTGAAATAGGATTGAGCTGCGGGCTTCGCGGGCGAGCCCAAATTGGCAAAGGAATGTGGGCGATGCCGGATGAAATGGCATCTATGATGCGAGAAAAAATCAAACACCCGCAAGCTGGCGCCTCAACTGCTTGGGTGCCTTCGCCCACTGCAGCAGTATTGCATGCGATTCATTATCACTTAGTTGACGTCAAAAAATCTCAAGAACATATACTCAATAAAAGTAAGTCTACATTAGATTCGCTTCTTAAAATTCCGCTAAAGCAGTATGCCGAACGTCTGGACGAAAAGTTTATTAAGCACGAATTAGAAAAAAATCTTCAAAGCATATTGGGTTATGTCGTAAGGTGGGTAGAGCATGGTATTGGTTGTTCAAAGGTGCCGGATATTAACAATATTGGGCTCATGGAAGACAGAGCAACTCTGCGTATTTCGGCAGTACATATAGCGAATTGGTTAACCCATGGCTTAACAAATCAAGCGCAGGTACTCGAGACAATGCAACGAATGGCACGAGTTGTTGATTTGCAGAATAGTAACGACCCTCTGTACATACCGATGGCTGAAAACTTAGACACGAGTTATGGTTTTGCTGCTGCTAAGGCACTAATATTTGAAAATCATACTTTACCAAACGGATATACTGAACCTTTATTACATGCCTTTCGCCTAAAACATAAAAGTCGAACTGCTATGACATCAGAATAGGAAATCGAGCATGAAAGAAATCTGCCTGCTTAAAAATAAAAAATTTAAACTGAAGTTTTAGCGTTTCTAACTAAGCATCCTCGTAACCGGAGTTCTCCCGAGGTAATAGCATAGAGCGCACAAAACTTAACTTGCGTTTATCTATAATTAGTCAATAATGAATTCATACTCGAAAATATTGAGTAACGCTGAGTAAATACACGGGGCTTCGATGGGAAAAGTAGTCAATAGACGAGACTTTCTGCGAACGAGTATAAGAGCGGGCACCGCAATTTCACTACCAGTCAGTGTTTGGGCGGACAATTACCCAAGTGATATAGTCTCTATGCCTGCCTTACAATTATCCCAAGCAATCAGAGAAAAGAAAGTTAGTTGCCTAGAAGTTATGCAGGCCTACCTCGCTCAAATAACCCGCTACAACCCAATCTACAATGCTATTGTCAGCATACCAAGCGAGCAAGAATTGTTGGAGCAAGCAAAGTATGCGGACGCCGATTTAGCCGGCGGCAACTACCGTGGCTGGATGCATGGCATGCCACACGCAGTGAAAGATTTGCAGCCCGTTGCTGGGCTCCGTCATACAAGTGGCTCACCTATGTTTGCTGATCGAATTGCTGATCAAGACAGCGAGCTGTCCGCCAGTTTGCGAGCTGCAGGTGTCATTTTCATTGGCAAAACTAATGTGCCCGAATTTGGTTTAGGGTCACAATCTTATAACCCCATTTTTGGCTCTACAGGCAGCGCTTGGAATCCCAAACTCACTGCAGGCGGATCAAGCGGGGGCGCAGCCAGCGCGCTTGGGACGCACATGCTACCGGTCGCTGATGGCAGTGACTTCATGGGGTCTCTTCGAAATCCTGGCGCATTTAACAACGTTATTGGATTCCGGCCCACTGTAAATACGGTTAACCCAGTAACGGAAAATCAGTCTGAACCGAGGCCACTGTCTACTGCAGGACCCATGGGGCGAAATACCGCTGACACGATCGCACTGCTCAACACCATCGCTAGCAATCCCATAGAGGCTGAGTTCTCCGCCCTAGATCTCAGTTCAAGCAGGCTTGCGTGGATGGGAAATCTCGACGGTTATCTAGCAATGGAACCCGGCATAGTAGACTTGTGTGAGAAAAGTTTAAAATTACTCTCAGATGCAGGCGCTAACGTCGAAGCAACTACACCACGATTTAATTTCAGCGACCTTTGGTTATGTTTTACTACGCTGCGTCATGGTGGTCGCACTAGCCTGCGTCCTTACTGGGATGATTCTGAAACTCGCGACATGTTGAAACCTGAGCTGGCATGGGAAATACAAGAGGGTATAAAAATCACCGACGCCGATATGACAGCCGCTAATCAGTTACGACAGGCCTGGTACGTTGAACTCAACCGGCTGTTCAATCAGTATGATTTTCTAGTTTGGCCAACAGCGCAGGTTTTCCCTTACAGTAAAAAGACCCCTTGGCCAGTACAGATCGATGGGCGCGAGATGGATACCTACCACCGGTGGATGGAGGTTGTTATTTACGGTAGTTTAGGAGGACTTCCAGTAGTGAACGTGCCCGTTGGATTTGATGCAGCGAACCGACCAATGGGAATGCAAGTCATCGGACGCTTTGGTGAGGACAAAAAGGTACTCGAGCTCGCCTTAGCTTACGAAGAAGTCACTAACCATCTTGATATCCGTCCAAAATTAATCTCAGCGGTTTAACGGATCTCGACGACCAGCTGAGCACAAACTTTATTAAGCCAGACTAAACAATTTTTCAAAAAAATTCGGCAAATCGCAAATTAAACCAGCTACTCAACAAGGCTGGGGCGGGACGGCCCCGGGAAAAATCGATTTGTTGTCTCCTGGTAACGCTTATAGCCAGGTCGCTTCTCCAAAGAGAAGTATTCAGATGGCACCGCTCCAGTTTCATATACCAAAGTGATGTACATTAGCCGAGAGGTGAACAGGAGAGCCAACGCAAGAGAAAACCAAACCACACTGCTCACTTCGCTCTTGAGCGCCAACCAAGAGGGTATGGAAGCAATCACAAAACCATTCCATACCATCCACTCACAAAAATAATTTGGGTGTCTACAGTACCGCCACAATCCAACATTACAAACTTCTTGCCGCTTTCCTATTTTTTTCATTGCTCTAAGAAAATTCGTTTTCTGAAAATCCGCAACGGATTCTAACAGAAATGCCATAAACCAAACGACGAGACCCACAACCTCAAGAACCGAAATTTCTAAACTTTTGTTTGAGGCAATTACAAAAATCGGTAAGGACAGGAAGGATGCGTTAGCTAAGCCTTGAGTAATCGCTTCGACCTGTAACGCTAGCGCAATGTTCTCTTTATTTTCGTTGTCCCAACGAATACGTTGATATTGATATCTAGGGAACTCTCTACTGAGATATCCTAATCGCCACAAATTGAGCGCCCCCAGCCCCATGCGCAGACCAACAGCAATAAGAGCCCCGCTGACAATAAGTGAGCGCAACCAGTAGCCTTCGTTCAAATGATAATTCGTTATCCCTAGTAATACCAAACCCCAAGGCCATCCAATATCCACATAACTCATCCGTCCTGTGCGCCAAATTGGTATGCAAACCACCACTAAAAAAAGGCATAACTGGCCGAGACCATTAATAAGAGCTAATTGAAAAAACTGTGTGCTACTGAGAAGAAAAATAAACCCAAGAAAACAGGGTAAAAGTGGCTGCAAATATCTCATGCTTATTCCGTTTCAAAAAAGATCCGATCTTAGAATACAGCGATTTTGTTAGAAGGTGATTCTATATCGCCCCTGACCCTAGGGTATTCTTGCACGAAACAAACCTCCCGCTTTTTTTCTGGGTAAATTCCGCTGATGCTTAAAGATCCAAATTATCCAAAAGTTGCATACCAAATCTAATAAAACCTGATCGTACAAAAGGTTAATGAGGCCCTCTAACCCACTCGACATGACATGACATTACCTACGCCATTGTGATTGAAATTTTTCCAAAGTGTTTATTGTCAATCTGATGCTGAAAAGCCTCAGCCAATCTCGCCAAATCAAAACGATCACTTATTACAGGAGTTATAGCAGCCTCCTCTATGTGCTTTATCATTGCTATCTGAGACTGTTGATTTGCCATTGCAATTCCACTAAGCCTTATCTGCTTCAGAAAAATTCGAGGCAAAATGATTTCGCTTACGGCGGGGCCACTTAACACCCCAATAAGAGCGATGTGCCCGCCAAGTTTTGCGCACCTCACAGACTCTCCAAAAGTACCCCCGCCCCCAACCTCAATAATGTGGTCTACTCCCTCATTGTTGGTCCTGGCTAAAACCTCCTTTCCCCATTGAGGATTTTCTTTATAGTCGACGAGTTCGTCTGCCCCAAGCGTACTTAATTTTTCTAATTTTTCAGACGAAGAGGACGTCGCAATAACTCTTGCTCCCAAAGATTTAGCTATTTGAAGGGCAAAAACCGAAACACCTCCCGAGCCTTGTATCAAAACAGTTTCGCCCTCCTTTAAGTTACCTTCGTCCACCAACGCACGCCAAGCTGTTAATCCAGCACACGGTAATGTAGCAGCCTCGATCAGGCTAAGATTCTTAGGTGTTCTTGTAATCGCTGTCGCCGGGATCGCTATATATTCCCTCGCATATCCATCTTGATGATCACCAATAAAGCTCAATAGCTCCGCCCGAGGAGGACCACTTTGCCAATCTGGAAAACAGACGCTCATCACTTGGTCACCTACTCTCCAATCAGAAACCTCAGACCCAACCTCAACAACCTCTCCAGCTGCGTCGGAAAGGGGTATTCTTTTGTCATCAGTTGGTATCAAACCACGAGCGACCATAAGGTCATGATAATTTAGACTGCTAGCTGCAATCTTAATAACCACTTCATTCGGTTTTGGCTTCGGTGCTTCTACTTCGCAGAGCCCTAGGTTTTCTAACCCTCCTGGGCTCGTAATTTGTATTTGTCTCATTCGGCATAACCTCATTTATTGGTTTGCGTAATAAATTTGTGTTCTCCAAAACATTGATAACCGACTTTGTAATCAATGTTACCTGGGCAGCGAAAAAAAATTAGCTCTATTGTTTCAAAGTTTAGTGTTTACGTATTGAGTCGATAGGACATTCTAAACTACTTGTGCGCTCTATTTTTAACTATATGTTCTACTACGGTTGGATCAGCTAGGGTTGTCGTATCGCCAAGGTTTTCTAACTCATTCCCGGCAATCTTACGCAAAATACGCCGCATAATCTTTCCAGAGCGTGTTTTTGGTAATGCCGGAGCGAATTGAATGACTTCCGGCTTGGCGAACGAGCCGATTTCACTCGAAACGAATTTCACTAGCTCGACACGCAATTCTTCCGATTCTTCAATTTCTGCCATCAGAGTTACATAGGCGTAAATACCTTGCCCTTTAATCTCATGCGGAAAATCGACCACGGCTGCCTCAGCGACGCTGCGGTGCAGCACCAGTGCACTTTCTATTTCGGCTGTGCCCAGGCGGTGACCTGAAACATTAATGACATCATCAACCCGCCCAGTTACCCAGTAATGGCCGTCAGAATCTCGCCGCGCACTATCTCCGGTAAAGTAATAACCCGGATAAGTCGTAAAATAAGTATCCACACACCGCTGATGATCCCCATACACGCTTCGAATTTGACTGGGCCAGCTCTGTGATAGCACAAGGTTACCTGTAGCTGGACCCTCCAGCTCATTACCGTCAGCATCAAGCAATGCTGCTCTAACACCGAAGAAAGGTGTAGAAGCTGCACCTGGCTTTAAGTCAGTAACACCTGGCATTGGGGTGATCATAATGGCTCCAGTTTCGGTTTGCCACCAAGTATCAACAATAGGACATCGGGCATTACCGACCACGTGATAGTACCATTCCCATGCTTCAGGATTGATCGGCTCTCCTACCGAGCCAAGCACCCGCAAGGATGAGCGCGAAGTTTTTGACACTGGACCGTCACCGACTGACATCAATGCTCGAATCGCAGTCGGTGCGGTATAAAAAATATTAACTTGATGCTTATCGATTACCTGCCAGAAACGAGAGGCATCAGGATAGGTAGGCACTCCCTCGAACATGAGGGTAATCGCGCCATTCGCTAGCGGGCCATAGACGATATATGAATGGCCGGTGACCCATCCAACATCAGCCGTACACCAATAGACATCACCTTCATGATAATCAAAGACATATTTGTGTGTGATACTTGCACCTAACAAGTAACCCGCCGTCGTATGCAGCACACCCTTAGGTTTACCCGTAGAGCCAGAGGTATACAGAATGAACAACGGATCTTCAGCGTCCATTAATTCAACATCACATTCACTGCTGACCGCTGCAGTGGCCTCGTGATACCACACATCCCTATTATCCAGCCAGGACACATCGGCGTCAGTTCGTCTGACTACAAACACTGAGTGCACGTTGGGGCAATACTCTAGCGCGGCATCGACATTCGCTTTTAACGGAATTCTTCGACCGCCACGCAAACCCTCGTCTGCAGTGACAACTGTTTGACAGTCGGAATCCAGAATTCGGTCCTTGATTGACTCAGGAGAGAATCCACCAAACACTACGGAATGAACAGCTCCAATTCTTGCACACGCCAACATCGCATAGGTCGCTTCTGGGATCATCGGCATGTAGATACAAACTCGATCGCCTTTCTTTACACCACGTGCTTTTAGTGCGTTAGAGAATTTACACACATGGCTATGCAATTCACTGTAAGTGATCTTTTTGTCTTCTTGAGGATCATCCCCTTCCCAAATTATGGCTGTTTGGTCACCACGCTCCTCGAGGTGCCGGTCGATGCAATTGTAGGCGACGTTTAACTTGGCGCCATCAAACCAGGTAGGTTCGGCTTTTTCGAAGCTACCACTGCAGACAGACTGCCAAGGCTTATGCCAATGCAGCAGTTCCTCAGCCTGACTTGCCCAAAACTTGTCTGGAGAGTCCATAGATTGCTTGTAAAGCCTCTGAAAACTCTCCTTGTTGAGGTAGCTCTGACCGGCGGCAGAATCGGTAACTGGATAGACTTTTTCTTCAGGCATCTCTCTTTCCTATCAGCTGTAAATTTTAAATATTGGGTCGAAGTTAACAAGCAAGCACCATTAAAAGTTCAAATATTAGACCCTCTCCTTAGTCGATTCTCATTCGTAAGACTTTTTGTACCTCTGTTTGATCTAAGCTGAAGCGAGGCCAAACACCTATCAGCGCGAAGCGATAAGTTAAGCGAGCGCCTGAGTACGATCCATAAAAATTAAATTAATACAATGCACGGTTAACGATCTGCTTATTTAGCACTAAATTTTTGAGTATAAGCGCGTTCTAACCGCAAAAGTAATTTCCTGAACAGCAATTCAAAAAAAAGCCCCGCAGTCGCCTCGCTACTAATATCGCTTCAGTGAATGGGTCGCTAACCTCTTGTTAAGCCTCGCCTGGTAACCTAATGACCTCCACCAATTCTTGCACATCATCTGGCGGATCAGCAGTAAAACTGGCTACAGCATAAGCGCAACCAACGTTTAAAATTGTGCCTAGCGTGCCTATCCCTTCCGGCGAAATCCCAAAGAACCAGTTTTCCGCAATATTCGCAGTCGGATTAACTAACTTAAAGTAGATTATATAAGTTGCAGTAAAAATAAACCCGACGACCATTCCTGAAATCGCACCTTGCTTATTCATTTTTTTCTGAAATATTCCCAAGACAATTGCCGGAAAAAAAGAAGCTGCCGCAAGACCAAAAGCAAAAGCAACAACCTGTGCAACGTACGCCGGTGGATTCATACCCACGTAGCCAGCAATCAAAACTGCAATAAAAATCGATAAACGTGCGGCCAACAATTCCTGCTTCTCACTAATCGACGGAATAAAAGTGCGCTTGAGCATATCATGGGCCACCGAAGTAGAAATTACCAATAGAAGCCCTGCTGCTGTAGACAGGGCCGCGGCAAGAGCACCGGCAGTCACCAGCGCCACAACCCAATTCGGTAATCCCGCAATTTCTGGATTAGCCATCACCATTATGTCAGCACTGACCGTTAGCTCGTTAAGATCCGAATCGCCTGTGTACTGAATCTTACCGTCCTTGTTCTTATCATCGAAAGCAATAAGCGAAGTTGTCTCCCACTTAGTAAACCAATCTGGCATAGCGGTATATTCTGCATTGTTAACCGAATTGATTAAATTAACACGAGCAAACGCAGCAACAGCAGGCGCTGTTGTGTAAAGTATTGCGATAAAGACAATGGCATACCCGGCAGATCTGCGCGCATCGCGCACATTTGGTACTGTGAAAAAACGAATAATAACATGGGGAAGTCCTGCGGTTCCGAACATCAACGCCGCAGTTATAAAAAAAACATCCTGAGTACTGCGCTGCCCTTCGGTGTAGGTGGCGAAACCTAATTCTTGACTGAGACCATCAAGTCTATCGAGCAAATAACCACTACCATCTATTAATTCTGAGCCGAAGCCAATTTGAGGCACCACCTGCCCGGTCATCATAATGGAGATAAAAATTGCAGGCACCATGAAGGCAAAGATCAGAACACAGTATTGAGCGACCTGCGTGTAAGTTATTCCTTTCATTCCTCCCAGAACTGCGTAGAAAAACACAATAGCCATGCCAATCAGTACGCCGGTCGTGACGTCGACCTCAAGAAATCGAGAAAATACAACGCCCGCGCCTTGCATCTGACCGCACACGTATATGAACGAAATAACAATCGCGCAAAATACCGCCACTAATCGAGCTGTCTTAGAATAATAACGATCGCCTATAAAGTCTGGGACAGTGAACTTGCCAAACTTCCGCAAATAGGGCGCCAGCAATAGAGCAAGTAAAACATAACCACCCGTCCAGCCCATTAGGTAAAATGTTCCGTCTCGACCTAAAAAAGAAATGAGCCCTGCCATACCGATAAAGGAGGCAGCCGACATCCAGTCAGCGGCGGTCGCCATGCCATTGGCTAGAGGATGAACACCTCCGCCTGCTACATAAAATTCTTTGGTGGAGCCCGCCCGAGACCAAATTGCAATTCCGACATAAAGGCTAAAAGAAAGAAACACAAATACATAGGTCCACACCTGAACACTCATTTGGCATCTCCCTGCGAGCTCTCAATATCACCGCCAATAGGCTGCTGCTTGTACTGGCTATCAAGTTTATCCATCGCCCGAATATAAATAAAAATGAGAGCTATAAAGACAAAAATAGAACCTTGCTGAGATATCCAAAAGCCAAGCTTAAAACCGCCGAACCTGATACCGTCTAAGAAATCCACAAACAGAATTCCGCCACCAAAAGAAATTAAAAACCAAATACAGAGCAATGAAAAGACTAATTTTATATTGGCTTTCCAGTAAGCATTGGCGCTGTCGTCTGACATAAATTACCTCTCCTTGGTGTTTACTTATCAGTTAATCTCGTTCGGACTAAAATAACGTTTCAACTAGGTTCGCAAAAAATTTTAATCTTTGACTTAAACTCAATTTGTTTTCACGGTATCAAGTTCGATTGAGTTCCACAAGCTGCTCTCGATCCGTTAAGAACCCAGGAATTTTGTATTCCTGTTAAGGAAGTTCAGAATTGCAACGTGCCATCGCGGACCAAAAAACCATCATCGTTTTTAAAAAAGAAGAAACAGCTTATTCACTACTGGGTTTAAGGGAGCGCCAAAGCGATCAGCTCGGCGGCTTCGCTTCCACCACCCACAAATAAAGCAACGTACTGTTTACCGTCATGTTCATAAGTAAATGGCAGGCCCGTCTGATTGGCAGGCAAATCTATCTCTGCAAGGATGTCACCAGTTTGCTTATTTACCGCACGAAAAATTGGGCTTGCGCCAGCAGCACCAGTACCTTCAGCAACGAACAGTAGACTTTTGGTCAATACAATTCCTGCTCGTGTGGGAATGCCAGTGCGCGGGAGATTAACTCCTGCCAATAAAGGATGATCGGTAATTCGACTCGGTGTGTCGGCATTCGCTATCATCCAAAGATGCTCGCCCGAATTCATATCGATAGCGGTAACTCTTCCGTACGGTGGCTTAACCAAATCTAACCCCTGAACACGAGGCACCCGAACACCAAAACCCTGACTTAAATCCAAATCTGACCCAGCAAATTTTGATAGTGTCATGACGCCCAATTGCGTTCTGGAAGGGACATAGAGAATTCCAGTCTCAGGGTCAAGTGCAGAACTCTCCCAGTTAGAACCGCCAGTAGCGTTAGGCAAAGAGAGCTGACCGCGTGTTCCGTCCGCGGCTTCCTTCAGAGACGGAGGGGTATAAACACCAGAGCTAAAACGCAATCCCTCGAGTGCCTCCAACGCCAAACCTCGAAGCTCGGGCGTGAAATCTACCACATCATCTTCAGTAAAACGCTGCTGATCGAATGCTGCTGGACGGGTTGGAAAGGGCTGTGTCGGGGAATACCACTCACCCGGAACGTCTCCTACAGGAACTGGCTGCTCTACGATAGGCCAAATTGGCTCCCCTGTTTCTCTGTCAAAAGCATATACCCAAGATTGTTTCGTTACAGACATCACCACCTGCCGGCCATTGGGCAAATCAGCAACGATTGGAGGAGACGGGATATCATAATCCCAGATATCATGGTGAACCAATTGGTAATGCCATTGGCGCTCGCCCGTTTTAATATCAAGGACCACCAGGGAGCTAGAAAACAAATTATCACCATGCCGCTCGCCACCATAAGCATCACTTGTGGCGGCTTCTGTGGGAAGATAAACATGACCTAATTCCGGATCTCCAGAAATCGCCGCCCACACGCCAGTGTTACCAGTAATGTCGTTGCCAGTTAACCAAGATTCATAACCAATTTCTCCGCGTTCGGGAATGGTATGAAAGGTCCACAACAACTCCCCTGTACGAACATCAAAGCCCCGCACGTCTCCCTTGGCATTGTATTTGGAGCGTGGTCGTCCTCCCCCGCGGTGGGCTGCCCCTACCACAATGACATCGTTCATTACCAGAGGCGGGGCCGACAAACCAACATCAGGATACGGATAACGTGGATCCTCACCATTTCGTACACCAACAAATAAATCAACGATACCGTTATTGCCAAAGTCCGGGTCTGGTATACCCGTTTTCGCGTCCAAAGAAACCAACTGATATCCCGGAGATACGTCGATAACCCTGTCAATATCGCCGTCAGTCCAAAAAGAAACTCCCCGACCAGACCCCTTACGCGGCGCCTCATCAAATCGATCGCCCTCTTTATAGCGCCAGAGCCATAATATCTGACCGGTCGTGGCATCAAGTGCTACGACATTTCGAGTATTACCAACGTTCGCGTATAACACGCCGTCAACTTCAATTGGAGTAGATGGATTTACATAATCAGTAGGGTAACCAAAACCCTTTGTAGAAAAACTCCACACTATTTCGAGGTCTTTAACATTTTCTGCATTGATCTGATCAAGCGGGGAATAACGCTGGGATGAAATTTCGCCGTGAATGTTCGGCCAATCCCCATCATTAACACTAGTGCCTGACTGGCTTAATAACGAAGGAGCCCATGCAAGCGCGCCTGTTGCAAGAATGAGTGTCGATACAATTCTTCGTGCGGTTTTCATTTACTAAGCTCCTAATGCTTTCCAGGACGATCCTTAAACCGAACCCGAACCCGAAACATGACAAGACAAGCAAACTTTTATCAGCTGAAGAACCATAGGTTCATCACCAATATCGTTCTTCATGCTTGCCCAAATATTTCTGCCACCCACAGAGGACTACGGACGAACTCGTATGTATTTTTGTATATTCCGGCCCATGGGCTCACCACCATACATGTTGCCCTCTGCATCTACGGCTACAAATTCTGCGCCCACTCCAGAAACAACACTAGGGTCAGCATACGGAGTAAGCACCATATAATTTACCCAGCCTGATTCTGCATCACCAATTCTAATTCCCATTTCCCAACCAGGATTCTCTATATTGTCCGACTCAGAGTCAGCAACAAAAATATTACCGAGCTGATCAAAAGATATTCCACTAGGCCTGCCAAATTGAGTCCATACAGAGAGAAACTCGCCATCTTGATCGAAGAGCTGAACCCGACTATTCGAACGATCGCCAACATAAACTTTTCCATGATTATCAATCGCGATAGTGTGTAAAGCTCTAAATTCGCCGGGACCGTAGCCGGTCTGCCCCCAGGACTTGATGAAAGTGCCATCACTGGCAAATTTCATAACCCGATTGTTCCCATCGTTGTTGTGCCCATCGGCGACAAAGATGTCACCATTGTCGCCAATCACGACGTCGGAAGGAGACGTGAAGTGCTTGTTGCTATCGCCCTCTTCTCCCGGGGTGCCCAACACCATCAAAACTTCGCCGGTTGAGCTAAATTTGATAACTTGATGTGCTCTGAGGTCACCAGCAGGCAACCTATCGCGACGAACTGATTCAGTTACCCAAACATTACCGTCAGAATCTACATCCAGTCCATGCGGCCATATAAAGAGGCCAGCGCCAAAACTGTCGACCAAATTACCTTCGGGATCAAATTTCAGAATCGGATCTAAATCTGAATCTACGCATTCGTAACCAAAATTAGCGCGCGGCGCATCGCATCTAACAACCGCCCAGACATGCTTCCCATCAGGATCAATTGCCACATCGCCAACCGCACCCATTTGTCTGCCATCAGAAAATTTTGCCCAGCCAGGTACCGTACGATAGGGGTTCGGTAAACCCTGAGCGAGCACCTGCGCACCAATTGCCAAAAGAATAGTTGCCACTAGTCCCCGATTCAATATTAATTTGCCTACATTCAACATTTTCTTACCCCGCTTCCTTGATATTGACCAATGTAATCTCTTTTAGCTTTAAACTCTAAATATTGCTCCCCAACAAATAGAAAAGCCCACGCGCCGGAAAGACTAATTGCTCGTAAACGAAGCATCAGCTTCCTGCACTCTGGCTCCTCGCAGCATATACAACATTGCATAATTTCCCTCATGACATGCATACTCATAAAGCAAACCATCAATTTTCGCGATAGGGATTATCCCAGTGAATTTATCAGTGTAGGTAGCTCGATCATCAATCGTAAATTCGTAGTTAATTGAAGACGGTCCCACCCTAATAAATTTTTCCGTTAAGACCTTGTTGTAAGAAGTTCCAGGCAACCCTAAGTTTGCAGCTAATCCACCAAAACTCGCCGTGAGACTATTAAAGTTTTTGGTTACAACAACCAACGTATCTCCGTCCCAATACCCGCGCGAGTCACCTGTATACAAACGAACATCATCATGAAGCGACACAAGACTCTCTTCAGAGTCGTAGAGTGGAACTATCCGCGCCTCGTGGATCATTTCAGTCATGATGGCAACAGTGTCTTTACTCTGAAAAATTTGAACGTTGTTGTTGTAAACGCTTGGAGTGAACGGCGGTCCCGCGTTAAATCCTACTAAGCACCTTTCAGAAAGGCCGCGATCTTCCGGACCATCAATACCAATACCACGAGCAAGGTGTCGGGCAGGTCTTTCTGCTGTTTTTTCAACTCCTCGAGTCCCAAACTGGACGGTAACGCCATCCAGAAGCTGCGGTACTCTGCCATTCTTTGGATAAACTATATGCGAAGTACGAAACGAATTATCTCTTGCAGTTTGCTCGTTCCAGAAATCGTCGTAGGTCTTACCCACCTCCCCCGCGGGCAATGGGGCTTGCTCTGCATTGTCATCGTTCGCGGCGGATTGTGGTGCTAATAGCTCTGCTATTTCCTCCTCATTAAGAAATTCACGTTCACCGAAATGCTCTGGCCTCTCCATCGGTATGTCGGACGAGAAATTCCACACACCCTGTAAATCCGGCTGCCCCCATTCAGTGCGAGGAACAAGATACTCCTCAGTTGCTGAACTTACGGTATAAAATAAGAAGCCAACAATCGACAAAATGCCTGGCATTAGCCATAAAACATTTCTATTCATAACAGTTTCCAAAAAGGAAGCATTCCGCCTAACACCGTTAAAAAAATTTTCAGGGTTAACAACCTCTGGCTGAGACCTGTGTCCATCTATATCCTGCACGCTAGTTTAAATCACTGAGTAACCGTTACCGGCACATAGGCATTTGACCAACAGCACATGTTATCGAATCGACTATCAGGTGCGGCAAAATTGCTGACTCGTAATCTTATAATGTATGAACCCGGCTCCGAAAAAGTTGCGCGGGTCTCAACATGAACCCAATCTTCACCGCCAAGCTGGCTGATTCCCTTAGCTTCTCTGTCTGTGTCTAATACTAAAGAGCGCTCGAAATCAGGAGCAACTGGACCTTGATGCATTACCCAGTCCGTGGTGAGCGGATAGAAAAGCAATTTGCTCTGTTCAGGGTAATCTGCTCGGTTTCCGCGGTCCTGTATATAGGCTGACAACGTCACAGGATTTCCTACTGAAGTGGTAACTCTAGCTGCCCTGATTCCTTCACGCGTGGTGGACTCGGGTCCGTCTCTTTCGAACCGAATAGCTGGCGCGAGCGTGCCGAGGGCTCTCTCTCCATCACTCATCTCGTAGGTCGTCGAAGTCGCTCTCCCGGGAACGGAATACTCGTACCCGGCATTCTTTATGGTCCACACAACCTCAGTACCCGCCATGTCAGCCGGCACTGTTACCGCGAATGCGCCTCTTTCATTAATCCCAATAAAACCACCCCGGTTGTAAACTGGGAAGTGCGTTGGTTGCGCCCCATCGAACTGCGCGGGCTCAATGTAGTTATTTGGCCCCAAGGGAATATCAACTATTTCTTCCCGATTTCGGTTAGCGAAACCAAACAGCATGGTTACAGAGCCATCCTCATTCGGTGTCCATCCGTTAAATATTGGAGCAACCAAGTCCCCTCTCGCTTTCCTATCAGCCAGAGGATACTCACGCAGATGATTTGGTAACTGAGCGTATGAAAATACAGTAAACGACATCATCAAGAAAATAACTATGGATCTAGATACGAGGCGCCTAACATTAGTCACCAAATTTTACCTCGCCTAATGTAGCGAGCGCTCTCGCAGCTCGCTCCTCTCGCTCTGCCTGTAGATTCTGATAACCCTCCTCATCCAGATGAGTAACAGCAATCCAAGCGTGAGACATCTCATCGCCTGTGCGCTGTCCCGAAGTAACCCACTGGTCCGGATCAGGGTTCCAAGGATTGTTCTCTGTGTTGTCATGCCAGCCAGTCAAGATTATGATAGCCCCCACTGGAACGAGCGGTTGAAATCCCTCCTCGTATGTATGACTATGGTTCCAGCCAGCACTCCAATTGGATACCTTACTAACCAACTCAGTACGACCTGTCTTAGGATAAAAAATCTCCATAGACATAGCTACGCCACGCAGGTGCATGTGAGGCTGCCAGCTATCGAGACGAACCGGATGGTCAAAAGAGTGAAAACCCTGAGTCATCAACTTCCCATGCGGGGGGATCAAGTAATCATCGGATTCTCCGTTTTTGCTGAGATAGTAATTGTCTACATCTTGGAAATAAGCTGTCTCTTCGTCGAAGTCGTCATCTTCGTCGTAGTACCAAATACCAACCGACACCTGATCGTCTGCTACCGCATTGCCATCAGGATAATAATGAATACTCCACTCAACCATGGAATCAGCGGGCGCTACTCTGCAAGCTCCTTTTGGGATTTTTTCACCGAGCTTACCCATAGCGAACTCTGATAAGAGGCTATTCCATTCCCAATCACCATTTTCGTCTTTTGTCAGGAGCGTGGTGACCCCATGGTGTGTCGATCCGCTCGCGGCTGCTGACGGTTTGGTTTCGACAGCTTTTATGCAGCGATTTTCGGTAATCCCGGTTGGCACCCTTGGCTCCCACCAGTAATCTTGACCGCTTGCAGGAACGTCCCATTTTTCAGACTTGATGACATGATCAGGAGGGCCTAACTCTTCTGCAAACTGCCACTCGCCGGGGACCGGGAATTCCTTTACTGGCGGCAATTCCTCGGGGTTACCGACGGGAGACCCCGCATCAACCCATGCAACGATGGTATTTATGTCCTCATCCGACATTCTCCAATCATTTTTCAGCTCTTGAATTCCGATATCGTGATCATACTGATAGGGAGGCATCTCTCGTTCTGTTACCTTAAGGCGGATCAGTGGGGCCCAAGGCCTAACTTCTTCATAACTCGTGAAAGACATCGGTCCGATTCCACCTGGCTGGTGACAGATCTGACAGTTTTCCTGCACGATTCGTGACACTTGATTTGAATAGGTGATTTCGCCATCAGATGATATTGCGGCTACCGGCCAAAGCGAGATCATCATTAAGGCGCGAATTGCATGGTTTTTTACCATAGCTTTGTCTCCACTTTGCTTAATCAAGAATACCTAAAAAAACTAATCTAGTTTTTTCTTAAATTTTTATTTTATTCATATGTATAAAATACTACTTCGACCACTGTGTTTCAAGCGATTCCACTACTAATTTGTCATCTTAAGCGCATGACCGATGGTAGGAAAATCTTGGTGTCGCAAGCCCGAGCGAGTTTATTTCCTTCATGCAGCCACACAAGCATCCTACTGAGTTTAACCCTTGCTCACGACTGTTATTTAAAAATCAAAAAATGTTTTCTAATCAACAACCAAGATGTTCCATCGCTAGACTCAAGCTGAAGAAAAAAAAAGGGAACCATCACTGAAGGTTCCCTTTTAATTTCAATCCTAATACATTTCAAACCATATTCTAGAAACTCATAGAGGCCCGAGCATAGAAATATCGACCTTGCCAATCCAGGTTGTTCTGAAATCCATATAGATTTCCGCAACAAACATAGCTGGTTTCAGTTCGCCCCACATCAGGGTATTCATCAAACAAGTTCCGTGCTCCACCTGATAGCCGAACAGTATCGTTCAGTTGATACTGCATCTCTAGGTCAGTATACAGAACGCCACCGAACTCCTGAAACAACACCCCTCCAGTAGTAGCTTTTTCATAATCCCCGTAGTAACTGAGTCTTCCAATTACAGCTAAGCGGTCTAGCTCATGACGCGCTGTAAACACGCTCCGCAATTTAGGGACAAGGTGTCTAAAATCGGCCTGCTCCTCAGCTGATAATTGGCTGCTAACCTGGCTTACTGGGCTATCAAAGTCATTCTTCGTGTAGTTCAAAGCAAGACTCAGATTCGTGACACCATTACTACCCCAGTCGAGAGGTGCTGTCGCGACAACGTCAACCCCTTCGGTGGTAGTATCAAAAGCGTTAGCGAAATAATTTACCTGACCATACTGTTCCGCATCAGCGACCCCTGCTGCCACCAGAGCCTGATACCTGCCATATGCTGCACCCGCACCTGGATCTGAAGACACTGAATTCGCTTCTTCGTTAATATAGACACGGTCTGCGATTGCGATGCTATAAAAATCCACTGCAAGGCTTAAATCACCTATGTCTGCGGTAAAACCGAGGGTAATATTATCCGCGGTTTCCGGCTTAAGTGGCTGTGCGCCCATAGACCTCGCGACCGCCGAGTCAGCCGGGAATAAGCCACGAAGCTGTGGAACTCCATTTGGCAAACGCACCGATATATTAGTGGTACCCTGTTGTCCTGGGCTTGGCGCCCTCAAGGAGGTACCCAACGAGCCGCGAATGGCTAGGTTGTCAGTCACATCCAAAATAGCTGCCAGTTTCCACGTTAGTTCCGAGCCAAAATCATTATAGTCTTCAGCACGCACAGCACCCTGCACGAACAAGTTGTCGGTCACATCTTGGCTAAGATCGGCGTAGAGAGACGTAGCCTCCCGTCCGTAGTTTTTTGAAAACTCAGGTGGGAACCCGGGCATTCCATTGGCACCGACTTGTCCAACGTAATAAACAGGATCCGAGCTATCCGCGCAATTTAGAGTGGAGCCATTTGCAATTACTGCCGCTCCAGCAGCGGTGGCGTTATCACCGTCACAAAACCCATGAGGATCTGCAACTCCGTATGTTCCCGGCGCGTGAGAGCTTGGCTCTCCACCGAGAATGTTGTACTCCTCGTCTACAAAGCTATACCCAAACGCGAGCACGGCACCAGAATCATATTCATAGGTGAAGTCTGCCTGAATCTGCGTCTCTTCATTGACCAAGTTACCTAAATGAAAATTAGTAGGAGACTCCACACCCATAGAGGCGTTTAGTGTATTGAACAAGTTATACTCTATTTCACTCTCACCTGTACGGTAACTAAAGTCATAGGTCAGGCCATTTGCCCATTCACCTCTCCAGCCAGCAACGACTGACTGATCATCAACGCTGCCGAATAGTTGAGGAGTGAAACCTGCAGGGAATAAATCACGCGGGCTGTATGTAGAACCATCGGCCAAACGCGACTCCTTAAAAAGACCGATCACTGGGCGACGATGGAAAAAGTTGGCATTCGAATCGCTTGAAGACCAGTTACCAAAAGCATAAATCTCACTGTTATCGCTGACTTCGATCCCTGAGTTAAAAAATAACCGAAAGGACTCGGAGGCTGGCTGACCCCAGGGTTGCGAATAACGACCAGAATCGATGTATGTTGGATGTCCGCTTTCATAGGCTGTTCTAAATACTGGAGTCTGTTCGTAAGCCGATGATGAATTATTCCTGCCATTAAATGCTGCGTACGTTGGGTTATTGCGATCCGCACACCACCACGACTGGCAATATTCTTCCGCCCGTATAGTCCGCTCTACGTCCGTATACTCACCCGAGATGCTCAAGAACCCATTATCGCCCAATGCAAATCCCATATTGCCCTGAACATTGACCGACTGACCATCACCCTCACCATACTCACCAATATCTACGGTAATTGCGCCACCTTCTCGATTCTCTTTCAGTATAAAGTTGATAACGCCTGCGATGGCATCAGAACCGTACTGAGCCGCTGCGCCGTCTCGTAAGACTTCTATATTCTGAATCGCCACTGATGGGATAGTTGCCAAATCTGCGGCTTGAGCACCTGCACCATCTAAGTCCACTAAGGCCGAGCGATGACGACGCTTCGAGTTGACCAAAACAAGGGTCTTATCGCTCTGCAGGCCACGCAACGTCGCCGGACGAATGTAAGCTCCACCAGAAAAGTTTGTTTTAGAAACGTTAAAGGAAGGCACTAACGTTTGCAGGATATCGTTAGTATCCGTTAATGAAATCTGGCCAATGTCATCAGCACTGAAAACATCGATAGGCACTGGCGAATCCGCTACGGTTCGCGGTCGACCTCTCGAACCCGTAACAATAACTTGTTCGATTTGATCTACGCTTTCCTGCGCCATCGCCATTGGCACAAAACCCGCAGGAGCGAATAACGCCAGTGCTATTGCAGGCGCTAAGATCCTATTAATTTTATTTTGTTTAAACATGTGAGCTTCCTTGAAGTGATTTATCCTAAGATTTTTCGATCGCCCAAATGAGAACGATTCTTAATTTTTATACAATCGAATAATGCATTCCCCGACGACTTTATACAATCGAATAATACTCGTCAAGACAAGAATGGATTTTTTTATTCACTTGTATAATTTAAATAACGCGCGAATTGATGAAGAACGTTCAGAAAATAACTCAGAGCACTCTAGAGCGGACACAAATTTAGACAAGAGTTGCCTATTGCTGCCATCTTCAGCACGAATCACTGAAACTTTTGCTTTTTTAAATCCCTATTTCTCAGCTTCTATCGGGCTATCGCGCTCACGGCACCAGGGGCTCAACGTGCGTGATGAGGCCATTCAACTGACCGCCCACCCAAAAACTCGAGAGTTTGTGTGGGTTGTCTGACATTTGCACATCAACGTTACGAATATTAGTCTCAAAAGGCAGCAGATATTCTGTGAATTCTCCGGTCTCCACATTCAACCTTATTGCAAGGTCATTATTCATTCCTCCCGTCCAGACGTAAGATTCCTCATCGAACTCTGCATCATAAGGGCTCGTCCAGGGCGTCGGCATCTTCCATTCGGTTATTTGTTCCGTTACCGGGTCAAACATACCGATCCCATTGCCTCTATACTGAGCCCACCAGAGCCGATCTTTGGCATCCACATTGCCTCGCCGTCCCCCGGCTCCTGGCGTCGGTATCTTATAGAAAGTGGTCTTCAAAGTTTTAGCGTCAGTCTTCCAGACATGCTCTTTATCCATATTTATGCCGTACATATTATTCTTTGAGTCAGCCATAACATCGTAAGCGTTATGAGGTGGACTGCCTGCTGGATGAATAACGGGCGTCCATTCGTTTGCTTCAAAATCTACCTGATATGCCACCCCCATCTCGCCACCTTTGTAGCCATTAACCCAAATGTGCCCATCCACTGACTGAGCACCCGGATCGAGCACCGTTAACCTTGCATCATTTGTAGCGCCGTCAACGTCCCAGTGTGGAAAAAGTATAGTCCTCATCTCATTCGTCGCGGGATCAATCTTAACTACCATCGCCTGATGCATTGCGGCTGCGTAAATCATCCCGTCGTCACCCACATCAAGGGCATGACTACCCACCGCATACCCCGGCTTTTGAATCGGAATATCAAACTCAAATGTTTCCCCTGTCTTCGGATCAAGCTTACCCATGTAGGGGGTTACAAAATCGTTATACCAAATGTACCCATCAGGCCCCAGCACAGCATCATGCGGAGCAGCATCTGAACGTGGCAATTCATATGTGGTGAATATCACCTGAGTCGCCTTGCCTGTTGGTCGGGGCAAAGTCTGCAAAGGGAACTCCCATGTATCAGCCCCACTCAAATTTATGCTGCTGATATACCTACCTTTATCTATCTGTTCAGCCGATGGAGGCTGACTAAGCATTTCAGGAGTGGCTGTCTTGAAATGAGGATGCTCAACGGTAGAGTTCAGCGTGTGCGCACTCATCCGCTGCACAACCGATGTCATCGCGTCTGCGTCAAAAGACGATATTAAGGGCTTTTGCAAGGTATGGCACATAGTACAGTCGTCTAGGTATTGTTTCTCAGCAAAACTGCCTGGAGCGCTAATCATCCACTCTGTGTTCGTAAGTTGTTGAGACAAATCGAGCGTTTCAGTCAAATGCAAATCCACTTGAACCAGACTCTCAGTCAGCTCCACAGGCCCCGGGTCATCCAGGTCATATCCAACTGCCCGTATACTGATGTTGTAGATACCTGGTTCTAATCTATCTTCGGGAAACCTGTACCTTCCGTCTAAATCGCTGACCACCGAGACTGTAATCGTCGAGCCATTTCTCTTTGCGCTAACTACGACCCCCTCCATTAACCCCTCCTCCGAGGAGCTTACAGTACCTGTCAAAGCGTAAGGCTCAGACGATGCCTTCATGGAAACATCAGGCTGCGCTGCCATATCAGATCGCGAAGCTTGCTCCGTTGGAGGCTCAGGACTGCATGCCACGAAGTTTAAGGTAAGCGCTCCGATAAGCGTTTGCAAAGCCAACTGGTTTAATCTTCTTTTGTTCAATTTTCCACTCCTGATACTAAGTGTCTTGTTCATTTCTTGATCGCAAAGTTTGCGCGAACCATATTTGCTGCAATACCACCCGCTTAATATGCTATGGACGGGAAGAGCATAAACCCTTCCTCCATTCGCGACTCAACATCCGACCGCATATAGATACCGCACAGCGCATTGTGACGTTTACAGGCGATTCCAACCTTCTCAATCGCGTCTAACACCTCGGGCGCATTGGTGTTCGGCCCAGGATTTCCAACGCCAAGTGCCAAGCTAAGGTCAGCCGGACCAATAAGCAAACCGCCAAGACCCGGCACTTGCAAAATCGCGTCAATGTTTTCCACAATTTCTCGGGTCTCAACCATCGCTATAGCCAAAAGTTCACCTTCAGGATTGAGAGGCCACACATCCGCTCTACTCGCATAAGTTTTACTATCTGTGTTCCAGACGCGAATGGCCGCGCTCGGTCCCCATCCACGCAGACCTTTTGGTTCGTTGTTATCGGTGCCCCGTTGCGGTGGGTACCGCATCGCCCGCACAAGCCTCGTTACGTCAGCAACAGTCTTCACCTGTGGCAACACGATACCCATAGCGCCAGCATCTAGCATCTGTTTCACATAATGGTGGTAATCCTGATGGGCCTCGTAAGGGATTCGTACAACGGGAGTCAGACGTGGCCTCGAGGCATCGTCAGCCTCGATTTCATTTAAGAATGCTTCGAACTCGTCAACCTGAAAAGGGTTATGCTCAAGGTCATTGAGCTGCCAATGGTCGCCGACAAGAGCCGCCTGACCTTGCTCAAAGCGTTCAATAATTTTGTTAAACCGGCCGTTCGATGCAGTTTGCGCTGAAGCAAACGGTGGCAGCAGTATGCTGAAGACAATTAATGCACTCAACATCCAAAGAATCCCTCGTCCTGAGAATCTCTCATAAGTATCTTCTTTCATAGTATTACCTCAGTTAAATTCAGCAAAACACGGTCAATGAATTTGATCACCTCAATGAGCGAGTAAAGCAAAATTGTGTCAGCGACGAAGCCAGTGTAGTGAGACGGAGCCTAATTTTACTTTCATCGACAAGGCAACAGCCATCGCTGCGGGCAACCGAGGCCCGCATAGGCCGACTCTGTCTCATTTAAAAATAACTTATCCATCCGTGCCTTGAATTAAATGTCTGGTTCGACTTCCTTTAATCTTAAATTTATACAATTGAATAATTTTCGTCAAGGCAGACCGAGTCTTATTTCAAAATTAAAATTTCAACAATATAAGGAGCGATATCTTTTGCAAAGATGCAATTACGTAATTAACCCGTACCAGCTGCGCTCAAACTGAGACCCCACTTCTAAATTGGCATGGTGTAAAGGCAAAAAAAAACTATTTATTCATTATTTCGGCAACGCATAAACAATTAACTCTGGTGCCGGCTGATTACTGACGGCAACGGCAATATATTGCACATCATCAACAGAGAAACTCATCGGTGCCGCGTTAGGATTCCCAGGGAGGTCAATCGCCGCTATTTCGTCTCCGGTCAATTTATTTCGTGCGATTAATTTTATGCCATTATTCGAGTTTTGCGCATGCACAAGGAGTGTCGATGTCACCAATACTGGATGTCTGCCACCACCTCCGAGCGGAGGCAGCTCTAATCCTGCTACCGCAGGGTTATTCTCGACTTGAGCCATCCCTTCACCATTCGCTACCTGCCATAAAATTTCCCCACGATCCATGTCATAAGCGGTAACTGTAGAATACGGTGGCTTTAAAAGGGGCAGCCGTCGCGGACCTAAAACACCCCGATTCTGCAAGCGATAGTATCGAAGGTCTGACTCATCATCTGGCAACGTCCCCATAAACGGCATAAACGCATTATTAGTCCCTGGCACAAATAAAATATTATTTTCAGGATCTACTCCAGCGCCTTCCCAATTTGCACCACCACCCGCGCCCGGAACCATTATGGTTCCGCGATGGCCTTCATTATTTGGCAGACTCGTCGGCGTAAACAGCGGACCATAAGTATAATCGTCCAGAATTTTTAATGCCTCAGCACGCAATTCTGGTGTGAAATCGATGAGATCATCCTCTGTTAACCCCTGCACAACAAACGGGGGCGGCTTCGTGGGAAATGGCTGAGTTGGCGACGTCCGCTCTCCTGGAATCAATCCCTGAGGGACTGTACGTTCAATAATTGGCCAAACTGGAACCCCTGTCGCCCGGTCAAATACATAAGTAAAACCTTGCTTAGTAACTTGGGCAAGGGCCTTTATCTCTCTGCCATCAACATTGATATCTATCAAGTTCGGAGCTGCAGGAGTATCGTAATCCCAAATACCATGATGAATCATTTGAAAATGCCAGACCCGCTTACCCGTGCTCGCGTCAAGAGCCACAACACTTTGAGTAAACAGGTTATCGCCAGGGCGATGACCCCCATAAAAATCATTCGTGGCAGCTTCGGTAGGCAAGTAGACGTAGCCGAGCTCCAGGTCTGCACTCATTTGAGTCCAAACACCCCCGTTGCCGGTGTAACGCCACGACTCCTCTTGCCAGGTGCCAACGCCGAACTCACCCCGTTGTGGAATTGTATGAAAAGTCCAAACCAACTCTCCAGTGCGCACATTGTATCCTCGAATCCAGGTCGGAGGCCTTTCCTTATAATGGGGTCGATTTGAGGTAATTTGTTGAACTACCAATATTTCTCCAACCACTATCGGAGGTGACACCGAACCAACGGGTTGCGCTCCAGTGTAATCAAGAGAATCTCTGTCAGCTCTCGGAATGCCGTCTGTCATATCGACACGACCTCCCCCAAAAGCAGTGTCGACTTCACCGGTTTCAGCCACCAAGGAGATAATATACCCATCGTTTGTTGCAAGTATTATTCGAGACTCTTCCCCGTCACTCCACCACGCAACACCCCTATGATGAAAACCTAAGGGGCTTATTGGGGTCCCAGACAGATACACTTTTGGGTCGTGAACCCATAACATTTCCCCACTGACAGCGTCCAATGCGGCGACTTGATTCAAAGCAGTGAGCATATAGATCACACCATCGATCATTAGTGGGGTCGCCTGTAATCGACCAAAATTTATGTCCGCATCGGAGTCCAGCAATCCCTCGAAGTCCAGATCGGCATCGACTGAGGACCAACGCCACGCAATTTCAAGATCAGCAAAATTGTCAGCATTGATTTGATCGAGAGCCGTATACTTAGTTGAGCCCGTATCGGCAGCATAGCTAGGCCACTCACCGTCGTTACTCCCACTTTGTGCAAAAACAATTAATGGATAAGAAAAAAATAGCACAAAAAATATGCACACGAAAAAAAAACTGAACGTTCTAAAAAATCCTGCACCACCAAGTCTTTGCATCCCAATCATTCCTTTAGCTCCACCTCTTATTGAACTAACTTCCACTTTTTTTATCCTCGCAGATACCTATTTCGTATTGTAAATTCGTAACCCCTCCAAGAGTCAGCTCTTGTAAACTGAAACTGATTACACCAAGGTCAAATTCAACCCAGCACTGACCAAAAATTTCCAACCTCCATCCGAAGGACTTATCGGGAACGGAATTTAGTGCGGAAACCTCATAACAAAACTCTGGCCCATAGAGTCAAGCGTTACAGAGCGAATAACAATAAGGAATCGTGCTCATATAGCAACAAGATCGAGGCGGACTGTCTCTCAAGGCACCCCAACGGACGACCTAGCATCAGAAAGAAACGCCCCGAACTCTAACAGCACTTCACTCGGCTTCGGCCCCGGTTTTGGCCTCGCATCAAAATTAAAAAAATCGTCACTACTCTCAACCGCCAAAGCCAAATCTAAGGGTGTTTGGCCTTTATTGTTTACCACATTAATGTTCGCCCCCCGCTCAACTAATTCTCGCACTATAGTGGGTAAATTTCGCGCCGCCGCATAGTGCAGGGCTGTTGACTGGTTAAAGTCGGAATGATTGAGGTTGACGCCATGATTCGCCGCCACAATGACTGATTGGAGAGCTAAGTATTCTTCACCGATAGGATCCGGGTTCTCCTGAGTGTAAAAGCGACTCCGCGTGCTGTCACCAAGAACCGCTGCCTGAACCGCATTGACATACCCGCCCACTGACTGTGGCGTGGGCGGGTTCAAGCGATCTGCTCGAGTCCTACCTTTCTCCCTATAGGTTTCGCCTGTAATGAGCTGAGTGTCTGCTCCCCCTCTCTGAAGGACGTTCATAATTTCTGCTTCCCGATAGAATGCAGCAAGCCAGTACGGCGTGGCGCTTATTAGCGGGCTCTTTAGGGCCCAATCTTCGCTCCCTCTCTGCACTGGAGTGGCGCGCTTGAGCCTAGCGTTTGGATCACCTCCCCTCTCAAGGAGTGCTTCAACCGTTTCCACATCACCGCGTAAAACGGCTGCGTGAAAAGCATTGTAGCCGGCTCCAATGGCATTCGGATCAGCACCGGCCTCGAGCAGGGAAAGTGCGAAATCTGAGTGGCCACTATGAGTGGCCACGACTAGCGCGCTCGCTCCATTACCAGCAACACCATCTAGGTCCACACCTGAACCTATTAACAACTTCCCAATTTCGACATTACCTCGGGCCGCGGCAAAGAGTAATGCAGAATAACCGCCGAGTTCCTCCATGACACCTCGATCAAATGCGGCTCCATTAGAACTCTCAGAATACATAAGCCGGGACCGTACTTTCGACTTTGCCTCTAAGTTAGCACCTGCTTTGATCAACACTTTCACAACATCAACGTGATTCTGCGCAGCAGCCCACATCAGCGCAGTTTGCTCTCGAGAATTTTCTCGGGCATTAACATCGGCACCAGCGGCGATCAAATTGCTCACACCATCGACACTTCCAGAACTTGCTGCCGACATCAGAGGCGTTTCGCCACTTGGCAATTTGACGTTAGGATCAGCATCGGCGCTTAATAGAATCCCGATTAACTCGGTATTTCCTGTCTTCGCCGCGAGGTAAAGGGGAGAGGCACCCAATCGATTTACGATGTTGACGTCAGCGTTGACCTGAACAAGCGCCTCTACGATATCGACATCCTCCTGATAGACCGCCCAATGCAAGGCAGTCGCACCGTCGGCCTGACGCGCGTCAGGGTCAATGCCCGAGTCCAGGAGCCGCCTAGTGGCTTCTGCGTCTTTTCCCCTCACCGTCTCGATAAGTGCAATAGTCTGAGGCTCAGCTGCAACATCATCTGGTGAAGCAACAAAAGTTAAAACGACAGGAAATAGTAGCATCCAAAAGAAATTAAAAATTTTCCAATCGATAAACGCTCTGAAGGCAAGCCACATTCTAGACCTCACCTAACAGGTTAAGCGGACCTGTGCTATTGACCAAATTTTCAAGCGGAAGACCCATCTTATCGAGCATAGTCAAATGGAGATTACTAATTGGCGTGCCCTCTTTATACCGAAGATGCCGCCCTCCCTTAACCGATCCAGAACCCCCTCCAAGAAGCACCAGAGGCAGCCCGGTGTTGTCGTGCCGGTTACTGTCCGACATGCCTGCGCCATAAAGCATTAAAAGATTATCAAGCAAAGACCCATTGCCATCCGGAGTAGCGTCAAGCTTATCAAGATAATAAGCAAACAAGCTCGTATGAAATTCGTTAATCTTAGTGACCTTCTCATACAGTGTTGGATCATCCCGATGATGAGAAGTCGGATGGTGAGAGTCAGGCACCCCTATCTCTGCATAGGTGCGACCGCTCAGCTCTCGGCCCATCATAAAAGTTATAACTCGAGTAAGATCAGTTTGGTAAGCGAGGACCTGCATATCAAACATAAGCTTGGCATGTTCTTCATAAGTCTGCGGAACACCAGCCGGTTGTTCTAACAACGGTAACTCACGATCACTTTGCGCCTCAGCCAGTTGAATTCGTCTCTCGACATCTCGGACTGCATCCAAATATTGATCTAGTTTAGCGCGATCACCCGCATCAACCTTACGATTTAACTCAGAGACACGATCTGACACCGAATCTAGAAGACTTTGATCTTTGCGAATTCTTTTTAGACGGACCGCGGGATCGGTAGTGCCGGTGTCTCCAAACAATCGTTCAAAAACAACACGCGGATTCGTCTCCATGGGCAGCGGTGTATGAGCGTCTCTCCACGCAATGGTGCTAGTATATTGACAACTAAAACCAATGTCACAAGAACCGAACACATCACTTTGATCAAGAGCCAGCTCTAAAGATCCCAACTGCGTTTGCTTACCCAGTTCTCGAGCTACGAGCTGATCAACCGACACGGCCGCCTGCAAATCCGACTCACTGCGAGCTGGAATAGTCCCAGTCAAAAACCGAGTGGATGCACTCGCATGCACTCCGGCATTGCTGCTAGAGCCATTAAGTCCTGTTAATACCAGCATCCGATCCTGATAAGCCGCCATCGGTCTCAAAATACGCGTAATCTCGAAACCCGAACCTTCCGTAGCGGGGGTCCATGACTTCATAGCCATTCCGTTAGGTACGTAAACAACACCCATTCTTTTAGCAGGTTGTGCAGTTTTAGCCGAAGCAGATGACAGCGCTGGAACCATGCTGTCGAGAAGCGGTAACGCTAAACTTGCTCCTATGCCACGCAAAAGCGTACGCCTCGGGAGCGTCTTTTTAAAAATAATCATAGTTCAGTTCTCCTCATTTGAAACGGCGTACTCCGGACCACCCCGAGAATTACTTGAGACCATCGATAATCCTCTTTCTTGGCTGCTCGGACAATGGCGCGTATCTCAGGCATATCAAAATATTCAAGACTACGACCAAGGGCAAACCGCATTAACTTTTCTGTAATAGTTCCCACAAAATCATCTGGGCGGGAGAGCATTAAGCTACGCAAACCCTGTGGCCCATCAAAAGTATTCCCATCGGGCAATAATCCGGAAGCATCAATAGCCTGGCCGGCAAATTGCGTGCGCCATTTACCTAGGGCATCATAATTCTCAAGCGAAAAACCAATTGGATCCATAGCCGCATGACAGACCCGACATGCGGGGTTTTCCCTATGCATGGCCATGGCCTCACGCATCGTAAGTTTTTTGCCGTCGCTGCTTGTTTCGAGTGCGGGGACGTTTGGCGGCGGCTCGGGCGGGGGACCTCCCAGAAAGTTTTCAAGGATAAACTTGCCGCGTAACACTGGAGAAGTGCGATTGGGATAAGAGGTCACCATCATCAGACTACCGTGACCAAGAAGACCTCCTCGCTCAGCTCCCTGCAGCGCTACCTTTCTAAACCGATTGCCATAGATTCCTTGAATCCCATAATGCTCGGCAAGACGCTGATTGACATATGAGTAGTCCGCACTCAACAATTCTTTTACACTGCGATCGGATCGAATTTGATCATTAAGAAATAACTTTGTTTCTTCCTGAAACGCTGAACGCAGATTTTCATCAAACTCAGGAAAACTAGCGGGATCAGGATAGATATCCTCGATGTTACGAAGATACAACCACTGACCGACAAAGTTCTCAATAAAGCCTGAGAAACGAGAGTCAAGCATCATTCTGTTTACTTGGGCCTCAAGAACCCCTGGGCTCCTTAAGGCTCCGCGCTCTGCTAAATCCAACAATTCCTCATCGGGCAAACTACTCCAAAGGAAAAAAGAGAGGCGCGTTGCGAGCTCTGTCTCGCTAATAAAATAAGGCGACCTTGATTTTGCATCGATCGGGTCTTGCTCGATGCGAAACAAAAAATCTGGAGAGACTAACAGCCGCTCCAAGGCGAACTGAATACCAGTGTCAAACCCACCTTCAACGTAGCCTTGGCTGTAGAAACTCATCAAATCCTCGAGGTCGCTCTCAGCTACCGACCGACGGTAAGCTCGCCGCGCCAGGGAACTCAATATTTGACGCGCACACGAAGTCTCTTGATCCGCCGTCTTTGGACGACAGCTGAAGATTTTTTTTCGGCTAGGAGTATCGCCAGAGCCCGTTACTGATAATGGACCTTCAATTTGGATGCTGCCAACGCTGGGATTAGAGTCTGGCAACTCTGTTACAGCCAACTGGTATCCGAAAAGTCTTGGTTGCTGAACACCTTCAGCTTCCCAAGCTTCCCGAGGAAACGTAGCCCCGACAACTCGTGGCCCCGCCTGCACCGGCAGCACCAATTCGAACCCATTGTCAGCAAAGGCCATCATAAATTCTTCCCAGTCGTCACTACCGCGGATGTTCCCTGCATAACTAAACGGAGCAGGGGTCCCCGGAGCATCGCCACCGAATGAGAATGTCCGAACATACTCACCATCAAGACTAAACTCCATCTCATGAGCCTGGTCGTAGCCTCGGACAAAATCAACATAATTGGTCTGAAGTTTTACGGTAATGCGGTATTCACCATCGACAGGAAATAGATGCTCTATTGCAGCTCCACCGCGCGACCCGAAGGGTAAATCTTCGCTCAACCGACCCTCTTGAATAAGGTTCAGCGGGATTTTGTAAGTCTTTATCGAAGAACCACTCGGTGATGCGCCAACGGCGACTTCTGCGACCTTGTGTGCAGCGTTTACATAGCGCTCTATGCTTAGCGGAGAAAGGGCCAGCACTTCGGCATTATTATCAAAACCATAACGATCTGGAGAGTCGGACGGAATTAAATCTGAGACGTTTAAGTCGAGACCAAGCAGATCACGAATAGAGTTTCTGTATTCAGCTTGGTTAAGTCGATGAAAAGCTTGAGTGCGCCCAGGGTCAACGTTACTAGACGCGATACGGTCAAGCTCATCCTCTAGCCACGCGCGAAAACCATCATATTGAACTTTATCTGGTCGAGGATAGTTTGGCGGAGGCATCACACCAACTCGAAGCTTTTTGATAACCTTCTCCCAAACCTCTGGGTTTGCCGCCAAATCTGACACGTCCTCAGTATCCAAAGTCAGACCGAGGTTACGCAATTGAGTGGTTTGAAGACCTTCGTTGATCGTTGCTACCGAGTTGACTACTGCTTGGTTATGACAAATAACGCAGTATTGATCGAGCAATGCACGGTTGTGTTCCGGAATGTTTTGACCCGCCAAGTCTGCCGCAAGCACAAGACACGGAAATGTCGAACAGAGTTGCAGTAGTAAAGCTCTTCTCATTTAGTGCTCCTATTCATTATTGAAATTATCTATTTCTCCCAGTGGGGGCTTCCGCAGTCCCACACTCATTTCCTAAAACCCCATTTCCTCCGCAGTAAGACAGGTCCTGCAGCTGCAAAAGAATTCCATCCGGATCCGTAAAATATAATTCGGGGGTGCCCCCGATTGCTCCACCTCTGTTGGGACCGCGCATTGTGACGTAAGCCTGCAACGGCTCATTAGCACCGCTTGCTTCTCCCAGAATGGTTAAACCATAGTTTTCAAGTACAGAAAATATTCGATCAACATCAAAGTCTTCGACAGCAAGCGAGGCGTGATGTATCTGACTTTCTCGGGTGGGCTGGTTGGACAAGGCTAAGAATTGTTTCCCGCTGCCAACCCTTAACACTGGCAAGGCACCCTGATAGGTGTCAATGGGCAAATTGAAAAGGCTCTGATAAAGCTGGATAGAACGCACCTGATCTGAGACAAACAAGGTAAAGTGATTGAACTCTTGGATTGATAAAAGACCCTTCGTTACATCAGATTCCTCAATCGACGAGCAAGTTTCACCCTTAGAACCAGCGCCTCCGCAGTAACTTGCGTCCTGCAATTGCACGACAATACCGTCTGGGTCACCAAAATAGAGTTCGGGCGTACCATTGATTGCGCCCCCCAATTGCTGGCCGCGAACTCTCAGTCTCGAATGCATTGCAGCGGGAGTGTTTGCTTCATTAATGCCATTTTCCGCTAGGATTCGCAAAGCGTTGTCGTAGTTAAAATTTTTCACCCCCAAGCAATAGTGAGTAATTCTTGGGTTATCACTGGCATCACCACCAATGGCAATAAACTGTGGTCCGGCGCCCACTCGCAGAACTACTGTGGGACCCTGGCGCGCAACGATAGGAAGCCCAAATAATCTCTGATACCAGGTAACTGATGCCGCAGGGTCAGACACCGCAAGCGTCATGTGATTAATGGCATCAACCTGCATGGGCGGGGACTTCTGAACCGCCAATGCAGCCGGCAGGCCAATACCGCTCCCCGCTGTCAGTGTGGCAATCGAATTCAAAAAAGCACGCCGGCTCCGATTAGTTTTTTTGTTGTTGTTCTCCGTGTCCGTCATGGCGAGCCTCGCTTTATAAATTTACGGTCAATACATTCTCCGACTTTATTTTGCCAACGGATTCGGTCGCATCTGAAACTTGACCATCTTGCTGGTTGTGCCTTTGCCACCCTCTGTGTGCCAATTAAAATTGGTACCGTAATTAGCCCAAACACCGCGACCTTTCCAGCCCGCGTCAGGGTCGTCAATACGTCCATCTAATCCGCGCGAATAAAATCCCAAGGGATAAGGAACACGCATATGTACAATTTCTTCAGTTGCAGGCACAAGAGCGATAAGGGAATCTGAACCCGAGCCATTCGCGATAGGCACATTCTTGCCTAAGCCGAGCGTATTGAAAGTGTCCACCCAGTTATAATAATGAAAATCAGCCTTACGATCCGTACCCTTCATATTTGGACCGGATATCTCGTAAAGCGTCCAACCTTGCTGACAGTGCTGAGAATCAATCACAGCGGGTCCGCTCAATACGTCACATTTAGATCGATCAAAACTAGCGATATGGCTACTCCCAGAGAGAGCAGACCAGACAACTCCGTTACTGTCCATATCAATGCCCCGGGGGCCAAAACCCATTGGCTTACCCTCTACCACAGGCAATTCATACACCTCGGTGATGCAAGTCTCGGGAGGGTTATTACCGATGTCGAGACGGTATATGCGGCCCGGAAATTCAGTGCCCACACCCCAGGCAACGCCCTCTTCTCGAATGTCTGCGATAATGCCGTAACTACCCGGGCTCATACGAGTGTCCAATTCGAAATCAACATCTGTAAGAAGACCACCACCACCACCTTCATTCTGACTCCTCAGAGGACCAACGGGTTGATTCCAAGGCTTACTAATGCGGCCATCACCATTGCTATCAACGACCATTGGGCACCAACCCTGAGATAACTGCTCGTCCTGTGTTTGATCCCAGACACGCGTGTTGATAAAACCAATTACATCGCCTCCACCGCTAAAATACAGCATGCGATTTTTACCCCAACCGAACTGAAGGTGATGGGTCCCGAAACAGGTAGAAATCAGACCAAACTCGCCGGTGGCAGGATCGTAGTGAGAAGCCTGGCGCTCGCTGCCGCGAGATCGGTGATATTGAGCAAATTTGTTCCCCGACTCGGGCTCACACCACTCAGGCAGCTTATTTCCCTGCACCTTGGTCGTCATCCAAACTCGACCCAATTCATCGAACATAGGGTTGTGGGGGTCAGCTGGGCGTTGCCATAATGCCTCGCTCCCGTAGTAAGCTGAAGGCACGGCAAATTGTTGCGCAAACCTTGTAGCTGCGGGATTATCAGGATTATCCTTAACGGCGATTACTATCTCTCGCCATTCATGAGTGTCGGGATCCAGTTCCAAGAGAGCGCCATGCCCACCATCAACACCATAAACCTTTCCTCCAGCATTTAAGTTGGCGTTCCGCTTATCCGTTGTAATCTCATCATGGATATAAGACGACTCGTTGCCCCAATCCCATTGGGTTATTACAACGTTACGCTCGACGCCCTTCGGTCGTGGTGGTTCAGGAGGAATCTCTCCAGCCGCAATTCGATCTGTCCAGTCTGCATACATCTCCATGCCCCTCGGGCCGAAGCGATTTGCGTAACGCGTCATGAAGGAGCCGCGAATACCCATCGCAGTTCTGTATTGCCAGGCCTGTACACTTGAAGCAAAGTCAAGATGACTCAGGTGATCCAGCGTCCGCGTCGCCTTGTTGCCCAGCTGATGGCACAACTGACAACCTTGCTTGGTTAGGTCAAGCCATTTGTCCTGACTATACATTGCTTCACTAATGCCATTCCCCCCACGCCCAGTGCCAGGAAACTCAGTCTCTGAAGGGACTTGCATTAAAGAGTACCAATAGTTCGCTGGATAGACCTCAGCCGCAAGCAGAGGATCTTGCGCAGTGAACGTTCGTAGTTTGACATCCTCAGATCCAGTCCTCAACTGAACCGGGTCGGAATCAAGAAGGCCATATCCGCGCACCCATACTTTGAACAGAGCGTCAGGCAACTCAGGCAAAACGAAACGGCCTTGGTCATCGGTAACCACAATTTTCGTGAAGTGCGTCGGCAAATCATCTGTTTCAGCTATGACCCACACTCCAGCCTCTTCGCCATCACCGCTGATCACAATCCCAGAAATCAATCCGACATTGGGGCTATGTTGGGCGAACATCTGCGACGATTGCAAAGCTACTACCGAGAAAACCAAAAATCCAAATATGCTTTGGATTGACAGATAGCAACTAGCTGCACTACGACTGAACATAGAAGCACTCCTCTAAATTATGAAATCCGGGGTTCTTTTTCTCGCACCTGCCAGCGCTGCCTGAACCTCTCGTATGATGTTAATCTACGGCTAAAGGTTATCCAAAACCTCTCAATTTCGAAATCCGAACGAGAAAAATTAACCTTTAGGACTGCATGCGGCGGAATAAATACCTCGGGACCAGCGCAATAGCACTCAATACATTAAATCTTAGGTTTGTGATGGGCGCGGTATTCTTTCGGTGTTGTGTTATTCAAAATTTTAAATGCCTTATAAAACGAGGAAAGAGATGTATAGCCCACATCGAAACCTATGTTTGTAATTGGTTCGTTGGTACCTACCAATAATTCAATCGTCTCGTCAATCCGATAATGGTTCAGGAACTCACTAAAGTTTCGGTACCCCATATGATTATTTATTGCTCGTCGCACTAGGTACTCTTGACTGTTCAAATTTTCAGCCAACATGCGAACAGTCAGCTTCGAATTACGATAGAGCTTTTCATCGTCGATAACTTTCTTAATCTGATCACTCAGTTCTCTCTCGCGAGCGACTTGCTCATGATTTACTTTGTGCGAGTTTGGTCCGATTGGAGTTCGAATAAAAGATAAATTCACAACGCGAAACGCCCAGAGGAATAGAGCGACCGTAACACAATAAGCATAAATAGAATAAGAAATTATGGGCACGGGCATACCCGGGAAATTAGAACCTTCGGCAACAACAGAAAGCACCCAGATACTCCGGTTGCCCCCCATCAATAACAAAAGAATCGCGACGCAAACAACAAAAATTACACGCTCAAAGCGACGCTCAATGACAAGATCGCGCCTCCATCCCTCCATTGCAGTATAGATCGCCGCCAGTGAAAAACCCAACAAGACTAACTGCGAATAAACCCAGGTGACAAGATTAGGAAAAAAACTCAACTCAATTAAATAGTGAGCGTAGTAACTACCAATAGAGCGCATTATTAATGATGTAACAATCAATACCCAAATACCAACCCTAACTTTAGGAATTTCAAAGTTATCGTCGAATAATTTCAGCGACAGCATCCAAATAAGAAACATGGAAATGTTGCCAACGCGATTAAGTGTCATGGTAAGGTAAATTAACCGAGGAGAGCTCTGTGAATTAACTACAGAATTAAGCCCTTCACCGAGCAACCCTGAAATTAATGTCAGTATTAGCCCTCCTGCTAAAAGCCCCAATACTGATCGCCAGTGATACATAAAAATGTAGCTGGCAAGCACTAGCATCTGTGAAATTGCAAGACTCAGAAAAACTATGTGCAAAGTTGACATCGACGCTCCAAGATTCTGACTTTTGATTTACTCTCCATCAACAACCTGAAGGAAAGCAAGATAAAAAACATAGAAGCTAGGAATTTAACTACATACTCTTCACAACAGCAATTTCAGAAAACTGTCAGTAATACTTTAATTTTTGTGTAACCACTATTGAACACGACAAATTTACAGTGAGGATTTGAGCAACGAAAAAAATATTCTTCGTCATGCACAAATACGCAGAACTTATGGCCTGCTCTATTGTTTGGTCGAAGGCGGCGTCAATAGGGTTATCTTATAAAGGAGTAACCAAAAGTATATTAAACTTCTGTCAACCAACCATGTGTATCCTGTGTAACCCCATTAACCAAATCGAAATATCTGGTCTGTAACTCTCTTGTCAAGTCACCAGGCGCACCCGTTCCAATAGGCGAGCCGTCAACATTATTAAGCGGAGTAACCTCCCAACCGGTTCCACAGAAAAAAGCTTCGGAAGCGTCGTAAAGCTCACTGCGATCCATATCCCGCTCCCTAACTTCGACACCCATATCTCGGAGCAAAATGATCACAGTGTCACGCGTAATACTTTCCAGAATATCGCTGGTGACAGAGGGTGTAATAGCAACACCATTTCTAATCATAAAGATGCACATACCTTGACCTTCAGATATTTTCCCTCTGCTATTAAGCATAATGGCTGCGTCATAACCGTCGATACTCGCCTGAATACCAGCATACCGAGAATTGTTATAGTTGGCGTTCGCCTTAGCTCGGGCCGGCATGCAGCGGTCTGATATTCGTTCCCATGATGACACCTGTGCGCGCACGCCGTTCTCAACTTTCTTCGGGGTCCCACGAGGAATTGCGGTAATAAATTGCCCAATCGGGCCACGAGCAGATGACTCCCCGTACTCGTCAAGATAAACCGTCGGACGAATGTGGACTGAGGCTCTAAAATTGTTACGGCGCATCAGTTCCACGGTCGCATCACACAACGGGCCCGCAGGAGCGATTTCACCAAAACGCATTACCCTCTGCGAAAACTCGATTCGCGCCATATGATCGTCGAGTCGAAATAAAAATAGTTTTCCTTTTTCTTCATTCCAATAACCGCGAATGCCCTCAAACACCGACGCCCCATATTTCACAGCTGGCGAGAACACGTGCACGTTAGCCTGATCCCAAGGCACGTACTCACCATTAAAGTAAACAATTAGATCTTTAAATTTATCTGTACTCATCGGATTTAGGCCTTTTCAAGAATTTCATCGGGGATCTCGACGTTGTAATTCAATCCTGAGCGACCCCCATCAACGTAAATTGTTTCACCAGTTATATATGCCGAATCCTCACTGGCCAGGAACAGAACTGGTCCCGCAACGTCCCTGCCCTCGCCCAAACGGCGCATAGGTATGCGAGTCAGTACTTTTCGACGCGCTTCCGCATCACTGAATAGACCTTCACGACTTAAATCAGTCAAGATTGTCCCAGGGCCAACGGCGTTTACGCGAATGCCATATTGTGCGAGGGATAGAGCCATTGCATTTGTCAGCGTCGATACACCGCCTTTCGAAGTCGCATAGGGCGAGATACCGGGCATCGTCATCCGAACGCTGGTTGAAGACATGTTAACTATAGCCCCACCCGTCCCTGCTGCAACCATGTGCTTGGCAACTTTTTGTCCTACCAGATACATTGATTTCAGATTAGTTTGGATAACTTCGTCAAACACTTCTTCGGTAACATCAAGAAAATCACCGCGCCGCTGAATGCCTGCGTTCGAAACTAATACGTCGATATTACCGAAGTCCTCAACTACCTTATCAATGGTCTTATCTACCTCTAACTTAAGACCAACATTACATTGGTAGAATACAGCTTTGACACCAAATTGCTCTGCAATCTCAACGGCGGATTTTTGCCCCGCTTCTTCGAGCATATCCAAAATCGCAATATTCCCACCCTCTTCCGCAAAACGTTCTGCACAGGCTCGCCCAATTGAACGGGATGCTCCTGTTATCAAAATATTTTTACCTTTCATACGCATAATTATTACTCCCTACACCTCACGAAGTGCGTTGAATTGATCGATATAACCGGAACCATCTATTCGGGCAGCGATTAAAGTTGTCTTCCCTGTTTTAAGAGCAGCTGTTAGTGCATCACCGAGCTTGTGTGCGGTATCTACGACTACACCATCGGCACCAAAACCTTGTGCAAGGGAAACCCAGTCCATACCGCCGATACCAACGCCATACTTTGACTTACCCTTAAGCGCCTGCTTAATCCGAATTAACGCAATTTCTTGATCATCGAAAACAACAACAATGATTGGTAGATTTTCTTTAACTGCGGTTTGAAGTTCCGCTACGGCCATCAAAAACCCACCATCGCCAGCGAATGCGACAACTGGGTTTTTCGGCCTGGCCAAACGCGCAGCTAGAGCTCCTGGTATTGCATAACCCATAGAGCCCAATCCATTTGAGGTAAGGAAGTTGCGCTCACCATGCGATTTCCACTTTTGTACAACCAGCAATCGACTAGCGCCCGCATCACAGGTAGCCACGGTATCTCGTGGCAACACATCACAGGCAGCCTCCATTGCCGCCTGAGGCGACAGACCCTTACAGGGAGTATTCAAAGCGTTAGAAACGGCTACCCGAAAATCACTCGCCGCTTTTAGTCCCCAGCCCTGGCCTGCTTCACAATAATCAGTTAAGCCTTGAACTATTAGTTTGATGTCACCGACCATTTCCATATCAAAAGGGATTAAACAATCCAGCGAGGGAACATTCGTAATTGATAAAACTGGCAGCGTGTAAGGCCAGGGTTTAGGCTGAAGCTCAACTATATCGAGTCCGATGGTAATGATTAAATCCGACTGGTTAACCAACTCGCGCTCAATGGTGCCACCAATTATGCAGCCTGCACTCAATTCGTGATCTTCAGGAATCGCGCCCTTACACTTAGAAGTAGTTAGAATTGGCGCGCCCAACTTTTCGGCCAATCCAACCAACTCAGCCGAAGCCTTGTCCCAATAAACGCCAAGACCAACCAATATGATCGGCTTACGTGCCTTCGATATCATGTTCAGTGGTTTATCTAATGCCTTTCTATCCGGTTCGATCGATACACGCTCCGGTAGTAATAATTTTGGCTCACCGACCAAAGGATTCGCTTGTTTCGTGATTTCTGGTGAAGGAATATCAATATGCACGGGGCCCGGCGTCCCCGATGTAGCAACTTGGAGGGCATGGCGAATTTGTAAACTCGCAGTGTTAGCCTGCAAGGTAGTATTCCATTTAGTGATTGGAGCAAATATTTTCTGATGGTCAATCGTTTGACGCAGTCTTGTCTCGTATATGTCTGTTGGGTATTGATCGGTAAGCGCTATCAGTGGCGCACGATCCAGCCAAGCATAAGCAACCCCATTGACCATATTCGTTGCTCCCGGCCCACGGGTTGAAGTACAAAGGCCCGGGCTCCCGGTAATCTCGCCCCAGGTCGCCGCGAGCATGGCTCCCGCAACTTCTTGCTTCATTAAGATATAACGCATATCCCGTTCGCGCGCCGCGTCCATCAAATGCACAGTATCTCCGCCTGGGTGGCCGACGACAAAAGGCGTACCCACATCACGAAAAGCATCCGCCAAAACTTCTACAGTATTACTCATGGTTTATTCCTAGTCCTTAACTTGGTCGTAATGAATATCGATAATCAAATTCAAATGATCATCGACTGATATCGTGGTGTCCGGCCCTGCAACAACCGTTGATTCGCGCTCTTCAATAACCGCTGGCCCAGAAATAATCGTCCCCGATGCAAGTCCATACCGGTTGTATATCTTGCACGGCGCATAGCCAGTCTCTGGAAAAAAAACTTGACGCTCGCCCTTCGCCGCGGCACCCCGATCAATTTGCTGACCCTCAAAATTCAATTGAATGTTAGGAGTTGGTCCTGAAGCACTGATCCTCCATGTCACTGTTTCGATAGCGACATCTGAAATACTGCGACCAAATAGTTCCGCATAACGCTTAACAAAGTCGGCCTCAAGTAATTTCGGCAGATCAACCTCAGCAAGATCATTAGGGAGATCAACGGAAATCTCAAAACCCTGTCCACGATAGCGCATTTCAACTCGATGCTTAATGGTGATCGTATTAACATCGCCCCCAGCTTCCACCAAAGACTTGGTAGCGCTGGCTGACATATCCTTGTAAATTTTTAGTACTTTCTCTGCATTGAGCTGGTCTAAAGTGGACACATAGCTATGAACTCCCTCAGTCGCAGGAGCGGCAATGAGGAATCCAAGAGCCGAGGACACACCGGCTCCGAGGGGGCAGATAAACCGATTAAGCTTCAATTGCTTAGCCACGCCGTAAGCATGAACCGGCCCGGCGCCACCAGTTGCAACCAAAGTGTAACGACGTGGGTCTCGACCTTTCTCCGCGATGTGGGCGCGCGTTGCCGCAGCCATATTGTTGTTAACAATGGCATGAATCCCGGCCGCAATATCAGTCGCAGTCATACCGGAAGGAGTGGCTAGCTTGGCCTCAATCGCATTGCGAACCATGCCAACATCTAGTGACATTTCCCCGCCAAGAAAGTACTCCGGGGATAAGTAACCCAACAACAAGTCAGCATCAGTTACCGTAGGATTTTCCCCACCTAAACCATAACAAACTGGCCCGGGTTCAGACGCTGCGCTATCGGGACCCACTTTTAATAACCCCATAGCATCAAGTCTAGAAATTGAGCCCCCTCCAGCACCTATCTCAATTAAATCGATAACCGGTACTTTTAGCGGCACACCAGACCCCTTACGAAATCGACGTACTCGACCGGCTTCGAAAGTATTTGCATGCTCTGGGTTAAAGTCTTCGATAAGACACATTTTTGCAGTTGTACCACCCATATCAAATGCAATGACAGATTGTGTGTCAGTTAATCTTCCATAATAAGCACCTGAAATTGCGCCAGCGGCTGGTCCCGACTCAATCATTTGAATGGGAGCCTCCTGAGCGATCCGTAGCGCCGCTATGCCACCACCTGAGAGCATTACATTTAATGGTCCCTCAAGACCTAATCCGGTTAATTTACTCTGAAGATCATCGATATAGCGCCGCATTAAAGGCAAGACGTAAGCATTCGCAACAGCCGTACATGTTCGCTCATATTCTCGAATTTCTGGCGCAACCACTGTTGATATCGTCACGGGCAGATCAGGGTAGTCAGCGAGGATAAGTTCCCTTACTCGCTTCTCATGTTGCGGATTGACATATGCATTGATTAAACAAACTGCTATGGTATCGACGCCTTCTGAAATCAACTCATTGCACGCCGCGTTCACTCCAGCTTCATCGAGTTCGACTAAGATTTCACCCGTTGAAGCAATACGTTCATTTACCGTGAGACGAAGATTGCGGGGAACTAAAGGCTCTGGTTTCTCAAGAAATAGATCGTAAAGGTCATAGCGCATCTCGTGCCCTACCTCCAATACATCTCTGAAGCCACTGGTCGTTATTAATCCAACTTTTGCACCCAGTCGTTCGATGACCGCATTAGTTACTAACGTAGTACCATGAACAATGCCATCAAGCTGTGACATTACGATACCAGCCTCGCTCACAATACGTGACACTCCCTCACATATTGCCTTACCGGGGTCGGTCGGTGTCGTTAATTGTTTGCCGGTAAAAATCATGTCTCGGTGTTCGTCGACTAGGACAAAATCTGTGAAAGTACCGCCTACATCAACACCAACTCTAATTCTTTTCTGCATTTAAAACCTTTTTAATTCGTTCGTTCCATTATTTTGATCTTTAATCACGTGTTGCCTTATACCCATACTCCTTCTCTGCCGCGGCTGCAGAAATATAACCATTATCAATGTCTTTCTGGATAGATGATGGGTCGCGCTCGGCAGATTTTCCAAATCCACCACCACCGGGAAAGTGCAAGTTCAACAACTCACCTGGCTTTAAAACAGCTCGAGATTTTAAATGTGCATGCGAACCGTCACTTAGTTCAACCTTCGATAAAGACCCACTACCACCGCCAAGAATTCCCATTGGAGGGTATTTCCCGCGGTCAGCTAGCGTTGATAAATTGACCGGAAATTTGGACAACACTTCAATTTCAATATCCTGACCCAAACCGCCCCTGAATTGACCCGCGCCACCAGAATCGATTGCTAATTCTTTTTTCCACACACGCAAAGGTGAAGCACTTTCCAGCGCTTCGATGCTTCCCACACCAGTATTTGAAGGGAAAGCCGTACATGCGTATCCATCCATTCGGTGGTTTGCACCCAATCCGCCGCAAGCAAATAAAACTTGATTAAACCGATTTCCTTGAAGATCAACTCCACCGTATACCGTCCGCAGTGTCGGTGAACTACCTGAATCCGCACTTACTTTTTCAGGCACAATCTGAGCCAAACATCTATAGATCACTCCGGGTAGAAAATGACCGGTTAAATGCCGCGCTGCAGTTGGCGCCGGAGAAGTTGGATTAAGTATGCAACCTTCGGGTGCTGATATTGTTACCGGCAAAAAAGAACCTTCATTACGCGGACTATCAGGATCGAGGGCACATTTTATTGGATAAGTTGCATATGAATACGTGTACTTAAGAACTGAATTAATTCCTCTTGCTATCTGTGGTGACGTCCCCGCAAAGTCTAGGTGGAGATTCGAGCCTTTAATTGTAAGTTCGCATTCGATGTGGGTCTCTTCATTATCAAAACCGTCGGCATTTACCGAAGCTCGCCAACAGCCATCGGGAACCGATTCAATCGCATTCCTCATGGCTTTTTCTGCCCGACTTCGCAACGCCTCGGACAACGCGGTAAGCTCATCAAGTCCTGTATCTTCGAGAAATTGTTGAACCCCTTTCGCACAGACCCGTTGCGCCGCAACCTGAGCGTAAATGTCACCGATTACTTGATCTGAAACACGAACGTTAGAACGAATTGTCTCGCCTACAAAAGGGTCCTCCACATTTTCCCGAATAAATTTCACGGGCATTATACGTAAGCCTTCTTCCACTAACTCTCGGGAATCAGAGCCCCAACCAGCACCTCCGATATCGGGAAGGTGAGCAATCGATCCGGAGAAAGCGACTAGTTTGTCTTTATAAAAAATAGGTGCTGCCATAGTGATGTCTGGTAAATGTCCAGAACCAATCCACGGGTCGTTTGTAATTACACAATCACCTGGCTTCCATTCTTCGATAGGTATGCGATCAATAAAATCTCTTACAGAACTAGGGAGCATTCCAACAAAGGACGGAATGCCTCCTGTATTTTCGGCAAGACAATTACACTGCGCATCCATTAACACGGTACAAAAATCATTGGACTCACGCACCAACGTTGAAAACGCGGTGCGAAGCAGTGCCGCTGCAGATTCATCTGCGATAGAAATTAATCTAGACCACATTATCTCTAGAGTGACTGGGTCAAAATCATCGTTTGCTGGAATACTCAATTGGTTGCTACCTTTTACTACTGTATCGAACTAATGCGGAGATACCACGTCGCCGTGTGAATGAAGGGACATAAGATACTTGTAATTACGAAACATAGGCGGTAATTTATACATTTGCATAATTGTAGTCAAGAACTTATACGATTGAATAAACTGTGCCTCACGCATCAGATCCTGCAACCCGTTGATTACTTGACTAATTTCCCGCTGAAAAAAGATCAATTTGTAATTTCGATCTCTGCCCTGTTCAAGAATTGAGCAGCTCTGGACCATAAACTACTTACCAACAAGGAGCACACTTGGTGAGCGAAATATTAAAATTTTTTATTGCCGGCCAATGGACAACCGGCACAGGAAAACCTTTTACGACAATAAATCCGGCAACCGGAGAAGAAATCGCAACTATTGGTGGGGCTTCCGAAGCTGACATCAATACTGCCGTAACAGGTGCAATCAAAGCATTGAATTCCGCCGACTGGTGCGATTTAAAACCGCACGCGCGCGCCAAAATTCTATACCAAATCGGCGAATTAATTGATGAAGATGCCGACAATCTCAGCCAAATTCAAACGAGCGATAATGGAAAAACAATTCGTGAAAGCCGTAACCAAATTGCAAGCGCCGCCGATTGTTTTAGGTATTACGCTGGCATTTGCGAGACATTAGAGGATACAGTGACACCCTCACGCGGCGACTATTTATCAATCGCAGTGAGCGAACCGATCGGTGTCGTAGGCTTGATAACTCCTTGGAATTCTCCGGCACTACTCGAAGCTAATAAACTCGCACCCGCCCTTGCCGCTGGCAATTGCGTTATCCTAAAACCCTCCGAGGTCACATCACTCATCGCACTCGAATACGCTCGCATTAGCGAAAAGGCTGGCTTGCCCCGGGGTGTTTTGTCAGTCATTACTGGTGCTTCAGATATAGGACGTCTAATCGTTGAGCATCCTGCTATTGGTATGATTAGCTTCACCGGCGGTCCCATAGCTGGGAAACGTATTGCTGCTAGTGCGGGGGCTTTACTTAAACCGGTAGTCTTAGAACTGGGCGGGAAGTCACCAAACATCGTTTTTGCAGATGCCGATTTTAAGGATGCTGTGAGCGGCGTCGCAAGTGGAATATTTTCGGGTTCGGGTCAGTCCTGCGTCGCCGGTTCAAGAGTGTTGATCCAAAGATCCATTTTTGAGTCATTCGTAACTGCGCTCGTTGAGCATGCCGAAAGTTTAGTAATGGGCCCTCCAGAGGCGCCTGCGACTGAATTAGGCCCGTTAGCAAATTTTCAGCACCGCGACTTAGTGCATAGCCTTGTAGTGCAAGCTCGCGAACAAGGTGCAGAGCTATTATGCGGCGGGGAGATTCCACAAACAGCAGAATTTGCATCGGGCGCATACTATCCCGCTACAGTGATTAGCAATGTGAGCAACCAATCAAGCATCTGCCAGGAGGAGGTCTTCGGACCTGTGGTGACTGTCCTGCCGTTTGACGATGAGGAGGATTTGCTTGATCAAGCTAACGATAGCGCTTATGGATTAGCGTCGGGGATTTGGACTAACAATATAAAACGTGCTCGGCGAATCGCTCGTAAATTACAAGCAGGCACGGTATGGATTAATACTTACAAACAACAATCAATCTCGACACCTTTTGGAGGCTACAAAGAAAGTGGCTTAGGGCGCGAGAAAGGAACACAAGGCATCAGAATTTATATGCAGACAAAAGCAATCTTGTGGGCTGATTGATTCAACACAATTGACTTAACTTTCGAGGTCTTCTAGTCCGAGCTCATCGCTTACAATCGCAGTTATTCGAGTCATCGCAGCTCTGCGCACATGCTCCTTCGCAGCTTTCTGTGCAGCTATCGGATCACGTGCCCATAATGCATTGAACAGCTTTCGATGCTCTTGTTGCGCCGAATCCCAACGCTCATGAGATCGGTGCACAGGCTTCCAGATTAGTATTTTTGCTGTATTAATCACAGCGAGGGATTGCTTGAGGAACGTACTTCCTGAGATATCAAATATCATTTGATGGAAGCTTTCATTGGCCTTACCCAATTCGCTGCCAGTCTGCTCAGGCTTGTTTTCCAACTGCACAAGAATATTGTCCAAGCGTTCAATATCTTGATCAGTAACAACGCGTGCTGCCATCTCAGCAGCAAGCCCCTCTATCGTTTCTCTATATGAATAGAAATCCGAAACCTGCTTGCGGGTCAGGGTTGCCACTGTAATTCCTTTCCAAGGCTGCATAACAATCAAACCTTCAGATTCAAGTATCCTCATGGCTTCCCTGATTGGCGTTCGACTGACCTTGAGTACATCTGCTATCGCTCCCTCCCGCAGGCGCTCGCCGGGGAGGTATCGCCCCTCAGCGATCCCGTCACGAATATGGTCTCTCACCGCATCAGTCATTGAACGCCTGATCGGCCTCGAATTAGTCGACGTCATACTAAAAAATTACCCCTCAAACGTAATTAAGATAATATAATACAGCTAAATGTAGTTGAAACAAGCGGACGCATACGCCTCACTGAAACTAGCAAATTGATCCTTAATGTCGTGTCGTTCGACACTTTCATATTGAAAGAAACGCGGGCAAGCAGGAAACAATGCCAGCCCAAACTGAATTATTGCGCAACGACTTCTACATTGCCTTTTTATTACCGAGCAGCTTTTCGATTTTAGCTTGAACTTCAGCTTGCTTAAAGGTATTTTATACATATGAATAATTTTATACATTTGAATAAATTAATACACTTTAAATAGATTCTTTATTAACAATCCAAATCAGGCAAATTACATGTCACATCTTCCTTATGAGCCTTATAGTATCCCAGCATGCTATCGACCTTCGGATGCGAGCAAGCTCGAGAGGGAAAGTTTAACGAGCCACACGCACTCTGATGCAGTGGTAATTGGTTCAGGAATTACAGGCAATACCCTAGCCCTACACCTTTCTGAAGCAGGAAGATCGGTAGTTCAACTTGAAGCCAAGGTACCTGGTTGGGGGGGGTCTGGCCGAGCATTCGGTTCAGTTGTTCCCTGCCATAAAAACAGCGAAGAGGCTATCATTCGCCACTACGGAAAACGACGCGGTACTCGTCTCATTGATGCTCTTGCCCACGGTCCCGCCCTCGTTTCAGAACTGCTAGATCGTTACGATATTGACGCGGCGTTTCCTGGGGGCGGATGGGCTTTTGGTGCCCACTCGAAGCCATTTTATAAAAAGCTTCAAAAACGAGCCGAATACTGGCAAGCACGAGGTGCAGACGTCCAATATCTCGGCGCTAGTGAATTTAGCGAAGTCATTGGCAGTGATTACTACCGTGGCGGCCTCATTGATAGACGAGCGTTATCAGTAAGTCCCTACAGTTATGCTCGAGGCTTATTCGAAAACGCTCACCGACTAGGGGCCAAACAATACATCAATACTCCCGCTGTCGATGTACAACAAACCCAAACCGGAAGCTGGCGCGTCACCACACCGCAAGGCAGCGTTGAGTGCGAGAATGTTTACTTTTGCACGAATGCTTACACAAAAGGCGTTTGGCCGGGGCTTGAAAAAGGCTTTATACCAGTTAGAGGCTTCGGAGCAACAACAGCCGCTGTTGATCCCGCCCAGTTAAAAAACATCCTTCCTCAAAATCACTTTATTACTGATACACGGCAACTCTGGTCCGGCATTAGAAAACTTCCCAGCGGGCAATTACATCTTGGGGTCGGCGGACCTACCATGGGCGCCAAGGGCAAAGCGGATTTAAAAGTCGCTCGTCAACGCCTCAAAGATGTATATCCAGCCATTGGGTCCATCAAATGGGGTGAGAGTTGGAGCGGATGGATCGCAATAAGTGTCGATCAGTTCCCAAGAATAATACGCCTAGCCGACGGAGTATGGGCAGCTCAAGGATACAATGGTCGCGGCATTGCATTGTCTACTTTACTTGGGCGAGAACTCAGTTTCTGCCACGGAGATTCTGAAAAAGAGGATTTGATATTACCGGTGGAAAAAAAGATTCGAAAGGTGCCTTTTCACCCGTTTTCCCCGCTGGGAGCTGCAGCCATGATTAGTATTTATGGTATACAAGACGCCATAGCTGATCGTAATAAATAAACGAATATTCATTCTCTAGAAACTTTACCATGCAACTGACAAATATGGTTAACAAAGGTCGGTTTTGGATCGACAAACAAAAATAACAATCATGGAAGCCACAATGAACAATTTCTCAACCCCCAGATGCATAATAATTCCGCTCTTGCTTATTTTTCTTGCTGGCTCATTCAGCGCGCAAGGCGCGGACAAACCATCGGTTCCCCGCACGACTGATGGCAACCCGGACTTTGGTGGTATTTGGCAGGCTTTAGGTACCGCGCATTACAATCTCGAACCCCATGCTGCAGATTTTCCACCACTGCCGATCCTTGGTGCCGTCGGTTCTATTCCAGCCGGATTGGGAGTTGTTGACGGAGAGACGATACCTTACACAGGATCAGCTCGCGAGCAGCAACAAAAAAACAAAGATAATTGGCTAACCTTAGATCCGCTCGTTAAGTGTTTTATGCCCGGGGTTCCTCGCGCAAACTACTTGCCATTCCCCTTTCAAATTATTCAGTCATCCGAGCATATTGTGATGGCTTACGAATTTGCCAATGCAAATCGGGTTGTTTATATGAATCGTCCTAATTTCGAAGCGCCAATTTTCAGCTGGATGGGGCATAGTCGGGGTTATTTTGAGGGAGACTCTCTCGTCATCGATGTAACAGACCAGGTACCGGATTCATGGCTCGACCATGCGGGTAACCACCATACTGACGCGCTGCGCGTTACAGAGCGCTACACACACATCGGTCCTAATGCTCTGATTTACGAAGCAACCCTGGCGGACCCAAATGTCTACACCAGGCCCTGGACTATTCGATTGCCACTGTATCGACGACTCGATGCGAATATGCAATTGCTTGAATTCAGATGCGTAGAGTTTGCAGAAGAATTGATGTATGGACACCTTACCAAAGAGGCGGAGACACCTTAGTTGCCTCCCTTGTTGAATGTTTCATTCGAAAAGAGCAAGAAGCAAGCCGCTAATTCCGCAGGCGAGAATTAAGATGCGGCTTAAAGACCAAGCCTTTTCTTGCCTTACTATTGCTAAATTATAAAGATTGAATTGAGAGAGAAAGCTAAATTGCCTCGGACAACCCCACATTTGCCTTACCGAAGCCATCCAATTCTAATCACTGACATCTACCAAAGGCTGCTCGATGACAAAAGGTGACAAAATAAACCATCAGCAGTGGAAGATCCTCGCATTAATGTTCTTGGCGTATGGCGGGACAATGCTTTGTCGAAACACGATAGGTGCTCTCAGCCCGGCTATGTCTGAAGACCCAGACATCATGCTGACTACATCACAACTCGGCGAAATATTAGCCTGGGGGGCTGTAGGTTCAATCGTTGGTAAGCTATTTTCGGGAATTATTGCTGATTTAATTGGAGGAAGACTGGCTCTATTTGCTTGCGTGTCGACAGTCGCATTATCGACAATGACGTTCTCGCTTCCTTCATCGGTTTTCTTTTTTAGTCTTATCCACTTTATCATGCGCCTATCACAAACCATAGGTTGGCCTTCTGTTGGGCTTCTAATAAATCAATGGTTTCCAAAGCAGCACCACGGGAAAGCGTGGGGAATTGTATCTACAAGCTCCCGGATTCATACAGCATTAGCAGCGGTACTTTTAGGCACTCTCGTCGCTGCATTTAGCTGGCGTTCTTCTTTTGTCATAGCAGGATCTTTTTACTTTCTGGCTTCATTTATCCTTTTATATCTAATAAAGCCATCACCGACTGAAGTAGGACTCAAAGACCAAAGGGAAAAGCTTGTTCACAAAAAACTCTCCGAAACACTAAAAAGTATTTTTACGTGGTTGGCAACTCTAAGAAAGGACAGATGCTTTGTTTACATAACACTAATGATGATGATGCTGTTTGTCTTATATGATTTTGTGGGATACGCCCCCTTATACTTAAACCAAGCGACCGGATTAAGCGCTGCAGATGCAGCGAAGGCCTCCGCTTTTTTCCCTTTAGGTGCTCTATTTTCTGTAGTGATCTTTGGCTTCCTTTATGACCACCTAAAATTCAAAAACCTCAGAATATTATTAATCTTTTGCCTCAGCTTGAGCACTTTGTTCGTTGGATTATTATGGTCTATAAAATCTTTTGGGCTTAGCGACGCTTCAACACAAATAATGAGCTTCGTTTTGATTTTTATGTTTGGCTTCACCTTCGCTCCGGCTTGGTATTTACCAGTTAACGTATACATTACTGGGTTAGGAGGGTATCACATCGGCTTTACACTCACATTAGTCGACGTATTCGGTTACATTTCTTCAGCTATTTTTAATGTTGTCGCGGGAAAACTGGCTGAGTCCAGTTGGAATTACTACTTGTTATTTGTCATGGCCTTCAGCGTTTTAGCCACAGCGTTTTTATTTATGTTTTTCAGAGAAATGAAAATGCGGCTAAACGAAATTGATTGAATACAGCATTTCCTTACAGCCCAAATTCAATATGCAGATACGCTGAATCTCGAAAGCTCTTTAAAAATACAACAGCCCTGAAATGACAAAATTAAAACCGAAGACTCACCTCTTCCATGGACAAAAGCAAATAACATCCTCAGATATAATTATTCACCTAGAGTTCTTTGACGCCAATAGGTGAGTGAATTTTAAAGGTTAAAATCATGAAAAAATCTCAGCACGCCAGTCCTGACCTGACCCGATATGGCATTACAGATATTAGCGAGGTTTTCTACAACCCATCCTATGAATTTCTCTTCGAACAAGAGACGGACGCCGAGCTAGAGGGCTATGAGAAAGGACAAATCACAGAAGCGGGCGCAATTGCCGTAGATACAGGAATTTTTACCGGACGATCTCCGAAAGACAAATATTTAGTGATGGATGACGTCACCCGAAATACTGTTTGGTGGTCGAACCAAGGCAAAAACGATAATAAGCCCATCGATCAATCAATTTGGGCGACCCTCAAATTAAAGGTGACCGATCAACTCAGTGGAAAACCACTTTACGTGGTGGATTCAATCTGCGGCGCGAACGACAATAGTCATCTAAAGGTGCGTTTCATTATGGAGGTCGCTTGGCAAGCACACTTCGTAAAAAATATGTTCATTCGACCCACCACCGAACAACTTGAAGATTTTGAACCCGATTTTGTCGTGATGAATGGCGCAAAATGCTCAAACTTAGATTGGCAAAAACAGGGCTTGAACTCAGAAAACTTTGTCGCGTTTAACCTTACAGAGAAGATTCAATTGATTGGCGGAACCTGGTACGGCGGCGAAATGAAGAAGGGTATGTTTTCGATGATGAATTACTTTTTACCGCTTAAAGGCATAGCATCAATGCATTGCTCAGCCAATATTGGAAAAGATGGAAACACCGCAATTTTTTTTGGCCTTTCTGGAACTGGCAAGACTACACTCTCCACTGATCCCGAGCGTCAATTAATAGGCGATGACGAGCACGGCTGGGATGACGATGGAGTCTTCAATTTTGAGGGGGGGTGCTACGCTAAAACCATTAAGTTGAGCAAAAAAAATGAGCCAGATATTTTTAGGGCAATCCGTCGCGACGCATTGCTAGAAAATGTAATGATAAATGAGGCTGGGATCATTGATTACGACGACTCATCCAAGACAGAAAATACAAGAGTGTCCTATCCGATTTATCATATCCAGAATATCATCAAGCCTGTCTCGAAAGGGGGTCACGCTAAACAAGTAATATTCCTTACGGCTGACGCCTTTGGCGTACTTCCTGCAGTATCGAAACTCACTCCGGAGCAAACTAAATATCACTTTTTATCAGGCTTTACAGCAAAACTGGCCGGCACTGAACGCGGGGTTACTGAGCCAACGCCTACCTTTTCTAGCTGTTTTGGAGCAGCATTCCTTTCATTACATCCAACGAGGTACGCGCAGGAATTGAGTAAAAGAATGGAAGCTGCAGGCTCTTCAGCCTACCTAGTCAATACCGGTTGGAACGGGACAGGAGAACGAATATCAATCTCGGCCACTCGCGCCATTATTAGAGCAATCCTCAATGGATCGATAGACAACGCTGAGACTTTCATTCTTCCTTACTTTAACCTGGCTGTGCCAGTCGCTGTCAACTCAGTTGAAAGTAATCTACTAGATCCGCGAAATACTTATGAAAACGAGGTTATATGGAAGACAAAAGCCCTCGATTTGGCCAACTTATTCATAAAGAACTTCGAAAAATTCACCGACAATAGTGAAGGTATAGCCTTAGTAGCAGCAGGACCAAAACTAACTTGATCTATTTCAAAACAGGACCGTAAGCTTTAAACCAGAACTCTTAACATTTCTTAGCGTCTAATTAACACGGTTCTGAAATAAGCCTCTTACTCAGAACGAAAAAAACAAGAGCAAGCACCAAATCATTTGCAGAGCGGACAAAACATAAGTCTCTTTTCAGCAAGCTTTGCGTTTACGATTAGCGAGAACCATAGCCTAATTTATTGCTTATAAGATCACAGCCGAGAGACAGTGGAACTAACTAAAACATCATGCACAATCGCCTAGCCTCAAACATAGCCGCATGCACACTGCGACTGGCGACAGCGTCACCGATTCGGAAGAGCTGATACCTCCCTTTTGTATTGAGAGTAACGGATTGAATCTCAAGATCCGCCAGCGCGTTGATATCTGTCACACCTGAATTAACGGAATCTTTTTTTAAGCCAAAATAAACACCGTCGGCTGGCAGGGTTCCATTTTCAACCACCACATGATCAACAATTTTTTCCAAAGCAGAACCACTGAGATCACACCATAACCGGGCGACTACCTTTCTATCCTCGCGCCGCAATGAGACTAATCTATGATCTGTCGTCATTTCCATTTGAGCGTTGTAAAACTTTTCCATCGCTGGCGGATAATTTGTGGGTCCAATATGAGTGCCTATGAGTCTATCGGGCGTCACCATATGAATTTTTTTTCCTTGGTCTATCAAGAACTCTGCAGTTCCTACGCCCGCTTCGGCGCCGTTCTCATCGTAAAGCAAAACGTCACCATCAAGCTTGGCTTGTCCACTCAAAACATCCCAGCTTGAGATACACAACTCGTGACCGGACTCAAAAAACTCTGTATTTGGCAGACCTCCCGTTGCCACTACAATAATGTCAGCTCCTATACCCGCTAAATCATCAGCCTCAATATAACGGTCATACTCGATCGGCACACCGCTATGCTCAAGCTCACCTTTGAGCCAATCAACGATACCAATCAGGTCGCCTCTGCGTGGTGCTCGAGACGCAAGTAACAGCTGACCACCCGCAGCTGAGCTGGCTTCAAAAATCCTCACATCATGTCCTCGCAGCCTTGAAACCCGAGCAGCCTCCATCCCAGCAGGACCAGCGCCGATGACGACTATACTCTTTGGAGCGCCAACACTTTTTTCAACAAGCTGAGGGATTGTCTGCTCACGCCCGGTCGACGGATTATGAATACAGTAGGCAGCGCCCGAATGGTAAATCTGATCGATGCAGTGTCCGGCTCCGACGCAAGGCCGAATTCTATGTTCCTCACCAGCCGAAAATTTAGTGAGTATATGAGGGTCGGCCATGTGTGCACGGGTCATTCCCACCATGTCCATCGCCCCAATCTCGAGCGCGTTCCTTGCTGAACTGAGATCCATTATCCGACATGAATGAATCACTGGCACACTTATTTGGCTGCGAATATTTTTAAGCTTTTCTGTGTGCGGAGAGGCAGGAGTACCCATTGGTGGAACCGACCTACTAACGCCTACCTCACTTCCCATCACTGAGCCGTAAACGATATTGAGATAGTCAGTCATCTCACTATCGGCGTAACGTAAATTGATGTCGAGCGCTTCTTCCTCACTCATTCCGTCAGGATCACCGCCGGTTGTCCGAATCCCAACGATAAAATCATTACTAACGGCCGCGCGGATTTCTTCGAGGACTTCTAAGCTAAAACGCATCCGGTTTTCGATGCTCTGACCACCATACTGATCGTTGCGAAAATTCTGATCTGATATCAGAAACGAGCCGGCAAACTGCACGTACGCCATTAACTCAATCCCATCAAGTCCTGCCTGTTCGGCACGAATAGCTGCCGCAACATACTCAGCTTTAATTCGATTAATATCCTCAATCTCTACCGCTTTAGGATATTGCTTGTGCGCCTGTTCACGAACACATGATGCCGACATGAGGGGTAACCAATCTGGGTCTGCCCAACTCGTTCGTCGGCCGAGATGAGTGAGCTGAGTAATTACCTTACAGTCATAAACAGACATAGTCGCAGCGAGCTTACCCCACCATTCTATAATTCGGTCGGTTGAGGCATCCACATTTCCGAATGTTGCGGGGGAGTCACGGCTGACGACTGTCGAGGCTCCGATCATGGACATCGCCATCCCTCCCCTAGCCTTTTCCTCGTGATATGCGATGTATCGTCTTGCCGTCATCCCCTCTTCGGTGAAGGCAGGTTCATGTGCCGCAGAAAAAATACGATTTTTAAACGTAGTTTCTTTGATTTTAAATGATTCAAAAAGGACATCTGCCATCATATGTTTTCCTACAAAATTTTTTAAAAATTTACAGCTTCAACGGGATTCTTGACTAGCACTACTTTCCAACCTCGCAGTCCTATTAAGCTCATTGAGGATCCTGTGGCTGCGCGCCAACTCGATGTAGCCATTGACATCAGGCATAAGTTCAACTTGCCGCTCCTGATGTTCAATTATTCTTTTTTGCAAGTGGATCGCGGAGGATTGACTAATTCTCTCGCCCGCATCTTCATTCTGAGTCAAGACTTGAATCCAAAAGTCTGCCATTTCGTTGGAAGAAAGAGGGCCAAATTTAATGTCTACAGGGGGAAAATTTGGATTACGTTCGTTCTCTATGGAATTATCATAACCAAACTCCACCAATATATTTGTGCCGCGCGGCAGTCTGAGCGGTTGTATGAAACGCGTTTCCTGCTGACTGTAAAAATCCCATTCCTCAACTCTCGCAAGCCACATTTGGCTGCCATCCGGCTGAATAGCCCACGCTTCAACCGTCTTGCATATGAAATGACAATGCGGAAGAACGCTCAGCACCTCAACGTCGATAGGTAATTTAAAACTATCACGAACCGAGAACCGCGTTTCTCCAGCACTAATTGGCAGCCAACGCGAGCCCAACCAAAGCATCCGAGGTCTCAGTTCAGGGGGGTTATCAGCGAAGTAGAGCGCAATTTCCGGATCGACCATTCCCTCAGAGTCAGTCGGCATCATGTGCAGCTGAACCACGAGATCTGCGCCCGCTGGAAGCCGCCAAGCAAGATCATTAGGTAAATAAGATGCCCGCTTTCCTGGCACCCAATTTATAAAATGTCCGTCAGGATACTGTGCAGTAACATTACTCATCCCAGCGTAGCCGGTCACTGGATCCGCATCATCGCGTTGCAACGAAACCTCAGTCTCATCAACCCGAAACTCAGCATGGTGAACAAGTCTGTAATCATCAAGCTTGAACTCAAGCCCGCGAACATAACGATCTGACGCAGTGACATTTGGAATCACGAAATTACGAAAGACGTCAGAGTCGCCCTTTGGAATGGAATATGGTGTCGCCAGTTTCACGATAAGGTCGGGACTACCTAATTCCCAGCCCCGTTTCGAAGAGGGATCACCGGGCGAACTACCCTGCTTTTCCCCCACCAAGGCGTCGTCATAAGTATACCCAATATGCGGACCTGCCGTTATCCGGGTGTCAGAAAAACCTAAGCAACTCCACGAAAGAAACAGGTAGATAAATAAAAAATTGCGGGCCTTAGAGTCTAACAAAATGAGTTCGCACCTCTCACCATCTGATCAGACAAGAGCAAGCACTAATTGAAACTCGCTCTTGCTCGACGCTCTTCCTCACGCGCACCTCGTAACATGTTTGGTAACGCATAATTTCCCTCGTGGCAGGCAAATTCATATATGTCACCATCAGAATAATCGAAAATAATTTCTCGCGTATAAGTTGCCGAATAGGTACCCGGGTCATTCGAAGTAATTTGGTAGCGCAATTCCGTCTCTCCGATGCGGGTGAAACGCTCAACGTTCAACTCAGCTCGATTGTGACTAAGCTCGCTCCTGTTTGAGAAATTACGCGTTTCTACTACAAGGGTGTCGCCGTCCCAGTACCCGCGAGAATCACCATGGAGCAGTTCGATCTCATCGGAAAGAATTGGCATACTCTTAATCGGAATGATACGAGCGTCGTGAATCATCTCTTGAACGATTACAACGTAATCCTTCGACTGCACTATCTGCCAATAACTGTTGTAGCCAGAATCTAAGTAAGGTGCACCGTTAGTAATACACCGGTCATCCTGACTTAAAGTTTCGTATGAATCTAACGTCTCAAAGCGTTCACCTGCTGCGGCCGAATTATTCCTCAACTGTCCCATCCGTTCTCGCCGAGCTATGCCTTCCTCGGTAAGCGCAGGGTATTTGCCATTAGGAGGGTCAATGATCTGGGAAGTCCGATTATGTATACTTCGATCTGCCAACCAAAACTGATCATAATTACCCGTTGATGGATCATTAGATTTAACGTTGCCCGTCAATGCTGATGTAATCACTGATTCACCGAACAGCGCGTCATCGGTATCGGCAGTAATTTCATTAGCTCTCGTCGAAATAATTTGCATTTCTTCAGCAGTAAGAAATTCCCGACCCTCAAACACATCAGGACGTTGCACTGGGGTCACTGTATTGTTTGCCCAAACCCCCTGGATGTCAGGATGGCCATCGATAGTTAGCGGAGCCTGATAAGAAGACTGAGCACAAGCGGTTCCAACCGTGATGAGCGTATGCAGACAAATAATACATAGTGACTTCGAGTTCATAAACATTTTCATGGCGTTGTCTCTTATCCGGCAACCGCTCTGAAGGCTAATGCGTGGATTCAATCTTCAGCGGAGGCCAAATTTTATTCAATTGTATAAATTTTAGACTAATATATACGGTTGTAATAGGATAGTAAAGATTACAGACCTTTGGTCAAATAAATCCGGTTACTAGTGCCAACTATTTTTACAAGCAATAAAATCATAAAAAATATTTTTTAGATTTTAAAGGAGGAAACATTATGACAATGGGTGACTTTATTATTTGGCTAAAGAATATCACAAGAAATAATTTGTTCGGATTTACAGCTCTCGTGGTGTCTTCAGGCATCATGGCACAATCAAATCCAATGGCTCAGACTGAGGGGTCGATGGCGGAGACTGGAAAACCTGCAGCGCACTCGGGTCAGCGACCGATCAACAACTTACCAAACCCTTATCTCACACAGCGCAATTTTGGCTCCTTACCAGACGGACGTCGATGGGGCTCGGTCAGTGCAGTTGATATCGACGTTGACGGAGTCCATGTTTGGGCTGGAGATCGTTGCGGCAACAATCAGTGTGCCACCGCTCCCAACATAAACCCAATCGTAAAACTCGACCCGAACGGACGTGTTGTAAAACAATTCGGTGCCGGCCAAATTCTGTGGCCGCACGGCATTGACGTGGACCATGAAGGCAACGTTTGGATCGCAGATGCCCGCACTGCCCGAGCAGATGAAATCAAACAGAACCCGATCGCGGCCCAGTTGGGTAGTGCAATTTTAAAATTTAGTCCCGAAGGCGAACTTCTTATGACGATCGGCACACCGGGAGAACTAGGTGACCCACCTACACACCTTACCGAGCCCAATGACGTTCTGATCGCACCTAGTGGCCGTATATACATCGCGGAAACGCACGGGGCTCAGTTCCAAGAAGAACCCAACGCAGAGACTAAGAGTCGAATAACTATGTGGGCGCCCGATGGGACTTACATCGGTCATTTCGGGGAATATGGCTGGGATGATGGCCAGTTCCGCTCTCCCCACGGCCTCGCAATGGATTCCAAGGGTCGTCTCTTCGTTGCAGATCGTGGCAACAACCGTATTCAGATTTTCACGCAAGATGGTGAGTGGCTTGATACTTGGTACCAATTCAGCCGAATCTCAGGAATCCACATAGACCCAAGCAATGATATGCTCTACGCCATCGATTCGGAGTCTGATGAAAACTACAACCCAGGCGGATGGAGGAAGGGATTGCGTGTTGGCAACGCTCGCAATGGTGAAGTTCTGTATTTTATACCGGAACATGTTTCCACTGTTCGGCCATCGGGTATGGGTGGCGTTGGTGCGATGGGAGAAGGCGTCACCGCTGACAAAGACGGCAACATATACGCCGGGGACGTCGGCGTTTTTAAAGGTATGACCCGTTTCGTTCCGTTATTAATCCCCTAACAATTAGTCAATTCTGAAAATACTGCCGTGAGACGTTGTCTTCTTTTCGCCCAGTTGTAGGCAGGGACACTATTTTCAAATGTAAATGAGGCAAAAGCATGCGAACTTTATCCGCAAAACAAAGAATAAAAACAGCTATTTTCCTATTAGCCTTATTACTCTCTGCCGGCAACACTGCGCGAGCTCAATCACCAGAATCTGCTCCACTTGACTCCACAGGCTTTCTCACAGAGCGCCTGAACAGAATCGATGAGGCAATCAATGCAGAAATCGCGAATGGGAAGATACCGGGCGCAGTGGCGCTGATTGCTCGCGATGGCAAATTAGCGTACCACAAGAGCTTTGGCTTTTCAGATATTGCAGCCTCAACCCCTATGCAAAAAGACAGTATATTCCGCATAGCTTCAATGACAAAAGCTGTGACGGCTGCAGGTGCGATGATCTTATATGAGCGTGGGCTTTTTCAGCTGAACGACCCCATATCAAAGTACGTTCCCGAGTATGCCGATATGATGATGGTCTCTGAGGTAAATTCAAATGGTGATGCATCCGCCGTAGTCGCCGCCACGACACCGATCAAAATTATTGACCTTTTTACGCATTCCTCTGGCCTCAGCTATCCGTTCGCATCAAACAGCGTTCAGAGTTCTTATGTCATGGCTGGAATAATTGATGGAATGACCAGCAGAGAAACGACGTTGGCGACTCAAATGAAATTATTAGCTGAGCAACCATTACTTTTTGAGCCTGGATCAGACTACACCTACGGCCTGAGCCTAGACTTACTCGGATATCTCATCGAGGTTGTCAGCGGCAGTTCATTAGATCAATTTTTTGACGAAGAAATTTTTATTCCATTGCAAATGCACGACACCTATTTCTATTTACCTGAAAACAAGGCTAATCGACTTGTCACGCTCTATGCAGAGACAAAAGATTCAGAATTAATTGTCTCGCGCGGTAACGAATCTAATATTATCCTCGACAACCCTCGTTATCCGATTGGAAACGGCAAGACTTATTATTCGGGGGGTGCCGGCTTATCTTCGACCGCCTATGATTACTCTCGTTTCATCCAGATGTTGCTTAACGAGGGAGACTTGGATGGCTCTAGAATCCTGAGCCGCAAATCGGTAGAACTTATGCGCAGTGCTCGTATAGACTCAAACGGCGATCAAGTACCTGACTTCGGTTTGAGTTTTGAGGTTGTTGTTGATCCCGCTCAAGTGGGTGAGCTTGGTTCAATTGGCACCTTCTCTTGGAGCGGCGCATATCTGACCTCCTATTGGATTGATCCAAGTGAAAATTTGATTGCCGTGTTTATGTCTCAGGTTCGACCAAGTCAATCTGACATTCGAGCGAAATTTAGCACGCTGGTATACCAAGCACTTAAATGAGATTTTAGAGAGGTCCTGTTACCAGAGAATATCGAAGAACAACGACATAAGGTTTTCAACGACGAAGATTCCAGAAATTGTTGTCAGAAAACTTACATAGCGCAAAACAAATAATAAGCACGCACCATCTCTTGACATATTTTATTCAATTGTATAAAGTACACGAATACACAAATGTTTCTGACGTTTATGTATATCAAGATACAGAGTTCTCGCATATGTTCTCTCTCCTTTACGTATGTACTGACTCTTGTTATGTGTCTCCTTAGCCCAACGCCTTTGGCTGTTGGGCTTTTTTTTATCCGTGGCGGGGTCCTTCCCCTGAGATGAAAGATTCTTTACACTCCGTCCCCATGAAAGCATCTTTGAAAACAAAGCATTCGTCGGCGCAAGTTAACATGCCGTTAACTGATAGAGCGTTAGCCTATTTCCGCGACGCTATCCAGACAGGGAAAATAAACCCTGGCCAAGAAATTGACTTCGCTGCACTCGCCAAAGAATTAGGCATGAGTCGCACGCCTATTCGTGAATCGATACGCCAGTTAGTGACTGAAGGGTTGCTCGAACAATTGCCGGGTGGATCAGTCTGCGTCACTCAGCTAACAGCCGAAGAGTCCGAAGATTTTTACCATGTTCGTGATGAACTGGAAATTACAGCTGTTCGCGCGACCGCCCTACATATCTCAGATTTAGAGATAGAAATGCTCAAAACCAATCTATCTCTTTTTAAGTCAGCACGAAACGAGCCAGAACTGCTTGCCAAAATTGACAACCAATTTCATGTGGTTATCTACGACGCATGTAATAACAATTACCTGTCCCAGACGCTAAAACTATTGCGGACAAGAATCGGTCAATTGAAAGGGAGACCATTTGATAACCCCGCTCGTATCGACGATGCGATTCAAGAGCACTCCGAGATTATCACAGCCATTGAATCAAGAGACCCTGATTTGGCAGAGAAGGCGGTGGCCAAACACTATTCGGAGGCTCGAAAATCTCGGCTATCACTTGCTTGACCAAAGCCCCAGAAAGCCCAGAAAATATTTTTTTAAAACCCACCCCCACAACCGAATACTAAGAAGCGACTTTAGATTGCCACCTACACCGAACAATATCGATTCAATGTAATCTCTCACGAAAAATATTTCTTCGCTGGTGCCAATAAAGACCCTCTTAAAAGACAAACCATTGAATGTCATAATTTAACAAAAGATGATTTGCTTCCAAAAATCTTATCACCAGCACATACTCGCTATCGCATATAAGCCTTGTTTTTTAATGAGATTGCCGTTATTTTATACAATTGAATAAATTTATTTGAATGTCTCGACCTTTCGGTACAAACCCCTACATTGTTTGGCTAGGCGGACTCGACAAAAATTGGAGAGCAAAACGATGCGATACCCCATGAAATCACTGTTCCTGCAGGGCCTTATACTCCTCTCGTTCATCAGCACAACGAGTCACGCGCAACAGCCTAGGTTTCTCAATCTATTACCAGCCACAGGACTCGCAATCGTCCCGCTAATGGAGGGATGGATTGCAAACCCCGATGGCTCAAAAAGCTTCTCATTTGGCTATCTCAATAGAAACAAAGAAGCAGTTGATATTCCACTTGGGGACGCCAACTTCATAGACCCGCTTGGGTATGATGGCATTCAACCCACGCACTTCCCTGCAGGTCGGCACACAGGAGTTTTTAGTGTCACAATTCCTGAAGATAAAGCGGAGACTGAGGTTTGGTGGAACATACAATCTGGCGACAGCGAAATACTCAGGGTTCCCGGCCGAATAGGACGAGCTGGCTACGAACTCGATTTCATTCTTCCACGCCCTCAGGGATCAATGCAGCCTCTTGCGGGCTTTGGCGAAAGCACCGATATCTCACCGGGATTGCTATCATCGGTCCGCGACTACCCCAATTCCGTGACCGTTGGGGCCGGTGTGCTACTAACAGTCAGGGTGAAAGACACATCGGAGCGCGAACCCAATGATCTGCAATTTTCCGAAGCGCTGCCCTTGGGTGTAACATTTAATAAGTTTCAGGGCGAAGGTGCCGTAACATTCACTCGGCATCCTGAAAATATCGACCTCACTAAGGCTGAAGAGAAACCAAAAGAGCCGTCGGTTTTGTGTCAAGGTTGCACATTAAGTGCTGGCAAAAAAGGCCCGAATACCGTTTCTGTCTCCGGCGGCCAAGGCCTTGCCCGCGTCTATGCCAGCTTCTCCGAACCCGGAGACTATATCATCCATGCGAAGGTCGATAATTTCTCTGCACCAGACAGCTCTAACACCAATCAATGTTGTTGGACCAACGTTTACCAGAGGGTTACGGTTTCTCCGTAGCAGTGCTTTAAGTAACCTTGACTGAAGGCGATAAGGCGTCTGTATACGCTCATGCTGGGATCGAGAAGATATTTTTCCTTGCAAACATTTCAAAGCTTGTCAGCTTCGAGTAACGCTCAGCCGAAAATTTTTCCCGATTCGAAGAATAAGTAATACAAGGCCTTGTGTTCGTCATGCAAAAACGATAATTTATACACTTGAATAAAATAATTCAAAGGAGGACACCATGCAAGTTGCCAGAGGCCTACTGAGCTTTACAGCGTTCGCTATATTCGGACTTCAGGGCAAAGCCTTGGCACAAACTAGCCACGCTGATAACCCCACATACAACGGCAATGTCGGTAAAATCCTCAACGAAAACTGTGTCGTTTGTCACAGAAAGGGTGGGATCGGTCCTATGCAATTGAGCAATTACGATCAAGTCCGCCCATGGGCACCCTTGATTCAACTGAAAGTCGCCAATCGCGAAATGCCTCCTTACGCCTACGACCACGGCGTTGGCATTCAAGACCTCGAGGGCGACTGGCGTCTAAAACAAGAAGATATTGATACGATCGTCGCCTGGGTTAATCAAGGGTCGCCCCTAGGCGACGCCGATCTTGTGGTTGAAATACCCTCACTTCCAGATCCAAACGCGTGGAGTTTTTCAAGCGAATACGGTCAGCCCGATATGATCGTGGCATCAGAGCCCATGGATATACCGGCTAACGGCGGAGATTTATGGAGCAAGCATTTCGTAGACATGGGGCTTACCGCAGATCGCTGCATCAAAGCCGTGCAAGTAAAACCGCGCGGCGAGGCACAAGCCGTTGTTCACCATGCGAATTCAGACATCTATGCGCCAACCGAAGATGGAGAATTTGCGACCTACGGCCAACTCACCGAATACGCTATGGGTAAATGGGGGGAAATCGTCCCCGAGGGCGTTTGTCGAACGGTTCCCGCAGGATCGCAAGTCCGCTGGAGCATCCACATGTTCCCCGGCGGGCTCGGTGCAACAGCTCAAGGAGAAATGATCAAAGATAACGTTGTAGAAGTCGGACTTTGGTTTCATCCTGAGGGGTATGAGGAGCAAGCTAAGTACAAACAAGATTTGAAACAATACCAGATTGGTCGGGAAGGAGATCTTCTCATCCCGCCGAATGGCTATACGATGGCTGAGGGCTTCCAATCATTTGACCACCCAGTTCGAATCGACAGCTTCCAACCGCACGGCCATTTGCGAATGAACGCAGCCTCATTGGAAGTATTCTATCCAGAAACCGGTCAAATAGAGCCCATTAGTCAAGTATCTAAATGGAGTGCTACTTGGCACCACAGTCATATTTACAACCCAGATGTCGCTCCTTTAATCCCCACAGGAGCCATCCTTGTTTTAAAACAGTGGTATGACAACACGTCAGACAATCCTAACGTGACCGACCCCGATCAGTTTGTTGTTTGGGGAAGCAGGACAGCAGATGAAATGAATCATGCATGGATTGCAGTAACCCACCTAGATGATGAGGGCTTTGAAAAAATGTTAGAAGAGCGAAAACAAAACGAACAACGGTCACTTGCAAACAATAATTAGACTTATCCCAAAAACGCAATTTGTTATGACTTGTAAGAAAGGCCGGGTGGGCTCCCCCACCCGGCCTTTCTTACAATTCTGCGTCCTCCCCACCTGCATGGGGAAGAGATATTTAATCGAGTAGTCTGGTACGAGCACTTAGAGCAAATGTTCTCTATAATAAGAGTAGCATTTAGCGACCAGTGAATTATTTAACGTCCTATGTATCTAAAAACAATTAAATATCAAGGCGACTCAGATAGCCAACGTGTTGAGTCATTTGTACTTTTGATTTGTCACTGAACCATTCGTAGTAGAGTTGCGCATAATGCCACTTTGTTTTTTGTACCGCTTAGCCGAAGTACAGCATGGCGCCCCCATCCGGCCCGAAAATTTTTCGAGCCTGACATTTGAGACAGGTTTCGTCACCCGCCATTTCTTTACAAAAAGCATTCCTTTTCTCTCATCATGACCCTCAGCTCAAATATATGGAAACTATATGCTATCAAGGCATCAAAATGGATGATGCTCTTCATGCCAATTATTTGGTTATTTTATGAAGCTAATGGATTGACCATCAGAGACCTGTTTGTGATCCAATCCATCTATTCGGTTACGATTGTTTTAATTGAAATTCCTTCAGGTTACATTGCCGACGTCTTCGGGAGAAAAAACTCGATGGTGGTCGGCACATTCTTCAGCTTTCTAGGGATATTAACATACACACTCTCTTTTGGATTTGATGGCTTTCTCCTAGCCTCTCTCTGTTTGGGGATTGGGCAGAGCTTTGTCTCCGGGTCGGATACCGCAATAATGTATGACTCCTTAGCTGAGTTAAATCGTAGTGAAGACTTTATCAAACTCGAGGGGCGGACAATTTCAATGGGCAACTTCGCTGAAGCAACAGCCTTCGTCATTGGGGGGTTTTTGGCACAAATCAGCTTACGAACGCCGTTCTATTACCAGGTTGGTATAGCACTCGTCGGTTTCATCATTGCCCTTCTCTTGGTTGAGCCAAAAATAACCCGTCTAGAAGATGGAGCAATTAAGCCTTGGAAAAATATTAAACGAATTATTCGCTACGCATTGGTGGAGAAGAGTATCTTAAGGGCATATATTTTCTACTCAGCAATTGTCGGCGTCGCAACATTGACGATGGCCTGGTTTGCTCAGCCCTATCTCAAGACCCTCAACATAGGCATAGTTTATTTTGGAATAATCGGCGCCGGATTAAATCTTGCTGTCGCGATAACATCTTTTTATGCTCACGAGATAGAAAGGAAAATTAACACCAGAATCTTGTTTAGCTTAATCCTTCTGTTTATTGTCAGCGGTTATTTCACAATAGCCTATCTCAACAACCTTTGGGGTTTATCAATATTAATACTGTTTTACATGACTCGAGGGGTGGCAACACCATTGCTACGAGACTACATGAACAGACACACCCCCTCCGAGATGAGGGCAACGGTAATGTCCATTCGCAGCTTTGTCATTCGAATTTTCTTTGCCTCAACATCACCTATGCTCGGTTATGTCGCAGATGTTTATAGCTTACAAAACGCCCTCTATTTATCCGGAGCACTTTTTTTTGTCTTTGGACTCCTCATCTTAATCTACCTGATTAGTGAGAGTAACGCACAATCCATTGACCCGCCGACTGCAACTCAAGTTTGAAGGAGCTACCTAAATGCTAAGTATGACTAACGAGACTAACAACTATATTTTTACTGGAACCTGCCGTGCTGGAAGCGGCGTGGTCGCTGCCGTTACAGGATATTTAGCCGATCGAAAATGTTACATCTGCGCGCTAGAGCAATTTGACGACGAGTCTACTGACAAATTTTTCATGCGCGCGGTTTTCCGGCTTCAGGAGGGGTCGCCATTAATTGACGATATTAGACAAGGATTTGACTCAGTAGCCGAGAAATTTGTCATGCAGTGGCAGATTCATGACCCAAAAGTCCCAGTAAAAACAATTATTATGGTCTCCAAATATGACCATTGTCTCGCCGATATTCTCTACCGTCTGCACAAAGGTGAATTTAACATGCAGGTAACTGCGGTGGTTTCAAATCACACTGACCTGCAAGCAATAGTAGAGCGAGAAGGCCTAATTTTTATACACCTCCCAGTCACAAAAGAAACCAAGCTAACACAAGAGCAACGGTTAATCGAAATCATTGACGAAACCGATACGGAACTAGTTATCCTAGCGCGATATATGCAGATTCTCTCTAACCAACTCACTGAACGTTTGTCTGGAAAATGTATTAATATTCACCATTCGTTTCTACCTGGTTTTAAAGGCGCAAAACCTTACCATCAGGCTTTCGATCGCGGCGTCAAGGTTATTGGTGCCACTGCTCACTATGTGACTGCAGACCTGGACGAGGGACCAATCATTGAGCAGATGCTGACTCGTGTTGATCACAATAACAAGCCTAAAGACCTCGCGAAAATGGGCCGTGACAACGAATCAATGGCACTAGCCCGCGCAGTTACTTACCACATAGAACGTCGAGTATTCCTCGACGGCAACAAAACTGTGGTTTTTCTCGGCGGATAAGCACGAGAGCATTTTTGCTTTTTAGTCATTCGTCAGTTTTTGAAATCTGGCATGCGTATTTCTTATCGGGCCGTCAATTAGATCTCGTTGCCCCATCATTATCCTTTTCATCTGAAGACATAAATTCACCACGTGGGATTGGAGCGAATAGGAAAAGCGATAACTTACCTGTATTATACAAATGTTTTGTAAAGCTACAGGACACACTTGAACAAGCTCTGGCTTCTTCCAACAATAGCCGAACTCGGAGCGCTATTAGCCAATAGCAACGAAAAATAAAAGGACCCCATCAAAATGAAAACCCGCGCGGCCGTGGCTCTCGCTCCAGGCGAACCGCTTACTGTAATGGATGTGAATCTCCAAGGGCCGCAAGCCGGCGAGGTTCTTATTGAAATCAAAGCAACAGGGGTTTGCCATACTGACGAGTTCACTCGTTCTGGGGATGATCCTGAAGGGCTGTTCCCCTCAATTCTTGGTCATGAAGGCGCAGGCATTGTCCTCGAGGTTGCTGAAGGAGTCACTACACTGCAACCTGGCGATCATGTTATCCCGTTATACACACCAGAATGTCGCGAGTGTTATGCCTGCCTCAGCAACAAAACTAATTTATGCACCGCTATCCGCAACACTCAGGGACAGGGATTAATGCCCGACGGCACTACTCGGTTTTCCATGCTAGATGGCACACCTATTTTTCATTATATGGGCTGCTCAACTTTTGCCAAACACACAGTAATGCCGGAGGTGGCTCTTGCGAAAGTCCGGAAGGATGCTCCCTTCGACAAAATTTGTTACATCGGCTGCGGCGTCACCACGGGCATCGGCGCGGTCATAAACACGGCGGGAGTCGAGATTGGGGCAACCGCCGCAGTGTTCGGTTTGGGTGGAATAGGCCTTAATGTCGTGCAGGGACTCAGAATGGCTGGTGCGCACACCATAATCGGGGTAGATTTAGCCGACGATAAGGCCAATTTGGCGCGCAAATTTGGAATGACCCATTTCGTCAATCCATCGCAGGTCGACAGCACAGTGACTCAGGCTATTATCGATTTAACCAAAACTGAAAAAGATACCTTCGGAGGAGTTGACTACTCTTTTGATGCAACCGGTAACGTGAATGTAATGCGTGATGCTCTAGAATGCTCTCATCGAGGATGGGGTGTTTCAGTAATTATTGGTGTCGCACCGATGGGCGCCGAAATCAGTACACGCCCCTTCCAGTTAGTTACTGGCCGCGTTTGGAAAGGTACAGCCTTTGGTGGCGCGAAGGGCCGCACCGACGTACCCAAGTTTGTTGATTGGTACATGGAGGGCAAGATTGAAATCGATCCGATGATCACGCATAAATTACCACTAGACGACATTAATTTAGCCTTTGAGCTAATGCACAGCGGCCAGAGTATCCGTTCGGTTATAGAATTTTAATGAAAATTATCTCAGAAGTTAAAAGTCATGATGGCCGGCAACTTGTCATTCGCCATGCATCGAGCACGACGAGATGCAAAATGACTTTTGCATTATTTTTACCTCCTGGTGAAGGACCCTTTCCAGTTGTTTGGTATCTTTCAGGCCTTACCTGCAGTCACGCCAATGTCATGGAAAAAGGCGAATATCGACGGATAGCATCTGAGCTGGGAGTTGCTATAGTTTGTCCTGACACGAGCCCAAGAGGCAACACGATTCCAGACTCCACTCCCGATGACTGGCAATTTGGCCAAGGAGCCGGGTTTTACATCGACGCAACAACGCCTCCTTACGTACAGAATTACCAAATGTATAGCTACGTCATGAAAGAGCTCCCGGAATTACTTTTTGCAGCGTATCCTCTAGCGCCTAACCGACAAGGTATTTTTGGTCATTCAATGGGGGGACACGGCGCAATGGTATTAGCCCTACGAAACCCTGGAGTATTTAAAAGCTGTTCGGCTTTTGCTCCCATCACACAACCTTCAACCGCGGCGTGGTCACAACGAGCATTTCGCGAATATTTAGGAAGTGATGAATCGAGTTGGCGCGAATGGGATAGCGTCTGTCTTATTGAAGACGGCGCTCGGATCGATTCGTTATTGGTTGATCAAGGCGATGCCGACGCTTTTCTAAATGACGGACTTCGGCCGCAACTTTTAGCTAAAGCATGTGCTGATGCTCATATCAATCTCACTCTGCGAATGCAGCCCGGTTATGACCACTCGTACTATTTTATCTCCAGCTTTATGCCCGAACATATACGCTGGCATGCGGCACGTTTAGCGGCTTAAGCATCTCCAATTACCGGTATTTAAAGCAACGTCTTCCAAAGACAAAATTTTCTTAGCAGAAAGTCTTGCCACTAAAGATTGCTTAATCCGTTTCCATGCTCTTCAAAGAACAAAACATTTTGTTTGCTCAATTGAGCTCCAAAGCGCAGTTTGCACAAGTTAACAGCACTTCAGGATTTGATATATCAATTAAAGATTCGTAGAACTTTAGCATGCCATCAACAGCCGAAAAAATCTCAGGTGTGTGAATCGAGACACCAGCATTTTTAAGTAACTCACTGACCAATTTCTCTTCAAAGGAAATTTCTTGACCATAGTAAACGACTTCATACTCTGCCAATTCCGACAGCTCTGCAGCATGAGCAATAGCTTCATTAATATCACCAATCTCATCCACCAAACCCAATTCTTTTGCAGCTGTTCCAATCCAAACTCTGCCGCCTGCAATGGCCCTTATATCCTCATAAGATTGAGATCTTGAGTCAGCCACAAATTGAATAAATCTATCGTAGACACCTGCAACGGAGCTCTCGATAATCTTATCTAAGTCTTCATCAATCGACTGAGTGAGGTCCCAACCACCATAACGAGAGGTTACTACTCCATCAAAATTTACTCCGATATACTCCATCACATTCTCAAATGTGGGAAGAGCAACTGCGACACCGATAGAGCCAGTAATAGATGTTGGTTCAGCAAATATATAATCCGCAGGTGTTGAGATATATACCCCACCAGATGCAGCAACATCACCCATGGAGACCACGACATCGATTCCTTTTCTTTTGGCTTCAATCAATTCGTCACGCATCATTTCACTGGCGATAACTGACCCGCCCCCACTGTTGACACGCAAGACAATTGCTCTGGTGCCCTCATTTTCGTGGGCTGACCTTATCTGTTTTACAATTCCATCCGCGCCGGCAACGCCCTGAGAAATGCCACCCTCCATGATGGCTCCCTCCACAGTTATTACAGCTACTTCATTGTTACTCGACATTGAATCATCATCCAAGCGAAGGGCATACTCTTGATAAGAGATAGACTTAAACGCAGCTATCCCAGCCTCTTCGTCCTTACCAAATTTTTCAATCATGTATCGTCGAAATTCAGGAAAAGATTTGGTGCCGTCAATCATCTTTTTAGAAATCGCGAAAGCGATGTTACTTACTGCTGAATCATCAAATATGCCAATGAAATTATCTGCAAAAAGCTGAATCTCCTCAGAGGCGATTCCTCGTCCCTCTGACATAATGGCCTTCATTTCCTCCCAAATAGGAAAGAGATACGCCTCTCGCTGAAACCTGTCATTGTCAGACATATCAGACCTTGTATTGCCTTCAACAGCGGATTTGAAGTCTCCATCGGAATAATTGTGGTAGTTGATTTTTAGGTTTTCGAAGAGCTCTTTTTGATAAGGTCTCATTCCGCCAAGGCCGCCAATGCTCACAGCGCCCACCGGATGCAGCCATATCTCTGAGGCTTGAGAAGCCATTAAGTAAGAATTTGTTGTCAGGCGGTCATTAAACGCAATAATTTCTTTCCCTGATTCTCGCAAAGCTTTCAGTTCTCTCGCAATATTTATCGCTGTTGTCGGCCCAGTAAACCCAGCTCTGGAAAAATCAATCAACACAGCTGGAATGTCGTCATCTTGTGAAACAGCCTGAATCAGCTGAACAAGGTCCCTCGTTTGGATTTGGTTAGTCGATCCATCGCCACTTATATTGGCTAAGAAATTACCTCCGAACACTTCCTGGTCCACAACGGTGCCCTGCGGGTTCAGAACCAGTACCCTGCCGCTTGGATCTGTCTCGGGCGCGAACGAAGTCAAACTGCTGAGAAACAAGACTACAAAAAAAATCAAAAACAATGCTGTGGCAATATTTAAGATCAATGCTCTAGCTTTTCCTAAAAAACTATTGAGCCAGCCAAAAATCGACTTAAATTTGTTCATCACTCATCCCTCATTTGCCAAAAGCACCGTAATCATTCCCTACGCCCAATTCTATTAATGGTGAAGCAAAGGGTTCGTATCGTTTAAAGAATTTAGCGCACAGGAATCAATACCGCTGAGACGTCACACGGTTCTTATCCTAACATGCACGCCAACCTGTTCTGGATACATGATCCACTAACTCAAGTATTTAAACAACGAGTATCGCGGTCGCTTTAATATTTTTTTTAATTTTCAGAGAAATAACATCTCATGAAATAGTCTACCAGGCGCTAAAGTAAATCCGCCAGCGACCAGAAGCGCCCCAACATACACTCCTATCATTGAACGAATATGTGCATTTTTATGCTTTTCCAACTTGGTTTTCTTGAATTTTCGGATGCTCCAAATCGAATAAATCAAGTTACCAACTGTGAAAGGGATTAGAAGGTGTATCCAAGAATAAAACCGAGGGTTGAGCACTGCGTCAGTCATTGGTGAAGTAATAAATAACGCTGTAACAGAAACGATCGACAAAAAAGCAACCCAAACACGTCCCATAAATTTGTGGTGCCTTGTTCCTTTCCTTTTGAAGAAAATATATAAACCAAGAGGAACTGCAATTAATGCAAAAAAAGCGTGGATATAAATTACTACCATAGTCATATTTCCAGCAGCAGTTTACGGTATGCACCCAAAATGAATGACGCCGACTCAAAGCTGGGAGGGCCAAATTTTCCTCGGACATTGTTAGAGAAGCCGTACTCTTCTTTTGGAATACCCAAAAAATTGGTATCAAGTTTCTCATTCTCGTTAGCATCAATATAATATCCAACCGCATATGTCCCAACAGGAATATCAAACGTTTCTTTATAGGTTTCTGTGTCAATATTTTTTATAGACCCAGCTATAATCCCAGGCTGCGGGCCAGGCCTGTCACCCCTATCTGACTCAAAAGCTTCCTTCGAGCTATAAATTGCCAAATGAAGAACGCCTTCTTTAGTGACTCCAGTGATTTCAACTTCCAAGGTCGCTGCTCGTAATGTAAACGAACATAAAACCAATAGGATGAGATAAAAATATTTCACTGCAACGCCTTCTTTTGTGTGTTATTTACGGTAACTGAAGAAAACATGATGAGGGTCAACCCGAAAGTCGCTTCGTTCAAAACTATCTCGCTAATTTGCCCTGCTGCCATCACTAGTCTCTCTTCTGAGCAGAATGCGACTCCACGTGATACGATGTATACAACATTAACATGGTAAAGTTTACAAAGTAAACATTGATTTTTATATGGCCTATCACAAAGAGAATTTAAAAGAACGACTTATCGAAATCGCATGGGAGATTTGCAAGGAAGGGTCCTGGAGAAGCATTAACATGCGCTTGGTCGCAGAAAAAGCGGGTGTTTCAACAACCGCGTTCTACAGACACTTCAAAAATAAAGATGATCTCAAAGCCGCGTTGATGTTGAGGGGTTTTCAATTGTTATCTGAGGGAATTGAAGACCCAAATATTGAAGACAAGTTTTCTGCCTATGGCGCACATACAATCAAGTTTGGCTTGGAACATCCCTACATTTACGATCTAATGTTTGAAAACAACAATATAAATATATCTCACTATCCAGAATTAGAGGCTATCTCAGATTTTTCCTTCAGTGGAATTGTAAAGGGAGTGCAGATATTTATCCCCGATGCATCTGAAAAAGAATTAATGATAAAAGCGATAAATATTTGGGCATCTATCCACGGCCTGATCGGAATTTTAAGGCGAGCGAGATTGCAAACGATAAAGACCAAAGAACTCGAATGGATTGAAAACAATCTAGAAGAATATCTCAAAATGACAACTTTTCGGTGAAAGTTATGTTGACAGAACCTTTAGTATTAATCGTCTATGGCGCGACTGGGTTTACAGGCCAGTTGGTTGCCAAGTACCTCGACACCCACCCAGAGCTCCGCGGCCGGCCTTGGGCTATTGCGGGCCGCTCTCAAAGCAAGCTGGACGAGCTATCTGCCAGGCTCGGCGAAGGACCGGAGACGCTCTGCGTTGACCTCGAAGATACCGACGCAGTGACCTCGATGGTTTTGCGTACAAAGGTGGTTCTCAATTGTGCAGGCCCCTATTCTGTAAATAATGGAGCCGCTCTTTTAGGTGCGTGTGCCCGAGAGGGTATTCACTACTCTGACCTTGCCGGTGAAGGGTTCTGGCAATCTAAGATGATTGGGACCTTTCATGACCTCGCTCACGCGTCTGGGGCAAAAGTGATTTTAGGCGGTGGGGTTGACTCAATACCGTCCGACCTCGGCGCCTTTCTAGCTGTGGAGGCCCTGACTATTGGGCGTAGTGAAAAAGTTAACGTTCGCGGTGTTTATACTCGCTACACAGGTTCATTTTCAGGCGGTACCTTAAACTCCGGAAGGGCGACCGCGCGGGCAAAAAAGTCCGGTAGCTACACCGATGCGATGGATGCCGACCCCTATCTCCTTTCACTGGGAACCATCGGCGTAGAGACCGAAACGCCGGGGACTGCCGATGGCATGGACCAGGAATTTAAGTGGTCTTTTGATTCGACCTATGGTGCCGTTTCGAAATTTTTCATGGGGCCCATCAATGCCAGAATCGTTCGACGAAGCCTCACGCTGCGCGACGAACATCATCACACAACTTATAGTGAGTGTGCAGCTGCTGGGATGTGGTTACGCATGATAGGAATGTGGGCGAGTCGTGGGTTTGGTTATTTTCTGGGCGAGCCTATCAAATTCAAACCAAGCTCTGGGGAGGGTCCGCCCTCGTGGTTGCTCCGCGATGGAAGTTTTGAGATCGAGGTGACCGCCCAAGCCGACATGAAAGTTGCTCGCTCTCGAATTTCTGGGAAAGGTGACCCAGGCTACGGCGCAACTTCCAAAATGCTAGCCGAGCTCGGCCTCTGCCTAGCCCTCGATGATCACAGCGAGTCTTCTCATCGAGCCGGCTTGCTTACCCCCTCCACAGGATTAGGACATGCACTGGTGTCACGCTTATCGCTGGCTCACGGTGGAAACTTTATGCGTTTCGACACTGTATCGCCACCGGCAAGTTAATCATTGCGATAGAAGAAAGAATTGGAGATGGCTTTGAGCAACTCGATTTTTTTAAAAGATGGTACAGCTCAGGGTGTAGCCAAACAACGTTTGATAGAGACTCTAGCCGAGCCCGATAAACGCGTCATAATCGATACTCACGCGGAAAGGTTTGTAATCGGTGCTAGCTTTGTCAAGCTAATGGGCCATAAACTCAATGTCTGGTTAGCTCAAAAGATTGCACCTGGTTTCCACGAACATATAATTTCACGCACGCGCTTCATTGACGAATTAATTAAAACAAGTTCAACCGACGGGGCAGAGCAGTACGTCATCTTAGGAGCAGGATATGATTTGCGAGCTCATCGACTCAACCTGCCCTCTTCACTTAGAATTTTTGAGGTAGATCAGCCAGAAGTCCAGAACAGAAAGCGCTCTAAACTTCCTAAAGAACTCCTCAATTCAACAAACGTCACTTACGTAACAGTTGATTTCACTCATCAGTCTTTAACTAAGCAACTTGTGGATGCAGGGTTTAATAGAAGAAAATCTACAATCTTCACGCTCGAGGGCGTCTCTCAATACATCACTAAGGAGGCTATCAGCTCAACGATTCAGGAAATAGCTTCGCTTACGCAAGCAGCCAGCTCAACTTTTTTTATATCTTATGTTGACGAATCTCTTGAGAAAAACCCTGAGGCTTGCTTTGGAAAGGGTTACCCGAAAGCTGCAAAACGAGCTAAATTAATAACAAACTTATCAGCAAAAGCCGGCGAGCCTTGGATATCATTTTACAGTGCTGAGGAAATAGAAAGCTTACTTTCACAAAATGGTTATTCAGTAAAAGAAAACGTGACTTTGGAGAACCTTAACTCTCATTACTTTGCCCCCGTTGGAAGAGCCCTTCCTGAAAATGAGATATTTAAACTCGAACATTTTGTAGTAGCCCAATCTCACTTTGGTTCAAAACCTATAGAATAACAACCGTTTTAAATAGATTCCCACTCAATAGTCCCACTTAAACTGAACCTGGTAAGGCCAATATTCCGCATTACAAATTCGCCAACTTTTTAAACCAAAATCTGGTAAAGTGCTCGTCGTTTTGCTCAGATCATGGCACACCAACAAATATGAAAACTTCCTTACCAAACATTCTCTCAATCATCTGCTTTTCCTTCACTTCAGCAGTTGTTGCTCAGCAGACCGTGGAGAGTCTTTCCGTATTGGAAAATCTGTCGAGCGAAGCAGCATCGAATAATATTCCTTCAACCGGCCAAGATCGCGCCGTGAATCCCGGTTCAGCCAACTCTACCGTGGTCTACGAGGCCGAGTTTTTTAATCAATACAATCCTATTACCGCCAATGATATGCTCGATCGCATTCCAGGAATTGATATTTCTGGCCGTAACAGAGGTGGCGGTGGCCGCGGTCTAGGCACTGGTGGTAACCTTCTAATTGATGGCCAGCGCATTGCGGGTAAGGATAACTCTGCACGTGATCAACTCGGCCGTATCACTGCAGCGGAAGTGGAGCGCATTGAAATCATTCGAGACACCTCTGGTGAACTGAACGTGCGCGGCGCCGGCGAGGTGATTAACATCATTTTGATTGAAGTGCCCTCCCGTTCAAGCACTCAGGCGGAGCTGTTGCAGCGATTGAACCACGACGACACTTATGAGGTCGGCGGCAGTGTGGGTTGGTCAACGCAGATTGGAAATTTCCAGGGACTACTGAATCTGGAGGCCCGACCTAACTATGAGAATCGTGACAATCGCGAAGTTCGAATCACACCGGAAGGGGAATTGTTAGGCACCTTGTTTGAAGAAAACATTCGCGACCAGGATAAACAAAGCATCAGCACTAATATGAGTTATGGTTTCGGGGCCCATCGCATGCAATTAAATGCATTGTATAGCAGGGGTGATTTCCCCCGATCAGTGCGCCGTGATTTTGTAGATTTCGTTGATGATGTTACGGTCGAGAGCATTCAACAAGAGCAGATAGACAATGAAGAGAGCAACTGGGAACTCGGCGGCGACTATGAATACAGCTTCGCTAACGGGTCTAGACTTGCAGTCCTCTTTGTCGCCAACGATGAAATTCGAAATTCAGTACGTGAGAGGTTCCTAGCCGATCCGGCCAGCGATCCGTTGGGCAAAAACTTGTACATAGACTCGCAGCGCGAGACCAAAGAGTTCATTGTCCAGACTAACTACAATTTTTCCGTTTCAACGGGTCAGTCACTTCGAGTAGGTTTTGAGAGAGCGCTCAATGAATTGCGTTCCTCACTGTTCATCGCTAGCCCATTCGGAACGACATCAGCCTCAGCGCAATATGGCGGCTTATCTTTGATACCTTCCATTTCCAACGCAGGGACGCAAGTCGAAGAGGAGCGCTACGAAGGCTTTGCGTTTCATAACTGGACCATCAATAATAAGAGCTCTCTCGAAACAAGTATCGTTTATGAGACCTCGGAGATTCTGCAAACGGGGGAGATCAGCAAGACAAGAGACTTCCAGTTCTGGCGTCCTTCCCTAGACTATCGCTATAACTTCGCCGACAACTTCCGCTTCCGCGGCACAATAACTCGCAACGTTTCCCAGCTGAGTTTTTCTGCCTTTGCAGCCACTGCCAACGACGACGATCGAGACATTGACGGATTTGCCGGTAACCCGGAGCTGGCGCCGGAAACTAGCTGGTCCTATAACGGTGAACTCGAATACAGACTGCCCAACGACGCCGGGGTTTTAGCAACCAGTTTGTTCTACTCCGATATAGACAATAAAATTGGAAAGATTATTGCTACCGTTGACCCAGACCAACCCCAATCGGCGACAGGAAATGTAGGACCTGCAACGCAAATAGGTTGGTTCGCTCGGGCCAGCATCCGCTTAAATAAATTCAACCTGCCCAATGCTATTTTTTCAGGCCGAGTGGGACTGTTTGACTCAGAGATCCTCAATCCGTTTGTTAACGCGAAGGTCCGCACCGGTGGCCGCGGATTTGGTAATATCGGTTTTCGTCAGGATATCACCTCAACGAACTTGAGTTATGGCATTGACTACAATCATTCCTTCTGGGGCGGCTACTACGACATAGATATTGTTACCCGCACTCGCGATGATCGCCGCCGCTCGCTGGATCTGTTTGTGCAAAAGATCTGGTTTGATGACTGGGTATTTCGCCTAGAGTCAGACAATACGCTTGGGGCCTCTAAGTGCCGTTACCGGGAGCGCTATGAAGGCACGACGATCGAGGGAAATATCAAGCTGATACAGGATTCGTGCAGCAGTCGCTACCGGCGACTCGTTTTAAGCATTCAGACCACCTTTTAACGAAAATAGCCATACCAATTATTTGGATAGCCAGTTATGACATTGCGCGAAAAAATGCATCGTGAACAGCAACTCAAAACGCTCTTTAATCAGGCTCAGAGTCATGCGTTTGAATACTCAGATAACGCTTTAGAGCGCAATGTTTTTCCCTCTGCTCAGGCACTCGCAGATCTTGCTAAGTTCGATGAGCCCCTGCCTGCTAACTCAGCTGATGCTGAATCAATACTCAAACAGCTGCATAGCTACGGTTCTCCAGCTTCAGTTGCTCAAACTGGAGGCCGCTACTTTGGTTTTGTAAATGGCGGCATTCTGCCCGTGACTCTGGCGACCAAATGGCTAACCGATTTTTGGGATCAGAACACGGCTCTGCACGCCATGTCGCCAATCACCGCAAAACTAGAGGATATCTGCGAACAGTGGCTGCGCCAGTTATTTCACCTGCCAGACAATACGGTGGCTGGTTTTGTTAGCGGAACCTCATCGGCAATCCTCTGTGGCCTTGCCGCGGCACGTTACCGCATCTTCAAGAACCAAGGCTGGGACTTCAACAAGCGCGGCCATAATGGTGCGCCGCCTATCCGAATTATTGCCGGTCACCATACCCACGGCGCAGTGATTAAAGCCATCGCCCTACTCGGCTTTGGCATCGATAATATTGAGTGGGTAGAGTGCGATGACCAGGGTCGCATTGTGCCGAGCGCCATGCCGGTAATCGACAATAGATGTATTATTTTATTGCAGGCGGGCAATGTAAATTCTGGTGCCTTCGATCCAATGCATGAAATCTGTGACAAAGCTAATGACGCCAATGCCTGGGTGCATATTGATGGCGCTTTTGGTTTATGGGCTGGCGGCACGAAGCAACTCAGTCATCTAACTGAGGGCTTGGAAAAAGCTCATTCATGGTCGGTAGACGGTCATAAAACACTCAATACGCCCTACGACAGCGGCATAATAATGTGCTGCGATAAAGACGCTCTAGTGATGGCATTGCAGGCGTCTGGCGCCTATTTAAACTTTAGTGAAAGCCGTGATGGCATGCTCTACACTCCTGAAATGTCCCGTCGTGCCCGCGCTGTTGAGCTATGGGCCGCGCTTAAATATCTCGGCAGTGATGGTGTCGATGAGCTAGTCTGTGGCTTGCATGAGCGAGCGGTTCAGTTTGCCGATGAACTTGCGACAGCGGATTTCGAGGTACTTAACGAGGTGGTATTTAATCAGGTCATTATTTCCCCCAGTGAGGATGACGAGATCAGCCAGTCTATCATTGAAGCGATTCAGCAGTCGGGAGAATGCTGGGTGGGTGGTTCTGTATGGATGGGCAAAAAAGTAATTCGTATTAGCGTTTGCTCCTGGGTTACCACCGACGAAGATGTGAGTCGTTCTGTTCGTGCGTTTGTGCAGGCAAGACGTTCCGTTTGCGGAAAATAATCGCATCGTCGACAGACTGTTCCTATCTAAGAAATACAAACTTTTTAGTAATTGATTTATAGCACTATTGAAAGCAGTTTGTAGTTACTTTATGGATAGCAAACCAAATGATTTATGTTCAATTTTTTTTGATTTTTTATGAGCTTCCAGAGTCAGACAAACTATCTTAAAGCCATTATTTAAACCAAAATAATTTATTTAATTTTTAACTTTTTTTCAAAAGGATAATCATCAGATGATTGATGCTCCTCTTGCATCCTAACCAAAGTCTCAAAAATTTTATCTGACATTTCTGCAGACTTTCTTGCAGACATATCTATATGGATTTCAACAGTTTCAACCAGAGCTGCCACTTCGTTCGATTCTTTACAAATTGCGCATACGAAGTGGTACAACTTTTTATTTGCATTCAGCATTCTGAACCTAGGTGTTAATTTCTCACCTTTTAAACATTCCTTCAGATATCTAATATTTTGTTCAGCTGTAAAAAATGAAAAACCCGTGGCAATATAATCTTCACCAACAAGGCTACTATAGAAATTGCCATCATAATCCATAGGAATGGTTTGGTAGAATCTTACATTCATATGCCCATTCATATCACACATGTCATCAGAAACGATTACAGATGCACCTTCGGTTGGGAATATATTCTTCATAGATTTATTACTTTAGTTAAAAATGAATCGTTAGTACTCGGTGGTTCAAAATAATTGTAAGCGGACGTCATTCTCACTAAATAGTAACCCAACTTAAAGACATATAAATATACATAATTTAATCACACTTAATAGTGCTCGTGTAACTGATGGGTAACCCATTTCTATATTGCGCGCTTTTATTACCTCTACGTTCCTATTTCTTTTCAATAGCTTACACACTTACCGGCTGCACACGGTACAACCTAAATCATAAAAAACCATCCAAAAAGGCGATTGAAGAAACTCCCTTAGCTTCGCGCTCTCCTGTTCTTTTCGTTCTTCTTTATTTACTGTATCAACGGCTAGCAAAGCACTTATAGCCCATCCCACAGCAGCTATTTTAACTTCGCATTTGGACATTAGTTGACTGTATGGTTTAGAACGTGCCGCGAATTTTGATCGCGTAGACAGGGCCATTAACTGAACATGAGTCTTCTACCTCGTCCACATAACCCGTAATGGTCGTGCCACCAGCATAGCGCGTACGTAACCTACACCGTTCACCAGAGTCTCTTGCCTCAAACCTGTACACAAGCCCACCCCAAGCCTGAGTTTCCGCCCAG
>CAJWVZ010000002.1 GCA_913048385.1 uncultured Gammaproteobacteria bacterium | reverse complement strand
GTATTAACCGTCTTTTGTTATGCTTTTTTTTATGCCAAGGGTCAGGGAAAAAAATGAGAAGTTTGCTTACCGTGTTTTTCCCGATGGAAAAGTTTAAAACCTCCTTAGCGTCGTGGCAGAAAATTTTTAAATTTTCTAGTTTTTCGGAAATAATGCCATGCAGCAACTTCCCGACTCCCGGTTTGTGAGTTTCTATACCGATAAAATTTTTGTCGGGTTGATTTTTTGCCATTTCAAGAAGAGAGTCTCCCATTCCAAAACCAACTTCTACGATTAAGGGAGATTGATCTTTAAACGTGTGACTGAGATCTATAGGGGTTTTTGTGAACTCTAATACGTAAAGTTTCCAATATTTCTCTATAGCAAGTTTTTGGGCATTGGTAATTCGACTCGCACGAATCACAAAGCTTTTAATGGGTCGGGCCCGATTTGTATTTTTTAAGTCATGTGTCATTAGCGATTAGAATTTCTGCGTTTTAAATAGGACTGAACGTTTTTCAAAATTGTCTATGCGAGCTTTATTGAGACAGTTAATTATGCTTTATTTCTATAGAGTATTGTAAAAATTTGTGCAGAGCGCTTATTGTTCTAAAGATTTTAAACAGAAAAGAGATGTTGAAGTTATTTGACCTTAGTTTTTAACTTTTATTGAAAATCTTATAAGGCACGACCAGCCGCAAAGGAATGAAAGGCCGCCAAAAGGCGCGATAGCGCCTAGAATTTTAATTCCACTAATGCTGAGCAGGTATAAGCTTCCCGAAAAAAGAACGATACCAAATGTAAAAAACCACCCGCTGGCATTTAATATCGATATATTTTGAGATTTTGTTATTAGTATGCTGATGCCTAGCAAGGCCAGGGTATGAACCATGTGATAGAGGACGCCTGTTTGAAACGTAGCGAATGACTCTGGAGTAAGAGATGACTGTATAACATGTGCACCAAATGCTCCGATGCCCACAACTAGAAAGCCACTGACTGCAGCAATAGTCATGAATAAATTTTTCATAAGGCGATCATTTAATTAATGGCTTAATACTTCTGAGGACATAAGAAAGCCGCGGTGTGCGCGGCTTTAATTGGATCTGGTCTCTAAAGAGCAATTTTATCTTTCATTTTGCTCATCGCATTTTTCTCAAGCTGTCTGATTCGTTCCGCGGAGACATCATATTTCGCAGCCAGCTCGTGTAATGTGGCTTTATTTTCGCTTAGCCATCGAGACGTAAGAATATCTTTGCTGCGATCATCTAAGTCACTAATTGCTCGGTATAGACTCTGATTATTTGTCTCTTTCCATTCGTCATCTTCGACCTGCAGTGAAATATCCGAGGCCTGATCTTCTAAGAAATACGCAGGGGCTTTGTAAGCTTCATCGTCGTCGCTGTCGTCACTGGCGTCAAATGCCATATCATAAGAAGCCATTCTTCCTTCCATCTGTCTGACGACTTTGGCATCAACACCCAAATCTTCAGCCATCGCATTAGCTTCTTCATTATTCAACCAGCCTAACGTTTTCTTGGAACTTCGAAGGTTAAAAAATAATTTTCTTTGAGCTTTTGTCGTAGCAATTTTTACTATTCTCCAATTTCGAAGAATGTATTCATGCATTTCAGCTTTGATCCAATGAACCGCAAAAGATACGAGACGAACGCCCACCTCAGGGTTGAAGCGTTTAACTGCTTTCATCAACCCAACATTACCTTCTTGAATTAAATCTGCTTGGGAAAGTCCGTATCCAGAATAGGTTTTCGCTAAGTGTGCCACAAATCTTAAGTGTGCGAGGACCAGTTCGCGCGCGGCGGTCACATCGTCTTCGTAATAATACTGCTTCGCTAATTCAAGTTCTTTCTCGGGGGTGAGAATAGCTATACTGCTCACCGAGATTAAATAGCCAGATAAATCACTACCAGGGGAGATAGGGCTTAAAGTTCGTAAACTTTTTCCTGCACTCATAACTCAATACCTTTAAAGTCTAAAATTTATCAATGTGTTACGGCTACAATAAACGCTGCGTGACTAATAAGTTTAACATTTTCTTACAAAATACGCTATGTTCAGAAGGACGCATCTTAAGCTCAAATACGATGTTGATCTAATTGGAGATCAAACTTGCTGAACTAAACCACTATTCTTTTTATTGGTCCAAAGTTCGTTTTTTCAACCCGTATCATCTATTTGTAAGTTATTTGACGGATAAGACAAAATGCGCAGATAAAAGATGATGCCCATGAGAGAAAAGCGGCTGAGATTATTAGGATTGCAGGATTCATGCTGGGAAGATAGAACGAAGTTGAGCTGATCAGGATAGGAGCTAAATCATAAAGTCCAATAAAATCAATAAGCTGCAACTTAATTGAACGTATAGTGTAGATATACAGGGTATAGGCCAAGGCGCCCGCCGCGAAACCGGAGAAAAATGCCGAGTACAGAAGAGGTCGAATCATGTCAAACATGCTGCCACCAATGACATGGATAATTTGAAACTCTTCCCGTCTTTTATGAACTTCGATGTAGGCCATTGAGCCAAAAATCGAGGTTAATCCGACCAGAGAGAATAAACTTAAGATAGATGAAAATACTTGCAACGTTTGATACCAAGAATTAATCCGTTCTGACCAGAGCAGGTCGCTTTCCACCGATTGAATACCTGAGGTGTTCCTCAATTCGATGGTTAGTTTTTCAATTATTTCTGTACTACTGGTTGCTGGGGTGATTGTTATTGACGCTGGCAAAGGATTGTTAGGCAGGTTTGCCGCTATCTCTCCTAAACCTGATAAGGCGCTGAATTCTTTCAGAGCTGCAGTGCTTGTAGTTAACTCTGCCGTAGCAATTTTTTTGTCAAGTTGTAAGCGCTTACTTATCTTTAAAGCCTTATTCTCACTGATTTCAGGGTACAAGTAAGCTATCAGCTCTAGCTCCTTGGAAAATGAATCTACCAAACTTTTTAAGCCCAACACTGCAGTAGCGCTCAGTGAAGGGAAAAGAAGGGTTAGCATGACAACTAAAATAGCGGCTAATGAAGAAAAGGGGTTTTTTTGAAATTGCCTTAAGCTTCTTAGAGAGTCACGAAAATGTTTTTGAAATCTATTGTTTTGTTTGGTCTTTTGCGCACGCAGTTTCACCTTGCTCTCCTGGAATGTCTGCTATTAGATTGCCGTCTTTCAAAACAAGAGTCCTTTGGCTAAACCTATTTATTAAGTGCTTGTCGTGGCTGGCTACAAGCACGCAGACTCCCAGAGATTTAAATTGTGTAAAAAGGTCCATAATTTCGTTTGATAGCGCACTGTCAAGGTTACCGGTTGGTTCATCGGCAAGGATAATACTGGGGCTATTCACGATCGCGCGAGCTATCCCAATTCTTTGTTGCTGTCCGCCTGAAAGCCCTGCGGGCATTGCTTTCTCCACTCTCAAAAGGCCTACTTTATCGAGTGCGGCTCTGACTCGGCTTCTAAGCTCTCTTTGCGAGAAGCCACTAATTTCAAGTGGTAGAGCTACATTATCAAAAACCGTTCGATCAGATAGCAATTGATGATCTTGAAATACAGCCCCTATTATCCGCCGCCTGGCTGCAGTTTTTTCCGGGGTAAGTTGTACGATGTTGTGACCTGCAACTGTGACTATTCCAGCACTTGCTTTGTCGAGGCCGAGGACCAGTTTTAAGAGCGTGCTCTTGCCGGCTCCTGAGTGTCCAGTTAGAAACGTAAATTCGCCTCGATCAAGTTCGAAGCTTATATTTTGTAGAGCTTGTTGTCCGCTCGGGTAACGTTTGCTTACACGATCAAATTGTATCATTGCCGATTTTTCATTAACCTACTTTTTATCTATTTGACGACCTTTTAATCATTGTTATCAGGGAAAAGTGCTTCGACAAAATCGGTGCTTTTAAAAGCAAGAAGGTCTTCTATTTGCTCTCCAACGCCTAAAAATCTAAAAGGAATCCTAAATTTGCGAGCTAACCCGAGCGCGATGCCACCCTTAGTCGAGCCATCGAGTTTTGTCAGAATTATACCGCTAACTGGAATCGACCCCCTAAAACTGGCGACTTGACTTAGAGCATTTTGTCCCGTCGTGGAATCAATTATGAGTATAACTTCATCTGGCAGCCGCTGATCCTGGTTCTTTAAAACTCGGCCTATTTTTTCGAGCTCATTCATTAAATTATCTTTGGTATGGATTCGTCCAGCAGTGTCAGCAATTAAAACGTCTATTTCTTTCGCTTTTGCCGATTGATAGGCATCGTAAATAACCGAAGCGCTATCTGCTCCGATGTTTTGAGAAACCACGGGGATCCCGTTTTTGTCTCCCCAGACTTGGAGTTGCTCTATTGCTGCGGCTCGAAACGTGTCTCCAGCGGCCAACATCACTTTTTTTCCTTCTTCCCGATATAGGTTGGCGAGTTTACCGATTGTTGTAGTTTTGCCAACTCCATTTGCTCCAACAACTAAAATTACAAAAGGCTTAGTGTTCTCCGTTACTTCGAGCTTTTGCTCGCATGGTTTTAGAATGCCTATCATCTCCGATTTTAGGTGTAGCATAAATTTAGAGGGGTCAACGAGGTCTTTTCGCTTCATTTTTTTCCGTAGGTTTTCAATAATTTCTGTAGTTGCCTCGATTCCTATATCTGCGGTGAGCATTTGAGTTTCCACATCCTCTAAAAACTCGTCACTAATGCCTTTTTGTCTCAAAACTAATTCAGCAATCCCGTCGCCAAGTTTAGTTCTAGTATGATTAAGCGTTGCTTTAAATTTACTAAAAAATCCGTTTTTGTCTTCGGTGCTCACAGCCTTATTTTCCTATGTAGTCCAAATTATGGTTTTTGTGGTCTGTTGCTAGTCGTATTGTTAATAGCCAAAGTTTAGCAGGTAAATCGGCGATTCTTTACGATAGAATAACCGTGAACGTTTTTATCTTTTAAATCGAATCAGAATGCATGAAAAAATCAGGAAATCCTCTCGGGGAAAAAGGTAAAGTCAGAGTCATAGGTGGGCTTTACCGCTCACGCGTTGTGAATTTCGTTAAAGCGGAGGGGTTAAGGCCAACCGCGGACCGTGTCAGGGAAACGGTCTTTAACTGGTTAGATAGTATTATACCCAACGCTAAGGTGCTTGATCTTTATGCTGGGTCTGGCGTTCTTGGAATTGAGGCAATTTCGCGCGGTGCAAAGTATGTCGTGTTTGTTGACAATAATCCTGCAGTGGTTGCGCAGCTGAACCAAAATTTAGAGTTTTTTAAAATTGAAAACTGTCGAGTTTTAGAGAAAAATTCTGAGGAATGGCTTTCTGTAAATGAGGCCTCTGCTCGGGGCAATATATTAGGGTCCCGCTTAGTTGAAGGCGAGACTTTCGACATCGTATTTGTCGACCCTCCATATGGAGATTGTTCTGTTATAAGTTCCTGTAACTTATTGGAGAGTTCCGGGCTGTTGCAATCGAAGTCAAACGTTTATGTTGAATTAGACAATGAGATAGACCATGGCCTGATGCCAAAGAACTGGGAATGTGTTAAATCGAAGAGAGCGGGGAAAGTTCATTTCTACCTCTATCATCGATTTAAACTCGGTTCTTAATTCTCAGTAGGTAAGTTTTATCGTATAGTTTGAAAACTCGGTCATGTTAGTTAACAGAAACAAATTTATTTCGAAGGGAAAGACTTATGAAAACCGCGGTTTATCCTGGTACTTTTAATCCTATAACCAATGGACATACCGATTTAATCGAGAGGGCCTCTGGACTGTTCGATCATATTATTGTTGGCGTGGTAGGTTCGAATCGGCAGAAGTCCTCGGCGTTGCCATCAGCCCGCCGAGTGGAATTAGCTCAACGAGTGCTGCAGCACCTCCCAAACGTGGAGGTCCAGTCTTTCGACACGCTTTTAGTTGATTTTGTCCAGGAGGTTGGCGCAAAGATAATTTTGCGTGGATTGCGCACAGTAGCCGATTTTGAGTATGAGTTCCAATTGGTCGGAATGAATCGTGTTTTAGATCCAACGATAGAAACTGTTTTTTTAGCCCCGGCTGAGCACCTTTCTTATATTTCCTCTACGTTAGTGAGGGAGATTAGTTCTTACGGTGGCGATATTTCTAAATTCGTGCACCCTGAGGTAGCTGCTGCGATGATGAATAAGGATTAATTTTGACATTTTGGGCAGTACACTGAGCTTCTTTGATTAATTCGAATTTCCTTGAGCGTCGTCGCGCAGAGGATGCATGGTTTACAGGCGCGACCGTACACCTCCAGTGATTGTGAGAAATATCCGGGTTTACCGTTTTCATCCGTAAAGTCCCTCAGAGTCGTTCCACCCATTGAAACCGCCGTTAGTAAAATTCTTTTTATTGAATGGGTTAGCTTGATATATCTCGTTTTAGAAATTTTGTGTGCCGAACGTTTTGGATGAATACCAGCGCTAAATAAGGCCTCGTTTGCATAAATATTACCAACGCCTACAACGGTTTTGCTATCCATTATGAAAGTCTTTACCGAGGTTTTTTTGTTCCTGCTTTTTTTAAACAAGATGTCTTCATTAAATTCTGCGGTCAGCGGTTCGGGTCCAAGCGATTTTAGTAAAGGGTGTTGGTGCGCGTCTCCTTTCTCCCAAAGCATGCAACCAAATCTTCTCGGATCGTTGTAGCGTAAAGTTTTCCCGTTCTCTAGGATAAAATCTACGTGGTCGTGTTTCTCTGGAGTGGCATTATTTAGCAAGATGCGGAAGCTGCCGGACATTCCAAGGTGTGAAATCAAGCTGCCAAGTCGGCTATGGAAGATCAGGTATTTCCCACGTCGTTCGATCGAAGAGATAATTTCTCCAGGGAGCTCATCTGCTAAATCTTGAGATACAGGCCATCGTAGTTTTGGTTGTCGGATTATTATCTTCAATACCCTGATCCCGACTAAATGCGGTTCAATACCTCTGCATGTGGTTTCGACTTCAGGCAATTCTGGCAAGTGCGTTCCCTCAAGGTGTATAAAGTCATTAATAATACTCTGAAAAACTTCAAACGGGATGCATTACATTAATTCTATTTCTAAGGCTGACAGAGCCAAGACAATAATTGGCATCGATTCTGGTGGAACTTTCACGGACTTTGTTGTGGTTGACTTCGAACCTGATGTAGCGATAAGGGTGCATAAAGTCCTATCAACCCCAGAGGCTCCCGAGCGCGCTATTTTTCAGGGCATCAAAGATCTTGGGCTAGAACTTTTTATCGAAGAGGGTTCTGCGCGAATAGTTCATGGGTCAACGGTAGCGACAAATGCTGTGCTTGAAGGCAAAGGCGCAGAGACAGTTTTTGTGACGAACCATGGTTTTCGAGATTTACTGCAGCTCGCCAGGCAGGATCGTCCAAAGCTTTATGCATTAGAGTTTGAGCCTCAACGAATTAAGGTACCGAGAGAGAGGTGTCTTGAATTGCCTGGTAGGGTGGCGGCAGACGGCACAATTATCCAGTCGATATCAAGCTCTGAACTGAAAGAATTTATACTTAAAGTGAAAGAGCAAAATGTTAAAGCTGTGGCGATTAATTTCCTATTTTCGTTTCTTAACAGCGATCACGAAAAGCAGGTTGAGTATGAGCTTAAGCAGCAGTTTCCGTTCTTAAAGATCAGTTGCTCTCACCGAGTTTTACCGGAGAGCGGAGAATATGAGCGCGGCATTGCAACTTGGCTTAACGCTTCCCTGGCCCCTTTAGTAGATTCGTATATTAAGGCCTTGGATATTGAATTCGGTGATACTGACCTGCAAGTCATGCAGTCTAGTGCCGAAACAATTGGGGCGGCTCAGGCCGGTAATAATGCGGTAAAGTTACTGTTATCTGGCCCGGCAGGGGGATTGACGGGCCTGAAGTTTCTTGGGAAAAAAATTAAACATGAACTCTTTATTAGCTTTGACATGGGAGGCACTTCTACGGATGTTGCCTTAATCGATGGTGAGCTAGCTATAACGAATGAGTCAAAAATAGCCGATCTCCCTATTAAAGTCCCAATGGTCGATATGCAAACTATCGGAGCTGGTGGTGGCTCTGTCGCTTATGTCGATGCGGGTGGAATGCTACAAGTGGGGCCCCGATCTGCGGGGGCTTCCCCTGGCCCCGTGTGCTACGACCGAGGCGGGGTTGAGGTCACTGTTACAGACGCGCACGTAGTTCTTGATCGTCTTCCAGAAGATGAAATTTTGCCGGGCGGATTAAAATTAAATCGCATGCGTGCTGCGGCAGCAATGGAGCATCTTGGCTGCTCTCTTGGGCTGGGTGTCAATGAGACTGCTCAGGGGATAATTGCAATAGCTAATGATCAGGTGGCTGCCGCTATCCGCCTCATTTCGGTAAATAAGGGATATGACCCTGAAAACTTCCTACTATCGAGCTTTGGTGGTGCTGGTGGGTTGCATGTGTGTGCATTGGCGGGGTTAATGAAAATGAAGCGCGCGATTGTACCGGTATTTGGCGGAGTGTTCTCTGCGCTTGGAATGACTGCAGCCAGGAGGGGGAGGCAGTTTTCGAAGACCGTTGATATGCAATTATGTGGCTTGGATTTAGACCTACTACAAAACGAATTTTTGGGGTTAGAAAACATTGGGCGTGTGGAACTTTCAGAGGAGGGTGTGCCTGAAGAAAGCTTATGGGTTACTCGAAGCGTTGATCTATGCTTTAGCGGACAGTCGTATAATTTAAACGTTGCTTGGAACGATCCTTCCCAAGCACAAGCGGATTTTGAGTCATTGCATCTGCAGCGTTACGGCTACTGCCATAAAACTCCTGTCAATGTCGTAACCGTTCGTGTTTCTGTGACTACGGATGAACCAGATTTCGATTTGCCTGAAAGACGTGAGATTCTATCCAAATCTATAAAAATCCCTGAGTCCTCAGATACTGCGCGACACATCCGGGTCAATAACATGGAGCCCGATATAAGTTTAAGCGGGCCGCGCGTTCTGATTGCATATGGGACGACAATATTTGTTGAGGAAGGATGGGTTGCTTATTTGGATAAAATGGGAAATATTCACTTAAATACGGTTTGAACTTTGAGCCACTTTAAAAGTTCGATTAACACAGAAGATTCTTTCCATGTCGATAGGGTTGGTGTGTATCTTGTGGTTCTCAAAAAATGTTTTGTGTTTGTGCGAGCGTGAAAATTAACGGTAAACCAAGAGTTGGATTATTGTAAGGTATGCGTGATTTTAACCCGGTAAATGATAGCGTTGAGACTCTGTATCGCTCAGGTTCATGGTCGCATCGATGCGTTACTAGACTCTTCGGTTACCTTCAGCTGCTGAGTTGGTATTTTGTGTGCTTTTTGATGGCATGGAGTTTCCCTACCTTGGCTGAAGAGCTCGATTTGGAGGTGCAGTCGGACGGGTTAGACGAGGTTGCTAGAAGGCGGGACGTTTTGTTTTTTGTTTCTCAGCCTCTTCGGATCGGGCTTTCTGATGCGCCGACCCTTGTAGATGACAAGTTTGAATGGCCTTCTAATCCAGCCCAACAAGAGGATGCAAGTGAGCTTGATGCGCCGATTGCTGCTTACGAAGAATCTTTAGCTCTGATCGAGAGCGATGGCGGGCCCTGGAGCCTTGAGTTAGTTGAGAACCTCGCGGCGCTTGCAGGGCTGACTCAGAAGCAGGGGCGCCATGATGAGGCAGTTAAGCTGTTTAATAGGGCGATTCAAATTACTCGGATCGGCGTTGGATTGCATGCACTTGAACAGCAGCAGCTGCTAGAGGGCCTAATCGAAAGTGAGCAGGTATTAGAAAATTGGGAGGCTGTCGATGACAAATACGATTACCTTTTCTACCTTCAGGAACGCGCTTTTGGTCGTAATGACCCGCGTCTTATTCCATTGTTTGAGGCAATGGGCGATTGGAATATTAGGGCCTTTAATATTGGGTTCGGTGAAAGCCGGGCCTTGGCATTGAGAAAAGCGCAGTTATTTTATAGTGCGGCAGCGCAGCTTCTGTACATACATTTTGGGAAAGAAGATAAGCGTTTTATCCCTTACATGGAAAACGTTGTCCATGCCGCTTATTCGGCTTCACAGAATGGAGAGGTAATGACTGAGTTAGGTATTCCTGAGTTCAGAAACATCAATAATAGATTAACCAAGCGCTTGCAGCCTCCTCCCTCCGATATGATTCCGAGGGGCTTTCTTAGTGGCGTTGGTGCTCTCGGTGAAATTATAAATGCTAAGCTAGAAACAAATGCTGGTAATTATGAGATCGCAGAATCGTTTGTTCAGCTTGCTGACTGGTACGTCATAATGGGTAGGCGGGAAGCCTCCGCTATGTATTATAATCAGGCTTGGCGTTTAGTTTCAGGGGAAGGGATGGGGGTTTCGCGAGATCGCTTGTTCGGCGGTGTTGTTCCGATTCCCACGTTTTTCGATAAGGTTACAGCTGGTCGTGAGCGAATCGGTGCAAGAGAGGAGCTTAATTCTGACTTCGTTGATTTAAGTTTTGACGTGACCGTGGGCGGAACGGTCCGCAATGTTCAGGTTGTTTCTGAGGAGACAGAAGAAAATGCTGCTCAACACAATCGAATTAAGCGTCTTGCACGAAGATCACTGTTTCGGCCATTGCTCGTGGATGGTATTCCACAATATGCAACGGGTAATCTCTTTCGCTATAGGTATTGGTACTAAGCTTGATGAAACGAGTTAGGATTGCCTTACCTCTGGAAATTAAGTAAAAATTGTTAGACTGATCTGATCTTATATGTCGCTTTTAACCAGTCGAAGGATCTATCTGGCGATTTTTATAAATCAAGGGCTCTTACGGTTGAGCTTTAGGCATATGAATGCTTCGAGGAGTAGAACGCTCATGAATGATTTTAGGCGCAACTTTTATGTGGCTGTATTAGGTATGCTCAGCATGAGTATGCTGGGGTGCCAATCGGTGAATCAGAGCGCTTCATCATCTAGCTCGCCGCCCTCGGTATCATCGCCATCTTCCTCATCAACTAGCACAATGCCATCAGCTTCTGCGAATGCTGGTGGGGTTTCGACGCAAGCCGAGCTTCCGGCCAAGCGTCAGACTCGAAATGGTAACAAAAGTAATCCGGCTGCCTTGCCTCAGACCAGTCAAGCAGGACAAAGGAGTGGTGTAGAAAGTCAGCTGCCTGAGCGAGATGTAACGCAACCAAACATCAATAGTGGGAATGAAGACAATAATAATGTTTATTATGACGTCTTGAGTAGAGAAAATAAGGTAAATTCAGCTCAAGAAACCGCTAATGGTGGGAATTATTCGCTTGACCGTTTGCCGGGTTTGGGCACTGGCAGTGGAGGTGTAGTCTCGAACTCGGGTCGAGATTCTCAAGGGGGAGCAATGACAGCTTCAGAGCGCGCAGCGGTGTTAGATCAAGAGTTGCAACGCGGATATGAAGAGTTCGATGGGTTTATTTTAGGTGAGCGTGAGCGTGCACAGGCACAGAATAATGCGATTGGGTCGTCGGGAAGTCAGGCTAGTATGGGGGACGGGCAGGGTCTCCCTCAAACACTGCCGTCAGCTGCGGCGGGTGCAATGGGCGTTGAGTCTTTATCTCGGCCAGTTTCAACAGAGCCAAGATCTGAGGAAACGTTTGCGCCTCCGTCAGACATCCCTAATGGAAGAGATGATGATGTCGTTGCGCGACAACTGAGAGAGGCAGCTATGGCAGAGTCAGATCCGGAACTTCGCGAAGCTCTTTGGGACGAGTATCGGAACTACACAGGATTAGAAGTTGATTAATTAATTCGAGGAGCCCAACGTTGTGGTTCTTGTGAATTGTCGGGAGCGAGAGTTTATGAAAATAAATCTTTATGATGTATTTCAAAGCGTGTGGCGCTTGCAAGGCGGGAATCCAATCCGGTCTGCTTACAGGTCACTACTTATAGCAGGGTTTTGCTTGGTTTCTGGCTGCGCAACACACACTGTGAAATCAACTAGCTACACTCCTGCTATTCAAGCTACCGAGAACGTTTCTGAAAATTTGCTTCTGGACGTTGGCATTGCCGTCTTCGATCCAGGCATTGACGAATTAAGCAGTAGCCAGGAAGAAATAGTAAATCAGGACATTCGAATTGCTGAGTCACAATACGTCCCATTTTTGTTGGCAGAAACGCTGCAGCGCACTGGCAATTGGGGGATGGTCCGCGTTATGCCGAATACTACAAGCCCCATGGATCTTTATTTATCGGGTACGATCTTAAATTCGGATGGAGAGTCAATGGTCCTGCGTGTAACGGTGGAGGATTCTACCGGTGAGCGTTGGTACACAAGGGAATACGAAGAGGCTACAAGTCGGTTTAGTTATGAGCCGACCCAAAAGCGTCAAAACGATCCTTTTCAAACAATTTACAATTCTGTTGCAAACGATTTGTTAGCGTACAAACAGAAAAAAGTTGGAATCGCGGACGTCGAAGAAATTCGTGCAATCTCTGAGCTGCGATTCGCAAAGAGTTTTATTCCAGAGGCCTTCGAGAACTATATCGACGTAGATAGGAACGGAGAATTTGAGCTTATCGCTTTGCCATCTAGTCAAGATCCTTTGTTAGGCAGACTCCGAACGATTCGCGAAAGAGATTTTATGTTTATCGACACCGTGCAAGATTATTATGATACATATGCTCGCCAGATGAGAGAGCCTTACGATTCCTGGAGAGAACAAAGCTTTTACGAAACTTTGGAATTAAGAGAGTTAGAGGCTTCGGCACGGCGTCGGATCATCGCTGGCGGGGTTGCTGTTCTTGGAGGACTCGCAGCTGCTACCAGCGGGGGAGATTATGTTACTCAAACTGGCGGTGCGTTTGGCGCGGGAGCGGGCGCTTACATGATTAAGAGCGGTTTTGACAAGCGCGCGGAGGCGCAAATGCACAGAGAGTCGCTAAGAGAGTTAGGCGAATCGTTAGAGAATGATGTGGCCCCCCGAGTTATCGATCTTCAAGACCGAACCATTACCTTGTCCGGTACAGTTGAAGAGCAATACGAGCAATGGCGGAAAATTTTAGCCGACCTTTACGCTTATGAATCCGGCGGGTTGTAGATTTTGTTTAAGAAGGGTGCGGCGTTTTACAGTTTATTTTGCTGCGACACTTGGAAGACAGGTTTGTGAGAATTGCTCAATATGTCTACTGATAACATGAATCGCTCAAATGAACGCTCGGTTGTCGGCACCAGAAATGTTAACTCGGGCTCATCTGCGCATGCAGCTTCAAGCGATACGCTAATTGCAGAGGAGTCTGTTTCTTTTTTGCAACCGATATCTGGTGTTAAAGTTCGATTACTCTCTTGGTTAGGTTTAGGTGCGCTGTCTATTACTGCTTTAGTCGTGATTTTTATACTCCCCTCAGTGGTAGAAAAGTATGAGTTACCGCTGGTCCCTCGTTTAGACCCCACAGAAACCATTGCCAGTTCTCCCATTGCGTCTTCCTCGTCTATCTCGCCTTTCCAAGAAGCACAAATTTCAAAATCGCGGAGAGAAGCGCAGGATAAATTGGCAATACTATTAGAAAATCAAAGCGTATTAGAAAACGTAGAAGTTGAACAATGGGCGCAACAATCTTACCTTGATTCTATCGGTGTAGCCGCCGACGGCGATGAGTTCTATAGGGTTCAAAATTTTGCCGAAGCAACAATGGCTTACGCGCGCGCTGGGGAGCAAATGAGGCTCATGATTGAGATGCTTCCAGGCGTTCTCATTGAGCAATTAAGTTTAGGAAAATCTGCTATTAACGAGAACCGCAGCTCTGATGCAATCAGACATTATTCGCTTGCTTTATTACTGCAGGAAAGTGGGTTTGAAGGCTTAGACGCGTTGGAGTTGCAGCAGTCTCCAGAAATTGGGTTGCGGCGCGCTCAGGTGATCGATGAGGTGGTTGCGTTAACTAAATCGGGAAGGCAACTTTATCGATCGGAACAGTTCGAATCTGCTGCAGCAGCGTTCAGAGAGGCTCTCGCGCTTGACGGTTATAGTGACGAGGCTAGGAAAGGGTTACTGGATACAGAGGTTGCAATAAAAGAGGATGAATTTGCTTTAATTATGTCGGAGGGATACCGGCTATTGGAGGCCGGTAAATCCTCCCAAGCAATCGAAAAATTCCGTATGGCAGGCGAGCTGGGAATCAACGCTAACGAAGTAAAGATAGCCGTTGTGCAAACTGAAAACGCAATTGCTTCTTCTGAGATAAAGCGTTTAAGGGTCGATGCAGAGTTAGCCGTACAGCAAGAGCTTTGGACAGACGCATCGAATTTTTACAAAGAGGCTCTTGCGATTGATAGCAACCTTTCTTTTGCAACGGAGGGGTTGGACTACGCGACAAAAAGAGTTCGGCTTGATGTTCTCCTCTTACAAGCGCTAGACAATCCTGAGCGGTTGGCTGAAAACTCAGTCTACGACGAGACGATGGAGATCTACTTGATCGGGCGAGCGGTCGAACAAACTGGACCTCGATTGGCAAAAATGCTTAATCAATTGGAAACTACTCTGGAGCAATCACAGATTCCAATTGAAGTCATATTTCGCTCGAATAATATGACAGAAGTAACGCTTCAAAGAATTGAAATTTTCGGTAATTTTACCGAAATATCGAAAGGTCTTAAGCCTGGTCGTTACGTTGCTGTCGGCAAACGAGCCGGGTATCGTGATGTTCGAGAGGAATTTACGGTTGGCTTTGAAATGACCCCAGCTATTGTGATGGTCAGTTGCGATGAACCAATAAACGCGCTAAGGCGATGAGATGAGTTCTAACTTGGAAGATCACAATAAGTTTGATCGGCCAAAAGCCGAAGACCGCATTAGCCCGATCGAATTCCAACCTAACGTTAATAGGCCTCGCAAAACGCTATATCAATTCAGCTGGGTCCATTTACCTATCGCCGCATTTGTTTTGATTTCGGGCTTAGCTGGGTGGTTTGTGATTACGGCAAAGTCCGTTCTTATTGAGCCGGTCCCTATTACCTCTCAAGTGAGCTTTCGCAACGGGTTTGGGTTGAAATTGGGCGCGAGATATCTCATGCGCACGGGAAGTTATTCAATCGAAATTACTAACCCAGGGTATAAAGACTATCAACATGATATAACGGTTGGCATTGAGTCTTCACAGGTTTTCAATTTTATACTAACAAAATTGCCTGGGGACATAAGTATTGAAGCTAACGTACCCGGATCAAGGATTAAGGTTGATGACATTGACGTTGGCCTGACGCCTTTGAGACTCGATATCGAAGCGGGATTGAGGACAATCACAGTCGATAAAGACCGGTATCAAACCGAAGAGTTTGAGCTGAATGTTGAGGGACTGCGCAATACACAAGTGGTCAGTGTTGAGTTAGAGCCGGACTGGGCAGATGTTTATGTCGATAGTCAGCCGCAAGGGGCTGGCATTTTAGTTGACGGTATTTTGAGAGGGGTGACCCCTCTGGACATAGAACTGTTACGAGGCGATCGAGCGGTTATGGTTAAGCTTGATGGGTTTAAGGCTTGGAAAGACGAACTTGAAATCAAAGCAGGTGCTAATTTTAAGATCCCTCTGATCGTCTTAGAAAAATCAGATGGAATAGTGTTCGTTCAGTCAGATCCGCCTGGCGCGAGCATAACTGTAGATAGGTCTTTCGTTGGATTGACACCGATAGAACTCTCTTTGGCGCCAGATCAGACACACACTGTCACTTTTTTCAGGAATGGTTATGAATCTTCGACGCAGACGATTAGAACTGAGCCGAATCAGTCTTTCGAGATCTTCGCGGCTTTAACCCCAATAACTTCGAAGGTCCTAATTTTAGCCGATCCTCCCGATGCGGAAGTCTACGTCGACAATAAATATCGCGGGCCTGCCAACCAAGAAATTGAATTAATGGCGGCAACTCAAGAGATCGAAATAAGAAAAAAGGGTTTCATCCCTTTTAAATCTGATTTCACCTCTCGGCCTGGTCTGAACCAAGAGATAAGGGTGACTTTGCTCTCTGAGCGCGAGGCGAAGCTTGCTTTGATAGAGCCTAAAATAAAAAGTTTTTCTGGAGCCGAGTTAACGCTTTTATATCCAACTGAATTTACGATGGGCGCATCGCGGCGTGAGGCTGGTAGGCGGCCAAATGAAACCTTGCGGGAAGTAAATTTAAATCGACCGTTTTATATTGGGGTTAATGAGATTACTAATGCCCAATTCAAAAAATTTAACCCTGATCATTCCTCCGGGACAACAAATGGTATGTCGCTAAGCAATCAAATGCAGCCTGTTGTTCGAGTAACTTGGGAGCAAGCAGCCCTATTTTGTAATTGGTTGAGTGATCAGGACGAACTACCTAAGTTCTATTTGACTGAGACGGGAGAAGTTGGCGAAAAAGTGATTGGTTTTGACCTAAATGCTCATGGATACCGCTTGCCCAGCGAAGCTGAATGGGCATTTTCAGCGCGCAAGACTGATAATGGGTTATTGAAGTATTCTTGGGGGGCTGATTTACCGCCTCTTCCTCAATCGGGAAACTTTGCGGATATCAGTGTCCAAAATTTCCTTGGAGACATCTTGTTTAACTATAATGATAATTATATTCATACTTCGCCTGTTGGTACATTTAGCCCCAATCATTATGGGTTATACGATTTAGCAGGGAACGCGGCTGAGTGGGTTCACGATTTCTATGGTGCCGTGGGAAATATCGGTGGTATTGATGAAAACCCTTTCGGGCCGGATAGTGGTCAATATCATACCATTCGTGGGTCCAGTTGGGCTCATGGTGCGGTTACGGAGTTACGCCTGTCTTTTCGGGACTTTGGTGATGAGCCGAGAGACGACGTTGGATTTCGTATTGCAAGATTTTTAGAGGAAGATTTAGTTCAATGAACGCTGTCTTTACAATTTTGTCCTTTTTCTTTCGAATCTCCTTTGTTTGTTTTGTATTTTCATTCGTTCAGGCGCAGGTTGATGACGAAGAGTACATTGACCGTGATCTTGGTGCTGTGAACGAAGATTCGAATCCGGAGCAAGATTTAACAGAAAAAAAAGAGAGTTTGGAGCAAAATGAAAATGAATCGGCTCCAAATGAAAGATTCGTTCCACGCGAGGAAATTTCGCAAGACTTTGGTGTCTCGTTTCCCGTTGATATTTAAAAAGTTATCTTTTAATTCACGAGCTACTTATGTAAGGAGACCATAATGCGTCAGGGGCAGTTAAACGATGCCATCTTTCAAGTTGCAGCGCTAATTACAGCGATAATATTTGTCCATGCAATTTATGTAGCGCTGATTAGGCCGAGCGCAGAGCTTGTGCAAGAACAACAAAATTTCCTGCAAGAAAGCGATGAAAATTTTGTTCCGGAACGTTCTATTTTTATTATATTAAAAGATTACGAACAAGAAACGTGCATTATTTTATTTATTTGGGCGTTCGCAATTATCGGCATGAAAGCACGGATCACGCTACGCGAACGATCTTTGTTAGATAGACGGCTTTTACAAGTTGCTGACGGTTTGAGTGTGTTGCCTGAAGATGCAAGAAATTTTTCGCGTCCTGTCCAAGCACTGCCGACAAGAGAACAGCATTATTTATTACCGCGAGCCCTGCTCGCAGGGCTGCATAGATTTCAGACAACACAAAATATTCAGGACGTCGCAACAACAATCAAAGATGTTTGTGAAAGTGAAGCTGACAGAATGGAGACTGAGCTAGCGATGGTTCGATATATTGCTTGGGCAATTCCCTCTATTGGGTTCCTTGGGACGGTAAGAGGCATTGGTACGGCGTTGGGTCAGGCGTATCAAGCAGTAAGTGGTGATATTGTCGGAGTCACTGTGAGCTTAGGTGTTGCATTTAACTCCACTTTTGTTGCTCTCGTGGTAAGTATTTTGTTGATGTTTGTGCTGCATCAATTACAACTGATACAAGATCGCTTGGTTTTGGATACGCAGAAGTATTGTGATGAACATATGATAAGGCATATGCAGATACCTAAATAAAAGTGACGACTTCTGTAGCTAAATATTTAAATAAAGAATTTTGGCGATGAGTTGGGGATAAGCGATGGCACTGTACGTAATTGATCTGTCAACTTTTCAAATTTCAGTCGGCGATATAAGCGGTTGGCGATTTAAAAGTCAGCACTATGCACTACTCAACAAAGACACGATCGAACTTGGAGCAGAGGCAAAAAGTAAGGCTAAGCTTTATCCAACCGAGAGCTTTAACGCTTACTGGGAGAACTTAAGTACGGAGCCTATAAATCATAGCTATCAACGCCATTATGTAGATTTAGCATACGCTCACCTCTTGCATTTATCAGAACGATTGCGCCTAAAAGTACGGAGTGATCTTCTTGTTATAGTTCCTTGTCATTATGACAGGACGCAGATAGCTCTGTTCCTCGGTATAGCAAAGCACACCTTATTCAACGTTATTGGAATGATTGACGCTGCAGTCGTCGCTGGAATGTCAGCAACGCCGACCAGTAATTTCTTTGTTTATCTCGATATCCAATCTCAGCAGGCAGTAGCTACGCATGTTGATATTAATACTAAACTTTCAAGAGGGATGGTTTCACAGATTCCAGGTGTTGGAATCCAAAATATTTTTGATAAATTAGCAAACGTTATAACTGACGCCTTCATTTCGCAATGCCGTTTTAATCCGCAGCATAATGCTGAAAGTGAGCAACAGCTTTACAATAAAATTTCAGCGTGGATTGAATGTCTAGCTAGCGAGCCTACTGCAATATTAACGCTTGAGCATTCCGGTTCAAATTACAGCGCTAAACTTTCGCAGGCACAGCTTATCGACGCGTTGCGTGAGTATTATAAAAAGATCTCTTCTCATTTGCTTTCTTTGAGGACGAATGTTGAGAATGAACTGCCAATTGTTTTGTTTGTTGATGCTTGGTTCTCAGATCTCCCGGCCGCCAAAGATCACCTCGATCCGTGTATAGAGCTAAGAACAATCGATCAAGAGGCTCGATTGAAGAGTATTTTTTCGCGGAAGTCTGATATCAAGGAATGCGATGCAGAGGCTGAGCTGACTACTGAAATTTCGCTAATCGATCCAAAAGGTACAGGCGAGATAGTTTATGAAATCGGGGAGCCAGAGAATAGTCCCACTCACGCGTTAATCGGCAATCAAGCCTTTTCTATTTGCGATGTTGAGATTGCAAATCGGCGATTAATGCCAGAGTCATCGAATTTTTCACTAACATCTAAATGCTCTTCAAAAATCCTCGGAAGATTGGTTTTTTCAGGTAAAAAATTATTTGCAAAGGATTTTATTCCGGAACTTTTGGTCAATGATAATACCTCAACTAATAGCGAGCTGGTCGTCGGCGATATTTTATCGATCGATGGATCATTTGCACGCCTAATCAGGGTAAAAGATGTCGAGCACTAAAGCAGCACGACGCAGAGTTAGTCCTTTAAGTCTCGCATTCTTAGATGTCATGTTCTGCGGGTTTGGTGCGGTAATTTTGATTTTCTTGATTTTAGATCATGCAACTAATCAGACCAACAGTATTGTTGACCCAACTTTAAGCGCCGAAATAAAAAAGCTTGAAATCGAGGTGCTGGAGGGCCAAGAGGGGCTTTTGGAAATTCGTAATACTGTGAACGATATTAGTTTGGAAATTGTAACGGCACAGGGCCGAGCTCGGCAAATTCAGGAACAAATTGACACTTTTTTACAAGAGCTTGCAGCTTTAGAAAATAACAGCACCGCATCTATTGAGAGTATTGAAAAATTGCGTGCCGATGTTGCGTCGCTTAAAGAAGAGTTACTCCGACTTCAAGCCAGCGCACTCGATCAGAAAGGAGATAGCGTTCGTCAATTTTTGGGTGATGGAAGCCGCCAGTATCTCAGTGGCCTATATCTCGGTGGGCAACGTATACTCATATTGGTTGATACCAGTGCTAGTATGTTGGACGAGACGCTCGTTAATATCATTCGAACAAGAAATATGAACGATGAAAGAAAGATTGCCTCTGCGAAGTGGCAGAGGGTGGTTAAAACGGTTGAATGGCTTAGCACCCAACTCCCCATAACGAGCCAATTTCAGATATGGGGTTTTAGTGACGAGGTATCTATTCGAGGGACAAATGGATCGAATGATTGGCAAGAAGTGGCTGATCGCGATGTGCTTGATGAGGCAGTTATTGCCGTCACTAAAACCGTGCCGGCGAACGGTACAAATCTACAGAAGGTATTTCGTGCCACAGCAGAATTAAGCCCGGCGCCAGACAATATTTTTCTTATAACAGACGGTTTGCCGACGATTGGGGCCGGTCGCAAGAGCGGGAGCATCGTTAGCCCAGAAGAACGGATTAAGCTTTTTGAAGAGGCGGTGGATGATGCGCCTGATGGTGTGCCTTTTAATGTTATTTTAATGCCACTTGAGGGCGATCCTAGCGCAGCGGCGGCTTATTGGCAGCTAGCTCAGTTCAGCAAGGGATCCTTTCTCTCGCCGTCTAAGGACTGGCCTTAGGCGAAACTATGCCTCTTTTACTGGTTGAGTATTAGGTATGCTTAATAGAAATCGAGAAACAGATTCGTTTACAGTCTCTTTTTTGGATGTAGCTAGTTGTGGGTTTGGAGCTATGATTATCTTGTTGATGATCGTCAAGCCCTCCTCTCCATCATCGATTGAAGCTAGCGCTGCAGATCCGTCTGCCGCTGTAGCGGAACTGCAGCGTGAAGTATTCGAGGTCCGAGGGCAGACATCTTTGGTGAATCGTGACCTGAACGCGAAGCGCGAACAGCTATCGGCTACTATTGAACGTGTTGCACGATTGAGACAGGACCTGAGTGATGTACAAGGTGAGTTTTCAGCGTCGTCCGAGCTGTCGGATGAAGCGACTGATGAAATCGGCCGATTGTCATTGGCGCAGCAATCACTTACGGATGAGATGCAGCGTCTTTTTGGGAGTAGTCAGCAAGTTAAGGATCAAGCGATTGGCGGGATTCCGGTTGATAGCGAGTATATTATCTTTGTTATCGATACCTCTGGGTCGATGTTTAATAATCCTAGCTGGGGGAAAATGCTAGGTGTTATTGAAGATACGCTCGATGTATACCCCGATGTGAAGGGCATTCAGATAATGAATGATATGGGAGATTATATGTTTGACTCTTATCGTGGGAATTGGATTCCTGATACTCCGGTAAGAAGGCAACAGATTCTATCTACTCTCAGAAACTGGAATCCCTACAGCAACTCGAGCCCAGTTGAGGGAGTAACGAGAGCGATCAATACTTTTTATGCGCCCGATAAGAAGATAAGTATTTATGTCCTCGGTGATGACTTTCAGCCAGGAGGATCAATTCGAGGCGTTTTACAAACGATAAACCGTATCAATGTCGCCGATTCTGATGGGAATCGATTGGTTAGGATTCATGGTATTGGCTTCCCAACGATTTTTTCGGGTCCAGTTCGTTTTCAACAAAGTGCTTATCGATACTCAACATTGATGCGCGAGATGACGCAACAGAATGGAGGAACATTTGTTGGGTTAAATGACTTTAAATAACTTTTTATGTATCTTCAGTAGGGAGATGCTGAAAAGAGAGAGACTACACGCCAATTAGTTAAAGATAAGAGATTAATAGTGAACGAAAATTTTTTTTTCAAACATATAAAGCGCACGCTTGGGGTCTTGTCAATTATCCTTGTGCAAAGTTGCGGTACCAGTAGCATCGTTATTGAGGGTCAGTTCCCCTCTCCCAACGTTAACAAGATTCCTTTGTCGATTGGTGTCGTATATGCCCAAGAGCTTATCAATTTTAACTATGTCGAATATTCTGAAATTGGTGAGGAAGAGTACAGCATAAAAAGCGGTCAATCGCATCGAGAATTGTTTGACGCTCTACTGCCATCGATGTTTGAGCAGGTTGTAGTTCTAGATAGTGCTGAAAGTGCAGCTTCTCAAGAAGTGGACATTATTTTCCTCCCGGTAATAGAAGAGTTTCAGTTAGCTTTACCCAATAAAACTAAATTAGACGTGTTTGAGGTCTGGATTAAATATAACCTTAGGATTAGTGACACTGAAGGAAATGGAATTGCTGATTGGATATTAACTTCTTATGGTAAAACACCGACGAGGAGTATGCGAAGCGTCGAAAACTCCATTAATCAAGCTGCTGTAATTGCACTTCGCGATTTTGCTTCAAGTTTTTCTTTAGGGTTTTCACAAGTTCCTGAAATTCGTCAATGGCTGAGTCAAAGATGATTGTTCACCCAAGGCAAGAGGTTCTTTAAAAGCTTATGAGCAAATTAAAAATTTATAGTTTCTTCGAGCCTAATGTCTATGTTTTTTTTGCTCTTCTTTTTCTGCAGTCGGCTTGCACTAGCACCACCGTGGATGAGTTTAGGCAAGGTCAAACGGGAATTACAACAGAAGAATCAGTGGTAATTCTTGGTCGTCGGCAAGGCAACGAGTATGAAACAAGAGAAGAGTTTGTTGGTTGCGTTGGTGACCGGGTCAGCTCAGGACAAGATGCGATTACGGTTATTCCAGAAAGGGAATTCATCGATGCAATGTTTCCTTGGTTCGAGCCGCGCACTGCGCCGACAGGAATCAGCAACCTGGAGCGGCTTATGGCTGATGAATTAGTTGCACAACAAATGGAGGAATTCGGAGTACGGTACATGGTTTGGTTAGATGGTTTTACCGAGACATCTGGGCGAACTGGGTCAATCTCATGCACGGCTGGCCCTGGCGGCGCTGGATGCTTTGGTTTTGGTTCGTGGGAAGATGACTCCAGTTTTAATGCTCGCGTGTGGGATGTGAAAAGCCGTCAGAATGTTGGAACAATAAATACCGATGCGTCTGGGCAGTCGTATTTGCCGGCTCTGGTAATTCCTATTCCACTGATTGCTCGGGTCGAAGCTAACGCCTGTAGCCGATTAGGTGATCAACTCAAAGCGTTTGTTAAGGGTGATTAGTTTTATCGAGATGCATAAGAGTTTACGTTGTAATTTTTCACGAAACGCAGGCATCCTTGTCTTTCTGTTATTATTTTTTTTTAGCGGCTGCGTCGTAAATCAGGGCAACGAAGTAAGCAGTTTGGTTTTTATGTCCGAGAAACGTGAAAAAGAAATTGGTTTAGATGAGCATCAAAAAGTTTTGGAAAGCGCGCTGGTTTATGAAGACGAGAAGCTACAAAACTATATAGAAGAGGTGGGTAACCGAGTAGCTGCAGCGAGCCATCGCCCGGATCTAAATTATACGTTTACCGTAATCGACAGCCCCGAGATTAATGCGTTTGCGCTGCCCGGTGGGTACGTGTACGTAAATAGGGGTCTTTTAGCTTTTATGAATAGTGAGGCAGAGCTCGCCGCCGTTCTTGGCCACGAAATCGCCCACATCACAGCTCGGCATGCGGTTCAGCGTCAAGGTCGTGGTCAGCTAGCAAAGATCGCAGCTACGGTTGGCGGGTTCGCAACTGCCGTTGCCACGGGGAGTGGCTATGTCGGGCAGCAAATTAGTGACATAGCCTCTATTTGGGCTCAAACTGGTTTGAGCGGTTTCGGAAGAGACCAAGAGCTCGAAGCGGATCGGCTTGGAGCCGAGTTCATTGTGAGTGCTGGGTACGAGCCACAGGCAGTAATTGACGTCATTACAGTGTTAAAGAACCATGAGGACTTTAATCGTAAAGTCGCAGTAAATACGAGTACTTATCATGGATTGTTTGCAACTCACCCTCGGAACGATAAGCGACTGAAACAAGCTATTGAAGAAGTCGACCAAATGTCAGATACAGAACTCGGCCCAATTGATGATGCAAATTTCCGTGCGGCCTTGAATGGTTTAGTGATTGGTGAGAGTAACCAAGGACAGAGGCAAGATAAGCGCAACAGATATTATCAAGATACTTTCGGCTATACCCTTGTTTTTCCCGACAATTGGGAAGTAGAAGAGACTATTACGACCGCGTTCGCAAGTAACAAATCAACTGGAACTTTAAAAATCGAGGCTCGGAGAATCCGAAGTAATATTTCCCCGCAGGAATACATCCGAGAAGAGTTGGGAATACAGCAGTTAAGAAAGTCAGAGGCCTTACAACAATATAGATTGCTCGGGCACACTGGAATCGTTGAACAAAATGATACAGAAACCAGGCAACGACTAGCCGTTTTTTATCTAGGTGGTCGCGCTATAATTTTGCGTGGTATAGCTTCGGATGATTCTGCGGAACTTGATGATATTTTTCTGAAGGTAATACGTTCGTTTCGAGCTATTCAGCAGGGTGAAGGCAAAAAGAAAGAAGTACAAATAAAGTTTGCTCAAGCAAGCGAGTATTTTGACTTTAGAAATGTTGCCGGCACGAGCCCTATTAAAGATTTTCCGGAAGAAACTTTAAGATTATTGAATGGATACTACCCTGCCGGCAAACCTGAAGCAGGTGAATGGATTAAATTGGTAGAGTGAATGCCTTTTCAGATTAAATTTAAGACTACCCTTAAGATATTCTTGATCTATAGAAAAAAGAAATAGTTTTCGAATGGAAGCGGATTTAAAAGCTAAGAATGACGACGTACTTATTGTCGGTCCCTCGTGGATTGGGGATATGGTAATGGCGCAAGTTTTGTTTATTTTAATAAAGACGAGATATCCTAACGGAAAGATAACGGTCCTCGCTCCTGATTGGACTCGCTCTGTCTTGAGTAGGATGAGTCAAATTGATGCAGTCATAAGCTTGCCGTTTATACACGGAGATCTTCGACTACGAGCAAGGCGGGAACTGGGAGAATCGCTTAGACAAAATAATTACGATCGCGCTATTGTGTTACCTAATTCTTATAAGTCAGCTCTTGTACCGTTTTTTGCAAAAATAGAGAATCGTATCGGATGGCGCGGAGAAATGCGCTACCTATTGTTAACTGATTGCAGGCGTCTTGATAAACGTAAATTTCCGAAAATGATTGATCGATTTGCGGCACTTGCTTTTCCAAATAACGCGGAGCTACCAAAAGAATTGCCAAGCCCGAAGCTAGTGGTTACCCAGAGCATGCTCCTTGCCGCGTTTGAAAAGTTCGAATTGAGAAAGCACGGTCCTGTATTAGCGATATGTCCAGGCGCTGAGTTTGGGGTATCTAAGCAATGGCCTGCAAACCATTTCATTGGCTTATGCAACTCCGCCATAGCAGACGGATGGTATGTTTGGATGTTCGGGTCAGTCAGCGATATGCCGATTGCAAATGCGATCTATGAAGGAATTCAAAGAGAATATAAAGAGAAGTGTGAAAATTTTACTGGGCGAACTACTTTAGAAGATGCAATCGACCTTATGGGTGCATCTTCTGCAGTTGTCTCAAATGACTCAGGGCTGATGCATGTCGCAGCTGCGCTAGAGAAGCCGTTAATTGCCTTATACGGATCCTCGTCGCCAGATTTCACCCCGCCATTGTCAGATACATCTACTATTTTAAAAACAGATATCGAATGCCGACCCTGTTTTAAGAGGGTTTGTCCGCTGGGGCATGGTAAATGCCTAAGTGAATTGTTACCGGCTGTAGCTTACTCCGCAGTTCAAAATTTAGACATACTCTGACAGAACAGGTTTATCTGATTCTGCCGATAGCCAATCTGTAAAATTTATTTGATTATTTGCAAAGTAAAAAGGAAGAAATGTTGCGCGTTCTCATAGTAAAAGTTTCTTCGTTAGGCGATATTATTCATACTCTGCCAGCAATTACTGATGCAAAATTAGCTCGAAAAGACATTGTTTTTGATTGGGTTGTTGAAGAGGCTTTTACCGAAATTCCAAGTTGGCATCCAGCCGTTGAACGCGTCATTCCGGTTGCATTGAGGCGGTGGAAACGAACTCTATTTCAAACTCTTTTTAACAGCGAGTTTAGGAATTTTCGCCGAAATCTTAAGAAACAACATTATGATTTAGTTATTGACGCTCAAGGATTAATAAAAAGCGGGGTTGTAAGTCGATTGTCAAGTGGGCTCACAATCGGATTAAGCGACAAAGCAGCTCGTGAACCACTAGCTACTGTTTTTTATAATAAAGTCTACTCTGTATCTTGGGAAGACCATGCTGTAGAAAGGGTTCGTGAATTATTTTCACGTGCTCTTCAATACTCGTATGATAAAGACCACATTGACTACGGTATTGATTTATCCTTAGTTCTAAAAATCGCCGGAGAACAGGGTTCCGAGCGAGACCCACCCAAGTCTGATCGAACTATTGTTTTTTTACATGGGACTACGTGGGCTACAAAGCATTGGCCGATGGAATATTGGAGATCTTTAGCAAGGCATGCTGTGGATTGCGGCTATATAGTTTTGTTGCCATGGGGGGACGAAGCCGAGCGACATCGAGCTGAGAAAATTGTAGCTGGTAATACGGATATTATTGTTTTGCCCCCACTCTCTCTTTCTGATCTCGCCTTAAAGATCGCGTCAGCCGTGGGCGTTATTTCTGTTGACACGGGACTTGGTCATTTAGCTGCAGCGCTCGGAAAACCCACGGTCTCAATTTATGGGCCAACAGATGCAGCATTATCAGGCACCGTTGGTAATAATCAGGTGCGCTTATCATCATCCTTTCCATGCGCCCCTTGTAAGAAAAAAAAATGCAGCTATCAGGGCGATCCAAAATTAGTAAGCCTTAAAGACGAATGCAGTGCGTCTTTCGCTATTACCCCTCCATGTTTTTCAAAATTGCCACCCGATTTAGTGTGGGAGGAATTTCAATTAGTGTTGGAACATTCGTCGTGAAAATTAGTTTTGTAATTTATAAGTATTTTCCTTTTGGTGGGCAGCAAAGAGATTTTTTAAGTGTAGTAACTGAATGCATTAACCGAGGTTACGAGGTGCAGGTTTTCGTTATGAGCTGGGAAGGACAAATTCCTGACGGGATAAAACTTAAAAAATTTCCTCCTGAAAAACATGGTCACCTTCGCAAGTTACGACATTTTTCTTCGCGAGTGCATTTAGCTTTAGCTAGCCAGAAAAGGCATTTAGTTATTGGGTTTAATAAGATTCCAGCGCTTGATATCTATTTTGCTGTAGATCCGTGCTTCGCTGAAAAAGCGCAAGAGCAGCGCGGTAGATATTATAAATTTACGCCTCGTTATCGCCATTTTATTAACTATGAACGACAGGTCTTTTCGGACAATAGTAATACTGATGTTTTCTATCTTACAGAGCATCAAAAGGAATCATTTATTCGTTTCTATCCTGAGTTTAAGGGCCATTTCCATTTCTTACCGCCCGGATTAACACGTGATCGACGAGTTGACGACACCCAATCAAAAGAGGTCAGATTAAAAGGTCGGTTTGCGGATAAGGTAAGAACATCTCTTGGTCTGAAATCAAATGATTTAATGGTTCTCCAGGTTGGATCGGGGTTTAAGGTAAAAGGAGTAGATAGGTCATTACGAGCGGTAGCTGCTCTGCCCGTCGAGCTAAGAAGTCGAGTTTATTATGTTCTAGTGGGCCAAGACAAAGTAGGAAGATTCCGTCGTTTAGCGAAAAAATTAAACGTTGTCGAGCAATTTTTATACTTGGGGCCTCGGAAAGATGTGCCTGAATTATTAGCTGCCGCTGATTTAATGCTGCATCCAGCGTATTTAGAGAGTGCAGGGTACACCATACTCGAAGCAGTTGTTGCTGGGTTACCTATTTTGACGACGGCATCCTGTGGCTATGCCTTTCACGTTGAGCGATCCAATGCGGGTTTTGTAGTAAAAGAGCCTTATCAACAAAAATGTTTAAACGACGCCTTCATAAACATGATTCAAATTTTAAAGCAGTTAGGAACGTCTAGATCTGATTGGTCTTCCAATGGCTTGATCTACGGATCCGACGGCGCTTTCTTTGAAATGCCCGAGGTAGCAGTGAATAAGATTGAAGCTATCGCCGAGAGAAAATCGTTAGTAACGTAGACTTGCTCGTCGGTTTACAGGTCGATTACTAATTTATTTTTCCGTCTTCGAATTTCTTTCGAAGATAACAATTTTAGCGGTCTCAACGTCAGCACTTTCCCTCGGAAAAACCGCAGATAGGGTCACGTAAGTTTCGACCCCGCTTCCTTTTAAAATCTCATTCAACTTATTTAAACTACCCTCATATTCGACCGCTACTAGGGCTTTGTTAGGAAGATTCATTAAATCGTCGCGCTTAATAAAGGGTTTAGTTTGGTCATAATTTTTAACTCTACCGCTCGCGTACGCTATTGAATAATTATTTGTGAGGAGCGCAACGGATGGGTGATTCTCAATCCAAAGATTTGCTTCGCTAATAAATGACTTGGACCGGCCAAATGAGAAAAAAGAATCTACAAAGCAGAAGAAAAAAACTAGGCATATACTTATGCTAAAAAGTTTTTGCTTTTTAAAATCGCATTCTAGGAATTTTTTTTCAATCACAACCGGTACAAATAATAGACTAATGATACACAGTAATACGCTATAGCGATTTGAAGAAAATCGTGTTGTAAAAACAAATACGGTCAATATAAGTAAATTCACGCATACATAGATCGCAAGGACTCGCTTGTTGTTACCTGAAATGTTTGAAAAATACGATTTAGATTTTTTAATACCATAAATTATAAGGAGGCTAAAAGGCAATCCAGCAGTATTAAAAACTGTTGCCAGAATCATTGCGACGAAACCACCGAGTAAAAATATCGGAAGGTATTGGTTTGAAAAAACAGTACCGTACTCACCAAATAACGCAGTGCTCATTGAAGAAGCCTGTGTGCGGTAAGAAAAAATATTTTTTTCTAAAAATGGTTCATATTTCAATGCTAGATTTTGAAATGCAACAAATAAGTCAATCGAATTTATGGACAGGAACGAATACAAAAGGAAAAGACAAGAAATAGCTATAATTCCAGTTAAGTAAAACGCACGGCGTGCATTTTTTTTGTTTTTTACGGAATGGAGAGCTAATGAAATAGGGCAGATAAGTAAATAGATAAGAGCTTCTACTCTAAAAAGAATTGCAAAAAGGGTCGCAAGGGTAAAAATAAAAGCGGGTGGAAATATTTGGTTATAACCTATGTCGGCAATCTGAGTTATTTTTTTTGAAATAATCAAAAGTTGCCACAAGCCTAGCATCGAGAGTGCCCAGAAGCCCATGTCTCTAATGATAAGGCTGCGGTACTCATTGAGCTGAGGATAGAGGAGTATAACGAGTGCACCTATTGCCGTAGTGGTTACGTTGCCACTGATTTCATGCGAGCATTTGATAAAGACGAAGATAAGTAACGCGTGCATTGCGCCATTTATGAGTAAACCGGCTTGAAATAAATCAAAGCCCAGCTGTCCTAATCCAGCAATTAGTGATGAATATCCAAGCCAAGTATAGTCCTCTATTTCGGCTTGCAAGCCATTTTCAGCGATAAGTTCCGCGGCACGTATATAACTGTACGCGTCGTTGTTATAAATCTCAGTGGTTAGGCTGATAATGAGTGTGGACACGATGCTAGCAAGCACAGCAAAAAAGCAAAGATTTTGATGATTCAAGCGTGAGAGCATATTGTGCTGAGTACCATAATTTTGAAGGTCATCTTACAAGCATTACGTTAAATTACTTTTAGCATACGATTTATAATACCCCAAGGCATTAATAGGCTCTATCATACGTCAATATGTTATGATTTCTGTAGAGATATAATGGTGCTGGATAATTCAATATGAATAAATACTTGAACTACTGGTTAGCAAGGAAGTCCTATGAAGCTTGAAATGCCTGCTCTTCAGGATGCGCGCGTGTTGGTAGTTGGCGATGTCATGCTCGATCGCTATTATCATGGCGAGACTTCTCGGATTTCGCCGGAAGCTCCGGTCGCGGTGGTCAATGTTCAAGGTCAAGAGGACCGCCCTGGCGGAGCCAGTAATGTAGCATTAAATTTAGCTGCGCTTGGCGCTGCGGCCACTTTAGTGGGCGTCGTTGGAAGAGATTCTACTGCAGATTCCTTGCGAAAACGTCTGGCTGCTGCGGGAGTGCAGTGTGAATTCTTAGAGTCTTCAAACAAGCCCACAATTACGAAACTGAGGGTGATAAGCAAACATCAGCAACTTTTGCGATTAGATTTTGAAAAAGAGTTTGACGCGTCTGATACGTCGGGCTTGGGTGATAATGTTGAGAAAAACCTGTTAAATTCGCAAATTTTAGTTTTGTCAGATTATTCTAAGGGAACCTTGACAGATCCCGCTGCTCTGATCGGGTTAGCTCGGCAACTCAACATACCAGTGATTGTGGATCCTAAAGGCACAGACTTTGAGAAATATCGCGGCGCAACTTTGATAACGCCAAATTTACCTGAGTTTGAGGCGGTGGTTGGGGTGTGTAGAACCGAGGAAGAGATTGTTGATAAAGGACGCGGTTTAATGACTAGTCTGCAGTTAGAATCCATCCTTATTACAAGGGGCGAAAATGGAATGACACTTTTGCGGCCCACGGCTCCAGAACTGCATCTGCCGGCAAAGGCGCAGGAAGTCTATGATGTAACGGGCGCTGGTGATACTGTTATCGCTGTCCTTGCAGCGGTAATAGCCGTTGTAAATACGTCGAGTCAACAGAGCCTTGCTGATGCTACTAGAATCGCTAATTTAGCTGCTGGGCTTGCGGTTGGTAAGCTAGGAACGGCTGCCATCAGTGGGCCGGAGTTGAGGCGCGCGGTCAGAGACGAAGAAAATTCGGGGAAAGGCGTAATGTCGGCAGCACAGCTTGAAGCGACTGTCAGAGACGCTAAATTTGACGGCGAGCGAATAGTATTCACAAACGGTTGTTTTGACGTAATTCATGCGGGGCATGTTGGTTATCTTTCTGAGGCTCGCCAGTTAGGAGATCGCCTTGTTGTGGCGATAAATGGCGATTCGTCAGTTACGCGCCTCAAAGGAATGGGTAGACCGATAAATCCGGTAGAGCGAAGGATGGCTGTATTGGCTGGATTGGAAGCGGTAGATTGGGTCGTAAGCTTTGACTCTGATACACCAGAATCTCTTTTAAAGGCACTCCGGCCAGATACATTAGTAAAAGGGGGAGATTATGCAGTCGCAGAGGTCGTTGGCGGGGATTTTGTTAAGTCTTATGGCGGCGATGTGAAAGTTCTAAATTTTATTGATGATTGTTCCACATCAGCAATCGTCGATAGGATCCATGAGTTGTCGTCATAACAAAAACGCGGCTTATTTTTTATCAAATTCTTTTTTGCGAGCGTTTAACTGACTAAGAATTACATTTATTTCTCTAAATTGCCGATTATTTTCTGATAATCTCTCCATTTCTGATTGTAGCTCTTTATATTCCTCTTTTAAGGACCCATTTACAGCCCATTGGGTCTCGGAAAGCGCAAAGCTGTCTTTTAAATCAGTTCTATTATTGGTTCTCGCATTTACCAAAAAGTTTGGTTCACAGACCCGTTTACTGATGTTGGATCCCGTAGATTTAACTTTTGAGCAAAGTATATCATTCATGTTATTTTCATTATTCGCGTTGAAGAGCTCATACAGTTGGTCTTCCGCCTCTACTATAAGCGAATTTACCTCAGATCTAGAAAGTTCAGAAATTATGATTAGTTCTCCGTCCTGACTCTCTTCGCCGGCGGTTGAACTAATCGAGGTGGTAAAAAAATATATTGTAGAAATGATCAATATAGATCGCATGCGTCTCACCTCTATTAGACAGTCAATAATGTTAAGAAAGCCTATAATTGGCTCGCAACATTAGCATTGTTTTGTAGATGGTCCAAATTTAAAGTACCTATAATTACGCTGCCAACACCCGGAGTTTCTAAAGCGTATTGCAAGTTTTTTTCTTTTAGATCTGCATGGCCACTATTGAATACTTTTTTAATCAAAACGCCTCTATTAAGTTCATATGCTCTCTCGATAGCTGATAAGTCTGCTTGCATCTCGGGGTTTAAGGTTACCATTATGATATCCGTTAGTTCTGCTGCTCTTATTGCTCCACGAGGTGTTTTAGTTGATACGCCAATTGCTCGTATTAATCCTTCTTTTTTTAATCTTTGTAAAGTAGGTAGGCAGTCTGTTTCATCAAAAACCTTTTCGTCAAAACCGTTTGAATGAATGAGAACAATGTCTAAATAGTCGGTTTGAAGCCTATTTAGTGACCGCTTGATACTAAGCTCAGTATTTGTGGCAGAAAAGTCAAATTTTGATTTACCATTCTCAAACTCCTCTCCGACCTTTGTTGATATCACCCAATTATGACGAGAAATTTTTTGTTGTTGAAAAAGGTCTCCAATTCTTTTCTCGCTAGAACCATACGCAGGGGCAGTATCAAGTAGGTTGAAACCGAGTTCTTCAGCACTCTTTACTAGTTCAGATATTTTCTTGTCATTTGGTAAGTCAAAATTCTCTGGATACTTCACACTTTGGTTACGCCCAAATTTCACAGTTCCAAGACCTAGGCAGGATACTTCTATATTTGTATTTCCAAGGTTTCGCTTTGGTACCCTTATTTCCCTAACTTTCATGCTGATAGGTTTTCCATTCGGGGATCGCAAGGTTGGGAGGAGCCAGAAACTCGGCGAGTTCCAACTTATTTATATGTAAGTGTTCTGAAGGAGCGATGCCTTGAGACTTAAGTTCTTCGATTACTATATCGCCAAGCGCGGGAGCGAGAGTAAGTTTAGTTGGCCAGACGACAAGGCAGTTGCCATCGGGAATGCAAATCGCACCGTCTGGACGTTTGTTATCCGTTATTTGCCCCTCCGCTCGATCAATTAGGATCGTGTTCCAGGCTGCTCCGCTATAATCAACCCACGGAACGAGCTTCTTTAGGAGTGATTTCGTTTCTTGAATAAGTATCTCGGGTGGCTTTTCGACACCATTTTCAGCGACTTCCCCACCAAGGTACCAAACTACTTCGCCGTCGTTGCCTTTGTGCGAGGTTATAGTTAACTGAGGATTGAGGCTTGGGCTGCTTCCAATAATATGAACGTAAGCGTCGGGAAGGTTGGGCTTGCTCAGATATACCATTTGAAGAGGCCTCCGCTGCGCCAATGGTTTTTTTAACCCCGCCGAGCTGATAAGTTGTTCGTTTCCTATTCCGGCCGAAAAAATAAATCTTTGAGCTTTTACTGTGATATTGGCTTGACTCGAAGTCGAATTGCTACGGTCAATGATTAAGCTATCAATCTCGGCCTTTTCATCGAGCTCAAACTGGGTCGTTGAATTATCAATAGAATATATGTGCTCTTGCATTTGGCTAAAGAGCGATTGAACAACTGACTCGGTGTCGATTGTAAAATCTGGCAGCTGATAAAGGGTTCCATTAATGGTGCTACCGTCGAAGAGCTTGGGGTAATTTGGTTTTTTAACAACCGAAATTCGCCCTGCAAGACTTTTACTTCCAAGGAAAGCTTTTAACTTGGAGCGTAAACCTGAATTTGACCACATGTAATATTGGGCACTGGTAATCTTGCCCTCTGACAAGTCAATTTCGCCCTGTCCTTTGAAGCAAGCCTGCCATCGCTCTGGCATCCCCGCGACGTTGTTCGCTGCTTTATTCAGCGATCCGCTGAGGGTATATTTCAAACCGCCGTGTATTATTCCTTGAGAGCTAAATGTTTGCTGAGAGCCAAGTGCGGAAGACTCAAATAATATCGCGTCATAGCCAGCCTGACGAAGCCGATGAAGAAGCCATAGTCCTGCTATGCCGCCACCAAAAAGAACTATGTCATATGAATAATGGGATTTCATTTTCTATTTTCGGTTTAGATAGAACTTCGTGAATGCCGGTTTTCGTTATTCTTAATAAGCTAGTATAGTTTCAGAAACTTTTTTATCATAGTGTAGATTGCCTGTATCCCATCGATTATATTTTTAAAAGCGTGCTCGTCTAGGGATATTTTTGTCTATCAACTCCTGCCAGTATGCTAATAAACAAGCAGTGGGGTTAATATGGCAATTTTCTTCAGAGCTGTATGTTTATGAATCGTATTCTATATATACTTTTGGTAAGCCTTATTCAGCCTTTTTTATTTACAAGGCTCATATTACGCTCTATCAAAATGCCAGCCTACAGAAAACGTATTTCTGAACGCTATGCAATGCAACCCGCTCTTGAGTCTACTGGGGTTGAAAAAAAACGAATTTGGATCCATGCAGTTTCAGTCGGAGAGGTTGGTGCGGCTTCTGCTTTAGTTAGAGAATTACTTCTAATCAATCCTCACCAGCAAGTCATTATAACGACGACCACGCCAACAGGGTCTGATCATGTGCGGTCATTATTTGGCGAGAGCGTTATTCATTTTTACGCTCCCTATGACACTTACGGTTCGATAACAAGATTCTTAAAGAAATTTGAGCCTAGCATTTTAATCTTGATGGAAACAGAGTTGTGGCCAAATACGATTCATATCTGTGCTAAACGGAAAGTGAAAGTCGCAGTAGTCAATGGTCGACTATCTGATAGGTCGTATAAAAAATATAAAAAATGGAATTGGATTGTTGCGCCTATGCTCAAAAAAATTGACATATTAATCACCCAAAACGAATCCGATGCTAAAAATTTCATTGCTTTGGGCGCTGACTCAAATAAGGTCGAGGCTGTTGGGAATCTTAAATTTGATGCCAGTCAATTGTATTTCGATAAAGATTTTCCATCGGAGCGGATTACATTTAACGACATGGGCCGACGCGTGCTTATTGCCGCAAGTACGAGGATGGGGGAAGAAGAGAAGGTTCTTAATGCATTTCGATCTGTTTTAGAAAAAGAGCCGTCTGTGATCTTAATTTTGGTACCGAGACATCCAGAGCGATTTCAAGATGTTGCAAAACTTGTTTCTGACTTAGGATTTAAATTCGTTCGTCGAAGCGAAGGCAAGGAGTTGGTCAAGTCGACCCAAGTTTATCTAGGTGACTCTATGGGCGAGTTACTGGCCTATTATCGTTTGGCAAATGTGGCTTTTGTCGGCGGTAGTTTAGTAGATACTGGCTGCCAAAATGTTTTAGAACCAGCCGCCTTGGGATTACCAATTTTGGTTGGACCTTCCCAATATAATTTTGCTGAAATATGCTCAGAATTAGAGAACGCATCTGCATTAAGAACGATCAACGACGCGGGAGAGCTGGGAGATGCGTTTGTAGATTTTTTAAATGATGCTGCTGGATGGGCTCAAATGGGGGAGAACGGCAAAAAGTTCGTACGGAAAAGACAGAATATTGTTTCGTCGACGTTACGAACTTTGGACAAGATCTATAAAGTCTATTAGTTTTCTTAAGGAACTTAAGTTGTCAGGTTTTCAAAACCTGTTTCCGTCACTCTGACGTTGTCTTCGATACGTATTCCACCGAAAGGTGTGAGCTCATCTATTAGACTCCAATTAATATTCTTGCCTCGATCGGTTTTTCTTTCTTGCTCTAAAATGACCGGTATAAAATATAAGCCGGGTTCTATAGTGAACGTCATGTTTGGTACTAGGTCTCGCGTACAACGCAGCATAGGGGAGTCAGCCGGAGGCCTTAAGACAGTGCCCTTTGTGTTTTGTTGGTGTCCTGCAACGTCATGCACTTGAATTCCTAATAAGTGCCCTATTCCATGCGGCATAAATAAATTAGCTATTTTTTTTTCGACTATTTCATCAAGACTACCAAAGCAAATTTGGCTTTCTTTAAGTAAGTTAGCAATTAACTTTAAACTAGTTTGATGTAGAGCTTGATAATTAATACAAGGCTTTACTTTTGAAACAATTTCGTCTTTTATTGCTGTTATTGAGTCTATTAGATTACCGAATAATACCGGACAGCTAGATGCGCTCCATGTTCTCGTGATATCCGACCCGTACCCATGTATTTTTGCTCCAGCGTCGATTAATAGAACATTGGGATGCCCTAGGCGTTGTTTCCGTTTGTTTTGATAATGGAGTATCGCTGCCTTCTCATTCAGGGCGACAATATTTGTATATGGACTTTCATTCTCTAATTGGTTGCATGCTTTTAAAAAAGCAAAATGAATCTCATATTCGCTTTTCCCCTCAAGAAATGATTGGCGTGAAGATTCATGTCCCAGCAATGCAATGCGATTTGCTTCTCGGAGATTCTCAATTTCATACTCAGTTTTTATTCCTCTGTAGAAGTCAAAGTAGGTAATAATTTCTCGAGGATTAATGTTTTTTTTATCAATTCCGTTTGCCGCAGCAAACTCTGAGTCTGGACCTAGATAGGCGCAATTTTTGCGCTCTATAGCTTGAAAAACTTGTTCGGTTGATGACATGGTTTTGACTAAGAATTGATTTGAAATGCCGGTCTCAAGCAATTCAGGCAAATTGATGTTATGTTCATGCCAAAAATCGCATGGTATAACTTGGAGATAGGTAGGTTTTTGACCTGAGCGCAGCCATATAAATTGATCTGGAGTATTTAGTGGAAGCCAATGGCAGAAGTGTCCGTAAGATTGAAAAGGAATGCCTCTGTCGTCGCCAAAATAATGGGTTTCATTGCCGCTGTGCAAGAGAAGCGAATCTATTCGATTCTGTTCTAAGACGTCATCAGTGCGACGCGCTAAGGCTGCGATATGTTGGGTGTATAAATTCTCAGTGATACTTTTTTTTAGCATTGAGCAGCACTCTTTTAGTTTCTTCTAAGCCCATTAAATCTATGTCAATAAGATCCAAAACCTTTAGCTACGGTTTGAGGTAAAAAATGTCAAATGTGCCGGTTTTCTTGTTTGCAAATCTCATTATAAACGATGAAGAGCAGTATCGAGAATATGAGAAAGGTTTCTTTCCGATTTTAAAAAAATTTGGTGGTGAATTTATAACTTACGATGATAACCCTATTACGTTGTAGGGAGCCAGCCCGCTGCAGGGCGGATTATTTTATTCAAGTTTCCGTCGGAGCAAGCTGCTAAGGATTGGTATAGTGACCCTGAATACCAATCGCTTTCCAGGTTTAGGCGTGCAGGTACAACGCTCGAATATTTAACAATCATCCATGGAACTCCGTCCCGGTAACGGAGCAGTAAAGCACGAAATTGAGGGAAAAGGTCTAGTAAAATTTGCGAGGGAAAATCTAACGATTTTCAACGTAACTCTCGAGACTTGGACATGAACAAAAAAGGTTCCGATCTCCATAGACGTTGTCGATTCTATTTACGCAAGGCCAGAACTTGGCAGGTAAATTCTCTTTTAGTTGGATAAATGGATATGCAGCCTGATGTTTTGTATATTGATGGGTCCATTCCTCCTCCATAATGTCGGCAAGGGTATGAGGCGCATTTTTTAGCGGATTGTCGGCTGCGTCAAGGCTCCCACTTTCAATTTGAGCAATTTCTTCGCGGATTTTAATCATGGCGGTAATGAAGCGATCGATTTCTTTTTTTGATTCACTTTCAGTCGGCTCTATCATTAAGGTACCTGGGACCGGAAATGACATAGTGGGCGCATGAAAACCAAAGTCAATTAAGCGTTTCGCTACGTCTTCTTCAGTTACACCTGAGGACTGTTTTAACTGTCGTAAATCAATAATGCACTCGTGAGCTACTCTACCTCTCTGCCCTCGATAGAGGATGGGGTAATAAGGCTCAAGCTTGGCCGCAATATAGTTCGCACTTAAAATAGCGACTTGAGTAGCTTTGGTTAAGCCTTCAGCTCCCATCATGGCAATGTACATCCATGAAATAGGTAAAATACTCGAGCTGCCCCAGGGGGCCGCTGAGACAGCACCGTTGCCCGAGGCTTCGCCCTTTAGGTTGATGACACAGTGTCCTGAAACATGGGGTGAGAGATGTTTTTTAACCCCGATTGGCCCCATCCCAGGGCCTCCTCCTCCATGCGGGATACAGAAGGTTTTGTGTAGGTTCATGTGAGAGACATCTGCACCAATGTCTGCAGGTTTGGTGACACCTACTTGGGCATTTAGATTGGCCCCATCCATATAAACCTGGCCGCCGTGTTTATGCACAGTTTGACAGATTGACTTGACGGACTCCTCATATACGCCATGGGTCGACGGGTAAGTTATCATTAGGGCCGCTATATTTTCGCTGTTGGCAGTTATCTTTTCTTCTAAATCTGTTAGGTCTATATTCCCCTCCGAATCGCACGCTACAAGCACAACTTTCATTCCGATCATTTGGGCGCTTGCTGGATTGGTGCCGTGTGCTGAGGTAGGTATTAAACAAATATCGCGGTTGGTGTCTCCGCGGCTCAAGTGGTATTTTTTAATTGCGAGCAGGCCAGCATACTCGCCTTGTGCTCCGGAATTTGGCTGCATACTGACTGAATCAAAACCTGTTATTGCTTGAAGCATCTCTTCTAACGACTCTATCATTGCTATATATCCGGACATCTGACTTGGAGGAGTAAATGGATGCGGATAGGCAAATTCAGGCCAGCTGATAGGCATCATCTCTGAGGCAGCATTAAGCTTCATCGTGCAGGAGCCAAGAGGGATCATCGAATGCGTGAGAGAGATGTCTTTGTCTTCGAGGCGCTTCAGATAGCGCATCATCTCAGTTTCACTGTGATAACTGTTAAAGTTGGGGTGAGTCAGGAAAGAACTACTTCTGATTAAGTTGTGTTGTAGATATTCTGTTGCTATACCGTCAACAATGTCGGCATCCTGTTTTTCGACTGATAAATTTTCAGCTTCATCACCAAGAATAATACGCCAAAGGACATCAATATCAGCAGGTTTTGTGCATTCATCAAGACTTAGACTGATGCGTTTATCGGTTTCAAGTCGATCGAAGCGTAAATTTACTTTTGCTTGTTGCGCACGTGTCTTGATTTCATTGCCGATTCTGTTTTCAACTTCGATGGTTATAGTGTCAAAGAAGTGCGAATTAATAACTTTTATTTTTTTACTCTTCAATCCATTGCATAGTATGGAAGTAAGTCTGTGTATCTTTCTTGCGATATCTTTAAGACCCTTCGGACCGTGATACATTGCATACATGGCTGAGATATTGGCAAGAAGGACCTGTGCAGTGCAAATGTTGCTATTGGCTTTTTCTCTTCGGATATGCTGCTCACGGGTTTGAAGAGCCATTCTAAAAGCTTGACGCCCGCGCCTGTCGATTGAAACGCCAATGATTCGTCCTGGCACAGACCTTTTAAACGCCTCTTTTGTTGCAAAGTAGGCAGCGTGAGGCCCGCCATACCCCATTGGGACGCCGAACCGTTGTGAGGTGCCAGTAACAACATCAGCCCCCATTTCTCCAGGAGGCTTCAAAAGGGCCAAGCTCAACAGATCGGCTGCCACGATTGCGATTGCATTTTGAGAGTGTAATTGCTCAATACTGTTTGATAAATCTGCGACATTCCCAAGTGCATCAGGATATTGTAAAAGCGCTCCGAAAACGCCTTCCTTGGGTATGGACTTTCTTCTGTCAATGACAATGTCAAAACCGAAGCACTCTGCGCGAGTTTTGAGAACATCAATGGTTTGAGGGAAGCAATTCTTATCAATGAAAAAGGTATTGGCAGCTTTATCTTTGCAGACTCTTTTGGCGAGTGACATAGCCTCAGCCGAAGCGGTCGCTTCATCAAGCAAGGAAGCATTTGCTAGATCCATTCCTGTTAGATCTAGGACCATTTGTTGGAAGTTAAGTAGGCTCTCAAGTCGACCTTGAGAAATTTCCGGCTGGTAGGGCGTGTATGCCGTATACCAGCTCGGATTCTGAAGAACATTTCTTAGGATTACATTAGGAGTATGTGTGTCATAGTAACCCATTCCAATAAAGGAGCGGTAAAGGTCGTTTTTTTTCGCAATTGCTTGTAGATCCCGTAAAGCGTCAGACTCGCTTTTTGGGGCACCCAAATTCAGGGGTTCGAGACTAGCGATAGACCTTGGAACTGTTGATTCTATCAAAGCTTCTAGCGACTCAACACCGAGCTCATTCATCATTTCGAATAACTGCGCTTCTGATGGGCCGATATGACGCGCCATAAATTCTTTGTTATTGTCCATGTCAGAGAGCGGATCCTGACGTTCATTCACAAACTGGGGCTTAATTTGAGCTTGCATTATTTTCCTTATGAAACCGAGTGCATGTGCGATTTAAAACTTAAATGCAACTAACGTATTGGAATTTCCCGAGAGCAATCTATGCTGTGAACAGCGGTCGCTAACTGTCATTACAGAATTCAGAATAACTTTCAGCATCCATCAAGTCGTCAAGCTCTGCTTCATCGCTGAGCTTAATCTTAAAAAACCACCCTTCGTCGTAGGGAACTTTATTAACCATCTCAGGCGATTCCAGGAGCTCCTCATTAATGGCAGTTATTTCACCCGACACAGGGCTATAAACGTCAGAAGCTGCTTTCACAGATTCAACCACGGCAATTTCGTTTTTGAGGTGGACGATAGCCCCAACCTCTGGGAGTTCAACGAAGACAATATCTCCGAGAGACGCTTGGGCATGATCGCTAATGCCAACCACTGCCTCACCGTTTGATTCTATTCTCACCCATTCATGAGATCGCATATATTTTAGATTTTCTGGGCATAAAGTCACTGATTCTTCCTCGAAATTTAACTGTGTCTGTGTTTGACTGCTGAGTTGACTTGTTATGTAAAGATTCGTTTTCCAAACCGTACAAATCCTGGTTCTACGATTCGCACAGGCGTAATGTTATCTCTAATCAAGACTTGGCAGCTTTCTGTATTAGCGGGAATTCTAGCTAAAGCGATTGAATGCTTCAATGTCGGTGAAAAGGAACCACTAGTAACAGTGCCCTCTGCAATTTTGCCGGAGCGTTGTGTGCAGATAATTTTCTGTCCGTTTCTGAGAACGCCTCTAGCCTCAAGGACTAGACCAACGAGGATATGAAGGTTCCCAGCCTTTTGCTCGAGCTGATGATCCTTCAGCGCGCGACGCCCGATAAATTCGCGATCATCAGGTTCCCACGCAATAGTACGATCCATGTTAGCTGAAAGCGGGGACGTATTTTCGTCCATGTCGTTGCCATAAAGGTTCATGCCGGCCTCTAAACGAAGAGTATCTCTGGCACCAAGGCCCACGGGCCTTACTTTCTTGTCCAATAAAGCGTCCCAGAAACTGGGAGCTTGTTCTGACGGCAGGATAATCTCAAGTCCTTTTTCTCCGGTATACCCGGTGCGAGCTACAAACCAATCTTTCAATTCAATCCCTTGAAAGTTCTTCAGTGCTCGAACTTTATCTCCTGAATAATCTCCTAAAAATCGCTTGTTCTCTAGAATTTTACAAACGATTGAAATGGCTGAAGGGCCATGAACTGCAAGGATGCTCAGGCCAGGTCTTTCTTGTATTGCTACCGAAAACCCCTCAGCGTATTTTGCCATCCATTTCAGGTCTTTTACGCGGGTTGCGCAATTTACAACCAAACGGTAACCCGCGGTTGTTTTGTATACGATAAGGTCGTCAAGCACTCCGCCATTTTCATCGAGCATTGCTGAATAAAGCGCCGACCCAACAATCTTTAATTTTGCGACATCATTTGCTAAAAGCGTTTGCAAGTAAGCCGTGGCGTCTTCTCCGTCAACGTCTATCACTGTCATGTGTGAGACGTCGAAAACTCCAGCCGTGGTTCTTACACAATTATGTTCTTCAATCTGAGAGCCGTAATGCATCGGCATATCCCATCCTGAAAAGTTAACAATTTTAGCCTCAGATTCAAGGTGCTTTTGGTAGAGAGAGGTTCGTTGATTCATTTCGATGGAATTGTCCCTGTTGAGTAAGCACCACGTTATTTTACCCAGTTGTGATTTCTATGGATAGCTTATGAAGAATTTTTGCATTTATCAGTGTATTAATGTGTTTGTTAGTATTGAAAGGCATATGTGAACTTTGCAAAAAAGGCCTGATTGGTCGAGTAAATCTGCTTAATATTTTCATTTTGGTAACCAACGTCAGAGTAACCAATAAAAAATCGTGTTGCAGCATTATATCGGTAGCTATAAAGCAGTTGAAGTGACAGATCGTTGTCTCTTTTATTTACCGGTTTTATGTATAAATGAGGATTGCGAGAGCGGTCATTGTTCTGAAGCGTAAAGCGAACGTAGCTTTGAGTCGAAAATTGATATGTTGCTCTGAGGTCGATTAACTCAGTCTCAAAAAGTTGTCCATCCGCGACCTTAAATTTTTGTTGGGTAAAATTGAGATTTATTTGCATATGTTGCCCGAGTTGCAATCTGGCTTCTGGTCCGAATCGAAGTGATCGTCCTAGTCCGGAGTTTCTAAAATCGACAACATCTTCCAGTCGAAGATACATACCCAGTTTGAAGGCAGCTCTTGGAGAGAAGCCCAACGAGATTTGATTAAATTGCTCGTTATATACATGTCCATTCCAGTACGTTTTACTCCCACCGAACAACCCATTTAAATATGATTGAGAAGGCCCATTCATATTGATGAAAAGCTCAAGCTCTTCCTCAAGCTCAAGGCCTGCCTGATTTTCAGTTCTATCATAATCGATGGCAAGCCGAATGCGGTTAAAAAACTTTTCTCCATTAGAGCGCCAACTTCTGCCGATTGTTGTAACGAAGTATTTATAATCAACACGATTTACAAACCCTAGATCCGCGCGGAAGCCTTCGCTGAAATCATTCAGCCCTATGCGCCAGTCCCAAACGCTGTCAACGTGTCGATATTCCACTCGTTTTGCTTGCCCAGATTGCTCGTTCCCAAAATTGGGCTTTGTTTGTGGCTGGAGGGGAGTATTACTGGAGGAGTTTATTGTTTGGATTGCGATTGTATCGCTATTTGTAGGTCGAAGGACTGCATCAAAGCTTCTTACAGTATTTTTATAGTCAACTCCTGCGCTTGCACTCCTTCTGTCAGTTATCAATGCTCCGATGCTCGAATTTTTAAAAATATCGAGTCGGTACCGACCAATAGCGATGTTGCTCGAAAGGTCATCACCTAATTCGTTGCGTAATGTGGTAACTGATGAGGACAAACTTGTTGGTGCAATGAACTGAGTTTTTTTATCGTTAGCAGTTAGAAAAGCGTAAGAGTGAGCATCTTTTTTTCCCGTAATCTTTACGCCGAAATTTGGGTTTGAAATGTTGCGCGTGTAAACTAAGTTTTCAAAAGTATCAAAATAGTCCGCCCCGTCTAAAAAGAAAGTTCGGCGTTCAGGAAAATAGAGGCTAAAGGTATTGTTTGTATCAAGTTGAACGCTATCAGCTTCCACTTGAGAAAAATCCGGATTCAGAGTTGCGTTTAGAAATAAATCTTGACTGATACCCCATCTCAGATCGACTCCTGTATCAGATTTTATCCCATCATTTTGCCAAGTATTCTCGCTTGGATCACGGCGTCTGATCGAGTTCATGGTAAAAGAGGGTATTATTTCTAAATTCTGACCCGCTTCGATATTATTCATACCTTCGGCTTTTGAGAATTGGCATAGCCGGCATGATACGTCTCTATCAATTATTGCATTGGCTATTCGTGTGTTTCGGTCACGTGGATATCGTCTTATAAGCTCTAACCCCCATTGCTGGGTTCCCTTGTTGGGAGAGAAGCGTAATTGCTTGAAGGGGATCGCCATTTCAACTGTGTACCCATGCCCGTTGATTTTTCCTGCACTTTGCCAAATAGCATTCCAAGATGCATCGCTCTTTTGATTTATGTCGTCGTAGGTACCATCGGCTTGGACTCCAAGGGGATTTACCCAGAATTCGTAAGCCCGTCTTTCGTCGTTAAAAGTGTCCAGTGAAACGCCAACATAATCGTCGCTCCAAAGAAGGTCTCTGTCCCTATAAAAAGCTCGAATTTGGTTAGGATTCTCGTCGCTGGCCATAAATGCAATAAAGAGGGTCTCTCCATTTTCCATAAGAAGCGCTTTGGTTTTTACAGCGCTTTTTACACTATCAGCAGGATCTGTTTCGACGTTAACATAAACTTCGCTGGCGTCGAGCCATTCGTTGTCACTCAGGATCCCGTCAATTGTTGGTTGGTTTGCCGTGAAAGGAATGAAGTAGTCAGCAGCGAATTTTTTTTGTGGTAAGACTGCAAGTATAAGTGTCACAGACAGTAATAAAATGTGTAAATAGAGTTCTGTGCGTTCCCGCATCTTAAGCAATTGATGCCTGTGTTTTGAAACATCTTTCTCTAAAAAATTATATATTCGCTCAACAGCGCGTTTTTCTTGGTAATTTTTCTTTATTGAATTTGAAAAATTTTTTGTCATAACCAAGGTTTGGTAATCTTCAAAGTAGGTTTCTTTAATCTAATTTAGAAAAAAATCTATTTTTTCTGGGGATATAGTGATTCTCATTATCGAGAGAAAAAACTAAAGAACTTGAGCGACCGATTAATTCTCCACGAGGAATAAAGCTATAGATGCGACTGTCTGCACTGTTGTCTCGATTATCACCTAAAACAAAAAATTCCCCCTCAGGGACTTGAGCTGGGCCAAATGTACGAATTCTTCCTTGGTCGAAATTGTTCGCAATTTTAATATTATAAGAGCGGTCAATTGACTCTCGAATCGTAATTGCCTCGTTGTCCTCGGAAACGATTTCATAATTTACTGAGCTGCCATTTATGATAATAGTATTGCTTTGCATTAAGATCGTGTCACCCGGAATGCCAATAATTCGTTTTACAAGACGCTTACCTGCTTTTTTTGAATCAATAATTACTATGTCACCCCTCTCAGGCGCGTTAAGTTGTTTGAGCGAAATTTCTGTAAAGGGAACTTTTACGTCGTATGCTAACTTATTGACCCAAATTTTATCTCCATCTAGCAGGGTCGGCTGCATCGAGGCGCCTGAAATAGAGCTCAAATCAGCAATTGCGCTCTTAAAAAAAACGATGCAAGTAAGAATCAAAAAAAATTGCTGATTGTCTTTCCACAAACGTGCAACCAGGGACCTGCCCGAGATCTCTGATCGGTTTGATTTTAGATTTCTCACCAAGGACTCCTGTTAAAATAAAACAACAAGTGGATCAAGACTCTATAGCAAATTCGAATGATAGTCTCGATTAATGTGAGGCCATGGAAATGACAAGTTGAGAAAGTAGGGTGTGTACAGGACTAGGAATTTTGTTCCGCTTCCTCTATGCGCCTTATTCTTTCTTGCTGTTCTTTTAATGCTTCTTCAATCTCATGCATAACCCCCTCAACATCCGCGCTTTTGGTATTTTCTTCAAAGGTACCTTTCAAGTTTACATTGGGGCTTAAAGTCCCAGATTCGTATAGCGACCAAATTTCCTTACCGTATTTTGTTGATGACAATGCAGGTGCATATTGTGCATAGTAATCACGTATTTTATTTACATCACGCAAGAGCATTTCTCTAGCATTATTATTAGCGGCGGCATCGACAGCCTGAGGGAGATCAATAATTACAGGACCATATTCGTCCACCAATATATTGAATTCTGAGAGATCTCCATGCACGATTCCAACGTGAAGCATTCGTAAAATATACTTAATTAGAGTGTTGTGGTCCTCGATCGCTTGCTCCGGCTTGAGAGCCACCTCGCTTAGTCTCGGTGCGGCATTACCTTCAGTGTCGGTAATAAGCTCCATGAAGAGAATTCCATCTACACAGCTCATAGGTTTTGGGACCCGGACTCCGGCAGCGGCCACTTTTCGTAACGCATTTATTTCTGCGTCGTGCCAGCTTTTTTCTTTTTGATCACGACCATATTTTGAGCCCTTCTCCATAGCTCTTCCGCGTCTGCTGTTGCGTGATTTCCGACCTTCAGTATAACGAACGGCTTGTTTGAAACCTCTGTGTTCGACATCTTTATAAATTTTCGCGCATTGTCGTTGGCCATTAATTTCGACGATATATACGTCAGCTTCCTTTCCGCTCATTAGCCGACTGACGACGCGGTCAATCATGCCTTCTGAGATAAGTGGTGTGAGTCTTGCGGGTATCTTCATTGCGGGTGAGGCGCCTGTTTGATGTCAAATGTATTTTGATAAAGCAGTGTCTAACAAATTTTCAATTTCTTCGTGAATAATTTTACTGTCTACTAACTTATTGAACAAATTATCGACCGTTTCAGCATTCGCAATACCCAGTAAAACTCCCAAGATCGACCCTCGGTGTACATTGTCTCCACCTAAGTTAGTGTTCGATATGAGTCCACCCAATATGTCTACATTATATCGATAAGCTAAGTAAAGAACCGAGGGCCAAGAGTCCGAGATGTAGCACGCCTTAGAAAAAAGTTGGCCAACAATTGCCTCGTCTCCATCTCTAGCTTTCGTTTCAAGCTGTTCAAAATTTAGATCGGTAAATTGTTTAGATAAAAGTTCTTTTAGGAAATGCGGCTTTTGCTGTTCATTGCGAAAAAGTAAAGCGTCTAAAAGGGAAACGTAGTCATCAGAAATTTGGGACAATGCTTTGTCAGGATGGGTTAGCCAAAGATGTTCCATACATATTTTCTTTGTTGTTTCTAAGCTTGTGCCCGCAAACCGCTCAGAAATAACAATCGGAGCAAGTGTAACCAAACCCCCAATGGAGGCTGTATCATGAGTTTTTGAACCGCATTTATTGGGCGGCACTCCATTCTCGAGATTTGCGAAAAATGCTCTGTGATAGGATTCCGCATAGGTGTCGGGATGCTCAGGAGGATCGGAAGTGAGGAGTGAGATATAAGATTCGAAAAAAGCACTTTGTGAATACCTTGCTGAGTTTGTTGTTAAGGCGCGGGTCACTGCCCGTGCACAATGAGCATTCAGCGTATTTGAGCCCGCAGGCATTCCGTGGTGATAGTGAGTATTTGGTACGCCCCACTTGTCTCTTTTGCCCTTGAGAATAACGTCGCCAATAATTTCTTTTCCATTATTAGATCCTTTGGACCGCCGACCGCCCCCATTTGTTGAATGCAAAGACATAATTGAAGAGGGATGATATTTGGGAGCGGCTTCGAAATCAGTGATACCGTCGGGGAATTGTAATTGAATATCGTAAGGGCGATAGTACCAATGCACAGGCATTGCAAGCGCGTCGGCGACGTATAATGTTTTGAGGCCAGATTCCGCGCGAGCGCGCAGAAGCTCCATGGAAACCTTCAATGAGCTTTCTTCAAGCATGGGTAATCATTTTTCGAGTTTTTTGATGCAAATGTAGAAGATCCGTAGAACTTTTTAAAAAACGTTCCGTTAGGAGCAATATTGCGCTAACGGAACGTTTCGTCGAACAGAGAACTGTTTTCGGAAGCTAAGTTGTCTCTTTCTCAAGGATTCAACTCTTTTGTTTCCCGATCTATGAAGCAATTTCATTTTTCGAACAGCTTAGGCTGGGGAATAATGAGGCTCTTTTATAGCGAGTAACCAAAGGCTCCCTTAAATGATTGATTATTGATGGGATCACCTCCTTTTTAATTTCAGGGTATTGAAGACAGCCAAAACTTTCCCCTGTGAAAAGCAGTGGCTAAGACCTGTAGTATTTATAGCGTAGTGCATGCGAGGTGTAAAGAAGGATTTAAAAGTTGGTAATCAGTGGGGGAAAATTGTTATTGAAAATGAGGTTATTAAAGCAATTGCTAGCAAGATTAGCAGGTGATGGACGGGGGAAGTCTTCAGGTTTTCCCAAAAAGTAGTGTTGCTGCGGAGATCATTTTTATATAAAAGATCTTGGCGAACGCGAAGTGATCGTTTAGTTTGGTAGTCGTTTATTAAAAGGCGAGCACGATGATACTCCGCCTCTGTTTTTACCCATAAAGCAGGAACCGAAAGCCCCCAATTGCCAGACGTGGTTTCATAATAGTTGATACTATTGCTGATAAGCAAAGCGTTAACTTCGTCTCGCTCATCGTTCGGAACGTCTCGCAGGTGAAACAACAACTTCGCCATTTAACCTCAGCTAGTTTTGTGGCTTAGAACAATTTGACGAGGCCCGCTAGTCGTAGTCTGCCCACTCACTCCGGATGGAATTTGTTGCACTTTACCGCCGTTTTTTAAAAATTCTTCTACTTGAGACGCCAAATCCTCTTTGCTACTTGCAACAGCTTCTTTTTTTGGTTTGTTAGCCATTGAAATCTAATCCTAATTTGTTAATGAAGGCCAAAAAATGAGAACCTTTTTGGGTGCCGGCTTTTTTATGCGCAATTTTTTAAGCGTGAATGATAGAGTCAATCGAGCTTATTATATCGGAATCTTAAGACCCAAGCTAGGCTCGGGCATACTTGAAATAAACCCATTGACGTATCAGATTGGGCTTCAAGCTGGAATATTTAATTCATCTTATTTGTTTGCCGCTTGTTGAGCTCAGCTTTCTTTTCAGCTAGCGCATGAAGTGATAGTGATGTTACTCTTGGGGCCTAAAACTATTACTTGCACGAATAGTTTTTTACTAACCTAATTATGAACGCTATGACTTTGCAGCCATGCTTTCAACTAGTAAATTACTGAAAAATAGGGGAAATCTATGAGCTCTGATAATGACAGTGAAAATGTGCAGGATAAAAGCCGGCGAGACTTGCTAAAAAGTGCTGTTGGTGGCTCAGCGTTTGCGGCCAGCGTTGCAGCTCTCCCGAGTTTTGTTTTCCCGGCATTAGCACAGGGAGAGAGATTGGTACCGTTCACAGACGTCCCGGACACCTTTCGGGTTGGTCCTGTAAGGCCTAACGCAGTTCATTATCTCGATACTCGAGAGATTGACAGCTACTTCACCAATAATGAAGATTTTTATTTAGTGCAGCATTATGGTCAACCTGAAATTGATAATACAAGTTGGCGTTTACGCGTCACTGGGATGGTTGATAAAGAGATTGAACTGTCGCTTGAAGATTTAGAACAGCGGGATGTATTTGAGCAACAAGTTGGGTTTGAATGCGGCGGGAACGGGCGACGCCTATTCCAGGGTTTAATTGGCAACGCGCGCTGGAGAGGAGTTACCCTCCGGCGGCTTTTGGAAGAAGCAGGAATACAAGAGGGAGCAAAAGAGGTTGTTTTTTTTGGCGCCGATATGGCTAAAGAAACGATTAGAGAGCAGGAAATAGATAAGTCCTTTGCTAGGGCCTTGTCCATTGAGGACGCGTTTCGCCCAGAAAATATGTTGGCGTATGAAATGAATGGCGAGCCATTGCCTCACTACCACGGTAAGCCTGTGCGGCTTATTGTGCCCGGCTGGTATGGTGTAGCAAATGTGAAATGGTTAACTCAGATTCACGTCCAGAGTACCCGCTATATGGGCAAATTCATGGGAAGGGATTACGTTACTTTGAAAAAAGATAACGTTGGTGGCGTCGAACGATGGGTAGAAAATTCAGTAAGCGAAATGAACTTAAAGTCTTCGATCGTCCGCGTCGTTGAGGCTGCCGGATCTTATAAAATTCAGGGGTTCGTTCTTAACAATGGTACGCCTCTAGAGAGTGTCGAAGTAAAAGTTGATGAGGGTCCTTGGCAACGTGCAGAAATTAATCCGCGATCCACAAAATATGCTTGGAAACTTTTCTCGTTGAATTGGGAGAACCCAGCAAGCGGAGAGCACAAAATTGTGTCAAGAGTGACTGATATTGACGGTAATGTTCAACCTACTTTGGAAGACATGCCAGAGCAAGTAACTTATTGGGAGGATTTTGCGCAGTTTCCAAGAACGCTGACGATTTAATAATTATCTTTGCTCCTGAAGCATTTGTTATGAAAAGCTATTTAATTGTTTCGCTCATTGCGGATGATAAGCCTGGGTTAATAGAAGACCTAGCAGTGGTGGTTTCGAAGTATTCAGGTAACTGGCTTGAGAGCAATATGTCTCATTTGGCTGGGAAATTTGCAGGGATCTTTCGGGTTAGCGTGGATGATGCAAATGCCGAGCTCCTTGCCAAAGAACTTCGTGCCGTTTCTACCTCCTTTAATCTGCAAATTGAATCCGGGGACGCGGATGAGAGAGAGGGACTGCACTCTAAACCCAATTTGTTAAATATTAATATTGTTGGTAATGATAGGCCGGGTATTGTGATGGAGATTTCTCAGGCTTTGGCTCAAATGGGTGTGAACGTAGAGTCTTTCGCTACAGTATGTGAAGCAGCGCCGATGTCGGGGGACGTTCTATTTAAACTTGATGCCGTCCTAAAGAATCCGAGGAATTTAGATTTCGAAAAATTGAAGACAAACCTAGAGCTACTTGCTGATGATCTTATTATAGAGATTGAGTGATGATATTAATTAAGGAGATTAATTTCGAAGCGATTTCTGTTCCCACCCGCGTTCGTCTGCGATTTTAATAAGTTTCTGGTCACCATCGATTACTATGGGGGTGCTTACTTGTTCTAACAAAGGCAGATCGTTTATGGAGTCACTATAAAAAATACTGTCCGACAGGTTAAAATCGTCCCTAAATTTTAGCCATTGCTTTATTTTCTCTACCTTCCCATGCTGATAACATGGTGTTCCTAAAATCTCACCGGTATAAAAAAATTCTTTTTCTCGAGAGTACGTTACGAGAGAAGTGCCAAAAAAATGATTGACCTTAAACTCTTCGGCAATAGGCGCCGCTATGTACTCGTTTGTTGCTGTAATGATGATACAGAAGTCATTCGCTTTTAAGTGATCATTCACGAGTGAACGCGCTTGGGAGAGAATTAAGGGCTTTATCGAGGAAGACATAAACTCGGTATGCATGAAACTGAGTTGTGAATGATTAAGTTTCAAAACCGGCTTTAGTGTAAAAAGGACGTACTCGTTAATATCTAAAATACTATTCTGATATTGCTCGTAAAAAATATCGTTTTGCATACGATGCTTTTTTTCATCTACCAAACCCTTACGGATCAGGAATTCTCCCCATTCATGATCGCTGTCACCATTTAAAAGAGTGTTGTCTAGATCGAATAAAACTAATCTAGACTTTGACCTTGATGCATTTTTTTTAATCATCTTTTTCCTGCTTGCTAAGCATTTTGAATACAAAAAGCCTTTCGGTATTGTAACTCAGAATGGAAAGGTGGGGGTAACACCTTGATAGCGCGCAATAAAACCGACATAAATTTTGTTGAGTCATTGCATGCTTTTGGCTTTTTATGATTCAATGAAATTCGATAAGCAAAACAAGGCCATATTGTGATCGACTCAGAAGGCTACAGAGCAAATGTAGGAATTATAGTTTGCAATAAAATTGGAAAAGTTCTTTGGGCTAAACGGATCGGACAAAGCTCATGGCAGTTTCCTCAAGGCGGAGTAAAAAAAGACGAGACGATTGAGAAGGCTGTATTTCGTGAACTCAAAGAGGAGGTTGGGCTTGACGAAGGTGATGTTACGTTGCTGCATCAGACCAATAAGTGGTTGTACTACGATTTGCCCGAGCAATATATCCGTCGAAATGATCTAGCGAACTCTAAACCGGTATGCATAGGTCAAAAACAAAAATGGTTTTTACTTGGTTTACGAAGCCCTGAAGAAAGTATTAAGCTCGACTGTAATAGCGAGCCAGAATTCGATGATTGGCGTTGGGTTGATTATTGGTATCCTCTTGAAAAAGTGGTTTCTTTTAAAAGAGAGGTTTACAAGGAAGCTTTGGAACAACTATCAAGTTCGTTAGAGACCTTTGTTAATTAAAAGTGGCGTTCAAGCCAAGTGCCGCTCAGAGAGTAAATTGTTTTTACTTTTTTAAACTGATTGTTTTACCTTCGTTAATTGAAATTTTACTAGGCTGCGGGCTTTTGTTTTACCATTTTTTTGGTATCGGTCCTCGCGAAAAATTGTGTCACCGTTTTTTGCGATAATCAATGCAGTTGTTGATACAGTGCCATAGTATGAAGTTGTTTCTTTATTTTTCATGGGAATTGCTTTCATGAAAATAGATGAGGAAATGGCCGAGCTTGCCCTCTCGCCATCATTTTTTTGCCTCGAAGGGCTCGAGGCTCCGAGTTCGCTATTGTCTCGCATTGTGTTAACTAACACGTCAGTTGTTATATTTAGTTTCGATATTTGACTGAATTTTGTGACTGCATTCAGAGATCTCGGGCACGTACGATCTAAGAAGCTGTTGGATAAGCTATAAATTCCCGGGTTTAATTTCTCTACTCCCGGACGTGCGTTTGTAATATAAAAAAGTGATTGACGATCCCCAAATATCAGGTTGAAGCCCTCATACTTTCCTATGTCCCTTGATACTTTAGAGGCGTAATTTTCGGGTGAAAGTGAACTGATTAGGAATTCAGTTACAAGCGTGCCTCGCGAAACAATCGAAGCGCTGGGGAGGGCTTTGTGTGCTGGAAAATTTGTTACGGCTGCGAACCTACCTGAAAAAGTCGCCCCAAGCCATGTTCCGCCTCCTTGCAAATCCTTGCCAGCGATTATTGAGCTTTTTTTCCAAACATGAGCTATTTCACTTGGGCGGCAGAAAAATTCGTCTCTGTTGGCTGACACCAGTAGTGGATGCGAACCTGTGGGTTCAAATTGCAAAGTAATTATACACATACATGCGGATCATTCTGTAAAACAAGAGTATAACTCAGTCGGTAGGATTTAAAAGGTCTGTTAAGTCGGCTTGAAATTCTATAACCTTACACGTCAAGTCTAACCATGTTTACAAACCACTTAGGTGCTCATTTATGCTTATTCATCCTCAGCTGGATCCCGTTGCATTTTCTCTCGGGCCCTTGAGTGTTCAGTGGTATGGACTGATGTATATTCTTGCTTTTGCTGGGTTCTATTGGCTTGCTCGTTATCGATGTCGCCAAGGTGTTATAAATTGGTCGGATGAACAATTATCTGATTTGGTTTTTTATGGAGCTCTTGGAGTTGTGCTCGGAGGACGCTTGGGCTCAGTCTTTTTTTATAATTTTGATAGATTTATACAGGATCCGCTTTGGTTATTTCGCGTTTGGGAAGGCGGTATGTCATTCCACGGCGGGCTGTTAGGTGTAATGCTTGCTATTTATTTTTTTTCACGCCGAGTCAGTATGCCCTATTTTTTTGTACTTGATTTCGTCGCTCCGCTGGTGCCGTTTGGTTTGGGTGCTGGTCGTATTGGAAATTTTATAAACGGCGAGCTTTGGGGTCGGCCGACTGACTTGCCATGGGGAATGGTTTTTCCGCAAGTTGACGCACTTGCAAGGCACCCTTCACAGCTGTATCAGTTTGGCCTAGAGGGGATTGTGATGTTTGGTATTCTTTTTTTGTTTTCAACGAAACCACGCCCAAGATATGCTGTTTCTGGCTTGTTTGCACTGCTGTACGGTACCTTTAGGTTTGCCGTAGAGTTTTTTCGGCAGCCAGATGCTAATTTAGGTTTTGTAGCGTGGGATTGGATGACGCAAGGGCAGTTGCTTTCTATTCCACTTATCCTTGTCGGAATGATTCTGTTATACATTTCGGCTTTGAGAAATCATCAGGTTTAAGCTTAATTAAATTGGTCGCGGCTTCTCGCAGAGGGTTTTATGCAGCAGTATTTAGATCTTTGCCATCGCATTGTTAATGAAGGTACGTGGATTAATAACAAGCGCACAGGAAAGAAATGCTTGACAGTTATAAATGCGGATTTTGAATACTCAGTCGGTGCTAATAAGTTTCCGCTTATAACTACGCGTAAAAGTTATTGGAAGGCAGCAATTGCTGAGTTGCTCGGATATCTCCGAGGGTACGATAGCGCTGCTGATTTTCGTAAGCTCGGTACCAAGTCTTGGGACCTAAATGCTAACAAAAATCCTGAATGGCTCGCTAATCCTCACCGAAAGGGCGAGGATGACATGGGTAGAGTTTATGGTGTTCAGGGAAGGTCTTGGGCAAAACCGAATGGAGGTTCAATAGATCAACTCAAGAAGATCATCAGAAACCTATCTTTAGGTGTTGATGATCGTGGTGAGATATTAACATTTTATAATCCAGGTGAGTTTGAGTTAGGTTGTTTACGGCCATGTATGCATACTCATACCTTTTCTTTAATTGGTAATACTCTTAACTTAACGAGTTACCAACGGTCTTGCGATGTGCCTTTAGGATTAAATTTCAATCAAATACAAGTTTTTGTATTGCTTGCTTTAGTAGCGCAGCTCACAGGTCATGTCCCGGGTACCGCGTATCACAAGATTGTAAATGCACATATTTATGAGGACCAACTTGACTTGATGCGAAACGAGCAATTGAAGCGTGAGCCATTTGAGTCACCACGTCTCACCCTTAATAGTGAGATAAAAACTATTGAGGACCTTGAGAGCTGGGTCACTTTGGATGACTTTTCTGTGGAAGGCTATCAGTGCCACCCAGCAATAACTTATCCTTTTGCAGTATAATATTGATCTCACCACAAGATGTTACTCGATATGAACATAGCTTTAATTTGTGCCATGGCCAGAAACCTTTCTATTGGTAAAGATAATAAATTACCATGGCATCTTTCAGAAGATCTTAAGAATTTCCGCCGAGTTACCACTGGGCATTGTATTATCATGGGTCGAAACACGTGGGAATCAATTGGTCGACCCCTTCCCAACCGCGTTAATATCGTAATAAGTAGCCGAATAAGCCTACTGGCCGAGGGAACTATTGTGGTCCCTAATTTAACAGAGGCAATTTCAATAGCCAGAGCTGAGTGCAAAGTTTCAAACGCTGGGAAGGTCTTTATAATCGGTGGCGCGAGGGTTTATGCCGAAGCAATGCCACTTGCAGATGAGTTTTTCCTTACACGCGTTCATGCTGAGGTTCCTGGAGATACTTTTCTAGAAGGGTTTAATGATGAAGAGTGGACAGAAGTAAGTCGCGAAAATTATCCAGCTAACTCTCAAAGTGAATTCGATTACAGTATTTGCCACTTAACTCGTAAGCAACAGAGTAATTCTGTAGGGTAAGTTGTATTTATTATATTTTTTTCCGGAGAATCTTAGATTTACGTATAGAGTCATAAAGTAATTGACGATTTTTGGGAAGTGATCTTAAGGATGCTTCTTTAAAATTTTTTTCGATGAACCAATGAGCAGCCTCAGTCGTCAATACAAAGATCTCAGTTATCCCTGCCTTCTTTGCTTGCGACTCTAAAGAATTTAAAAGTCTCTTTCCCAGCCCTTTGTTTTGATGCTTGTCACTGGTTGCGATACATGAGATCTCAGCTAATGTATCAGTCTCAAAATGAAGTGCCGCACAGGCAACAATCTCTCCCTCAACCTCGATAACTCGAAAATGATCTATTTCAGACTCTAAAAATTTTTTTGACCGACTTATCAGTAGACCTTTTTCCTCGAGCGGTTTAATTATATTTAAAATTTCTGAGGAGTCACTTATCCTGCCATCGCGAAGTATGCTTGACTCATCTTTACTGATCAGAGATCCGCAACCTTCTGGGGTAAAAAGTTCTCGGATAAGTGTCCCATCAGAACAGTAATTTATAATATGAGTGCGATTTACTCCGAATTGAACAGCGCGAGCCGAGTACTCTATTTGCTTGCCGAAAAAATGCTCTTTATCATTTTTAGAGCTTTTCATTCTCGATGCATGAAGCGAGCTCTCATCCGGATCCAAGTGCGCAATTAAGGCTCCTTGAGAATCTGTTACGCCGTCGCAATCTGTCATCACTATCATTTTCTCAGCTTTCAGAGCGATTGCCATTTCCGTTGCAATCTCTATTTCGCATAAATTGAAGACTTCACCTGTTACAGAATAACCGATATTGGATTGAAGCAAGAGGCAGTCGTTATCCAATTGTTTGCGTAATAAGTCCACCTGTATATGTCTCACTTTCCCCGTTTGTTGAAAATCGATTCCGTTTTTTACTCCAAGGGGCTTTGCAACAAGAAAACTACCTCTAATCAATCGAATCCCGTTATTTTGATCCAATTTTGCGGCCCGGCCTGACAGAAACATAGCGTCTATCTTTGACGAAAGCGTGCCTACAATTCCAGATATATTGTCAATTTCCTCTTTTTTTGTAACCGGCATACCTTCATAATGAATTATTTCATTATCGCGACGATTATAAGCCTTTGCAATTTGTGGCCTTGCGCCATGAACTAAAACAAGTCGCACGCCAATGCTTTTAAGAAGTGAAAGATCTGAAATTAATTCTGAAAAATATGGCGAGTTAAATGCTTCTCCTTCTATAACAATAACAAATGTACAGCCGCGATGAGAGTTTATATAGCGGGTCGAATTTCTAAACCAATCAATTGACTGATTATTCACGGATTTAGATTTTTTCGCAGAAGTATTTTTGTCTTTAGAGTAATTTTTCATAAATTCATTACAAATATTTGCGTATTTTCAAACGCATTATTCAGTCTATTAAACAGTCTGTTTTTGCTGCCATTATAAAATCATTTAAGTGCAAATCTTTTAAATTATGGGACCACCAATTCACAACTACCTTTCCCCATCTGACTAACAATACTGGGTGATGGTTCTGTAGCTCAGAAATCGCACTTACTTTTGTTGCGAATAAAAACGCGGTTTTAAAATCTGCAAAGTAAAAAGTCCTAGTTAACTTAAAAGATTCTTCATCATTATATCGCTTCCAATTAGGAATTTCATTTAAAGCGTGTTTTAACTTTGTTCCGGCAATAGGGTTCATTGATAATTTGGTAAAATCCGTATCCATTTCAGATAGTTTCACTTTGTCACCCTCTAAAAGCATTTTACGAAAACTCTTCAAGTATTGTATCGATCATATAAAAGCCGACAGGCGTAGTTGTTATGTGGTTCTCAACTCTACTCATTAGTCCTTTTGAAACCATTTGATCGACCTTGGCAGAAATCTCAGAGAAACATAAATTTGTACGCTGCTCAAACAGCTCAATAGTGAAGCCTTTACGTAATCTTAGATTGTTCAATAAAAATTCAATACTAATTTGGTCGCTCTCAATAAGCGTAAATTCACAATTTATTTTCGCGGACGTTGAGCGATCCAAGAAATTTTTTAGATATTTATCCGGTTGTTTTCTTTTGGCTGACCGATATATTTCCCCATTACTATATGATATTTTTCCATGTGCACCTGCACCAATCCCAAGGTAATCTCCAAACTGCCAATAATTTAGATTATGAGAGGAAGATCTATTTTTTGTACTATACGCCGAGATTTCATATTGGCGTAATCCCCTGGCATCTAGCTTTTGATTCCCTAATTCATATAGATCTTGAGCGATCGTTTCGTTAGGTAGCGTCGGAGGAAATGAATAAAAAACAGTGTTACGTTCGATTGTCAATTCATACCACGATAAATGAGGAGGTTGAAATGCGAGAGCTGTTTCAAGGTCGCGGAGTCCATCTGCTACCGTTTGACCCGGGAGCGTGTGCATAATATCAACATTATAATTTTTAAAGCCAGCTTCCTTAGCCAGCGTTATAGCCTTGTGACTTTGCGTTCCGGTATGAAGTCGCCCTAGTATTTTTAGTTTTTTGTCGTCGAAACTTTGAACGCCGATTGACAGACGATTAACGCCTGCTTCTTTATATCCAGCAAATTTAGCGGCTTCAGCAGTTCCTGGGTTCGCTTCCAATGTGATCTCAATTTCAGGGCTATAATTCGTTCTAGCTTTAATGTGCTCAAGTAAGGTTTTTATTGATAATGGATCAAATAAACTTGGCGTCCCTCCACCAATAAATATTGATTGTATTTGGCGTGGTTCTGTAATGCTTTGATTTGACTTTGCTGATACTCTATTCGCAAATACAAAATCCCGATCAAAATCATTACAAAGTGCTTTTATATAATCAGCTTCTGGGAGCGAGCCGGTTTTCTTATGAGAGTTAAAGTCACAGTACGGACATTTTTTCTCACACCATGGGATATGGATATAAAGAGTTAGCGGCGGGTAGGCCAAAGTTTTTGGAGCCTCCTGAGAGCAAGTGCACGATGACTTATTGAATTTTTTACCTCTGGCAGAAGTTCCGCCGACGAGCATTTGTGTGTACTGACGTAGAAAAGAGGATCGTATCCAAATCCGTTTTCTCCGACTGGTTCCCGAAGGATAGAGCCTTCCCAGGATCCTAAGCAAATCAGTGGGGTTGGGTCGGCAGTAAATCGCAAGTATGCGATCGCACAATAAAATCGCGCGGTTCTTTCGCTTATCGGTACATCCGATAATTCACTCAGTAGTTTCTGATTGTTTGCTTCATCGGCTTCAGATCCTGAAACGGATGAGTATCGCGCTGAAAAAATTCCTGGTTGGCCACCTAAAGCATCGACTTCGAGGCCTGAATCATCCGCAATTGATGGCAATCCAGTAATTGCACAGGCGTTTCGTGCTTTTATAATTGCGTTTTCGACAAAGGTTTGACCTGTTTCCTTAGCGTCCTTGACGCCGAGGTCCGTTTGATAAAGGAGCTCAATTGATGGGTCAAGAATTACTGCCTGAATTTCCCGAAGTTTACCTTTGTTACTTGAAGCTAATACGATTTTTTTCATGATTTGAATTTTACGACTTTGTAATGTGATAGATCGCAATTTCTCCAAGTAAATTTGGGAAAAGTTTTATAGCTAAGCTGCCTTGGTGTTCTAAATTGACAACTGTTTTATTGAGAACCGTAATTTTTTTTTCGACGCACATTAAATCAAAATCTTTTACGGTGCAAAAATGAATATTGGGAGTATCGTACCAATTGTGAGGCATAAACTTAGATATTGGCATCCTTCCTCGGAAAAAAAGATAAAGCCTACTCTTCCAGTTACCAAAATTGGGGAATGTTATAATTCCCCTCTCTCCAACTCTCAGCATATCTTCTATTAACTTGTCGGGTTGACTTAACGCTTGAAGTGTCTGAGCAAGAAGGACCGTATCAAAGCTATTTGCTTTGAAGTTCTCTAAGCCAGAATCTAGGTCCTGGTTAATCACATTGACACCTATTTCGAGACACGATTGGATCTTTTTAAGATTCTTTTCAAGACCAATCCCATATGTATTTCGCTCTATCTGAAGTTTTTTTAATAAGTGGCCGCTGCCACATCCCAGATCCAGAACCCGTTCATTCTCTTTTATCCAGCTTGTAATAATTTTTAGATCAGGACGCATTAGTTTTTAACTCTACAAAAATATTACTCAAGAATGCCCTGAGCGCTTCCATATATTTGGGGATAGGCATTAGGAATGCGTCATGCCCTTCGTCTGCTTCGATTTCCAGGTAACTGACATTACAGGATGCCGATAACAAAATTTCGACTAGTTCTCGCGATCGTTCGGGCGGAAAGCGCCAATCTGTGCTAAACGATATCAACAAAAATTTACAGGAGGCATTGGCAAACGCCTTGCTTAAATCGTTATCAAAGTCAGTTGACGGATCGAAATAGTCTAAAGCCTTCGTCATAAGGAGGTAAGTGTTGGCATCAAAATTATTTGAAAAGCGTTCGCCCTGATAGTGCAGATAACTTTCTACCTCAAAATCTACATCCAGTCCGTAGCTTAGCCCTCCAGATTTAAGGTTTCTTCCAACATTTTTTTCTAATTTTAATTGATCGTCTGCAAATTCGTTACCGAATTTTAGACGCATGGCCGAATCAGAGAGATAAGTAATATGACCGATCATCCGAGCCAACATTAACCCCTGCTTAGGTCGTGAATCATGCTCTAAATACCGGCCCTCATAGAAGTTTGGGTCTTTGGTGATAGAGTGTCGAGCAACTTCGTTGAACGCGATATTTTGAGCAGACAGCTTGGCAGCTGAAGCAATGCAAATGGCAGCTTTGAGTTTTTTTGGATGCTCAATCGCCCAGTGTTGGACTTGCATGCCTCCCAAGCTGCCGCCAATAACTGCAGCCCATTGTTTAATTGAGAGAATTCCCATTAACCTTTTTTGCGATTCAACCCAGTCAGCGACGGTAATAACAGGGAAATCAGGTCCAAAAGGCTTCCCGTTTATAGGATTGATAGAGGTTGGCCCAGTACTCCCACCGCAACCTCCGAGATTGTTTACAGCGATAACATAAAATAAATTGGTATCAATCGCTTTCCCAGGGCCAATTGCGCTATCCCACCAACCCGGTTTCCGGTCGGTTTCCGAATGAAAACCGGCCGCATGATGATCGCCACTTAGCGCATGACATACCAGGATGGCGTTATCTCTTTTTTTGTTGAGTTCCCCATATGACTCAGTTATCAAGTCGTAATTAGGAATGACTTTGCCACTGCGCAGAATCAAAGGGTCTTTAAAATGAAAAACCTGAGGTGTAACTATGCCAACAGAGGTAGCGGGGCTATGTGCCATTTTTTATAATTTCTTTTCTCATATATAAATGGTGGTTTGTAAGATTTTTTCCGACGTAAGTATAGTTATAATCCAAGAATTACTGCAGAATATCTGCCAAGATCAAAAGCGCCTATAAAAAAGTCCTGTAGTAATCGAATTATTAAAAATATTAAGATTGGCGAAAGATCTAATCCTCCCAATGGTGGAATAACCTGTCTGACCGGTGCCATGATCGGTTCTGTGAGTTGCCATATTAAAAGTAACATAGGATGGGGGTTCATAGATCCTGAAAACATCATTACAAATGACATAATGATCGAAGCCAATATCGCGTAGTAGTATATTTTAATTACAACCAGTATCGTTCCAACGAGTGCCCAAGTGAGTACTAAGCCTGCGGATGGTATTTGGCTTCCGTAGCTTAAAATAAGAGCACAAATAGCTAGAGCATGGATGCAAATTGCTAGAACCACACATGCAAGATCTATGTTTTTATAGCTGGGTATAAATCCTCTCAGCGGCCTTATTAATGGGTCTGTTACTTGAACTACTGCTTGTGATAGTGGATTATAAAAATCTGCGCGCGCAATCTGTAATAAGAGGCGAAGTAGGATAGCGCCTAAATAGAGTCCCCCCAACGTACTTATAACTAAGGTTGCGGAATTACTAAAAAAATCCATGATCCCTCTCTTACGGCGTTTTTCTTCTATTAAAGTGTTTATTTATTTTTGGCAATGTTGACTGATCGCTTATGTGCCGCTAAGGCGGCTTCTTTAACTAATTTTTTAAAACCGCCAGACTCAAAAACTTTTATAGCGGCTTCGGTAGTTCCGCCCGGAGATGTAACCTTTTGACGAAGGCCAGCAATGTCATCAACTTGCGTTTGAGCAAGATGAGCAGCCCCCATCGCAGTTTGATTAACGAGCTTTTTTGAAAGATTGTCATCAAGGCCTAACTCGGTTGATATATCTTGTAACGCTTCTATAAACAAGAAAAAATAAGCAGGCCCACTGCCAGAAATGGCTGTTATGACGTCAATTTTATCCTCATTGTCTACCCAAGCATTTATACCCAGTGTTTTAAGAATAGAGTCAGCTTCCTGTCGTTGATTGATGCTTACTCGCTTGTTTGCAAATAGGCCTGTCGCTCCAAATCCAATCATAGCTGGAGTATTGGGCATGCAGCGGACTAAGCTTAGAGTAGTCCCGCAGTGCCTCTCAATTTCAGATGTTGTAATACCTGCTGCTATTGAAATAATCAGTTGTTTGTCTTGACGAATATGGTCTGCAAGATTGGTTAAAACGAGTTCAATGCTTTGTGGTTTGACCGCTAGGATTATAACGTCAGCCCCTTTAGCGATGGTTTCCAAACTTTTAGGCACTACATCGTAATTCTCAGCAATATACGCGAGTCTTGCCTCGTCGATATCGGTTGCCCATAACATCCTCGAATTAAACTCTTTGGTAGTAAGGCCACGAATCATACTTTCCGCCATGTTGCCCGTACCAATGAATCCGATAATTTGCTTATTCAATTAAAACCCCCGTGATAGATCTTAACGTTTTAACGATAATGTACGCAAATGACTCTTCTTTTTTTGGTTCCGTTGTAAGTTTGAAAATAATCAGTTCTTACACAGACTCTGATCTTTTGCCAAAGAGTGAAGTGCCTATCCGCACGAGAGTAGAATTTTGTGCAATTGCGGCTTCGAAATCGGCACTCATACCAATCGAGAGGGTATCTAATGTTAAAAACTCGGATTTCAACTGGTTAAACGTTTCTTTGAGAGGTTTATAAACTGACTGTTGGGCCCTGAGGTCAGTTTTTGGTGCGGGAATTGCCATTAGTCCGCGTAGTCGGAGTCGTGGTAATGAATCTACCAGAACGCATAGCGGATGGAGTTGCGACATTGAGATGCCAGCCTTGTTAGACTCATCGGATATTTTTACTTGTACGCAAATGTTGATTGGTTTTTTCTCGATCGGGCGCTGGTCATTAAGCCTATGCGCTATCTTTTCTCTGTCAACACTCTGAATCCAATCAAAATTTTCTGCTAATAATCGAGTCTTGTTTGCTTGTATAGGCCCGATGAAATGCCAGGTAATGGGGTAGTCTCTTAGTCCGTCAATTTTCTCTATAGCTTCGCTCGCATAACTTTCTCCAAAGTGAGTTAGGCCGTTTTCAAAGGCATTTTGGATACAATGGATCGATTGCCTCTTGGAGACGGCAAGAAGACTTACGGAAAACTCTTTTCTTCTGTATCGCTGCTCGTATTTTCTTAGTTGCTCCAATAGAGATTCTATGTTTTTTTGTAACATTAAATTACTCACGATTAATCCTGTTTTAATTAACTGACTGGAATGCAAATTTTTTCGCAATAACCAACTATTAGCAAAGGACTGCTATTTTATTATTTTCTTCAACCAATCTTCTAATATTATTGCTGCTGCCACATCATCAATAAGTACTTTTTTATTTTTCTTTCTGATATTGAGTTTGCCTTTTTGCTGGATTCGTGCGTCTGCGCTCGACAACCTCTCATCCGATCCATAGCAAGGTAGATTAAACCGGCCGTTTAAGCGGTGGGCAAACGTTACTGCTCGTGAAAGAAGCTCGCTATTAGAACCGTCAAGATTATAAGGTAGCCCAACCACTAAGAAATTTGGTTTCCAATCATTAATAATTTCAGCTACATCGTTCCATTCTGGCATGCCGTCCCGAGCCTTCAATACATCAACTTCCTTCGCTCTACCAGTGATACTCTGTCCATATGCTACGCCAATTTTTTTTAATCCATAATCAAAAGCTAGAGCACTAATCGCTCCCTCAAAAAACGGTATGGCTTCCAATTCGTCAAGATGTATTTTTTTCACAGTGTATATTTCATTCGCTGAGCGCATCTATGAGTGTCCAACGTGTGGGGCATAACTTCCTAGATCAAAATTTAGGTTACTAATAATTGAGTCAAATTTTGGCTCATAAGGTTCTTCGAAAAGCGTCTTTTTTTCGGCAGGGATAGTAAGCCAAACATTCGCCGCAAGCTCGCTCTCTAATTGACCGGACGACCATCCTGCACACCCTAAAGCTATCAAGTAATCTGTAGGGCCATCTCCTTGATCAATCGCATGAAAAATTTCAAATTTCGTCGTTAGAAAAATTTCTTCGTTTATTTCAAGAGATGATGGACCTTGATATGACTCATCATGCAAAATAAATCCGTTGTTTTCATAAAGTGGTCCTCCTAAAAGCATTGTTTTATTCCTCAGAGTTAGAGCTTTCTTTTCGGTTTTAAAATTTGAATCCTTGAAGACGTCGCAAAATCTCTTGTGCAATGGCTTATTTACGACTATGCCTGCTGCGCCATCAGCGTCATGACGGAATATATACGTAATCGATCTCTGAAAATAACGATCTGTATGACAAGGCAAGCTTACAAGAAAGTGATTCTGTAACGATTGAGCACACATCATAATTCCCCATGACGCTCTTTGATTACGCAGACTCTATTTTAGTCAAGACGCATTCCATAAAGTCGTCGCCAATATTCAAATCACAAAATTTATCAATTTCTCTTATACACGTGGGACTTGTCACATTGATTTCAGTGAGATAATCCCCAATTACGTCTAGTCCGACAAACGCTAAACCTTTCTCTTTTAAGGTGGGCCCGATTTTGGAGCAAATCCATTTATCACGATCAGACAACTTTTCAACGACACCTCGCCCGCCAGCAGCAAGATTCCCCCGGGTTTCTCCAGAAGATGGAATTCTTGACAGTCCATAGGAAACTGGCTCTCCGTTGATTAGAAGAATTCTTTTGTCACCATCCTTGATTTCAGGTATGAAGCGTTGCGCCATAATTTGGCGCTGGCCAAAAGAGGTTAAAGTTTCAACTATGACGTTAAAATTTGGGTCATTGTGCTTTACACGAAATATTGATGCGCCTCCCATGCCGTCAAGTGGTTTAAGAATTATATCCTCGTGCTCCTCAAAAAAATCTCTAATTCGCTTGTGAGAGGCAGTGACAATAAGAGGAGGACAACATTCAGTGAACTGGAGGGTAAAAAGTTTTTCATTGCAGTCTCTAATGCTTTTAGGGTCATTTAAAACAACCGTTCCCTGACGCGCGGCTTCTTCCAAGAGATAAGTCGCATAGATAAAATCCATATCAAACGGTGGGTCTTTGCGCATAATTATGGCGTCGAGATCCTTAGTCGCCTGATCCTTCGTAATCCCAAATTCAAACCACTTCTTATCATCATCGTAGACTCGCAGTTCCGTTGACGTTGCTTTTACGGTACCTTCAGAAAAACACAGGCTCTCTGGGAGCATATAATAAAGAGACCAGCCTCGAGTTTGGGCCGCTAAAAGCATAGCTAGTGTGCTATCCTTAATCGGATTAATATTCTCGATTGGATCCATAACGACACCAAGCTTAATGTTCACACAGCTCTCCCAAATCTAGAATAAAGATAAATTTTAAAAAGTTAACCGGCAACAAAATCTGCAGATTGCTCAGTGATGACTATGATGAACGTCAATCGCTCAATTTTCAATGTAGAATGATAACGGCTAATCTAGTAAGTTTCTTGCTAGGGTTCTAAGCTTTTGGGGCTTTAGGTATTTTATTAGGTAGCCTCAAAGATACTGCGACATCTGTTCCATTGCAGCAGGATTAACAAAATGATGAAGCTGAGTGAGAATCAATTAAAAATGCGCGCGCCAAGTTGCTCCATCGTGGTCACATATAATCCGAACCTTGAGATGCTTCTAACGTTAGTGAGCCAAATTGACGCTAGTACTGATTTTATTTTAATTGATAATAACAGCTTTAACCTTAGCGAATTTAGCTCAAGCGTTAATAGTCTATCTCGATGCAAGCTGTTTATTAGTCGCTCGAGCAATGCGGGCTTGGCTTCTGCGCTCAATTTCGGGCTGAAATGGTGCATAGAAAATGGCTATGAATTTGCGTTTTTATTTGATCAAGACAGCAAGCCGGAAGATCTTTTTTTTGAAAATATGCTCGATGCTTATTTAGAAATTGAGAACAGTCAACAGCAAAAAATTGCTGCTTTGGGACCTAGGATTGTAAACCCGCAAAACTTGAAGCGAGCGAGGTTCAAAAATTTCAATGGTTTCTTCAGAGTGGATAACAAAAATTTTGATAAATTTCAGAAGCACTTTCATGCTGACTTTATAATCACCTCGGGCACGGCGTTAAGATTGGGGCACCTTTCAGAAATTGGACTGATGAAAGAGTCCTACTTTATCGATAATATCGATCTTGAATGGTGTTTTCGCGCCCGGAGACAAGGGTTTAAGATTGTTGGCACAGATTCTGCCGTCCTCTACCACGCTATCGGTGAACAAATTAATTCTTTTTTAGTATTGTCTGGAATAATGGTTCATCATAATCCAGACCGAATTTATTACTCTAGTCGAAATCGAGTGCATTTGTGGACAATGAATTACGCGCCTTTTGGGTGGAAGATTAGGGATATTTGTCGATTCTTATTGAAAATCGCTTTTTTACTCGTGTTTTCTTCAAACCGAGTTGCGTATGGGAAGAACATTATTTGCGGCCTGAAGGGTGTAAAGGCGCTTAATTAATTATGCAAAACGCTAATAAAAAAATCGGAATTTTGGTCGCCACATTTAACGGTGAAACCTTTCTTGGTGCTCAATTGGATTCTTTGCTGAATCAAACACATAAGAATATTTTGATACTTATCCGTGATGATCGGTCAACAGATCGAACTTGTAGTATTCTAAGAAGCTATGAAGACAATTACCCAGATAAGATAAAAGTTGTAGATGCAGAGCAAGGCACTCTTGGAGCAAGTGGTAACTTTTCTTTTTTACTTACTTATGGAATTAATTTTCAGATTGAGTTTAAGATTGATTATTTTGCATTCTGTGATCAAGACGATATATGGGATTCGAAAAAGTTAGAAAAGCAGCTAGGGTCCATGATCTCTATAGAATCGGAGTCCAAAACAAAAAAAAGTCTTCCTGTTTTGATACATAGTGATCTTGAAGTTGTTAACGAGAAAGCAGAACGAATTTCGAGTTCACTTATTAGTTACCAAGGACTGGAAATTTCGAAAAATAACTTTTCCGGTCTGCTCACTAGTAATTTAGTTACTGGGTGTACAGCTATGTTTAATCCGGCCTTAGCTGAGCTTGCTATGCCGATACCCGGAGATGCCCTCATGCATGATTGGTGGATCGCCATTGTCGCGTCCGCGTTTGGGAAAATCGGGTTTGTTGATGAAGCTCTAGTAAAGTATCGTCAACATGCAGTGAATACAATTGGAGCGAAAAAAAAACCTTCCCAGAAAAGAAGTCAATTTAATAAGGTTATGGAAATTTTATTTCTTCTAAGAAGCGTTGAGATAAGCACTCATTTATACTCGGTAGCTGAGCAATCAAAGGTATTTCAGCAACGATATAATAATGAATTGACTCAAAGACTTCGAGTAGTGTTAAGGCTATCATCCTGGATGAAGACAAATAGTGGCCTGATGCAATACCTTATTTATAGGCTATTACGAAGAATTAACATTGGTTAGGCTGGATTTTTTGTCAACACCGCACCAATTACCTCGCCAATGAAATCAATAAAAATAGTTTCTTGTGTTGGGCTAAAGTGATTTTCAGCTTTGCTACCGCATGCAATTAAACCAAGGATTTCATTATTATGGATTATTGGGCAAATTGCGGTAGATTGAATTTTCTTAACTATAGCGTCATTTGATTTACTTTTTGCTTTCTGAATATCATTTTTACTTAAGTTTTCGCTTAAGTTTGTTTCATCAAATAGATATGTCTTTTTTTTATGTGTTATTGCGCCGCAAAATGTTTTTTTAAGTCTGAAAATATCTGAAAAATTAGCTTTAAGACTATCATTGGATACTACTCGTAAGTTGTCATTCGAACTTTTCAATGAAAAATTCGTTAGAATAACGCTGCAGGCATCAATATTTTCGATATCCTCAAACTGAGATTCTACCAGTTTCGGGATTAATGAAATACGATCCGATTGTAAAATTTGCAAAACCAAACTCCTTATTACTTGGAAGAGTTGGTCATTATTTGTGGCATTAGTTATCAATTCGCTGAATCTTTCATCAGCGGTTTTTGAGTAATTTCGTAAAACACTGATTTGTCGCTCAACCAGTGAAATAGCTTGGCCGGATTGATGTGGTAGATTTACAACCCTTAAGATTTCTTCATTCTCAATAAAGAAGTTTGGGTTTGTTCTCAGGTATGAAAGTACTTCATGGGAGCCCAACGCTCGCTGCTCTGCGGTTAATTTTTTTGTCATTATGCTGTTACATCCTTTTTAAAAATTAGGAATATCAATTGAACCGGTAAACACCTCAGTTGCACCGCCCGTCATTACGACGTTATCTTGGTCAGCGTGAGACCTACCTTTCCATAGCACTTTTAGGGGGCCGCCATTTAGTTGGAGTACGACCTCTTCACAAAATATTCCTAATATGCGCCCAGCGACCATCGCGGCGCAGGCTCCTGTTCCGCATGCGAGAGTCTCGCCGACCCCTCGCTCAAATACCCGCAAATTAGCTGCGGTTTTTGAAATTGGTTGTAAAAAACCAACGTTAACTTGTCGGGTAAAATCTGCGTGCTTGGAGAGCGCTTTGCCGATCCCTTCCACATCTTCAGTGTCTAGTGATTCAACAAGAATTACTGCGTGGGGGTTACCCATAGAAATTGCGCTGAACGAAATCTTAAGATCAGACTTGTTCTGTAGTTCTAGATTTCTATGGTACGTTACTAATTGTTCGGCGGCCTTGAAACCAAGTTCGTGCGGAGAAAAATTTGGTGTGCCCATATCGACGCTGATTAAGTTGTCTGGATTCCGCGTTATACGCATCTTACGATTTTTAGTCTCAACAGTTATCACAGGTTTTTTTGTAAGATTTCTATCGAAGACAAACTTTCCCAGGCATCTAGCGCCGTTGCCGCAATGGTCAGCTTCTTCACCGTCCGCATTAAATATCTGATATAGGAAGTCAACCGAAGAGGATTGTGGTTTTTTTATAAGTAGAAGTTGGTCAAAGCCGATTCCGAAATTTCGATCGGCTAAAAATTGAATTTGTTTCTTGGCCAATGAAACGGGCTGAGTAATTGCATTGATGATTACGAAATCATTTCCAAGGCCGTGCATTTTTGTGAAAGAAATCTCATTCATGTGTTTTCAGTAGTACAATATTGGTCCGTTAATATACCGATTAAGACTGATAAAAGTCACCACAAAGCTTACAAGAATATTAAGTTAAAAGGATGGTAGGTCTTCTAACTGTAACAGCGTATCAATATCTTCTCTTTTTCGAACTAGGTAAACTTCTGTATCGTCGACAAGGACCTCAGGGGACCTGGGTCTTGTGTTGTAATTGGAGCTCATAACGAATCCGTAGGCGCCTGCCGACATGACCGCGAGAAGATCCCCCTCATCGATCATCAGATCGCGATCTTTGCCGAGGAAATCTGAGGATTCGCAAATAGGGCCAACAACGTCGAATCGCGTTGACCGAGAAGGAGTTGGAGATTTTAGAGCAACAGAGACTATCTTTTGCCAGGCGCCGTAAAGGGCTGGTCGAATAAGATCATTCATAGCTCCGTCGACAACCGCAAAATTCTTTTCGGTTCCAAATTTAAGATACTCAACTCTCGTAAGGAAAATTCCCGCATTCGCGGCGATTGATCTGCCCGGTTCAACAATTAGAGTAAGATCGCGATCAACGAATCTTTGCATTACGGCATTCAGCAGTTCTTCTGGGCTTGGAATTGATTCGCTGCCATACCGGACCCCGAGCCCGCCACCAATATCTAAGTGGGAGATGTTAACGCCACTTTCGGTTAAGTTGTCGACTATTTCTAACATTAGATCTATTGAATCTAAAAAGGGTGCGATACTAGTTATTTGAGAGCCTATATGACAATCGACGCCAATTAGATTAATGTTTCGCAAAGCAGAGGCGCTTTTGTAGATTTCATATGCTTTCTGACTCTCGATACCAAACTTATTGTCTCTTAAGCCAGTTGAGATATAGGGGTGTGTTCCCGCATCGATATCAGGATTGATTCGAAGAGATACTGGCGCAATTACATCCATTTCGCCTGCAATTTTGTCAATACGGTCTAATTCTGCTGGTGACTCTACATTAAAACATTTAATTTGAAGGTCAAGCGCATAACGGATCTCTTGAGCTGTTTTTCCCAACCCGGAAAATATAACGTTAGAGGGTTGACCACCAGCGCGGATTACTCGATTCAGCTCTCCGCCAGATACAATATCAAATCCGGCGCCAAGCCTAGCAAGTACATTTAATACACCAATATTAGAATTAGCTTTTACCGCGAAACATATTTGAGACTTACAGCCGGCAAGAGATTTTTCATATGCTTTATAGTTTTCTTCCAAAGCCGCTCTTGAATAAACAAAACTTGGCGTGCCATATTTAGTTGCAATTTCAGTAAGAGGAACCTGCTCTGCACAGAGCTCACCTGAAATATAATTAAAGTGTTTCATGAGTGTAAATTGGGTCCCATCTACTTCGATTAACTTTGACACACTATCAAGTGAAAGCTTGATAAGAGAAAGAAGGGTTCTCTGGTCGCAATAACTGTCCCTTTTGGCCGCATCCAGAGGATGCAAATGCGATGAAAAATAGTATGATTAGAGCTTGATTGGTACACATAACTCGCAACATATTTATCCTTGGCAATTTCTATTCGAAAGATAGAACCTTAGTATACCGCTCAGGCATAAGAAACGCAGCAAAATGATATAACACCCCTGAGCTTGAAAATTTCAATGAACGGACTTATATTTTTAGCCTCATGGCTGATACCAAGTTATGCCTAATTAAAATGATGAAAAATAAGTTAAGAGAATTTCTTTAAGTAATTAGAGTGAAAATTCTACGAAAAGAATTAAATCATCAGCGATGGTGTTTGTTGTATATCTGAAATAAAGCGTGGAAAAAATGATTGAAATTAGTAATTTAACTAAAACTTTTAGCGACTCGGTCGTTTTAAACAACCTTAGCTTAGTGGTTGAAAAGGGTGAAGTTCTCGGATTTCTTGGACCTAACGGAGCGGGAAAGTCTACAACAATGCGGATTTTGACCGGATTTCTAAGCGCAAATAAGGGGACTATAAAAGTAAATGGGCAAGACCTCGAATCTAATGCCGTTGATGTAAAGAAAATGATTGGCTATTTACCGGAGGGTGCGCCGTCTTATGGTGATATGACCGTAATTTCCTTTATGAAGTTTATTGGTGAAATACGAGGGTATAAGGGGGATGAGCTATCAGAACGGATAAACTATGTTCTTGGACTCGTGGATTTGCAGGGTGTTAGTTTGCAAGCAATTGAGACACTATCAAAAGGTTATAAAAGGCGAGTTGGCCTTGCTCAAGCGATTATCCATGATCCCCAAATTCTATTGCTTGACGAGCCAACTGATGGACTCGATCCAAATCAAAAGCAACAAGTTCGGGCTCTTATTAAAAGCCTCTCTAAAGATAAAATCGTCGTAATCTCAACGCATATTCTTGAGGAAGTCACATCAGTTTGTACCCGAGCGGTAATTATTTCCCAGGGTAGAATAGTGGCAGATGGAACGCCAGCGGAGCTGGAGAGCAAATCTCGCTATCACAATGCAGTAACTATAAAACTCTTAAGACCGTACGATATTTCTGAGGACCTTCTCGAACTTAAGGAAGAATTTAGTATAGAAACGATTGGAAATTCATCAGGATATTGCGTGGTCTCAGAAAAAGGCGAATCTCTTTTTACTTCAGTTTCTGCGATAGCCTATAGGAAAAACTGGCCGATCAAAGAAGTTTTCGCTACTCGAGGTCAGCTTGAAGATGTCTTTTCTAAATTAACGCAAGGAGCGCAGTGATGAATATGATATCGATCATTTTCCGACGTGAATTTGCGAATTACTTCGCTACGCCACTGGCTTATATTTTTGTAGTTATTTTTTTAATAACAAATGGAATTTTCACCTTTGAACTCGGCGGATTTTATGCTCGAGGACAAGCTGATTTACTGCCTTTTTTCAGTTTTCATCCTTGGCTTTATCTATTTATGGTTCCCGCTCTTGCGATGGCCTTATGGGCGGATGAGAGAAAATCGGGCACTATTGAGCTATTGCTTACTCTACCGATTAATTTACACCATGCAGTGTTGGGTAAGTTTGCCGCGGCGTGGGCTCTTATGGGAGTGGCTTTAGTTTTAACCTTTCCAATTTGGGTTACGGTAAACTATCTGGGAGAGCCAGACAATGGCGTTATCGCTGGAGCATATATTGGAAGCTGGCTTATGTCTGGAGGCTTTCTTGCGATTGGGTCGTGCATGTCAGCGACAACGAAAAATTCGGTCATAGCTTTTGTGCTTACGGTCAGTTTATGTTTTGTTTTCATAGTTATTGGGTCTCCAATTCTATTAGATTCTTTTCCTCAGTGGATACCACAGTTTTTTGTTGACTCTTTTGCTGCGTTAGGATTTTTAACTCACTACGATTCAGTTTCCAAGGGGGTTTTAGATATACGCGATATCCTGTTTTTCGGTGTATTTATATTTGCTTGGCTTTTTGCTAGCGGCGTTGTTATTGAAATAAAGAAAGCGAATTAAGTGGGGTAAGCAGTATGAAGAGTTATGATTTTTTGATTTCTCGAATTGGGTTGATGGTTATTGCTGCAGCACTGCTTTTGTGTGTTGGGTTAATAAGTTTCTTACCAAGTTTTCGTATCGATCTTACTGAGGACAAATTGTATTCTTTGTCTGACGGGACGAAAGCAATTGTCTCGTCTCTTCCGGAACCTTTGGAGTTACTTTTCTTTTATTCGGAATCCGCAACCAAGGACAATCCGCCAATAAGAAGTTATGGATTTCGCGTCCAAGAACTGCTTAGAGAGATTGTAATTGAAAGCGATGGCCAATTGACGTTTAAGTTAATCGATCCAGAGCCATTTTCAGAAGAGGAAGACCTCGCTAAACAATTTGGAATCCAACCCGTGCCCTTAAGTCAAGGCGGTGAGGGAATCTATTTTGGACTTGTTGCCGTTCAAGCCCAATCAGATTTGGAGCTTAATTTACGGCAATCTGAAACACTCCCACTAATTCGGCCTGATCAGGAGGAGTTTTTAGAGTACGAAACGATGAAGTTGGTTTCAAGAGTAAGCCGGCCGGAACTCCCAACAATTGGAATCCTAACCGAATTAACGATTGATGGCGGGTTTGATCCTGTTTCGGGAAGACCAAGTGAGCCGTGGATGATTATGGATATCATTCGTCAGCTTTATTCCGTCCGTCGGCTTGACATTGCGGCGTCAGTTATCGAAGAAGATATTGATATTCTTATGATCATTCATCCAGAGGACCTTTCTGAGCAGACACTTTATGCGATCGATCAATTTGTCCTCACTGGGGGAAAGTCTATGATTTTCTTAGACCCGAATGCCGACTCCATGGTGGCACGTTCTGCGCAGGGGATAATGGTTCCAGCAGGACTAAGTTCTTCTTTGCCAGGGTTGCTTGAAAGTTGGGGTGTTCAATTTGACTCTCAAAAAGTGCTCGCAGATAGCGATCTAGCTCTGCGCGTTATGCTGGGTCAAGGCTCTCGGCCAGTTGCTCATTTGGGAATGCTTGGAGCTAAACGGTCTGCTCTGTCTCAAGATGACATCATTACAAGCGATTTGGAGACATTGAATCTGTCTTCTGCCGGCGTTATAAGTGCTATCGAGGGCTCGCCCACGAAATTTCAACCTCTCGTTCAATCTTCAGCGCAGGCGATGTTGATGGATGTGAGTTATTTTTCAGAAGTCTCGGATCCCTCAACACTATTTGACCAGTTTGAGCCAACAGGCGAGGTCTATACTATTGCTGCTCGCGTTAGCGGACCGCTAAAGACTTCGTTTAAAGATGGCAGGCCGCCACAATTAGCCAGTGAGGATTCCAATATTGAAACCGAAGAGCAAGATTCTCTTGCCTTGGCTTCAATAAATCCGGCTGACCCTGAGGAAGAAACTGCTAATGGCGAAACACATTTAGAATCTTCTAAAATTGAAGCAAATTTATTGATTGTTGCAGACAGTGACTTTTTAAGCGATCGGTTATGGGTCCAGATTTCACAATTTCTTGGACAACGAATTCCTCAACCATTTGCGAATAATGCAGACTTTGTTATTAATGCACTTGACAATCTTGCAGGAGATTCAAATCTTGTGAGTATTCGAAGCAGGGGCCGTTATTCGAGACCTTTTGATCGAGTTCTAAAGATGCAGCGAGATGCGGATGACCGGTTGAGAGCCCAAGAATCAGAGCTGCTTGAGGGTCTTGCAGAAACTGAGGAGCAAATTGCGCAGCTAAGTGTGAGTCCAAACGGTGAACCCCTTGGGGTGATCACTCCTGAGATCCAGGCTGAGGTTGACCGATTCAATGATGAGATGTTGGAGACGCGTCGCAATCTGCGAAGTGTCCAGTTTAAGCTTACTGAAGAGATTGATAAGTTGGGTAATAACCTAAAGTGGGCGAATGCATTTGGTATTCCTTTTATCTTATCCGTTGGTATATTTTCTTTTGTTACTTTAAGAAATCGAAGGCGGCGCGCGTAATTTTGATAACCATAAAAAATGGTTCTTTGTAAAAAATGTCAGTTACAAATCAAGAGCCATCATCTTTGGTAAAGCAATAGAAATTTTTGTGCCAACATTCTCTTCGCTCTCTATATTCAAGGCACTCCCATGAGCTTTTGCTATAAGCCGACATAAATATAAACCAAGCCCGAAGCCACCTGTTATCCTTTGGCGCGCACTATCTGCTCGATAAAACGGTTCGCTGATATTTTTCAAGTGCTCTTCAGCTATGCCCTCGCCATGATCTATTATTTCAATAACGGCATGCTCGGTAAGGCTTAGTATCTTTACTTCTATGGGCTTATTTCTGCCATGCCGCATGGCATTGTTCATTAAATTTGTTATTAAAAGTCGTATGCGTAATTTGTCAATCAAAACGAATGAATCAAGCTTTGGAAAGTTAGTCTGTATGCCACCCTCATAATCTCTATAGTAATCTATGACTGAAGCAACGAATTCTTTTATCTGAGTTTTTTCTTTGGTTAAGACAACGTGCTCATCGTTGAGCCGCTCTGCTTCGATGAGGTCCGCAATGAGGTGATCTATTTCATTAATGTCTTTATTCAACTCCTCTTTCTCTGCGCTATCAGGAATGAACTCCAGTCTTAATTTAGCTTTTGTCAATGGTGTGCGTAATTCGTGGCTTATCGCGAGAAGTAACTGTCTCTTTGCTTCTAGCATTGATTGCAATGAATCCGCCATATGATTAATGCTCTCAGTCAGCTCTCCTAGCTCATCTTGCCGATCTGTTTCGACTCTAAAGCTTAGATCGCCACTTGTTAGACGCTCCGCACCAAATCTTAACTTGCGAATTGGATCGAGAAGGTGATTGACCATCAAATAGTTGAAGAAAAGCGCCATCGCGGCTAACGCAACTCCTATATAAAGTACGATATAATTGGCACTGTCTGGTTTAGAATTTCTCTGATAAAGATAAAAAACATAGCCCTCTCGTTCCACCTGGATAATATCCTCACCGTTTACTGCATGCATTTCTGCATCGTTCGATAATCTTCGAACATACAAAGAATTTTTAAGGTCAAGCCGATTATCGCCGTCCGAACTCCAACGCATTATTGGATTTCTTATTGTGATACTCCACTCTAACTCGTTCGCAAGCCTAAGGGCGTTCTGAAGATTGGGGGGTGTGCCTATATCTTCGATTATTGACTCAATATTTCGAGCAAAAAAATCTGGAATCGACTCAATGGCATTAACATTTCTATTAATAGCTCTTAGAGACAACGAAATAATGAGAAAGAAAAGGAAAACCGTTATGCTAAAGATAACGAGGAGCCGAAGAAATAGCGAATATCGCACCGATTGCAGCGTTAGGTTCATTGAAAAGTCTCGGCCGTACTATTGTTAATCCCTTTGACCGACAAATTCATACCCTCGTCCCCAGACTGTTTTTATAAACCTTGGTTTCTTTGACGTGTCGTTTAGTTTGTGGCGTAGTCGACTAACTAAAGTATCGACTGCTCGAGAGAATAATTCCGCATCAATTCCGCGAAGTAAATTCATAAGCTCATCGCGAGTAAAGGTCTTATTTGGATATTTCATAAAAAGGATTAACAGTTCATATTCCATAGTGGTCAATTCAAGGATAAGACCGTCCATTTTAATTTCTCTTCTTAACACGTCCGCGCTAAGTCCCGAGATCGGTTGGATTTTTCTTAGGCTTCCTTCATCGCCGTATCGTCTCAATATATTTTGAATCCTCGCTAAAAGCTCCCGTGGCTCAAAAGGTTTTGATAGGTAGTCATCCGCCCCAAGTTCGAGGCCAACTATGCGATTATTAACTTCAGCATGAGCGGTAAGCATCAGAATAGGTAAAAGCCCGTATATCGCCGATTTGGCTCTTACCTCCCTACAAACTTCAAAACCATCCTTTTCAGGCAACATAACATCTAAAATCAACAAGTCCGGTTTTTGTTTTTTTATTAGCTCGAACCCCCGGCTCGGCGTAGTCGCAACATAGGCTTTAAAATCATTTTTAAGAAGGTACTGTGTCAGTAAATCGCCGAGATTTTTGTCATCGTCAATGATAAGTATTTTTTTCATTACGATTCTTTGTCCTTTTTAAAAAAACGACTATTTCTATAAATATTGTATTACAGGAAGGGTGTTAAGTCGAAGTGTGATATGCAATCAGGTAGACTGATACCTGATTGCTGCTAAAAATATAAATAGTCATCTGTACTTCTATATAGCAAGGACTCAATGATCTCAGTCAATAAAGTTCAACTAATGAGAGGTTCCCAAATTCTGTTGCGGGAATCGAGTTTGGTTTTAAAAAAAAATCAAAAACTTGGCCTTATTGGACGAAATGGTAGCGGCAAGACAAGTCTTTTTAACGTACTCGCCGGATTGCTTCCCCTTGAAGTCGGTGAAGTTAACGTGCCGGCTGATTTGAGGGTCTCTATCATGGCCCAAGAAATCCCTGCCATGAATAGAACGGCACTAGATTTTGTAATTGATGCGCACAAACATTTTCGAAAGATCGAATCTGATTTAAAGACAGCCGAAACAAAAGGTAATCTATCAGATTTGACAAATTTGATGGCTGACTTCGAACAGATCGGTGGATATGACGTCGCGATAAATGCGAAGCAATTGTTGTCCGGGCTTGGCTTTAAGTCTAAAGAATTTTCTCTACCTATAAAGAAATTTTCTGGAGGCTGGAGGGTGCGCTTAAACCTGGCTGCGACTTTGATGATGCCTGCAGACCTCTTGATGCTTGATGAACCTACAAATCATCTCGACTTAAAGACCACTTTATGGTTAGAGCAATGGCTGAAACGTTATCAAGGAATGCTTTTAATAATTTCTCATGATCGTGCTTTTTTGGATTCGGTTATAACTGGGATTATTTCTATCGAAAATTTCAATTTAGTTCAATATAGTGGAAACTTTAGTGATTTCGAGAGGGAAAAAGCCACTAAAATGTCACTCGAGAAAAAACTACTTGAGAAGCAAAATAAAAGGCGTTCCGAAATTGAAAATTTTGTAAGACGTTTTTCAGCAAAGGCAAGCAAGGCACGTCAGGCGCAGAGCCGGATTAGAGAGCTTGAGAGAATGCAAAAAATTACAACGGCGTATATTGATTCGCCGTTTAATTTTCGGTTTTTTAGCGACGATCTATCCTCAGGATATTTGATGCAAGCAGATTCTTTGCAGGTAGGGCATGAGTCTGTCGTAGTAGATAAAATTACAATTAACCTTGCCAGTAATTCAAGAGTTGGGTTTCTGGGATTAAATGGAAGTGGTAAGTCTACCTTATTAAAGGTGTTAGCAGGGAAAATGGAAAAATTGGACGGCAACTTATCGGTCTCCAAAAGGGCTAGAATAGGATTTTTTGGGCAACACCAAATCGATGAACTAGACTGCAATGTTTCGCCACTGGATATAATCCAAAAAGTAAATATGAAAGAAAGTTCCCAGGTAATTCGGAATTTTCTCGGTGGCTTTGGGTTCATGGGACAGCGAGTTAATGATCAGATAAGTAATTTTTCAGGCGGCGAGAAAGCGAGATTAGCCTTAGCTCGACTTGTGTGGATGAAGCCGAATTTTTTGCTTTTGGACGAACCAACCAACCACTTAGATCTTGAAATGATAGAGGCAACAACTACGGCCCTGCAAAGTTTTAATGGTGCAATTATCATCGTTTCTCATAACCGACACCTGCTATCAGCAACGGTAGACCAGTTTTATTTGATTCACGAAGGTGTTTTCGCACCGTATGATGGTGATCTTAATGATTATGAGAATTGGTTACAAAAATCTTTTAAAAACAAAAACCAAGATTCAAGAATTAGTAGTAAAAATAACTTTAAGAAAATAGGCAGGAAAAATTCTGCAATACTTCGAGCGCAAACCACAACCGAGAGAAAAGAAATAAACCTAGTTGAGGAAGATCTTGACAAAATCCTCAAGGAGATTTCAGTGATAGATAATAAAATGACTGATGCGTCTTTATATCTTGATAAAAATAAAAAGGATTTGGAACAAGCTATTCTTGAAAGGAGTCAGTTCATGACGAGAGTGATGGAGCTAGAAGGACTTTGGTTTGAGTTAAGCGAGGCTTTGGATAAGAAAATTGAGTGAGCGGCGTGCTGGAAGGTTGGTCTTATATGGGATAAGGTTCGCATCTTATATCTTTGGTCAAAGTTAAAAATAAGTCTAGAAGTGCTACTAACTTGTTTTTTTTGGAAATAACAATGGTAAATAGTTGGCAAACCTACAGGCGACTCTTGGGCTACGTAAAGCCCCATTTTGCTGTTTTCGTTGTGAGTATTTTGGGCTATATAATATTTGCTTTAACAAATGTTCTCGCAGCACGATGGCTTGGCTGGACCGTCGATGCAATTGAAAATAACGACTCCGATTGGCGGTTGTACAGCCCAGTGCTTTGCATTCTTATCGCGCTTACGCGTGGGTTGGGCGGATTCCTCGGCAACTATTCCATCGCTTTTATTGCGAATCATCTCATTCACGGATTTCGCAGTGAAATTATTCGTCGTGTTCTAATTCTTCCTGTGTGTTTCTTCGATCGATCCGAAGCTGGAAGGTTGATTTCAAAAATTACTTATGATGTGACACAGGTTACCGGTGCTGTTACTAATGCTGTCACTGTAATCTTAAGGGAGGGTTTGACAGTGATTGGGTTGCTCGGAGCCTTAGTGCTTATCGATTGGCAACTCAGCATGATGTTTTTGATAATTGCTCCGATAGTAGCGAAAACGGTCGCCATTGCCTCAAAAAAATTCCGGAAATACAGTACTCAAATGCAAAACTCGATGGGAGATGTTACTCAAATTACGACAGAGTCAATTCGAGGTCAATTAGTTGTCCGTACGTTCAATGCTGTTAAACATGTCGTTAAAAAATTTGAGTCAGCTAGCGAACGTAATAGATTAGAAAATATGAAAATGGCGGCAACGGAAGCAATCAGTACGCCCCTTATACAGTTGCTTGTCAGTATTGCTATTGCATGTCTTGTTTGGTTCTCTATGGCGCCGACCTATATCGAGACTAGATCGTCAGGAGAATTTGTTGCATTTCTGGCTATGGCGGCACTGTTGGCGAAGCCAATCAGGCAACTCTCTCAAATTAATTCGGTGATACAGCGGGGATTAGCTGCGGCTTCGAGTATCTTTCAGCTCCTAGATGAGTCTGAGGAAACAGACGGCGGTACAAAGGTAATTAATGGCCGAGTTGATTCGATTGAGTTTGTGAATGTCTCTTTCAAATATCAAGAGCAGGAGCTCGTGCTAAACGATGAGATGCCAAATAACACTCACTTTGCAGTGGCTGGCGTTAGTTTTTCGGTAAGAGCTGGAGAAAAAATCGCTTTCGTCGGCAAATCAGGAAGCGGAAAAAGTACTTTACTTAGCCTTATCCCCCGTTTCTATGATAAGTCGGCGGGCGAAATCTATATTAACGGTCATGCAATCGATCAATTTTCATTAACGAGCTTACGAAATCAAATCGCTCTGGTTAGTCAAGACGTGGTTTTATTTAACGGATCAATTCTAGAAAATATTTGCTACGCTGAAGCAGACTTAATTGATCGAGATCGCGCATACGAAGCGGCGAAGAATGCTCATGCGATTGAATTTATTGAGAGGCTTCCTAATCAATTTGAGCACAAAATTGGTGATGACGCGTCACTATTATCTGGGGGTCAACGCCAACGGATTGCGATTGCTCGCGCACTGTACAAGAATTCTCAAATACTAATTTTGGATGAAGCGACTTCCGCTTTAGATTCGGAATCAGAAACATATATTCAAGAAGCTCTCCGTATTCTCATGGCTGGCAGAACAACTTTTGTTATTGCTCATCGGTTATCGACAATCGAAAGTTCTGATAAAATAATGGTAATGGATAATGGGAAAATTATAGAGTCCGGAACGCATCAAGAACTTATGAATAACAACGGACATTACGCGTATTTAAATGAAATTCAATTTAGAGATTTTTAATTTTTCTGAGTTCTCTAAGCTTCGAATATTTCATAAAGTTGTAGAATGCCGCATTCATGGCAGTGATAAAACCATCGATTCCTCCAAGGAAATGACCTTTGATTATAAAAAATTGAATAAAGCTTATTGGAAAGATAGCCATAATTACGATGCCGGAAGTAGTATCTCCTTTCTCCAGCTTGTCCTCGGCTTTTAGTTCGCTATATCTATTTGCTTTTTCAAATCGCCGACTTAGCGTTAAGTTTTCGAAGTGTAAGATGCTTGCCGACGTAGACTTTACTCTACCAGTTATCGAAATACTCTCATGAACTCTTCTAGTTTGATAATGTCCACATGACTTTCGAAAAAAACGAATTAGTCGGTCTTCTCCGCCAAAATGCCTGACTTTCTCCCCAAATCTCAGGAGAAGACGGGTAGATTCAAGTGCGTCGTGCGAATTTTCTTTAATTAAGTTTGCGGCTTCATCGACAAACTCTTTTGTACAAATCTCGTCAGCATCAAGATTGAGAACCCATTCGTTTTTACAGAGATTTAGCGCAAATGATTTCTGTGCACTAAAGCCGAGCCACGCCTGCTCGTGTATAAATACGTTATTATATTGGGCCGCAAGCGTGAGTGTGTTATCAGTGCTACCGCTATCAACCAGTATGACTTCATTGAAATTTTTGACGTTGTCGAGGAGGGCCTGAATATTTTCTTCTTCGTTTAGGGTTATGATATAAACGCTTGCTAAAATTTCATCGCTCATAAAACTCTCAATATTTTTTTGGTTTAAGTGGAATTTGACGGGGTCTTTATAATTTTCGAAATTCGTATGGCGGTTACCGCACTTAAAATACTTTCAGGGTTTAAGGATGTAAGACAATGGTGGTTAAATTCACAGTTGTGAGCGTCGCAATTTTTTCCACACCTTTTTGAGCCTCTGATTACTCTGCTTTGTAGGCCCAAAGGAGCCCAAATAGATTCGATGCTTGGGCCGAATAAAGCAATAACTCCGATACCAACTGACGCGGCAAGGTGCATCGGGCCACTATCACCGCCTATAAAGACGTCGGCTCTTTTTAACAAGGCGATTAGCTCGGGATATTTTGTTTCCGTAAATTGGTTTAAGTTTTCATTGTTTAAAATCTTTGAAATTTTCTTAACAATTTTTTGATCTTCTTCCATTCCAATCCAAACTACATCTACGTTAATTGCTTTAAGCATCTTATAAAGTTTCGAAAATTTCTCGACAGGCCATTTTTTATAATCCGCGCTAGCTCCAGAATGAATAACTACGAAAGAATTTTTTATTCGATTTATAGCAAGAAAGTTAGTTACGTTATTTTTAGCAGTTGGATGTATTTGATAGTTCACTATATGCGTTGGATTTTTAATAGGAAATTTATCGGAAAGTGTTTGTCCAAAAGCATTAAATCGATGGTTATGAAAATCCAGAGCAAGTGGGTTAGTATAAAAAATTGTGGAATTCTTGCCGATCGGTCCAAACCGATTTTTTGCGCCGCTTAATCTAGACAAGACGCCAGTAAACCTTTCGCCTTCGAGATCAAAAAGATCTTCGCTTTTGATTCTTCGTAATTTTGATAAAAAATTTAGATAAATATTTAGTTTTTTTAGGGTAGAGTTCTTTTCGTTTTTTAGCTCGTTGCGCGGATACTCCAAAATTTCAGTATAGTTATTAAGGGCGAGTTGTATAAATGGTTTAAATCGCGAGTCAAGAACGACAATTGTGGTCGGGTCCTCGTCAATTGCTGAAATCAGCCAAGGCAATCCAAGTATAAAATTTCCGAGGTAATGAGTCGGAAATAAAAGAATTTTCTGATTTTTGCCCTTCATACCCTTACTCATGAAATTATTTGCGTATTTCTAGCAGTGGTATTGTATAGCGCGCCGGATTCAGAAGTTCGCTGTGTTTTGAACCGTCTATGAAGCCATAGATATTGGTCAGGAAATTCACGAATGCGAGCTTCAAGGTGTTGGTTGATTTGGAGTGCGTTAGCGTATTCGTCGTCACTTGGATATGTCAACAATTTTTGGCTGATTTTTAAGATATATCCCGAGTTGTCCTTTTTGCGATGATGGCTAAATATTAGGGTCGGAGAATTATTTAACCTCGCGAATCGCGCTGTCGTCTTAATAGTTGCGGCTTCTATGCCAAAAAAGGGTGCAAATACAGAATGGGCTTTTCCATAATCCTGGTCGGGAGCGAACCACACAGTGTTGCCGTTCCGCAAGCTTCGAGCTATTTTTCTGACGTCCTCGCGCTCGATAACGTTGATATAATGTTTATGTCGTGAATTCCTCATGAATTGGTCAAAAAGTAAATTTTTATGCTTTCGATATGTTACATCGAGATCAGTATACCTTGCCAAGAGGGCGCCGCCCATTTCAAGTGTGGAATAGTGGGCCCCTACTAAGAGGACTCCGTTGCCCTCATTTTGAGCGGCTTCTAAAAAATCGAGGCCCTCAACCTCGACGTGACCTGTGAAGTTATTAATCCCACTTGTCCATGCGATAGCTGCCTCAATTATCCCGATCCCATTTTCTCGAAACGTCGCCCGCATTAGTGCGTTGAGGCTTTTTTTACTTAATTCGGGGAAACAGAGTTTAAGATTTACATTACAAATGTTACGTCGTCGGTGGCTAAATTTAAGCGAAAACCATCCAAGAATTGCGCCCATTTTTAACGCTATTCTGAAGGGAAATTTCGCGATTGTGGCAATGAGCGCAATGCCTAACCACATGGGCCAAAATTTAGGCGCCAAAAATTTGTAAGAAAGTCGTTGGTTGTTCTGATTTTCGGTTGAATGAAGAGCCATTTATTAACTGATTCTCGGCGGTATATTTAGTGTATGTAAGGCTCTTAGACTGCGTTGCGCTGTCTATTTTTCTAATAATTCGTTTAAATTACATCATATTTCTATATAGTCTGCATTGAATATATTCTATTTGTCCTTACCATCTACTTTAGGGAGTCTCGTAGGTTTTGGCATGAAGCCGAGATAAGGACGCTCTTCACTGTTGTCTTTTACTGTCATGTTTTAGGAATCAAAAATGCAATATATGTTTTATCTAGGTTCTAAACTTTTTTGTTTTGTAACAGCTTCTCTTAAATTTTTGACACCTGTAATTTGTGTCAGCGGTGTCTTTTTAGCTCCTTTTCATTTAATAGCTCAGACGTCGTCGCTTGCTGCTAGTGGCTCGGCATACGAATCGTTTAGGACAAATGATGAGGCGAATAACATCGACGTTTTTAAGCGCACAAGCCCGTCGGTTGTTAATATAACTAACTCGAGGTTGATAAGGTCTTACTACTCATTAAATCCTCAAGAGGTTCCCCAGGGAAGTGGTACCGGTTTCATTTGGAGCCAAGACGGACACATAGTAACGAATTTCCATGTAGTGCAGCAAGCAAGTAGAGTCACCGTCACCCTTCAAGACGGTTCAACTTTCGATGCGACGCCCATTGGTATTGATCCTGATAAAGATCTAGCTGTATTAAAAATTGATCCAGGAGAGACGATGCTAATCCCTGTTCAGCCGGGCGACTCCTCGCTTTTGGAAGTTGGAAGAAAGGTTATCGCTATAGGTAACCCGTTTGGCCTTGATACGACGATGACTGTTGGAGTAGTGAGTGCTTTAGGTAGAGAGATCGACTCAGTTAGCAGGCGTAAGATAAAAGATGTCATTCAAACTGATGCGGCTATTAATCCTGGTAATTCCGGGGGGCCATTATTGAATTCTTTAGGAGAACTTGTGGGAGTAAATACAGCTATTTATAGCCCTAGTGGAGCAAGTTCGGGAATCGGGTTCGCTATTCCTATCAATACAGTGAATCGAGTCGTGCCTGAGCTGATAGCATATGGACGGGTACAGACTCCGATTTTAGGAATAACGCCGATCTCTCAACCAGATTATTATCGAAAGTTGTGGGGGATAGAGGGCGTTATTGTTATGGCTTTGGAAGCAGATTCTGAACCGGCGATGGAAGGTATGCGAGGACTCACTCGCAGTCAACGAGGGCGTATCCAACTTGGAGATGTGATATTTGAGATTGACGGAATCCCAGTGAGGAACGAAAACGATTACGCTGATATCATGGAAGAGCGCAAAGCAGGTGATGAGGTGGTTGTGCGTACACGCCGAGATGGTAGGACATATCAGTACGCGATAACACTACAAGCTCCGAGTGATCGCTAGCCAATCGATATTTACAAAATCACTTATTCTCTCGCGTATCAAGGTTTTTGCGAGCCGCTTTGGTAGCTAAGAGGACCTGTGAAATTGCTGTGCCTCCCGTGTGGTTTCGCGCGTTTACTGAACCTTTGACTGTAATAATGTCAAAAACATCCTCTGAAATTAATGCAGAAAATCGTTTAAGTTCGTTGAGATCAAGCGAAGAAAGGTCTTTTTTCCCTTCTATAGCGTATCCAACAGCCTTGCCAACTATCTCATGTGCATCGCGAAACGGAATGCCCTTAATGACTAAATAATCAGCGAGGTCAGTGGCAGTTGTATGACCTTTAATTGCTGCAGCTTCCATCTCTTCGCGATTACAAATTATGGCTGGGATCATATTACTATAAGCAAGAAGACAATCCTTTACTGTATCTAATAGATCAAAAACGGGCTCTTTGTCTTCTTGGTTATCTTTATTATAGGCAAGCGGTTGAGATTTCATCAAAGTTAAAAGAGAAGTTAAATGCCCAAAAACTCGACCACTTTTCCCACGCACGAGTTCTGGGACGTCAGGATTTTTTTTCTGAGGCATTATAGAGGAACCGGTACAAAAGCGGTCGGGGATCTCTATAAAAGAAAATTGCGAGGATGACCAAAGAATCAACTCTTCTGAGAAGCGAGATAAATGCATCATTATCAAACTCACTGCGCTGGCAAGTTCTATAGCAAAATCCCGATCACTCACAGAGTCCAGTGAATTCCGGGTTGGCGCTTCAAAACCCAATAGTTCTGCGCTGTATTCACGATCAATGTTATAGGTGGTTCCTGCTAGAGCAGCTGATCCTAGTGGTGAAAAATTTGCTCGTTTTTTGCAGTCGATGAGTCGACTGTAATCCCGATCTAACATTTCATACCAGGCCATTAAGTGATGGCCAAAACTGATTGGCTGAGCCGCTTGAAGATGAGTAAAGCCCGGCATAATTGTTCCGGCTTCCTGTTCGGCTAAATTTACGATGCTTCGTTGAAGTTCTGTTATTAATCTAACTACTAAATCGATTTGATCCTTTATAAAAAGTTTAAAATCGGTTGCTATCTGATCATTACGTGATCGTCCGGTATGCAGTTTCTTTCCTAAATCTCCAATTCGACTAGTTAGAGCTGCCTCTATATTCATGTGAACATCTTCTAACTCTATAGACCATTTAAAGTTCCCGTCTTTAATATCATGATAAATAGTCTCTAAGCCGGTTAAAATTTCAGTTTTTTCTTTATCAGTTAAAATTCCCGCTTTGTTTAACATCATCGCATGAGCGATAGAACCGTTAATATCGTGTTGGTACAGTCGGTAATCAAAGGAGATAGAGGAGGTAAATCTTTGCACAAAAGTATCAGTGGCCTCGGTAAATCTCCCTCCCCAAAGGGTATTTTTCTCATCTTCTTGAGACTGTTCAGTCCGGTTGTATTTTTTGTTTGACATTTTAGCTTCTCATTTACACTTGTAGGGTCGATTATTAGGTATTCAATATTTTTTTTAATTGTTTGGTAGAACTCAAGCACTGATATTGCGTAAGCTTACCAGATTTATTTAAGATTGATTGGCTCTTAGCCAATCTAATAAAAAATCCCGTAAAATGTGAATATTGTATCTGACAGATATCAGTAATTGGAGCCCAAAAATTGAACATTAAGGAAAACACTCTACGTATTGCGACTCGCCGAAGTCCATTGGCACTTTGGCAGGCACACTTTGTCAAAGAAAGCTTAGAGAAAAAGCACCCGAACCTTAAAGTTCAATTATTGCCGATGACTACAAAGGGTGATGAGATTATTGATCGGCCACTTTCTGATATCGGAGGTAAGGGCTTATTTGTTAAGGAGCTTGAAAAAGCAATTTTGAACAATGAGGCCGACATCGCCGTTCATTCTATGAAAGATGTGCCGATGGACTTCCCGGACGGCTTGGGGCTAGCGGTAATTTGCCGGCGGGGAGACTCAAGCGATGCACTTGTTTCAAATCACTACAGAAGCCTTACCGACTTGCCAATCGGCGCCAAAGTCGGCACCTCGAGTTTAAGAAGACAGTGCCAGTTGTTACAAATCCGTAAAGATCTTCAAATTACAGATTTGAGAGGTAACGTAGGAACTCGGTTAAAAAAACTAGATGTTGGAGACTATGACGCCATAGTTCTCGCGAGCGCCGGGTTGTCTCGACTTGGCCTTGAGAGTCGTATTTTGCAAAGGTTTACGTCTGAAGAGATCCTTCCGGCTGGTGGACAAGGAGCGGTTGGAGTCGAGTGTCGTTTTCCAGATAAAACAACATTAGCAGTCTTACAATGCTTACATGATCCAGAAACCGCATGTAAAGTGACAGCTGAGAGGTCGTTAAACAGAGCGTTGAACGGTGGCTGCCAAGCTCCGATCGCTAGTTTTGCTGAATTTAATTCGGAAAAGGATGAGTTATATTTAAGAGGAATGGTGGGCGATGTATCGGGTATTAAAATATTGTTAGCCGAGGGACGAATGGCGAGCGATAATGCTGAAGATCTGGGACGGACTGTCGCCCAAAAGCTTCTTGATCAGGGCGCTCAACTGTTATTGGACCAGGCCAACTATAATAGTGAGGCATCCTATAAGTGAAATCGAAAAACTTAAAGCGAATACTGGTAACTCGACCACTCGAGGGCCAGTCAATTCTCTGCCAAGCTCTTTCGGACGTGGGGATTTCGCCCATATCACTACCTTTGATCAAAATTGTACCTACTCCAATAGAAAAGCCAGAAGGTTCTCCGGTTCTCGTTGAGAACATTCGTAAGCTTAACAAGTACGATACTTTGATTTTTATAAGCCCAACTGCAGCCAGGATCGGATTTAAATGGGTTAAAAAATACTGGTCTATTATTCCATCAGGATCAAAAAACTTAGCGATCGGACCTTCGACTGCCAGAACCGTCGAATCGCTTTTTGGTTATATAGTCGAAAAATCGAGTGTTGGGATGACAAGTGAAGATCTACTGGACATACCGTATTTGTCTGATGTCGGTGGTAAAAATATTGGTATTTTTCGTGGTTTGGCCGGCCGGCACTTTTTGCGGGATGAGCTCGTAAATAGAGGCGGTATTGTCGATTATTTAGAGGTATATAAAAGACAGAAAAGAAAGATTTCAACGGAAGAGTTAGTCCCTATATTTTCTAAAAAGGTAGATGGGATAATCTGCTTAAGTGGTGAGGTCGCTGAGCTGCTCTCCTCTTTTCCACTTAATTTTGCGATGAGGGAAGTGCCTCTGTATGTGCCATCAGTGAGACTTGTCCGTTTTGCTGTTGGTTTAGGATTTACTAAAGTTGTCAATACTAACGGGGCAGAAATAAAAAACATCCTTGCCTCTGTATCGAATCTATAGGGTAAAGTCTTTTTGCCATGCTACAGTAAACACTGATCTTATGATTTTGTCGCTGATGGATTCGTTAATCAACAGTTAAAGCTTCTGATTATCGAATATTATCTTTTTAAAAGTTAAGCTAATCTATGTAAATTGATTAAATGCAGAATAAAAGGTGAAGTTTTCTGTGATAGAAAAAACAACATCAGGACAAGAAAGCGCAAAAATTATTGACGAGATATCAAACGCTTCAAAGGCAGGTAAGATTAAGCCAACCAGGGGCCAGCGAAATGCACGCTTTAGGGTAGTTCTTTTAGTCTTGCTAACATTACCAATAATTGGTTCGGTAATTTTTCTTATAATTCAGCAATCTAAATTGGAGCAGGCTTTAAATGAGGTGATGGACGGTAATAAAGGATTAGTTTCAAATCTACAAGATCGAGACGCTCAACTTCGCAAACTGGAATTTGAATTAGGATCGCTTCAATCCAACGGTGGTGATCAGATTTTGGAATTTGATGAAATTGAAGCTGAGCTACGAAACCAGTTTGATGCTTCTATTATTAAAGTAGAAAACGAAGCTCTCAAGCGCATCACTTCTCTTGAGGCGAAAATTGAGACCCTTAGAAGTGATATATTAGGGGACACAGCCAAGCAGGCATTACAAGGTGATGATGCAAAAGATCTGAGGGTTTTATATCAGGTCGAGTATATGCTTAAACTAGCTGAAATGAAGCTTAACTTTGAACGTGACGTAGGTTCCGCGATCAAGCTTTTTGAAAGCACCAATTCTTTACTCGCGGCTTCAGAAAGTAGACTGTTTCTTCCTCTTCGAGAGGTGCTTGCGGAAGAAGTAATACAACTTAGCGCGGTCCCTATTTTAGACATCGGTGAGATTCAGATACAACTTTTTTCATTATCCCGTCGCATTGATGCTCTCAATGTAATAGATTTTGCAGAGTCTCGGCGATTAACGCAAAACAAAGCCGTATTAGAAGTTTTATCAAACGACGAATTAGGCTCAAGCAAATGGAATTCGTTCGTTGAGTTATTAGGCGAAGTATTTGTCTGGAGGCAACATGATTCAGACGTTATGCCGAAAGCAGAAGGGTTAAATTCGATCTTGAATGATCGACGCGGTGTTAATCTTCTCATCCGCGAGGCAAACCTCGCATTGTCCTCGGGAAATGAAGAATTGTTTCAACTCTGCATTCTAAAGATGCTTGATTGGTTTGAGAGAACCGTATTACTGGATTCTGAGCAGATTCGACTTATCTTTAGAGATATTCAAAGTTTGCAAGACCTTCAATTACGCCCAGTGTTGCCTAATGTTGGTCAAGGATTGGCTCTAACCTCACAGTTAATTGAGGAACTCCAATTATGATCCGTCTCTTTATTCTGAGTTTGGTTGCGATATTTGGCGCCTTGATTGTAACTTTGAATGGACGTTTTTTTGAAGACCCGGGCTATCTTTTGTTGGTTTTGGGAGACAATAGTTTCGAGACCAGTCTTTTGGCATTTGCCTTTGGATTAATCGTAGTTTTTCTGATTGTGCGTATTTTTTTCCTCCTCCTGACTTTGATTAACCCATTTACTTGGATGCGTGTGGGTAAGAAGTTTCAACAAAAAAGACGATCTCGATTCCGAACGAATACGAACGAGGGACTCCTTAATTTAGTTGCTGGAAATTTCAACCGAGGGAAAAAATTTTTAACCAAAGGCTTGAAGGATGATGATTCAAGTGTTTTAAATTATTTGGGCCTGGCGGATATCGCAGTTGCGGAGGGAGGGAGCGATAATGTTATCGAAATTTTAGATCTGGCTCTGAAAAACCACCCTCTTGAGTCATTGTCTATTCAAAGATGCCGAGCTAAATTCTTATTTCGTAAGGGGGAGTTGCAAACTTGTGCTAGCATTCTTCAAAGTTTACGAGATCAAACACCGAACGACCCATGGCTTTTAAAATTTTTAAAAAAAACATATGAGGAATTGAATGATTGGGGCTCACTCCAAGATTTGGAGCCGGTATTAAGAAAGCACAAAGTTTTTTCGGAGGAAGAACTTGACCGATTTCAGAATGAAATAGTCCTAAAAAAGTTAACAGCAGAGCCTAACATTGACACTGAACATGAATTAACTCGAATGTGGAAAAATACTACTAAGCATCAACGTCTAAATAGTGAAGTAGTTGGAGCCTTTGCTTTAAAATTTTGTAATGTAAATTCGCAAGGAAGGGCTCGAGAAATCATTGAACGATGTCAGGCGCATAGATGGAGTGGTGATCTTGCATTGATCTATGGCACTATTGATTTTAAGGAAGAAAGGGACTTGATGGAGGGATTAGCAGTTGCGGAACGCTGGCTAGGAAAAAATCCAAAGGATCATTTGTTAATGCTAACACTTGCACGTTTATCAATAAAATTAAAATTGTGGGGTAAGGCGCGTGACTACTACCAATCTAGTATTAGTGTTCTGCCGACGGCCGCAGCGCTGGCGGAGCTGAGTTTTCTGCTGAGAGGCCTAGAAGATCTGAATGGAAGCGCAGCGGCTCAGAAAGAGCTTTATAAGGTCTCTAATATTGGTTTACAAAATTTGTCTTTCCCTGTCCTACTGCCCGAGGAAAATAAAAGCACTTCTGATAATAATTTTTTTAATCTCTAATCATTTTTCGGTATTCATTAATTAATTCCAAGATCTTCCCAAAGATTATCGATTCTGGCTTTTACTTCAGGAGTCATCGAAATTGGTTTTCCCCATTCTCGATTACTTTCTCCGGGCATCTTGTTTGTCGCATCCAAACCCATTTTTGAACCAAGACCTGAAACAGGAGAAGCAAAATCTAAATAATCAATAGGTGTGTTTTCAACAATGGATGTATCTCTTGAGGGATCCATTCGTGTCGTTATGGCCCAGATAACGTCTTCCCAAGTTCGTATGTCTACATCATCGTCTACAACCACAATAAATTTGGTGTACATAAATTGTCGTAAAAAACTCCAAATGCCCATCATGACTCTTTTGGCATGTCCTGGATATTGTTTCCTTATGCTCACGATTGCCATACGATAAGAACATCCCTCTGGCGGTAGATAAAAATCTTGTATCTCTGGGAATTGTTTCTGGAGCAATGGTACAAAAACTTCATTAAGAGCGACTCCCAGCATAGCAGGTTCGTCCGGAGGTCTGCCGGTATATGTACTATGATAAATTGGATCTTGGCGATGAGTTATGCATGTCACTGTAAAAACCGGGAAGTTATCAACCTCGTTGTAATACCCGGTGTGATCGCCAAAGGGTCCTTCGGGAGCAATTTCGTTAGGCTCGAGATACCCCTCTAGTATAAATTCGGCCGTCGCCGGAACCTGCAAGTCATTGGTGAGCGATTTTACAACTTCTGTTTTGCTGCCGCGAAGCAAACCCGCAAAAGCATACTCGGAGAGAGTATCGGGCACGGGTGTTACTGTAGCCAAGGTCGTTGCAGGATCCGCTCCAAGCGCTATTGAAATTGGGAATTTTTCTTGGGGGTGTATCTGTTGCCAATCTCGAAAATCGAGGGCGCCGCCGCGATGAGAAAGCCAGCGCATTATTAGTTTATTTTTCCCAAGTAATTGCATCCGATAGATGCCCAGGTTTTGGCGTGTTTTTTCCGGCCCCTTTGTAATGACTAAAGGCCACGTAATTAACGGTGCAATATCGCCTGGCCAACAAGTTTGTATCGGTAAAGCGTTAAGGTTTACGTCGGCAGATTGAATGATAACCTCTTGGCAGGGAGCATTCTTTAAAATCCGCGCTGGCATGTTTAAAACATTTTTATAGTTTGGTAAGTTTTGCCAGAGGTCTTTCCAGCCGGCGGGCGGCGATGGTTCTTTTAAGAAAGCAAGAAGTTTCCCAATATCCCTCAATCCCGATATGTCCTCTTGACCCATAGCAAGAGCAATTCTTTTAGTGTTACCAAATAAATTGGCTAGGAGAGGTATCGAATGACCTTTTGGATTTTCAAACAGCAGTGCCGGGCCATTGCTTCGGAGAGTTCTGTCAGCGACTTCGGTAATTTCTAAAACAGGATCAACTTCAGCCGTGATTCTTATCAGTTCTCCCTTTTGCTCTAAGAGGTTTATGAATTCACGTAAATCTTTAAAGGCCATAGGATTCAGATCTTTGGAAAGAGGGAAAAATCATGGTTGAGGAAGAAATTCGTATGTTAAAAATATGAGGGCTTGCGTAGCTATTTTCATATATCTCAGTTAAGTTATTTCCTTTTCATTGAATTAAAAAAATCTTCATTGGTTTTTGTATCTTTTAATTTGTCCAGTATAAACTCTGTCGCCTGAACATCCTCCATAGAAGTCAAAAGCTTTCTTAAAATCCACATTCGTTGCAATTCTTCCTCGCTAGTTATAAGTTCTTCACGGCGTGTTCCAGATCGACGTACATTAATTGCTGGATAAACCCTTTTTTCCGCAATTTTTCGATCTAGGAGCAATTCCATGTTGCCAGTACCTTTAAACTCTTCGTAAATCACTTCGTCCATTTTGGATCCGGTTTCGATAAGTGCGGTCGCAATAATGGTGAGGCTCCCGCCTTCTTCGAGATTTCGTGCGGCACCAAAAAACCTTTTGGGTCTCTCTAATGCATGAGCATCGACGCCTCCTGTTAGAACTTTCCCTGAGGAGGGAATGATTGTGTTATAAGCGCGGGCTAAACGAGTCATAGAGTCAAGTAAGATAACTACGTCTTCTTTATGTTCGACTAATCGCTTTGCTTTCTCAATGACCATTTCCGCTACTTGGACATGCCGTGATGGCGGTTCATCAAATGTGCTTGCAACGACTTCACCTCTTACCGATCGTTGCATCTCGGTAACTTCTTCCGGTCGCTCATCTATAAGTAGCACAATGAGTCTGCACTCTGGGTTATTTTTTACGATTGATTGAGCGATGTTCTGCAAAATAAGTGTTTTGCCGGCTTTCGGGGGAGATACGATAAGCCCGCGTTGACCTTTCCCGATGGGTGCACAGAGCTCTATAACCCTTGCGCTTAAGTCTTCTGTGCTTCCATTACCTACTTGCAGAGTGAGACGATCTTGCGGAAACAAGGGGGTTAAGTTCTCATAAAGAATTTTGCTTTTACTATTTTCTGTGCTGGAAAAATTTATCTCATGAACCTTCAGCAGAGCGAAATATCTCTCGCCATCCTTGGGCGGACGAATTTTCCCAGTAACTGTGTCTCCTGTACGAAGATTAAATCTCCTTATCTGGCTTGGCGAAACATAGATATCGTCGGGTCCTGCTAAATAAGAGGAGTCTGCAGAACGAAGAAAGCCAAAGCCGTCTTGGAGTATCTCGAGGACTCCGTCGCCCGAAATATCCTCTCCGTTTTTTGCATGCTTTTTTAAAATTGCGAAGATAATATCTTGCTTTCGTGTTCGAGAAACGTTTTCTACACCCATGTCTTGTGCTGTTTGAGTAAGTTGAGCGATGGGTTTTTGCTTTAATTCGGTCAGATTCATTTTTTTACTTCTTTATTTTGGGTTACAGACTATGTCTTTGGTGTTTATGAGGAGGGTACAGAGTTGGTTGGTAAAAATTGGGGAAGAACTGTTAAAAATAACCTAATCAATCTACTTTAGTTAGATAATGATGCTCTATAATAACTCGCTTATTAGCTTACGTTCGTGCTTGCTTGAGGGTGTTTCAAATACATACCAACGCATCAAAATTCGCTTTTCTGTTCTGCTACACAACCCAAAATTGGTTTGTATTGAAACACCGGAAATGTCGAACGGATATTCTGGCGATGACGTCAGGAAATCGTAAACCATTCTTTAGAACGACGAATTCTTCAAAACTTCTGACAACTACGATGATAGCGACGACCACATTTAAACGCAAATTATATTACGCTGTCAATAAATGCTGATAATTGAGATTTTGATAAAGCGCCGACCTTCGTACCCGCAACCTCTCCGTTATTGAAAATTATTAACGTTGGAATACCGCGAATTCCGAATTTTGGTGCTGTATCGGTATTTGCGTCTACGTCTATTTTGCAAATTTTGATTTTATCGCCATAGTCTGAGGCAATTTCTTCAAGTATTGGAGCAATCATCTTGCATGGGCCGCACCATTCTGCCCAGAAATCAACGAGCACCGGACCATCCGCGTTCAGCACATCCTGTTCGAAATTGTCATCGGAGGTGTGCACGATTGCTTCGCTCATAATCAAACCCTTTTCTTGTATTAGTTGAGGCGTAGGAAAAGTCCCGGCTTTCGAAACTGGTCGTGCCTGAATTGCACGACCTATCATAATGAGAATTTTCGCGGATTCAAGAGTTCCGCATTAATTGTTTTTATTAATTTTGAGATTTTAAAATTTTAGCAGCTTTTTTTGCGAAATACGTCAATATGCCGTCAGCTCCTGCCCGTTTAATGCAAAGTAATGACTCCATTAAGACGGCATCGTGTTTGAGCCAATCATTTTGCGCTGCAGCCATATGCATCGCATATTCACCACTCACCTGGTACACGAATGTTGGAGCTCGGAGTTCGGTCTTTAGCCTGTGCACTATGTCGAGATACGGCAAGCCGGGTTTTACCATAATCATGTCGGCACCCTCAGAGAGATCTAATGCGGCTTCATGCAACGCTTCGTCACTGTTTGCAGGATCCATCTGATAGCTATTTTTACTACCCTTATTTAAGCTCGGCGCAGACCTCACAGCGTCGCGAAAAGGTCCGTAATAATTCGATGCGTATTTTGCAGAGTATGCGAGTATTTTGGTATTTTCTAGGTTATTCTCTTCAAGAATCGCTCGAATAGCTGCAACGCGCCCGTCCATCATGTCGGACGGTGCTACAATATCAGCACCAGCTTTGGCATGAGAAAGCGCTTGTTTTCTTAGGATCTCTACTGTTTTATCGTTTACTACATATCCTTTCTCATCAATGACTCCATCTTGGCCATGCGTAGTATAAGGATCAAGAGCTACATCTGAAATCAGTGCAAGCGCTGGATATTCGGCCTTTAACGCTTTTATCGCACGCTGGATAAGACCACTCGGGTTGAATGACTCCTCTCCTTCTAATGTTTTGCAAGTTTCATCTGGGCATGGGAAAAGTGCCATTGCAGGTATGCCTAGGGAGGCAATTTCGCCAGCTTCATTCAAAAGCTCGTCGACGCTGAGGCGCTCTACACCGGGCATTGAATCAATGGGCTCTCGTAATTTGTGCCCTTCAATAACGAATACTGGGAGAATTAAATCGTTTGTAGAGAGAGAGTGTTCACGCATTAGTCTCCGAGTAGATTCCTCAGAGCGCATTCGGCGCGGACGCGACGAAGGAAAGCGTCTATCGCTGTAAAAATTTGACACGGCACGACCCTCTTAATTTACCTAACATTGATACATAATACCTTACTTGTTAAGAAAACAACTATCGTCTGATTCTGTTTTAAGATCAGCTATCGTAAGCGGGTCAAATAAGCATATTAGTTATCTTATACCGGCGCGCTTGCTATAGCACTCGAAATTAGACGTTTGAATCAATAAGCTGATAAATGGAATCTAAGTTGACTAGAAAAAATTTTATTTTTTGGGTTTTAATTTTTGGAATAATTGGGGCTTACATTTCGTTTGACATGGCTTCATATTTTGATCTTGAGTATGTCAAGACAAGATACCGATATCTTGAGCAGTTTGAAGCAAAAAATTCTTTTCTTGCTGCAACGTTATTTTTTGTCTTATATGTTTTGGTTGCAGCGTTGTCGATCCCAGGAGTGTTGGTAATGACGTTGCTTGGTGGTGCGATATTTGGCTTCCTTAAAGGGTTTTTACTGGCGTCTTTTGCAAGCACTATTGGAGCCACGGTTGCTTTTTCTATTTCAAGATTTTTATTGCATGATTGGATACGAAAACGATTTAAAATTCATTTATCATCTTTTATGAGGTCTATTGAAAAAGATCAAGATTTTTATCTTTTTAGTCTCCGAATGATCCCATTCTTCCCTTTTTTTCTTGTGAATCTCCTAATGGGATTAACAAAAATTTCTCTTAAAAAATTTTATTTTATAAGTCAATTAGGAATGGCGATTAGTTCTGCTGTGTACGTTAGCGCGGGGTCAGGATTAGCGCATATTACGTCGACGTCTGATTTGCTAAGTACAAGATCATTGCTCTCTATTACTTTCCTAGGAGTTCTTCCGCTACTCAGTCGATGGATTGTGGCTATGTGTCAAAAAAATCGTATTTATCGCCTTTATTCGAGGCCTTTGTCTTACGATGCTGACTTGATTGTGATCGGCGGAGGGGCTGGTGGTCTTGTAACTTCCCTTGTTGCAGCCAATGCGAAGGCTAAGGTTATTCTTATAGAAAAGGACAAACAGGGTGGCGAATGCCTATACACCGGATGCGTACCCAGTAAATCGATAATCCGCAGCAGTAAAATAATGTCTTACCTTAGACGCGCGTCGGAGTTTGGCATTATTGAGGCGCAAGGAAGTATTAGCTTTCCGAGTGTAATGCAGCGAACAAGAGAGATCATTAAGAAAATTGAGCCACACGATTCCTCTGAGCGTTATCGATCACTCGGAGTTGATTGCTTAAAAGGAACGGCAACTATTAAAACTCCTTTTATGGTCCAAATAGATAATAAAGAAATCACAACAAGGTCTATTGTTGTAGCGACTGGCTCAAGACCATGTATACCGGAAATAGAGGGGTCGTCTGAAGTTAGCTTTCTTACTTCAGAAACTATTTGGTCTATCGATCGGTTGCCGAATCGATTTCTGATCATAGGCGGGGGAGCAATGGGCTGTGAGTTGGCCCAAGCTTTTCAAAATTTTGGTTCTAACGTAATTCAAATAGAATTAGCTGACCGATTGTTATCCAAAGAAGATGACGAAGTTTCACTCGCAATTCAAGAAAAATTCAAGGAGATTGGGGTTGACGTATTAGTTGGTCATCGGCTCTTAGAGTTTAAAAAAAATGGAAAACAAAAATTTGCAATTGTGCAGCGACTTTCGGATGGGACAATTCTTAAGATTGCCTTCGACCAAGTGTTATATGCCACTGGGCGGAGTCCAAACGTTGAGAATTTTGGGCTCGAAGAAATTGGCGTTAAGATTTCACAAAGTGGTGGAATAGCGGTAAATGCGTATCTTCAGACTAATTTTCCAAATATTTTTGCAGTTGGTGATGTTGTGGGTCCATATCAGCATACAAACATGGCTTCTTATCAAGGGTTTTACGCAGCAACAAATTCAATTATCGAAGGGGTGTGGAGGCTAGCTGCAGATTATAGAGCTGTACCTTACGCTATATTTACCGATCCGCAAATTGCTCGAGTCGGGCTCTGTGAACGCGACGCGAGGGCGGCAGGGATTGCTTTTGATGTGAGCAGCTATGATTTGACTAAGAACGATCGTCTGTTGGCCGAAGGTGAGGCATTCGGTTTTGTTACGGTACTCACTGCTGAAAAAACAGATGAAATTTTAGGAGTCACTATAGTTGGGCATCATGCAAGCGAACAGATTGCGGAATTTGTTTTCGCAATGACCCACCGAATGGGTCTTAAAAGTTTGTCCCAAGTCAATCACATTTATCCAACCGTTAGTGAGAGTAATAGGTTACTAGCGAGCAGTTGGCGGAGCCAAAATATATCCAAATACTTACGAATTATCTTAGTTTATTTTCTGAAAATTCGGCGAGGGTGATAGCGGTAGTTTTTCATCACCTACTTGCACTTCTTAAAGCTGTGAAAACGCATGTTGAGAAAAGGAAAAAAAATGCGATCAGAGCCATTTGTGGAATTGTAAAGATGCCAAGAAAACGGAATACAACTTCTGCACAGTTGCCATCACCTTTTAAGAGGAAGTTAAACATCTCAATCATTGGAAAGTTTTGGTATATGTAAGTCAGGCCGGGGCCGCATGCGGGCACTTGGTCTTCCGGAAGGTTTTGAAGCCATATTTGCCTGATGGAAAAGTAACTTCCGAGCACACAAAATGAAGCTGCACTGAATGAATATAATCTCTGAGTTGAAAAACTTGGGTTATGAATAGCCGCAATACCGCAAGTTAAACCGCACAGAATTACAAAAACTCTTTGAGTAATGCACAGTCCGCAAGGCGATAGGAGCATCACATGCTCCATATACAATACGATGGCGATCGTAACTAAAGTGCCGGTGAATATACCGATGTTAATTACTCTATTACTCGGAAAAGAAATCGCCACCCTAGTCTCCTTTTTGGCTGAATTTTTTATCAACGGTTTTTGATGTAGGCATACGCATAGTCCTAAGGCGCCTCTAGATGAGCATTCCACTGATTTAAAAAATCGTCAAAATGGGGTTGAGCAAGGGCTTCAATCTGTTTTTGTTTCGAAATAGAGGTCACAGCGGCTACTTTCATTTCTTCGTACTTACCAGAATCGATAGTTTTGTTTAAGAAATAAGAGGTATGTGTCTTTGATTGCTGATGAGCAATCTCTGTAAAAGATTGTTGTGACTGTTTAATTTGCGACATCATTTTTCCTGATGGTGTAAGTTCGGGTTTATCAATTTTTTGTAGCTGCACCTGTATAGCTAAATCATAGCGATCTTTATGATCGCTTTTTTCAAGTAATGACGCAGCATATCGCATATCATTCAAAAGCTCTTTAGACCACGTGCTCAAAGATTTTTCCGTCCCTTGTTGCATAAGATTTAGTCCAGGCGACCGGCCCCTTTCGACTACTTTTGTTACATTAGCGCTGACCTCAAAAAATTCATCAGCGTTACATTCTGGACTATCTGTGAGGAGGCAGTGTAGTAGAAACGTATCTAAAAATCGACACTGTTCCGCGTCGATGCCTAGGGGTAGGTATGGGTTAAGATCAAGCGATCGGATTTCGATGTATTCGATGCCTTCTTTTAGCAAAGCTTCCAGCGGCCTGCGATCATTAGTTGTGTTTCGTTTCGGGCGAATGCTACTGTAAAATTCATTCTCTAACTGCAATAGATTGGTATTGATCTGACCATGGTTGCCGTTTGATTCTTGGCTTATCTCTTGATAAGCGGGATATGGAGTCTTCATTGCTCCCTTTAAGCAATCGACGTAACTTTGCAGATCGTTGTAACAAATAAAAAGCGATTGCTGAGCTTCGCTTTTATAGCCGAGTCGACCCATCCGAAGACAGGTCGCAAACGGGAGAAAAACAGTATCTTTGTCAAAAGTCTCCAACGTATTTTGTCGACTCTGCACGAACGTTCTGTCAGCTGCAGGTGACGCTCCAAAGAGATATATTAACAACCAAGAAAAGCGATGAAAATTACGGATTAAGTTTAGGTAACTTTTTGTTTTGAAGTCTTGAAGACTGCCCTTTTCTCCCCGCTGAGTTTGGAACGGTAACCAAAAGCTCTCCGGCATTGAAAAGTTGTAGTGAATACCCGCGACGGTCTGCATGATACTGCCATACCTATTGCTTAAACCTTTTCGATATAGCGTTTTAAGCAGACCATTGTTTGAATTACCATAGTTCGCAATGGGGATTTCTGAGCTAAGACCTAAAGGGCATGGCATGCTGGTTGACCACAGGGTTTCATTTTGCTCTATATTCTGAGCGGAAAAACAATGAATTAGATCGAGCATTTCTAGGCATTCGTCGATGTTAGAATAAATAGGGGTAATAAATTCTAACAAGGCTTCAGAAAAATCAGTGGTAATAAATGGGTTGGTCAGTGGGGAACCTAATGCTTCGGGATGAGGTTTCTTTGACAGGGAGCAATCGGCTGCGACCCTGAGGCATTCCTTTTCGATGCCTCTGACGACCTCGCCCCAAGCAGAATCAAAAGAGGACAGGCCGTACCTTTCAAGAGCTTGCGTATTTATGTTTCCCAAAGCTTTACCTTTTCCATAAGTTTTATGTCTTCAGGTTTTCGATTTTGCGGAGTCTTGTTCTCCTCAGTTTAAAGTTCATTATGTCAAATAAAGTTAAGGGGTGCTAATGAGATAAGCCCGTGAGCCTCACTCGATTTGCTTGAATCGATGAATTAGCCGACGATCTCGTTTATTGGGTTTCCCATTTTGATCGTGGAAACTTGGTTGCGCTCTCCGCTCTGCTGCACATTTTTCTCGTATGGCAATGCTTTCCGATGTTTCGCAGTAAAGTCCTTGAGCTTCGGAAGCACCTTTTCTTTGATCAATGAGCTTAATTACCTCAATTGTCTTCTCGTCATGTCCTTGTCGCAATTTAATCTTTGTGTGCAGTTCAATCTCTTTGCTCGGTTTTGCTCGTGACCCATCGCAATGTACCTTCCCGCCCTCTATTGCCTGCTTAGCAATACTTCTTGTTTTATAAAATCGCGCGGCCCATAACCATTTGTCTAATCTAACCCGAGTTTTGAGTAATTGATCAGCCGGATTTTTTTTTGAATCGGAACTTTTTTTCATCTGTTCGTTTTAATTTCTATATTTTGTCGATTTAGAGGAATAAGTTTCATAAAGTCTTTTACTAATGGAAATTCAGCTTGCTGTATCGAGGCTTGATGGCTGTCAGGTTGGTGTACACCCCATAAATTTTCGATGCCCTCTCTCTTGGCTTGTCTTAGAACGGCGATTGAGTCATCAAATAACAGCGTTTGATGAGGGTCATATGGTTCAACAGCTATTAGTTTTTTCCAGAACCCTCTATTTTCCTTTGCCAGCCCAAGGTCATGTGAACTTATGCATTTCGTGAAGTAATTTGCAATCCCTGTAAGGTCCATCTTTAATTTTAAGCTATAGGGATGGGCGTTTGTAACCAAAATTAAATCTTTACCGCATACATTCAGCTGATTTAAAAAAGGTTCGACGTTTGGACGCACCTTAATTTTTTCAACGATCGTTTTCTTTAGTGTTCGAAGATCGTAATCGAGTTCGGTCTCCCAATAATCTAAACAGTACCAATTCAGAGATCCAATATTTTTTTGAGCAATATCCTCAATTAACGATTTTGCTTGTTTAAAAGAGAGGCTTTTTGCATTGGCATAACTTTTAGGAAGAAGACTAAGCCAAAAGTAGTTGTCGAAATGCAAGTCCAATAGAGTTCCATCCATATCGAATATGACGGTTTTAATCTTGCTCCAAGGAATTGTTTCCGGTTGTTGCGTAACTGACATAGGTTTTTACTTTGAGTCACAAAATGCTTGATGGTGTAGTATGGGGATCGAGAGTTAGGAGAATATATGAATGAAGTGAAATTTCAAAGATCTAGTTTGATTGAAATTGCTATTGCGGCTGGACTTGAGATATCTCAGGTTTATGCTTCGATGGGTGAAGAAGAGCAGTCGGTTGAGTATAAATCAGACAATTCGCCAATTACTAAAGCAGATCTGCGTGCTCACATGTTAATAGATCAAAAGCTCAAGCTTTTGACCCCAGACATTCCTTGTCTTTCAGAGGAAGGGGATTATCATGAATTTACAGAACGATCGAAATGGAGTCGTTACTGGCTGATTGATCCTTTGGATGGCACCAAAGAATTTATTAATCGAAATGGCGAATTCACTGTCAATATCGCACTTATAGATAATGGGATACCGATTATGGGTGTTGTCCACGTTCCTTGTTCTGAGAAAACGTATTTTGGTAGCGTCGAGGACGGAGCTTGGTGCTTTGATGGCTTAAATTCTGCGGAAAAAATTGAGACTAGTCAGTGTCAAAATCCCTTGCGTGTTGTTGCAAGTCGTCGTCACAGAGGACAATTTTTAGAGAATTTTATAAAGAGGATTGAAGAAAGTATCGGCCCGGTGAGAACAAAGAGTATTGGAAGCTCTCTTAAAATTTGCCTACTTGCTGAGGGAAGTGCAGATCTTTATCCCCGATTTATGCCGACTTCAGAATGGGATACGGCTGCAGCACATGCGGTGTTAGCGGCTGCTGGTGGGGATATTTTTGATCTGAATTTTAAGCCGCTGCGCTATAACACTAAAGATTCACTTCTTAACCCAAGTTTTGTCGCGGTAGCCGACCTCAATTTCGACTGGAAAGCGGCTGTGAACTTCCAAAAGCAGTGAAACAACTGTTACGGCGATAAGTTTATTGAAGATTGATCACGAGAATTTTGGAGTACTGGAAATTAGATGATGGTTTTAAAAGATATAAAAAAAGCGAATGAACTGATATGTGAGATACGAAATTTGCTTTTGAAGGCTTTTGCATTTATTGCAAAAAACTCCATGACCCCGGATAGGAAATCTCTGAGCCTAGAGGGCTTAGATCATTTTCAAGAAGCGAGTTATGAATTGGCTTTCGTGTCGGCGGAAATTTCGGCCGCCGAGGCCTTCATCAGCCGAGGCCCAGACTGCGATTCTCTGGTTAATCAGATGGCGCTATGTTTTATGGTTGAAACTTTTAATAGAAGTATTAGCCGATTTCTAAGGATTGGCCAGAATGTTGGTCTTAATGAAGACGAGATAATTCAGTTTTACGGCAACACAAACTACGTGTCATTGCGATTTAAGTATGGAAGGTTAGAATTCGTTGCGAGTTTGGGATCCGAGCTTTGTACCGGTGGAATAACTCAGCTCTCAAGTAATTTGAATACTGAAAAAGAATTGATGAGAACAACATTTAAACGTTTCGCAGATGAGGTAGTTATACCGAAGGCTGAGGCAATTCATCGTGAAGATTTAGATGTCCCGGATGAAATATTAGTTTCTGCGGCAGAACTTGGCTGTTTTGGAACTTGCATTCCAGAGAAATTCGGAGGACTCCAGCCGGATGATAGGCCTGACAGTCTGAGCATGATTATTGTTACCGAAGAGTTGTCGCGTGGATCTTTGGGGGCTGCAGGTAGCTTAATCACGCGGCCTGAGATTGCGGCTCGGGCGTTGTTGAGTGGTGGAACAGAGCAACAAAAATCCCGTTGGTTGCCAAAGCTTGCGTCTGGGCAGACCCTCTGCGCAATATCGATAACAGAGCCTAATACAGGTTCAGATGTTGCCTCTGTGAACTTAAGAGCTTCGCCAGTGGAAGGAGGCTGGATATTAAATGGCGCAAAGACTTGGTGCACCTTTGCGGCGCGTTCTGAGTTACTTGTGGTGCTTGCGCGCACAGAATCAAACGACTCGCTAGGCCATAAGGGCCTGAGCTTATTTCTGGTCGAGAAGCCCGCGTTTAAAGGGCGCAATTTTATTTTCAAAAATCCAGTTGGTGGTGAGCTCTCTGGTCAATCAATTTCTACGCTCGGATACAGAGGTATGCATTCGTTTGACTTAAATTTTGATGGGTTTTTTGTTCCTGATGAGGCGCTTGTCGGCGGTATAAAAGGCAGAGGGAAAGGTTTTTACCATACGATGTCGGGATTTTCAGGTGGAAGAATTCAAACTGCGGCTCGGGCTACTGGTGTAATGCAATCAGCCTATGAGCATGCGCTTCGGTATGCCGCAGAGCGCGCCACATTTGGCAGGCTGATTAACGAGTATCAATTAATTCAAATAAAGCTTGCTCGCATACTGATGATGGTAGAAGCCTCTCGTGCATTTTCGCATAGAGTTGCTCGATTAATGGATGAAGGTCAGGGGCAAATGGAGGCAAGCTTGGTAAAGTTGTTTAGTTGCCGAGCAGCTGAGCAAGTAACACGCGAAGCGCAGCAGATTTTTGGTGGAATGGGATATGCCGAAGAGGTTGCAGTAAGCCGCCTATTCGTTGACGCTAGAGTCTTGTCAATATTCGAAGGCGCTGAAGAGGTGCTCGCATTAAAGGTAGTCGCGCGTGGCTATATTGATTCGGCTTTTGCTGAGTTTGAGAGTTAGAGATGCAAAATATTTTAGAAGGATTAACAATTATTGAGGGTAGCGCTTTTATTGCGGCCCCCTCTGGCGGGATGACTGTTGCTCAATTGGGTGCTGATGTTATTCGGTTTGATCAAATTGGCGGAGGAATTGATTATAGGCGTTGGCCCGTCGACTCAAAGGGCAACAGCCTATATTGGCACAGTTTAAATAAAGGCAAAAGATCAATTGCAGTTGACCTAAAAAGTGATGAGGGAAGGGAATTAATTGTTGACTTGATCACAGTAGCAGGTGAAAACCGAGGTATTTTTGTAAGTAATTTCCCAGCTCGAGGCTGGCTCGCAGATAAAAAATTGCGAGATCGGCGAGAAGATCTTATTTATGTCAGTCTTGCAGGTGATCGTCATGGCAGTTCTGCTCTTGATTATACGGTCAACAGTAAGGTTGGAATTCCATTTTTGAATGGGGATGGGAAAACACCATTGAACAGTGCCCTGCCCGCTTGGGACATTATTGCGGGGCAACAAATAGCTGTTGGACTGCTAGCTGCAGAGCGTCATCGCCGACTTACGGGAGAAGGGCAGCTCGTCTCGCTTACTCTCGCCGACATTGCGTTAGCTACAATGGGCCACCTTGGTTATCTTGCAGAAGCTCAAGTCAGTGGCGTCGCTCGGCAACCTATGGGGAATTCTATTTTTGGAACTTTTGGCCATGATTTTGAATGTTCTGATGGCGGTCGCGTGATGATTGTAGGGGTAAGTTTAAGTCAATGGAATGCTCTTGTTCAGCTGACGGGTGTTAAAAATGAAATTTCGGCGTTAGAGATAGAGCTAGAGATAGACTGTTGTCAGGAGGGTGATCGTTTCATTGCACGGCATCAATTAATCGAAATCATTGCGCCTTGGTTTAAGGCCAGAAGCACTGCAAAAGCTCATCAAGAACTCGCGACAGCCGGCGTTTGTTGGGGGCCCTATCAAACACTCTCTGAGTTGGTTTCAAAAGACGTTGATTGTTCTATTCAAAATCCTCTTTTTTCTCTGATTGAGCAACCCGGAATAGGTGAATTACTCACCCCGTCACAGCCATTGAAATTTCATGCGCTTCCCTCCGAAGAGCCGTTGCCCGCGCCTGCTTTAGGGCAAAATACAGAAGAAATTCTTATTCAAGTATTGGGTTTGTCTGATCAACAGATTGGCCGACTTTTGGAAAAAAGGATCGTGGCTCTTGCGGATTAAGTTGGCTCAGGCTGAAAAATAAGGCGAAATTTTTGAGGCGTTCGGAGTAATTTTACTAAAAGTTGTCTAAATCAATATTTTGCTGAATTTTTAGGGTTAGACATGCTAAATGACCGCGCCCTGCAGTGTTAATCGTTGTAAAGACGGCGTAAATGTTCACTTTGAGTCAATTTTTCCTTTAAGGGTTGTCAGGAGAGTTAAATTAGCAACTAAGCTCATTAACGCAGGCATACAATACACGGTAAATATCGAGATGTTATGGGGGTTATTATTGGTTTGCAGGGCTGTCAAATTGGGTTAGACTCGTGAACCAAATCTTCAGCTTTTCGCATTAAATTTAATTGAGCTGGGCTACAAATTTTGCGAAGTCGGAAACACGGTAGCAAGTAGTTTTCGGGGTTACAAATATTAATAGACATAGAGAGAGTGAAGGTATGCGTAAGAAATTAATTTGTGTAATGGCGTATGTTTTTTTAATGGTTAAGTTAGGCTTTTTATCGTCGCTTTCGATTGCACAGTCTGGAGATGAGCTTGCAATTCTAGTGCCTGGCGGAGGCGATTATTCCAGATCTATTGGCAGTGACTCAGAAATGGCGCAACAGTTCTTTGATCAGGGGTTGAGGATGGCTTGGGGTTTCTATTTTCCTGAATCAATTGCCTCATATCAAGAGGCTTCCCGGCTCGATCCTCAAAATCCAATGCCGTATTGGGGTATAGCCCACGCTGCTGGGCCCAATCCAAACAGTCGCTATGTTAATTTGCCAGATGATCCGCAGGGTGCTGGTCTTGCCGCAATTCGAAAAGCTCTCGATCTAGCGAATAACGGAACGCAGCTAGAGAGGGATTTAATTAGTGCCACTTTTGTTTTGTACAACAAAGATGCAATCCCCGATAACAGAGAGAGAGATTTTGCTTTTTTAGATGCAATGCGCAGTTTACATGATAAGTATCCAGAAGACGCTGACATCGCGACAGTTTTTGGTGAGGCATATATGAATACAACGCGATGGGATTACTGGGAGGCAGACGGCTCTGCCAAGCCCGGCACGCTCGAAGGAAAAAATGCCCTTGAGGCGGCTATGACGCTTGAGCATGATCATCCCGGTGCGAACCACCTGTACATTCATCTAATGGAGGGATCGGACCAACCAGAGCTTGCAATGCCTGCCGCTCAGAAACTCGAGGGCACATTGCCAATTTCTGGCCACATGGTTCATATGCCTGGGCATATCTACCTTCGAGTTGGCGAGTACGAGAAGGCGATTCTTTCCAACGAGAGATCACAAATTGTTGATGACCAGTTTGCTGAAATATGGGGAGACACTAATTTCCCTATGATCGGCACTTATCCGCTTTCCCATAAAATTCATAAGCCTCACGCTCTGGATTTTGTGCGTTATGCAAATATGCTTCAAGGTAATTATGAAGATTCTAGCGAAGCTGCGGTGCGGAATTCAGGCACTGCTACAGGAGCGAGGCGTGGAGGGGATAAGAACACTGCTCATGCATGGGTGATGGATAAGGTTTTTGGAAAGTGGGACAAGATCCATGCAGACAATGTGGCGAATAAGGCAATGGCTGATACGCCCTACTTGAAAGGCATGTGGGCTTATGTCATGGGTAGTGCTCATGCTGCAAAAGGCCATATAGGGCCAGCTGAGGCAGAGCTCGGGGTAATCCGAGAACAAATGGTGGCAGATGGAATCAATGACTCTGGTGTTGGTCCAACCCCAGCAGACCACGTGCTCGGATTAGCTATGCACTCATTGCTCGGTGAGATAGAGGAAGCTAAGGGAAACCTTGACGGAGCGATCTTGCATTACGGTCATGCGGTTGAATTTCAAGAGAATCTCAATTACACCGAACCTCCCGATTGGTCGCAGTCAGCACGTTTGTATCTCGGTTCGGCTTTGCTGAGTGCAGACCGTCCTGTCGAGGCAGAGGAAGTTTACCGAAAAGACTTACAGTGGAATCAGCGCAATGGTTGGTCAACTTTTGGTTTGTATCAATCCCTTGAGGCACAAGGCAAAGAGCAAGAAGCTGTGATTATAAAGCGTCAGTTCGATGAGCTGTGGCGAAACGCTGATGTTATTTTGGACAGGTCAAGAATATAAGACTTCCCGGAATTCAAGATTATGGTTTAGAGGGTTTCATGTTGGGAGGGAGGTATACTGAGTATCTCCAATGTCCATGCAAAGAGAGCCGAAGCAATGTATTTTTCATCGCTTCGGCTTTTTAATGTAATGTCTAGAATTTTATTTTTAAAATTAACGATATCTGATTGAGAAATCTTCTTTGAAGACAAGGAGAATATGTTTTGTCGTGTGACATTACTCAATTTTTGAAATCGAAAGAACGGATAGTTGTTCTCACAGGTGCTGGGTTGAGTCTTAATTCGGGCATCCCGACCTATCGGAACGGTGCTGGTCAGTGGTTACGTAATGACCCTATCCAACATAATGACTTTTTGCATAAAGAAATCGCTCGGCAGAGATATTGGGCTCGCAGTTATGCAGGTTGGCCGGCCGTGAGACATGCTACGCCAAACAGAGCGCATGAGAATTTAGTTCAGCTAGAAGCTCAGAAAAAAATATCGTTGTTGGTGACACAAAATGTTGACCGTTTGCATCAGCGCGCGGGTCATCAGAAGGTAATAGATCTGCATGGCCGTCTTGATAAGGTAATTTGCCTAAGTTGCGGACAGAAATCGCAAAGAAGCCGAATGCAGGAGCGCATCCAAGCATTGAATTCATGGTTGCCGCATTGCGATACGATTGCTCCAGATGGAGACGCTGATGTTTCAGACGGTATCGTAGAATTATTTCATGTACCTGATTGCGAATGCTGTGGCGGTATATTGAAGCCTGATGTGGTATTTTTTGGAGACGCAGTCAGGCGTGAAATTGTCTCAGAAATATATAAAAAGATTGACGAAAGTGATGCGCTATTAGTCGTCGGTAGCTCTTTGATGGTGTTCTCTGGATTTCGTTTTTGCCGTTACGCCGTTGGAAAAAAAATTCCAGTTGCTTGTATTAATCCTGGGAAAACCCGTGCGGATGGACTCTTTTCTTTAAAAGTCGAAGAACGGTGTGAAAGTGTGTTGGAGAGGGTAACAATAGCTTTGTCAAAATAAGATTAACTAAATCCGTGCTTTTGATAACGTCAAATAGCATTGTTGATGAGGGGAAAAATTAATGAAAAATATGATTATGCTTTTGACCCGAAATCTTGCGTCTCGCATAAGAGACGTAGTGAGCTTAGGTATTTTTATTAATTTTTACGTTATTGGGGGTTCGGTAGTAGCTCAGGTGCATTTTGATGAGCTCGGCAAAGCGTCGAGTTCTGCAACGGCCGCGAGGCAGGAACAATTACGTGATTCCATGGCTTTTTCTGATCTACGAGATCAAGCAGAGGCTGAACGAGGTTTCCTAGCACACCCCGAGGTTAAGCAAGTTCGCGATTCAACCGGTCGAGTAGTTTGGGATTTAGAAAGATACGACTTTTTATTAAATGGAGATGATTTCGATAGTATTCATCCTTCCTTGCAGCGCCAAGCTATTTTGAATATGAATTATGGGTTGTACGAAGTGGTTCCAGATTTTATTTACCAGGTTCGTGGTTTTGATCTTGCAAACATGACTGTTGTGCGGGGAGAAACGGGTTGGATTGTTTTTGACGTGCTTTTGTCGTCAGAAACGGCCAGCGCTGCTTTGGGATTAATCAACGAGGAACTTGGAAGGTTACCCGTCAGCGCTGTCATTTATTCTCATTCACATATCGATCATTTTGGAGGTGTCCTAGGAGTTGTTAAAGAAGCCGAGGTCGCAAGCGGAGAGGTTGAGATTTATGCCCCGGTTGGATTTATGCGGGAAGTCGCCTCTGAAAATATTTATGCCGGAACCGCGATGGGACGGCGTGCGGGTTTTCAATATGGAGGCAATATTCCTTCTAGTCCGTTTGGGCAAGTGGATTCCGCTATTGGAAAAGGGCTCTCACGGGGATCTAGAGGCTTAATTCCGCCTACCGTTGTCGTTCGCGAAGCGTTCGAAGAGCACACAATAGATGGTGTTAAAATCGTTTTTCAAAATACGCCTGGAACCGAAGCGCCGGCTGAGATGAATGCTTGGTTTCCAGACCACAAGGTTTTTTGGGCGGCAGAAAATATTACGGCTACTATTCATAATATTTATACTTTGCGAGGGGCTCTGGTGCGCGATGCACTTGAATGGTCTAAGCAAATTAATAGAGCTCTTTACGAGTATGGTCAGGAAGCTGAAGTAATGATCTCTTCACATAATTGGCCCCGGTGGGGCAATGATCGTATTCAGGAAGTCATGAGAAGTCAGAGGGACGCTTATGCAAATCTAAATAACCAAGTGCTATTTCTTGCTAATAATGGTGTCACCATCAATGAAATCCATAATGAGTATAAAGTACCAAATAGTTTAGAAAAAAAATGGAGTGCGCGACAATATCATGGTTCAGAATTTCATAATGCTCGTGCCGTGATTAACCGTTATCTTGGTTATTGGGATGGTAACCCTGCGACACTAGTTCCACTTTCTCCTTATGACTCTGCTCCGTTATATGTAGAAATGATGGGAGGTGACTCGACTATTATTGTGCGTGCTGAGCAACTTTACAACGAGGGTAGGTATCGATTAGCGATGGAGATACTTAATAAACTTGTGTACGCGAAACCAAATAATATTAGAGCGAAGAATTTACTTGCTGATGTGTTTGAACAACTTGGTTATCAGTACGAAAGCGCGAGCTTACGAAATGTATTTTTGTCATCAGCAGCGGAGCTTCGTAACGGGATACTGGAGCGTCCTCAGTCTTCAGCCGGAAGTAATAGTTTACAGCGTGCTTTAACAACTGCTCAATGGTGGGATGCGATAGGTACTCGGATTGATAGTGAGAAAGCTGATGCGATGAGCTTTATTATAAATTTTATTTCGCCTGATACCGGAGAGAATTTTGTTATAGAGATGAGCGGAGCCACGCTTTCCGTGCTTGAGGGTTATTTAGCAGCGAAGCCAGATGTTGTAATTGAGATGAATCGTTCAGACTTAGAGGCTGTAATAAGTGGTCAGGAAACGCTCGCGTCACAACTGCAAGCCGGTTATGGAAGAGTGTCGGGAAACGCTTTGGTGTTGACACAACTCACCTCAGTAATTGCTGATTTTGAACAAAATTTTGAGGTACTACCCGGAACAAAAAAGCTGGTCAACTAGATAAAGAGTGGCCTCTTTGTGGCTCTGGAATTGGTCTGCTTTAGCAAACATCTAGAGCGTATTAAAAGATACAAACTAAATGAAAACTTTTTAGAATATGTAATTGGCGGGTGAAATGACTTTGGGTATCAGTGTGCCAGCTGGTCTTGAGCTAATTAAAGCGGTTCAGCTTCACAAATCTTTTGGGTCGATATCCGTCCTAAATGGTATTGATCTCACTATAAAGTCGGGTGAGGTGCATGCGATTCTTGGCGAAAATGGAGCTGGGAAGTCGACGTTGGTAAAGCTTCTTTCGGGTTATGAAAATTTAAGTTCGGGATCTATAAGTGTTCAGCCACTGGATTCTGAAGATGCCGGCGATTTGTTAAAGAGATTTGTCTGGAATCAAAAAACAGCGGAAGCTCTAAACGTGATTCTTATTCATCAGGAGTTCAATCTTATTGATGAATTAACTGTTGCAGAGAATATGTTTCTTGGTGCAGAGCGTCTTAGACATTTTTCTGTGCTTGGGCTGCGGCTTCTCGACAGGTCTGGCATGGATGAGATCGCTTCAAAGTACCTTAGGATTTTGAAAAGCAACATAGCACCCTCGGACAAAGTCGGGTCTCTTTCGGTGGCCGAGAAACAGCTGGTTGAGATAGCTAAGGCTTTATCAAAAAACCCGAGAGTCCTGATATTAGACGAACCCACTGCTGTATTGACTGAGCAAGAAAGTCGCATTTTGTTTACTCGAATAAAAGAATTAAGGTCTGACGGTGTTGCTGTAGTGTTCATTTCGCATAAGTTAGAAGAAATTTCCGCGCTGGCTGACTGTGTGACGATCATTCGTGATGGAAACCAAGTTGGTTGTTATAAAGTTTCCGAATTAAGCAAAGATAAGATGGCGAAGCTCATGGTAGGGCGAGAGCTTAGTAAGTTATTTCCTTCGATCCCAACACCAGCATCAAAGTCAGACCTTGCAATGTCAGTATCTGCCTTAGAAATTGAGGGTAATGATTCGGTTTCTTTTGAATTAAAAAAAGGTGAAGTATTAGGTTTTGCCGGTTTAGTTGGGTCCGGAAGATCAGCACTAATGGAAGCTTTAGTCGGTTTGCGTAGAGCAAAAAGAAAAGTCGTGTTTATTAAGGGCACCAAGATTTTTATTAAAAATCTAGCCGACGCTCGCTCAAATAATATTACTTATTTAACGAAAGATAGGAAAGGCAGTGGGTTATTTTTAGAGAAAACTGCAGCTTTCAATTTTTCGCTTTTTGCCTTGAAGCAATTTTCTCATTGGTTTTTAGACGCTAAAACTGAGCTCAAAGCTTTTCTTAGGGCTCTGAACTTATTTGATGTTCGGGTTAAGGATTTGGAGGCAGGAGTGAGCAGGCTTTCGGGTGGCAATCAACAGAAACTGCTCATCGCAAAGATGCTCGAAACTGCTCCGGAGATTATTATTTTCGACGAGCCAACTCGCGGCATAGATATCGGTACAAAAGGTCAGATTTACCGACTCCTTGCTGAATTAACTCAAAAAGGCTGTGCAATTATAATTCTCTCATCAGATATGAATGAAATTATCGGATTATCGCATCGCGTCGCGGTAATGCGTGGCGGTCAGTTAGCCGGCATTCTTGAAGGAGAGGATATTAATAATGTGGAAATAATGCGTTATGCCGCAGGGCTGAAAAAGCAGCACAGTAAGAACTAGTTGAAAATTTAATAATCTTTGAGAGAAGAATCGTGACTTTAAATAAGAAATCTATAGGTCCTTTTATTGCATTAGTGTTGATTTTTTTGCTCGGCGTTTTTGTAAATGAGGCCTTCCTCAGCTCCGGTAATTTGGCAAATATACTTGCCCGAAGTTCTTTTATCGGTATCGTTGCGATCGGTGCGACATTTGTTATTACGGCAGGCGGGATAGATTTATCCGTAGGGTCTATGGCAGCATTTATTTCTGGTTGCATGATTATGCTTATGAACGTTCTATTTCAGAGCATCAATTCTATTATCATTGTTATATGTATAGCTGTATTGGCGTCCATTACTATGGGGTTGTTAGCAGGCCTAATTAATGGGTTACTGACTACGAAAGCAAAGATCGAGGCGTTTATAGTTACGCTTGGAACTATGGGCATTTACCGATCGCTAGTAACCTTCATGGCGGACGGTGGAACACTGTCGCTAAGTTTTACAATTAATGACGTATACAGCAGTGTTTATTACGGAGATTTTTTAGGGATACCTTATCCAGTGTGGGTATTTTTGGGTCTGGCTGTAATGGCGTATATTTTGATGAACAAAACTATTTTTGGACGGCATTTATTCGCAGTTGGGTCGAGTGAAAAAGTTTCGCTTTATTCTGCAATCGATACAGAAAAGATTAAGATCTTGGCCTTTATGATACAAGGATTTTGTGTTTCCATTGCTACGATCATTTATGTGCCTCGCTTAGGCTCAGCGTCAGGGCAGACAGGCGTGCTCTGGGAATTAGAAGCAATCGCAGCAGTGATAATAGGAGGGACTGCATTGAAGGGTGGATACGGCCGTGTTTGGGGTACGGTTGCAGGGGCGCTTATCTTGACGCTAATTGGGAATATTCTTAATTTGACAGATATGGTGAGCAATTATCTCAATGGGGCGGTGCAAGGGCTTATTATAATAGCTGCAGTAGTTATCCAGCAGAAAAATGGCGAGCAGGTCAAATCCTGAGCCTTAATGATTTGCGCCGTTTTAAGGAGTATTAAATGAAACCTAAAATGAAGATTGGTGCTCGCTTTAGGCGGGTGTTTGCGATTAGTTTTTTAAGCTTGGTGTTGCATGCACCAAGTTTCGCTCAGACTCTCGGTGTCTCAGTTCCAGCTGCGACACATGGATGGGCGGGGGGACTTAATTTTCACGCAGAGAAAACTAAAAGTCGTCTTGAAAGTCAGTATCCAGAACTCAAAATTATTTTGGCTACGGCAAGCAATGCGTCTGAGCAGGCAAATGATCTCGAGGATTTACTAACGATTCATCAGATTGATGCTCTTGTTATCTTGCCATTTGAATCAGCTGCCTTGACAGGGCCGGTCCGAAACGTAAAGCGTTCAGGTGTTTTCGTTACTGTGGTTGACCGAGGATTAACCGACCCTAGTATCCGTGATTTTTATGTGGCTGGAAATAATAACCAGATGGGCCGTGTTTCTGCAAACTATATTAAGGGTCGGTTAGATGAGAATGGAAAAATCGTTATTCTTCGAGGAATGCCAACGGTAATTGATGAGCAACGATTTGAGGGCTTTATGTCAGTGATAGCTGATACTGGTATAGAGGTTCTAGATTCTCAGTATGCTAACTGGAATCGAGATGACGGCTTTACAGTAATGCAAGATTTTTTATCAAGGTTCCCAAAGATCGATGCGGTATGGGCTCAGGATGATGATATTGCTATCGGTGTCATACAAGCGGTCCGGCAAGCAAGACGGCAGGATGAGCTGTTTGTTGTTGGCGGGGGAGGGATGAAGGACATTATTCGGCGGGTTAAAGGGGGTGACAAACTCACGCCCGTCGATGTTCTTTACCCTCCTGGAATGATTTCAACAGCCATGGAGCTTACAACAATAAAGCTTTTAGCGGATGCGCCAATTGAGGGAGAGTATATTCTTAGTTCTCCGTTAATCACGGAACAAAACGCTGACGATTATTATTTCCCAGATTCACCTTTCTGATCTAAGAGGAGTGTTCCATGAAGACAATTAAGGGACCTGCGGTATTCTTAGCACAGTTTGTCGGCGATGAGCCCCCTTTTGCCTCTCTTTCCGAAATAGCGGGATGGGCCTCTGATTGCGGTTTTAAGGGGGTTCAAATCCCAAGCTGGGATGATCGCCTCTTTAATTTGGAATTAGCTGCTGAAAGCTCCGACTATTGTGACGAAGTACGGGGCGTGTTAGCGAATCATGACATCGAAGTAACTGAGTTGTCGACACACCTGCAAGGGCAGCTGGTGGCTGTTCATCCGGCGTACGATCAGATGTTTGACGGGTTTGCTCCGAATAAATTTCACGGCAGGCCAAAGGCCCGACAAGAATGGGCGGTAGATCAGCTAATGATGGCTGCTCGGGCATCACGAAATTTGGGTCTAACTGATCACGCAAGTTTTTCTGGTGCTCTTGCTTGGCCATATTTATATCCATGGCCACAGCGGCCTGCTGGACTTATTGAGCTAGCGTTTGATGAACTTGCGAGACGTTGGTTGCCCATACTTGACGCTTTTGATGACGCTGGGGTGAGCATTGGTTTTGAGATTCATCCTGGCGAGGATTTACACGACGGTGTGAGTTTTGAGATGTTCTTGGATCGAGTAGGGCATCATCCTAGAGCAAATATTCTTTTTGATCCGAGTCACTTGGTCCTTCAGCAGTTGGATTACTTAGGTTTTATGGATGTGTATCGGGAACGTATTAATATGGTCCATATCAAAGACGCAGAATTTAACCCTACAGCAAAACAGGGAGTTTATGGTGGTTATCAAAGTTGGGTTGATAGAGCTGGCAGGTTTCGATCGTTAGGAGATGGGCAAGTAAATTTCCGTGCTATGTTCTCTAAGCTTGCCGCGATGAATTTTCATGGCTGGGCAGTTTTGGAATGGGAGTGCTGCTTGAAACATCCTGAAGATGGCGCTAGAGAGGGCGCAGAATTTATTGATACCCACATTATTCGTGTCACTGATCGAGCTTTTGATGATTTTGCAGATTCAGGAAGCGATGAATCGCTTAATAAAGCGATTTTGGGTCTTAACCGGTGACTGAAGCATTTAAAAAAATCCGAATAGGAATGATCGGTGGTGGTCCGAATGCTTTTATCGGTGAAGTGCATCGGTTAGCTGCGCGGATGGACAATCGATTCGAATTAGTTGCAGGGTGCTTTAGTGCGGATTATCTGAAAAGTATAAAATTCGGGATTGGTCTAGGTTTGGATTCAGAGAGGATTTATCGAACGCCGTCTGAAATGGCGAGTGCAGAAGCCGAAAAAGAAAACGGGATTGAGGTTGCCATTATTGTTACTCCAAATAATCTTCATTTTGACCAAGCTAAAACTATGATACAGGCAGGGTTCCACGTTATATGTGACAAGCCAATTACTTCTGATCTCAAGCAGGCTGAAGAACTTGAACGATTGGTAAATAGTGTGGGCACACGTTTTATGGTGACCTACAACTATAGTGGTTATCCAATGGTAAGAGAGGCTAGAGAGATAATTTCATCGGGCAGATTGGGTAAGCTAAGAGTTGTGCAAGTTGAGTATCCTCAGGATTGGCTTGCAACAGATATCGAAGCCTCTGGTCAAAAGCAGGCTGCTTGGCGCACAGATCCATCGCAAGCCGGCGAGGGCGGAGCGATTGGTGATATTGGAACTCATGCTTATCATCTGGCTGAGTTTGTAACGGGCGAAAAGCCGCATAGTCTGCTTGCAGATTTAGACTCCTTTGTTCTTGGCAGGGTCCTTGATGATAACGCACATATTCTATTGCGATATGAGAGTGGCTTGAAGGGTATGCTTTGGGCGAGTCAGATAGCTTGCGGGCATGAAAATGGGCTGCAATTGCGTGTTTATGGCGACCAAGGCAGTCTCGAGTGGCATCAGGAAGCACCAAACTTTTTAGAATTTAAACCGCTTGGTGGCCCTACCAACACTTTGACTAGAGGTGGCCCCGGGCTTGGGACGTTTGCTAATGAATCTATCCGAATACCGGCAGGTCATCCAGAAGGTTTTATTGAGGGATTTGCAAATCTTTACAGAGACTTTGCGGATCACCTCCGACAATCCTCAAGTAAATCAAGTCAAGTTGAGAAGGATGCTCTACCCAAGGTGACAGATGGAGTAAATGGTGTGCGATTCGTCAAAGCAGCGGTTGCCTCCTCCAAGGCTGGCGGTGTCTGGAGGTCGCTACATTAGACTCCATAATTATTTTGTGTTTTGATAAAAACGGAAATTCTGAGGATATTTATGAATAAACTTAACCGGAGGCAGTTTTTGGAAGGTTCAATTTCCTTAGCGACTGGCTTTTACGGCGCCTCTTTGGTTTCGGCCGCTGAGGGTGCTGCAGTAAAGCGGCGTATAGAACGTCTTGGTTTACAACTCTATACAATGCGAAAGGAAATGGAAGATGACTTCGAAGGGACTTTGGCTCGCGTTGCAGAGCTTGGTTACAGCGAAGTTGAGTTTGCTGGGTACTTTGATCTTACGCCGATTCAGGTGCGGAAGGTGCTTGATACAAACGGGTTGGTTTCTCCGGCGGCGCATATTCCATGGCAAGCTGTTCGTGATGACCTTGACTTCGAAATTGAGCGCGCTTTAGTTCTGGGCCAAAAGAATATAGTAATCCCGTACTTGGCACCGAGTGAAAGAACGGAAAGCCACTATAAACAGCTCATTGAAACTTTAAATTTGGCTGGAGAGTCGTGCAAAAAAGCAGGTTTAAGAATTGGATATCATAATCATGACTTTGAGTTTCAATCTATCAAGGGCGTGGTTGCGTATGATTTAATTCTCGAGGAGACGGAGGACTCTCTTGTTGATTTCGAGTTAGACTTATATTGGATAGCGCATGCTGGGGTCGATCCAATTCCTTATTTTGAAAAATATCCAGGCCGTTTTACGATGCTTCATGTAAAAGATCGGGCAACAGACGGGAATATGGTTGCGGTAGGAAACGGAGAAATTAATTTTCAATCCATTTTCACTCGGGCTGAATTAGCGGGAGTCAAACATTATTTTGTTGAGCATGACAACCCGACAGATGCTTTTACCTCGGTCAGTGACAGTTATCGCGCTTTAAGCACGATGACATTTTAAGATAGTAAGTTACGGCTGCAATTGCCGATAGATCCAGTTTCAGTTCATCCTCAGTTAAAAGGATTTTTTCATGAAAACAAGAAGAGAGTTTATTCAGGGTTTGATAGTTTCAGTCGGAGGTGTGGCTGCGCTCTCAGCTTGTGATGGCGAGGGTTATATTAATGCGACAAGCCCTGACGGTACGGTTCGTTTTTATGACGAATCGGAATGGCAGTTGGTGGAAAAGTTGGCTGATCTTATTATTCCAACTACTGAGACCGTTGGTGCAAGTGATGTAAATGTTGTTGGGTATCTCGATGGATTAATGTCCGCTTGGGCTAATGAGGAGACTCAGGTTAAGCATCTTTCAGCTCTTAAGAAAATCTCTGTTCGTTTAAATGAGACGACTAACGGGAATTTTTTATCTGCCGGTCTGAGGGGTTCTGAAGATGCTTTAATACAGCTCGATACTGAAGCTTTTTCTGATAGTAATGATTGGTCTGGTTACAGAGATTTCAAAAGTTATGTTACCTCGGCTTATTTTGCTACCGAAAGAGGAGCGACAGAGGAGCTTAAGTGGGTCGCAATTCCGGGCCGCTGGGATCCAAGTGTCGAGCTTACGTAAGCAGATCGAATAAGAATAAATATTAAAAAGTCATGATAGCGAGGGTGAAGCTGTGGCAGATTTTGATGCAATTGTAGTGGGGTCGGGCATGAGCGGCGGTATGTCAGCCAAAGAGCTGACTGAGCGCGGGCTAAAAGTCTTGCTGTTGGAGAGAGGCCCTGAAATCATCCCAGAACGGGACTATACAGATCATTTGACTCCTTGGCAGACCCCTAACCTTGATAGTGTTGCTCAGGATGAAATTGCAGAGCACTACCCGAGGCAATACGGAGGAGTGGCATACGCAATCAAGGAGTCCACAAAACACTTTTGGGTTAAAGATAGCGACCATCCCTACGAGGAAGCTGAGGGTACTAGCTACGATTGGTTGCGCGGTTATCACACTGCTGGGCGTTCTATTATGTGGTCGAGGCAGACATATCGGTTAAGTGACCTTGATTTTGAGGCAAATAAAAAAGAGGGTGTCGCTATTGATTGGCCGGTACGGTATTCGGATATCAAACCATGGTACGAAAAGGTTGAGCAGTTTATTGGAGTTTCGGGGGCGTCCGAAGACCTCCCGCAGCTCCCCGATAGTATTTTCCAGCCAGCCTTTGAGTTAACCGACGCTGAAAAAGCGCTTAAGCAAGGGGTTGAAAATAAATTTCCTGAGAGGAACGTTATTGCAGCTAGGATTGCTCACCTAACTGATGCTACAGCCGAACAAAAATCCTTGGGCCGAAGTAATTGTCAGGCTCGTAACCATTGTCATAAAGGCTGCAGCTTCAAGGCCTATTTCTCGTCTCTGAATGCAACTTTGCCGGCGGCAAAGAGAACGAATAATCTGACGATAGTTCATAATGCGATAGTAGAGTCATTAGATTACGACGCCGAGCAAAATAAAGTTACGGGAGTCAGAGTAATTGACTCAGAGGACAATTCACGGACCACATATAAAGCGCGCGTTGTTTTTTTGAACGCTTCGACGATAGCATCTGCGATGATTTTGTTACAAAGCAAGTCATCCTACTTTCCTGATGGGCTTGCTAACAGTTCCGGTCAGGTCGGTCGAAACCTGATGGATCATGTTAGTGGAGCCAACGCTTCTGGTATTCTTAGTGGTTATGACAATATGAAAGTCTATGGGCGGCGTCCGAGTGGAGGTATTTATATTCCCCGATATTCGAACCTGCATGGTAGAGATAAACCTTATAGCCGAGGGTTCGGATTCCAAGGTGGCGCTAGCCCTCTTGGCAATGCAGGAGGTCGAATTCCGGGAATCGGACGCGAATTTAAGGAGGCTCATCGCGCACCAAGCCCCTGGCGGATAGGCATCAGCGCGTTCGGAGAGCAATTGCCGAACCCTGAAAACCGGGTCACGCTGCATTCAAAAAAGAAAGATAAGTGGGGGCTGCCCTTGGCATTTTTTAATGTAACTTATGGTAGTAATGAGTATAGGATGCTCGAGGAAGCCAGTAAGGATTCAGTAGCCATGCTGCGTGCGGCAGGCTGTACAAATATCACCTCGACACCTGTCTCTTTGACTAAACCAGGAAATAGGATCCATGAAATGGGCAGCGCGCGGATGGGGAGAGACCCTAGTTCTTCCGTATTGAACTCCTGGTGCCAATCTCACGATGTCCCTAATCTTTTTATAACCGATGGTTCTTTTATGACCTCTGCCGCATGCCAAAATCCCTCGCTAACCTATATGGCCTTCAGTGCACGAGCCGCTCATTACGCCGCCGATCTGATAGCAGAGGGCGCCGTTTAAGAAGTGTTATGATAAGTTCTAAAATTTCAAACATAACTGACGATTGGAGACCCGAGAGTAGCCTGCTTGAGCCGCAGTGCCCTAATTAATGAGCTAAGAAATAAACCTCTAACCCTATTAGTGGCGATGTCGGTTTCAACATTTAAATCGTATTTTCCGCTTTAACAAAATTGTTATCGTGGATCTGGGTATAATAGTCTGGGGCATAGAATATGGCTGGAAAAATTGATAGAACAATAGAGCCTGAAATTGGAGAAGACTCTGCAGTGAAAGAGACTAGCTCTGGAGTTCGTATTCGTAAGAAGCCGAAAAAGAAAGCAGTTGAGAAGAAACTTAAGCCATCCACTCAACAAACTAAGCCTCAAGAAAAAGTAGTCGAAGAGAAATCAGAGGACTTAAATCCGGTAGTCTCATCAGCGGAACTTACAGATGAAGAGCCACCGCGAAGCGAAAAAATAATAGAAGACTTTGTACCCAAGTTAAGCTCTTGGTCACAGACCCTGGCTGAAGGGATGCCGCGGCTCGAAGCAAATACTCAAAGTCTATTAACGCGGGAAAATTCTTTAATTGCAGCGTTAGACGATTTTTCAGCGCAACGAAATATTCAAAAAAAATTCTCTATAGTCATCGTTGGTGCTGCTGTGACTTCGATAGTCGTTTCTCTCATATTTTTTCTGATTACAAGTTTAAGTTTTTCGTCAAAGAATGAAGAATTCGGTAATCTTAGTCTTGCTTTAGGTAAAAGGATTGTAGAGCTTAATTCTGGACTTACTAGTTTTAATGAGGCGCGTTCGCAGTTGGTGTCGATGCAGGTTGGATTAGAAGATTTGGCTGCTGATATTGAGAGGTTAGGCCTTGATGTTGATGAAAGTAAGGTAAGCTATCTGAGTACTGAGCAAGAAATTCAGGGTCAATTACTGAACTATTCTCAAGAGCTGAGCGCAGAAGTGGCTGCGCAAACTGCTAACGTTAGAGAGAATCTTGTTAGGTTAGACGGTCAATTTTCGAATTTTAATTCGAGGATGTTAGATTTTGAAGAGGCTTTGGGCAGAAGCGAATCGACTGTTCGAGCGATCGGCGATGATGCTAGTTCTTTGCTAGAAATAAAAGAAGTCATTGATGCTTTATTGACGTTAGAACGAGAAAAATACTATGACGCCATCACTGGAGCCGACAGTTCTAGTTCGGTTTCCGAGTTAAGAGTTTCTCCTAGAGGAGGGTCCAATGATCTCTCCAGTCAGCGTGGGATCAATCTTGATCTTCCCTAGTCGAGCGTTCGATGTTATAGCTTGGGAAAAAGGTATTTACTAAGTCCTTTGCAACTTCAGAGCCATTTGATATCTGCACTTCGTTACACAAGTCCAGGATCTCGGTAATGATCTCATCTTGAATCGCGTCATCGGTTACTTTCTTATCATTTGGCGCCTCATCTGATTTTTTACTGCGTGAAAAACGAGCGATTTTTGAGCCGGCTGATCTGAGGGCGTCCGCCCTGCTGGGAGGCAGCCAGATTTTTATTTTCCCCCGAGTTGTAAAGACCTCACGAGAATTTGTAAGTGCAATTGTATCAACATGGATACCGTTTTCTAGATCAATCCCGTCTTGTATAAACTTAGTTGTCGCCTTTAAAAGCGCCATCGCATAGCGCGGACGTATTTCGTCAAGTTCAAGTGCGGTTGCTAACGTTTTGTCTTGTCCAGTTAGTGACTGCCATAGATCATGGCTGTCGATCCCATAAAAATAGGGGTCTGCCTCGTCTGCAATAGCCCCATTTGCTGAAGCTTGGCCTCCTGTTGCAGCAGCCGCTTCAAGTCTAGACAATAACGATATGGTGGCAGTTTCTAACCAATTGAGTTTGCCTAAGACAAATAACAAAAGCATGATTAGGACAACACCAAGTATAAGTGTGATTGTTAAAAGTATAGTAAGCATATGTTCACTAGGTCCTATTTGGTTATGAAAACGATCGACTAGGAGTTAGAGACTCTGTGAGTTTAACTCAATTTTGCGATAACTAAAGATTGTTTTCATCTTTTTCATTTAATAATTGCTCGTTCGGTGATTCGTCTAAAAATCTGAACGCTGGTATATGATAGTTCACGTCCAAATCCGCACAAATATTTTGTAAAACAGAATTTCCAATTAACATCGCCTTCTCTTTTGATATTTTGTCTCTCTGATAAGAGCAGCCGATTTTAAATATTTCCTTCGAGTATTCGTCGGGAATATAAGTAAAGATATTATTTTCTCCAGTTTTCACGATTTTATATGGGCCATCATATTGAGGTTCTTGAAGATGGCTATCGCTTTCTCTGGCTTCCAAACATTTGAGGCGTTCGTCTTCGTATGCTTCGGTTCTCTTTGCAGCATCAACAAATGTCATATCAATATTTATTCTTGCACGATTTGCTAATTTAGAGCGAGCAATCTCAGTGACCTCTGTTTCGTCGTAATTTATTGCTTGTTGATAGTCTAAAAAGCAACGCTCTTTTAACCGTGCGGCAGTTTTCTTATCAAGTATGTTCGCCCGAAGCGATTTAAATAAAGCCATCAATTAAGGGCCTTAGCGACTTCTTTTTTTATTGTGGCAACTATTTCACTGAGTATTTGGCTAACACGAGCTTCCTTCACTCCGACTACTGCGCCTATTTCTTTAAGATTCATCTCTTCAACGTAATAAAGGTTCATAACTAATTTTTTTCGTTCATCTAATTCGCTAATTTTTTTCGTTACGAGGTCACGTAACTGATCATCTTCTAGAAGTTTAAGCGGGTTTTCGGACGGACCAATTTTTGTGTCAAAAGCATCCCCCTCTTCAGAGTCTATATCCTCAATTTTAAATCGATCAGCGTGGGTTCTTTGACTTTCATATTCACCTAAGCTGATATCGAGCCGCTCAGCTATCTGCCCATTTGTTGGGGCTTGCCCTAGCTCGTTGCTGAGCTCACCTATCGCTTTGTTGTGGTCTTGAGTGTTCTTTATTGCGAGTCTAGAAATATTGCTCATTTTTCTTACTTCGTCCAGAATGGAGCCCTTAATTCTTTTTTTAGCGTAGTCTTTAAACTCAACCCCAGTCGAGGGCTCATAGCTTTCTGCTGCGGTAAGTAATCCGAGCATTCCTATTTGGACCATGTCGTCGTACTCGACATAATTTGGCACTCGTGCTTTTAGATATCCAGCGATTCTGTTAACTAGCGAGATGTGGGTGTTAACTAAACTATGAGCGCTTGATAGCCCAGATTTTTTGTATTCATCGATAGGTGTCATCAGAATACGCCTTTAACTGTTGGTAAAGAACATCAAGCTTTTACTAGGCTCGGTGTCTTTTATTTGGTTTAGCTCCGAGCATAAATTTTTTATATCCCTTTTGGCTATGGTCGATTGGCCTAAGGAAATAGCTGGCTTTCCTATTGTCCAAGCTCGATTGTAGTCGGTGCTGTAAGAGATTGCTCCGATAAACTGAAGTTTGCTGTTGAGAAATTTTGCAACAATTTGATTCATTTTTGTGAAGAGGCTATGTCCTTCGGCAATGCTTCTAACTCTGTTCGGAACAAAAATAAGGTCGCTAAAACCTTTCTTAATAGTTAAAAGCTTGATGACTGCGTAAGCATCAGCGATAGAAGAAGGCTCGTCAGTTCCGATAACAATTCGGTGTGTGCAAGCGGAGAGAAATGTTACAACGCTGTCGCTCGCACCTGCGGATATATCCACAATCATATAATCGTAAATGTTTTCAAGTTCAGCAAACGCTTGAATAACTTGATGTGACTTCGATTCATCAATTGACAATATGTCATTTAATCCATTCCCGCCACTTATTAAGGATAATCCAGGTGACACGTCGATTATGACGTCTTTTAACAGTTTTTCGCCATTTAGAACTTCTAGAAGGTTTCCAGTTAATTTCTCTCGAAGTGCAATATGCAAATTAGCTAAACCAAAATCGGCATCAAACATTAATACTTTCTTACCGCTAGATACTAAATGGGTAGCTAAGTTTATTGCAAAAGTTGTCTTACCAACGCCGCCTTTCCCGCTTGCAATACCGATTACTGTGGTATTTTTTTTGATTGGCTCTTGTTTCATGTTGATTACCGTCAAAGTTGGCTTTTTGCTTGATTTCTTAATGTACCGCAGCATCGGGCATGATGGAGGCATTCGTTGCCATGCCTTTTTCCGGAGCGGTAATATGGTGGTCAAAGTACTCTATCAGGCGTTGTGCTATGTTATTTCCTGAAACTAAGACTAATTCTTTATCCATTTTATCGCTCGCTGACCCTATGGATAGCGGTATTTTAAATTCGGATAAAGCCTCTAAAGCAGCCCATGGAGTGGATGTGGAATCTAATCTTGTAAAAATTAGCGACTCCCACAAATGGTTCTTGCAATTATCTCTCAGGCTAGAAATGCAAGAATCGGTTGGTGCTACTAGATGAAACTTAGCATCTGATCTCACCCTTCTTATGACTTTTAGTCCAGATGGAGCATTTCGGGCTGCTAAATCGACAATTATTATTTCTTTGCTGGTCCTCCTTTTTAACAGTTCGGCCAACTCATCGAGATTATTAGTAAAAAGGGTTTTAACGTTAGTTTGAGGAGGTTGTTTAACGGATTTTTGCTCTCCTTCCTCAAAACATATAACCGATGCCTTTTTTCCTGTCGCTTCACTGAGTTGTGTCGCCATTTTCAAGGCAATTGAGCTCTTACCGACACCGTATCCACCCGCAATGATATGCAGGGGGTCAGATGGGTCTATTTGTACGGGTTTCGGTATTTCTGCCAAAATCGCTTTTTTTAGTTGATCGAGAAGCTCTAGCTTGTTTTGGGGAGAGGTTAAGGATTGAAGAAGTACTGTTTTCAGTTTCCTTGACGTTGGGGTTTCTTGAAGTATTTCGAAAAACTCCCTTTTTAGAAAATTATTGGATTCTGTATAAAATAAATCTTTGGTCGATCGACCATCATTTCTTGATGAAAGCAGAGCAATCTCGTCTTTTACAATATCTCCGACATCTTTGAATGATCGTTTTTCAGAGAATTCTTTCTCTGGTTTTTCTGCACTTTTTTCGGCGACCTCTAAAGCGCGATTGCTAGAGTCGCTGTCAGTCTCAATTGATTCCCGCATCGTACTTGTTTTAAGGTTTCTTTTCTCTTTTTCAGAGTAACCAATTACGAGAGCTGAATGTTCTCGACAGTCGCTACTTCGCAAAATAACTGCTGACGGCCCATATCTTTCAGAGATCTCTTTAATGCCGTTTTTTAACAATTTTGTCTCCAAGGTAGCAATTCTCATGGTTTATTCTCCATCTCTTTATCATTTTCCTCAATATTTTCAGGCGCGTCTTTGTTTATTCCAACGCGCGCCAAAACTTTTATGCTTTGGTCCTCTGGAATTTCCGTGTAAGCGAGGACGGAAACATCAGCGAATCGCTGCTTCAACATTCGTGCCAGCCAAGGTCTAATTGGTGGCGCAACAACAATCACGAAGGGGAAACCAGCGTTCTCCGCTGCGTCTTTCTCTGTTTTTACAGATTCGATTAAGCCTTCAATTAAACTTGGCTCGACAATTAACTCACCAGCCTGAGCGCTTTGCGCTAAGCTTCCTATCAGCATCTGCTCAAGTGTTGGGTCGAGAGTTATTACATTCAACTCTTCCCCCAAATCCACAAGATTTTGAATCATCAATCGTCCTAAACGTGGCCTTACCAGAGCTGTAAGTTCATCAGAGTTCTGAGTCTTGCTGCTCTCGGTAAGCAACGTGTCAAGAATCGTGTGAATGTCTCGAATTGAGATTGACTCATATAAAATATTTTTCAAAACCTGCATTATTGTCACAATCGATAGCTTATCAGGGACCAAGTCCTCGATGAGTTTTGGTGAACGCAGTGAGACTTGATCGAGAATTGCTCGAGTCTCGTCGTGACCCAATAAATCGCTAGCATTTGAGCGGAGAAGCGCACTGATATGAGTTGCTACTACGGTTGCCGAGTCGACTATGGTGTAACCTGCTATCTTCGCTTCATCTACTTTACCCGGGGAGATCCAGTAGGCGTCTAAGCCAAAGGCAGGTTCTTTTGTCGGAATTCCTTCGAGAGATGTTTCTACATTGCCTGGATTAATTGCCAGCTCATAACCCATCTTTAATTCGCCAGTTCCCCTAACAGCGCCTTTGATTAAAATGTTATATAACATCGGTTCAATTTCTAAGTTGTCTCTAATTCGAATAGGTTGTATTAGAAAACCCAGTTCAGCTGATAGCTTTTTCCTAATGCCCCGTATCCTCGATAGCAGTAATCCGCCATCGTTTTCATTCACTAGTGTTATTAGCCCGTATCCGATTTCTAATCCAATCTGATCGACATGCTCAATGTCTTCCCAATCTAATTCAGTCTCTACTTGGTCTTCTTCTTCTTTGGATTGAGCGAGAGCAGTTCTCTCTGACAATATTTCCTTTCTGTCAATGTAGTATGCGAAAAGACCTAAGCCCGCCCCAGCAAAGATAAAAACCGCGTGGGGCATGCCAGGAACTAAGCCAATTAAAGTAAGTATAATTGCTGTAATTTTTAAGGCCTTTGGATTTGTGAGTTGATCTCCCGTCTGATTTGTCGTGGTTTCGGAGGTTGTAACTCTTGTTACAATGATGGCTGTAGAAAGCGATAAAAGTAGCGATGGAACTTGTGCTACAAGTCCGTCACCGATGGTTAGGAGGACATAGATCTCGGCTGCATCCGCAAAGCTCAGATCATTCTGGGTAGTTCCTACGATCAGTCCGCCAATAATGTTGATAGCGAGGATTAGTAAGCCCGCTATAGCATCGCCTCTGACAAATTTTGAGGCGCCATCCATCGATCCGAAAAAATCGGACTCTTGTCCAACTTCTTCTCTTCTTCTGAGAGCTGTCTCCTGATCTATGATGCCCGCATTTAAATCAGCATCGATAGCCATTTGCTTGCCCGGTAGGGCGTCGAGGGTGAAACGTGCGATTACTTCTGAAGTTCTGCCTGCACCTTTTGTAACAACGATAAAGTTAATTATCATCAAGATCATAAAGATGATGAATCCCACCACGTAGTTGCCGGCGATCACAAACTCTCCGAAGGAGGCGATTACATTCCCTGCCGCATCAGGGCCCTCGTGGCCTCGTAACAGCACTACTCGTGTCGAAGCCACATTGAGGCTTAATCGGAGCATCGTTGCGAGTAGCAGGACTAGAGGGAAAGAAGAGAATTCCAAGGGGCGGTGGACGTTAATGCAAATCATTATGATTATTAGTCCGGCCATGATGTTAAACGTAAATAAAACATCCAGCGCAATTGATGGCAGTGGTACGACTAGCATCGACATTATTGCCAGTATTACTGCAGGTATTGCTAAACCTTTCGGGTCGGTAAAGTTAAGGGAGTGTCGTAAATTTGACACCAGCATTGAATTCATTTTTTTTCCATATATATCAGTAGTTTATGAATTTTAGTTCGGTTTTGCATTGCCGCCGTTATTACCTTACATTAGATAAAGCAATTCCTGTGCCAGTTATGTATGACTGGTCTGCCAAGACTAGTAAAGATGAAAGCTTAACTGTCGATTGGGACACTGAGATATTAGAAAACCGTCCGAAATTAAAACAAGTGAGAGTCAAAAAACATGGTTAAATCAATTGTTTGTAGCCGAATTTTTAGAGTAATCGGTAGAAAATTAAGTTTAGTTTTGCTGGCGTCCATTTGTGCGTCTTGCACAACTTACGTTCCTTATTCCGATGAAAACAGTTTTTACGGCGGATTGATTGAGGCAACAGGGTACTCAGTAATCCAAGCTCACTCAGGTAGCGAGCCTGAACAGCGACTTATGGCTATAAAATCAGCTCGCTTGGATGCTTTTCGCCAGCTCGCTGAGGTGGTTTATGGGGCTTACATTGACTCGTCAACGACGGTTAATGACCTGGTAATCGAGAATGATTCTTTCCGTGCGCGCGTGGAAGGGGTTATTTACGGGGCAGAACTAGTGAAAATTGAACCCATTTCGGACGACACTTATGCGGTAACGCTTGGTCTTCCTCGCAACCGGGTGAGTGATCTTAGGCTTCTGTATATGAAATTAGTAGCAAATAATTAATCCTTTAGAGATTGATGATGAAATTTAAATATAAAAATCAATGCTTTGCGGTAATTAGTGCGTGCTTTTGGCTTCCTTCTTTTTGCTTTGCCCAGGCAGATACGACCGAGCTTGATCGGATAAAGTCTGCAATCGTCGACGCGGCTTTGGAGCAAGGTGTCTCTGTGGTTTCCAATGCCTTTATTGATGAAGACGGTAAGTTAGTCGAATCGTCCTTTTATCGAGCGGGTGCCCAACTGCGCGGTGTAAGAATTCCCCAGTTTTTTGCTGAAGAGCCATACCAGGCTCAGGTTCAGTTCGCTGATACAGCTTTTAACACAAATTTAGGCTGCGAAGAGTTAGCGATTCATCGATACCGCAAGGGAGTGAGGTTGGATTTATCCTTCGGAAATTTAGGTGGCCTATCCACGAGAGAGTTCAATGACTTAAAGGCTTTACTGGGTTCGACTTTTCAGGGACTCACTGAAGAGTTGATTCAAAACAACGACAGTCTTTACTTGTTGCCAACTTCTGTGTCGACGCGAGCTCCTGCTGAAAGCTCATACCAAGCTGCACTGCGCCCTCGCACAAATGATGTTCGGAATGCGAACCTAGTCCTAAAATTCGAGGTCGAGGACATTGAGTTTGTTCAATACACCACGCGGCGAGTGCTGAAGAATGCGCAATCGCAGACCATCAAGGCGGGACGTTGGGTTGGAAGCGAGCTTGGCATAATGAAGCAATCGGTAATGAAATCAGGCAAAACCGAGGCTTTGGCCGCTCCCATTAATTTTGACCTTTTGATTTCCATGCAGGGTACAGACGCTTCAGGAGAGGCTTCGGGCGAGATTTATTTTGAGGATAGAATCAGGGTCAGGTTTGATCAGGTTAAAAATACATTGGAGGTTGTCAGGAGCGTTCAAAATAGATTAGCAGGCGTTACAGATTCAGCCTTGCGAACTACTAGAACTTTATTTGATCGCTCTCGTTTAGTTATGGGGACTACGAGATCCTTAATCAGCAATTCCCTGCCATTCATGAGTAACAGAGACAATGCAGAAACTGATACGCGAAACGCGCAACAAGGTACTGAGACAAACCTAAGGGACGATGGATTTAATCCGTCGCGGGCCTCTTTTGAATCTAGTTTATTGAACGCATTGCAAAGCGTAGTTGTAAGCTCGGTTAACGTGATAAATTGTAATGTTGAAGAGTTGAAGCTTTATACTGCTGCGGGCATGGGTCCCGGCTCTTTTAAGCTCAATCAAGGGGCGAGAGCTGGAATAACTATTGGTGATAAATTTATTGTAAGTGCTGATAGTTTTTCGTCTGTGCGTCAACCAATTTCATCAAGTCAATTAGATAGCTTAGCAATTGGTGAAGTGGTTCGAACTTCGGAATACAGCTCGGATTTCATTATTATGGATGGGCCTACTCAAGCTGCGACCTGGCTAAGCGCGACACCTTTTTAGAGGAGTAATCAAGTGACACAGATAGGACGACAGTTTAAAAATATTAGAACAGCTGCTGGAATAATATTGCCCTTTTTTTTCTTGACGACGTCTGCCGTTGCCGCTGATTCGAATTTAGATCGGGCGCTTGAGACTTTGTTAGCAGGATATGACATTCAAGATTACCTAGAAGTTCGTGACGATGAAGAAATGAGTTCCGGTTACTATCAGGTTCGTACCGGTGATACCCTAGACGATATTATATTAAGAGCAATCGGTGAAACTCCGATTCGAAAAAATATATTGCGTGATGCTTTCGTGAGCGCAAATCCAAATAGTTTTAGGAACGGTAATCCTAATTATTTGTTAGCAGGGCTTAGACTTCGTATTCCGGATGCTGAGGATATTGTTGCGCTCTTATTTGATATGAATTCAAGAGAAATGCGTGGTGCTGATCGGTCTCGTGATAGCTGGGTGCACTTCCCTTAATCCATCAGTTAACTTTTAGATTTTAAAATAGTGAATGGCCCTGAAAACATAAGCCAATATGTCCGTGTACCGATTGCTGATCAATCGGCCGTGTCTATCGTAAGACTTTCACCCCTCGTTGCAAAAGAATTAAACCTAAATAGTGATCAGATTATCCGAGGCTTAATCGCAAGAGATGGCCGGTCTGTCGAGTTTATGCTGGCGAATCAAGGCAGAAGCTTTCCAATCGCACTCGATGACTGGAAAGGAAAGACGCTTGATTTTAAAGTCTCCTCCGATAATAAGGGTGCCTTTTTAGAACCCCAGGTAAATGTTAATTCAGCTTCTAAAAATTTATCGCCGAGCCTAACGAGTAACCCGATACATTCGATTACTCCTAGTGCGCTAGCGACCTTGATCTCTAATCCGAGTTTCTCCAAGTTAAAATCTGTTGGGTTTTTGAATGCCAGTCCTTTGGCTGAATGGGCTAAATCAGTTTCGGATCCATCTGTCTCGCAACTAGTCGCGCCATTCAGCCATTCCTTAAAAAAAATTAATGGGATCGCAATCAAGCGGCAGCTGCAAAGTAATGGATATAATCTGGTTAGTTCGAGTGTATTACTTGATCCTTCGGAAAAAATTTTGAATTTCGGTGAGCTGTTCACTACCTTGCTTGAGAAAACAAAAGCTATGAAAGAACGAGAGAAAATTAATTTCGACTTGGATGCGGTCGATTTATTCACGGAATATTTAGAAGCTAATAAGATCGAATATCTTGTAAAGCAAGATCTGCGAGAAACGGGGATCAGGTTTGTTTTGATGTTTTCAGATTTCCCAATGGCTGAGGTTTATATCGAAGGGAAAGGCAGCAATCCTAAGAAACATGTTCGGCATAAGTGGTCGATCGAAGTAAAATTAAGTTTTAGCAGTAATAATAATTTTTGGTGTCGCGTTGAATTACTTAACGATAGTTCAGTCAGTATCGCGCTACGTATATCAGATAAAAAAATGGCGAGCTTAGCTCGCGCCAACGTCGATAGATTACAGTCTTCGCTTGCACCTGTCGGAGTAAAGCTCACGCGCTGCACAATTAGTGGTGGAAATTATCAAGAAGAGGATCGGCTGTCTTTCCTAAAACCGAGTGGGAACATGGACTTGAGGGCGTAATGCAATTTAAAAATAAAAAAGCCGCGGCATTAGAGTACTCGGGAACGGGCGCTCCAATCTTGGTTGCAAAGGGTGAAGGGGAAGAAGCTGACTTACTTATTGAAGCGGGTCAAGACGCGCAGATACCTATTCTTGAGGATGAGGCGCTGTCTAATTATCTTCAGGGGTTGCCGGTTGGCGATGAAATACCGGAAGTCTTATTTGAGTCAGTTGCGGTAGTGTTGTCATGGGCGTACTGGTTACGCGACAAAACTCCACATTGAAAACTCAGCCCAATTACTTTGGGAATCGGATGTTGATTATCACGTTTTTTTCTTGAGGTGCTCGTACGTTCCGCTTTTTTCAATTTGAGTTCCGTGACCGAGGCTTGCAAGTGCTTCTTGGATCGCGGTTAGCTTTTGATTAATTAGAATTTCGTTGCGCTTATGTAAATTCTGACACGTTAAGACCTTTGCTGAAAAGGCCTCGTTTTCTTCAATGGCCTCAGGCGTTGGCTGCAAATTTTTATTGTGTTCGGGAGCGGATGCAATAAGAAAATCGAGTAGTTCTTGTTTTCGTTTTTGCAGGCCTTCGAACTGATCGAAGTCTTGAGATTTCAGAAACTCAAATTCTCGCTCTAAGAGTTCGTGTAAGGCATCGAGTTCGTACGCGGTGGTGTTGCGCTCTTCCAATGTGTCTTTCTCCGTTAACTTTAAAAATTAAATTAAAGAGACGGATTGAATAGTAGCAATCGAAAGAGAGATCTACTAATTTTCTACGCCACTTAAAGTAATTAAAGCAGCTTCTCGAGAGGAATATAACTCTCAGCAATCTTTTTATCATCTAGCGGATAATTCCCACCCTCAAGAGCGAGCCTTATGTCGGCAACTTTCTTAGCGTCATATTCTGCTATCGCTAATTCCGCTTTTAGGGTTCCTGATAATTCGACTGTACTGTCAATTGCTTTGGTCACTGCCTCGGTGAGGGCTGGTTTAATCGCGCTTGATTGGTCTGCCTTATTTTGTTTCACGGCGTCAACGGCCGCTTTAGCCGTTACATTTACGCTATTTGAGTTGGTTATAGTGTCTGTCATAGCTATGTCCTACTATATATTGACAATTTTAAATTTTGATTTATTTTTTACTTCTACGGATTACCCATCGACAGCAGAGCGTGACACTTTACCGAATGAAACAAGTTATCTCGAATTTAATTAGGGTCTTGCTTAGCGTCTTTCTGTGAGGCCAACGCCTGTAACTGTTGCAAACACAATTTCATTTGACTCTTGGTTTTGGAGTTTGATTCTATCGCCCAGGTAACCATCCTCCACAGCCAACATATCAAGCGTCACTGTAAACTGACTGCGTTGCACCTTCAATGTGACAGTCTGCCCAGCTTTCACGTGGGGTTCGATAGATATGTCCGAAAACCTGACTATTGAACCTGGGTTCAAGCGTCGCTTTGCTGTGGCTCTGGCAAGCTGCGAGAGCTCAGTTATCGCGTCTTGAGGGAGCTGCCCTGTTCGCATCTCCAGCTTAATCATACTTTGATCGAAAAGACTCCCCCGTTCGAGGAGAGATGTAATGACAATGGCCTGTTGGGCCGTCGCAAAATCTGATTTGGAGACGATATCATTAATTGATATGTCTCGAGTTAGAACTGAGTTTCTTAAACTTTCAGGGTCAAGTCGTTGATCAAATTGTGTCTCCGAATATGGTTTATTCGTTGGTATAAGCGTCGATAAATCAACAACACTGCCCTTCTTAAGCATCTGATTTGCATAGTATATTGTAGTGGTTTCTTCTAATTGATTTGGTCTTACTAATTCCCCTTTTTGAACAGCTCGCTTGAGGACTCGGCCCACCGCATCGGTTTGTTGCAATTTGGTTGCAGCAATTGCGGAATCGATGAACTCGGTCGCAATGTCTGAAGCGGTGAGGATACTTCCCTGCCCGCGTGCACGCGTATAAACGAGCGCTTCGGTTTGTCTTTGAATTTGAATTCTCAACACTGCCTGCCAGTTTTCGCTGGGGCAATTGACACGGACATTAGTTTTCGCGCCAAAAGCAAACTCTACCCCGAACGCCGTGTCACAGCTGGGGACACGGAATCTTCTATCGCTGGCTTGAACCTCTATATTGTCAGGCAAGATTCCTTCTTCGCCGCTGACCCAAGCTTTGACATCCGACACTAAATTCGCTTTAGCCGAGATTTGTTGAGCTGATTGTTGAGAGAAGCTGGCTTGTGCGATGAATGCCAGGATAAGAGTGGCCCAAAGTCGACTCTTGGCGGGGTAGATTTTTTTTATCGTGGACAGTCGCTCCATGCCGCAAGTGTAGAGAAAAAATAGTGGGAGGGCTACGGTAATGCCGCTTTTTTGCCGCTTGCCACTTGCCACTTTCATGCCGCCTTTGGGTAATATTTTCTTTTAGCTTGTAACAGGCAGATGCTTAAATTAATCATTAATTTTTCATATGTGGTTGAATAAAATGAATTTTTTTTGATTTTTAAATAAATTCCCTGTTTTGGCACGGTTTCTGCTTAAGTCTAAGAAACAATGTATATGTCTTCACAACTAAAGTCATTTTGTTGAGGAGAGGTGGGAAAAAATAATGGCCAGATCACTAGACAGTTACTTTGCATTTAATAATGCAGCGATGACGGTAAAAAATCAGAGGCTTGAGGTGATCTCGGGCAACATCGCGAATGCAACAACACCAGGATACAAGGCTAAGGATTTGGATTTTGCCTCCCTTTTAAGGAAATCATTCGCTGAAGGCGGTGAGCCGCTGCCAATCACGGCGGAAAACACAAACAAAGGGCACCTCGGTGGCTCAATGCGTCCGGCTTGGGCGGATTTGGAAGAGGGTATTGTTTACCCTGTTCCTTTTAACCCGAGTCTCGATGACAACACGGTTGAAATTGGTGTGGAGCAGGCGCGTTACGGACGAGCCGTAGTGGATTATCAAGCGTCAGTGCAGTTCATGGAAAATAAAATTTCAGGGCTTAGAAAAGCCTTTAGGGGAGAGTAATCATGTCATTTGACAAGATAATGTCAATTGCAGGAAGCGGGATTAACGCGCAGCTAGTTCGAATGAACGCTACCGCGAGTAACCTGGCAAACGCTGGCGTCGTTTCGGGGACTTCGGAAGGTGCTTTCAGGGCACAGAGACCTGTCTTTAGCGCTTTGCTTGAAGGAGAGACCGCGGGTGGGTTTGGCGAATTACCAGGTGGGGTTCGAGTTGACGAGATCGTTGATGACACAAAACCGATCGAACAGATCTACGAACCCTCTAGCCCGATGGCAGACGCTGACGGATACGTATACGCCTCAAATGTGAACGAGGTCGAAGAGCTGATTGAAATGCTCGACGCTTCGCGTGCTTATCAGAATAACGTTGAGATCGTTTCTACAGCAAAGGACCTCATGGTTAGAACATTAGAAATAATTAAAGTTTAATTTTTGAATCTTTAGTGAAAATTGGAGCAGTTAATGGCGACAGACATAACATCAAGCTTGCCCTCTAACATCTTAACGATGGAGCAGTATGAAGATCGGCAGGCCAAGCTAGCGGCTAAAGAGGACGACCTAGGGAGAGATGCATTCTTACAGCTCTTTACTACGCAGCTTAAAAACCAAAACCCGTTGGATCCTATGGACAATGAGGCATTCGTTTCTCAGTTGGCACAGTTCTCATCTCTAGAAGCGATGACCGGTGTGCGGACGAGCGTCGATGCGATGGCCGAAGATTCCAAGTCAGAAAGATTCCTTCTTGGCTCAAATCTCCTCGGTAAGAAAATTGAGCTCGTTGGGGGAACAGTTACCGGTGGGGCCGGACAGACGATCACCTCTAAGGCCGATCTCGCTGTGCCTGCGTCCTCGGGTTTATTCAGAATATATGACGCAGCGTCCAATGCGCTGGTGTACAGCGAGACGATTACTAACATGCCAGCAGGTGGGGTTGAGTTGACTTGGAACGGTAAAGACTCTGACGGCGAGGATGCCCCAGCCGGTCAATACAAACTGGATCTAAGCGTGACCCGCGGTGACGAAAATTCCAACGTTCCGCTGGTAAATAATCAAATTATTAAGGCAGTAAGTTGGGACAGCGACATTGAAGAAATGAAAATTGAGATGGAAGACGGACGCGTGCTGAGCATGGCTGAAGTTGGACGCATAAAAATTTAAATTAGGAGAACTAAGAGCATGTCATTTTATACTTCACTCACAGGATTAAACGCAGCAACTACAGAGTTAAGCGTCACGTCGAACAATATTGCTAACGCCGGCACTGCCGGATTTAAGCGGTCATCTGCTGACTTTGGAGATATTTTTGCGAGCACTCCTTTGCAAAAGGCGGGTTCAATTGCAGGCTCTGGTGTTGCGTTAAACAAGATCATGCAGGAGCACACGCAGGGTAACGTTGAGTTCTCCTCTAACACTCTGGATCTTGCTATTACTGGCGACGGATTCTTTAAGCTCAAGACTGTCGACGGTGCTGAAATGTACACCCGAAACGGCGGATTTATGTTAGACGACCAGAACCAGATGGTTAATTCGGCCGGACAGGCATTGCAGATACTTCCTGTTGACTCAATCAACAATGCGAACTTTGAGGCTCAAACTACAGGCCTTACAGTTCCCCGGAAAACCGTACAGGAATTTGTCACGACTTCTCAGATAAACTTAGGATTGAATCTGCCGTCCTCAGCGACTCCGATAACGGAAGCATTTAACGCGAATAAGCCGGAGACTTATCATAAGACAACCGCATTTACTACTTACAGCTCCAACGGTAAAGCGCAGCTTGCAACTATTTATTATGTTAAGACATCGAACCCGACCGATGCATCACCTTTCAGTAAATGGCAGACATACGTGACGATCGATGGGCAGGATGTTCGATCAGCCTTGACCCAGTCAGCATCGGCAGGTGACGACAAACAATTTATTGATAAGTACGGAAACATCAAAACTCAATCTGAGCTCGACGCACTGGCACGGGCTGGTGGTAACGCCGCTCAGTATTTGATTACGGCGGGGACAACGTACCGTAAATTGTCACTCGACAACCTTCAGGCTGCCGTTGATTCAAAGCCGGCATCAGTGTCTTCGACGGCTGGCACTGCATTTAAAGATGGACTAAACCTTACTAATGGGTCGCAGGGAGTAAATTTTGCTGCCATAGATGATGCCGCACTCAGTCAAATGATAGAAGTGCGAGTGAATGGGTCCGATTGGACGACGGTTGGGTTGTCCAGAATGAGATCGGACCATCCTCTTGCGGATAAGGTTCTCTCAGGAAAAGAGATTGCAACAGAACTTACGAATGAAATTAACAGGGCTTTTGGCGACGACAAGCAGTTCGACTTTACTCGGACAGGTTCTGGTAACGCGGATGATCCTGGGCGCCTAGTTTTAAAACGTTACGTGGTTGGTGCGGTTACCCCAGCGACGGCTGACGCAAATCTTTCAATAAATGTAGCGGACATCATTAAGGCAGAAAATGAGAGAAAAAATAATCTTGGTGCTGCTAATTCTGCTGCGACCGGAGATAAGGACAATGTGTCTTATCAAAACAGCGTGTATGGTGGAACGAACAATATAAAATCTTCTGGTTGGCAGGTTGCTGCGGCGTTAACAAAGCACCTAAGTCAACAGGCTGCCTGGAACGACATTAAAGTTGAGTATGATGCGAAGAATCAGGGGTTTAAGTTTCACAATACTGGTGCGAATGCTGCGGTGCCTGGGACACCTGATACGATTTCAGTGGGTGGTTTAAACGCAGTCACTAATACTCTTTTCAACGTTGGAACGGCAGTCGCCGATACTAGTTTGGCCACAGCCTCTAAGGGTACGGCGACGACAAAGCAAACCGCCAGCAGCTCTGAGCAGTTGTTGGAAGGCGTCAGGGGAAACGGGTCCACCGTAGAATCTGCTGCAGATCAACTTTTAGCCGGCCAAGGCATTACTGTTAGCTATGCCGGTAACCAATTTACTTTTTCAAGCGGTGTTACCGGAGATGGTTCTAGCATCGAGGTTCGTCCCTTAATGACTGGAACTGGCGGACCTCCGCGTACTGGCTCAACGGCTGATCATACTGGTGGTAACCAAGCTGTGGCGCTATTTGGATTAACTATTGACACGGCTAAGCCTCCGAGAAATAACTCCTTGAAGACGGACGTGGTTGAGTCTCCAGTTAATAATATACCGACCCAGCGCGGTGCAGCATCTACACCAGCTTTCTTAACTGGCAACGCAATGGGCGTGGATACGGGCCAGGCATTTAATGTCACCGCAGTCAATCAAAGCATCACTGCAGTGATCGATGGCGTAACAAATACCATTAAGCTAGATCTTGGTCAGTATAACATTGACACATTTCAGACTGAGCTCGCGAAGCAGTTGAACCTGATGGCTGATGCGAATGGTAAATCCATTAGTAACGTTAAGGTGGGTTTTGATACCGCAAAGACTGCGTTGACAGTCACAGGTGGGACGGCTACTTCAAGGTCTTTCATTCAATTAATTGGTTCGCAGGACTGGGGCTTGGAGGACGTCGACGCGGCATTCGGAAAGACGTCTCAGTACGCGAAAATCGATTCAGACAAGCTTTCGGGTAGTAACCTTTATGTGAGACAGAATGCGGCGACTGGTCAGTGGGAAGAGAGTATCGATGCTCAGGACTTTGAAGCGAACAACGTACCTTTTTGGTCGCCTATATTTCTTGATCGCGGTGAGATTACTTTTGATTCAGCGGGCGCACTAGTCTCACCGGCAACTGCCTATGAATTAGAAAGCACCTTGGTCACCGGTAACACAGTAAAGATTGCATACACCGGAAGCACGCAGTTCAACCAAGCCTTCGCCGCCATCTCACAATCACAAGACGGTAAGCCGGAGGGTGATATAAATGGAATCAGCATAGGCGATGACGGACTGATTGTTGCAAGCTATTCAAACGGTAGTCAAAAGTCCTTAGGAAAAGTCGTTATTGCAAACTTTAATTCCTCAACAGGCCTCAAGCAGCTTGGTGACGCAGCTTTTGTCGCCTCCGGAGAGTCTGGCGCGGCACGTTTAGGAGAAGCAGGATCAGCGGGTTTTGGAACGATAAGATCTGGTTCGCGAGAGCGATCTAATGTCGACTTAACAAATGAGTTAGTTGACCTTATCTCTGCCCAGCGAAATTTCCAAGCGAACGCGAAGGCAATCGAGACAAATAGTGCGATGACTAGCGCAATTATTAATATCCGTAGTTAAATTTGAGCGGTGATAAGAGAAACGTCTAATGGATAAATTAATTTTCACAGCTTTAGGGTCGACGATGGCGAATTCAGTTCAGCGCATAATGCTGACTAACGATCTTGCGAATGTCTCGACGACAGGTTTTAAGCGCGCGATGTCTGACCGACCGGTACCTGGCAAGGTTGATGGACCAGGTTTCCCAACACGCTTTCAGCCTGTTGTGTCGACGCAGGACGACATCATTAATTTAAAAGCTGGAACCCCGGTCCAAACCGGAAATCCGTTAGATGTTTCAATGAACGACAAAACCGTTCTTGGAGTTCAGACCGAAGACGGAGCGCTTGCCTTCACTCGGCGCGGTGATCTTCGTATTTCTGAGCAAGGGTTTCTTGAGACCGCTAACGGGTATCTCGTTGCCACCGAAGAAGGAGGACCACTAACTGTACCAGTAGGTGGAGTCATTTCCATTACCCCTGATGGGACCGTTTTTTTTGAGGCCGATCAGGCTGTAGGCGTCCCTCCACAAGCAATTGGACAACTGCTCTTGAGAGATGCATCCACAACCACGCTTCAAAGACGCAGGGATGGATTGTTTGAAGAATACGGAGCCGGGGGTCTTGGTGGTGATATAGCGACCGGGCCAGAAATAGCTTCGCTGACAGCTGGCGCATTGGAGGGTAGTAACGTGAATCCCGTTGAGGTGCTCGTGACCTTGATGGACTACTACCGTTCCTTCGAGACCCAGATGAAGGTCATAAAAAGCGCTGAAGATTTGGATAAGGATGGCACTCGCTTGATGCGAGCCAGTTAATTAAAAAATTAAGAATTAAAGAATAGAGAGGAATACAGATGGACGCTTCGATGTGGGTTGCAAAGACAGGACTTACGGCACAGTCAACACGAATGACTGTTATTGCCAATAACCTGGCAAACGTAAACACGGTGGGCTTCAAGAAAGACCGCGCAAATTTTGAGGATCTGTTGTATCAGAGAATTGTGCAGGCGGGATCTCAAGCGGACGTGCAGTCTGAAACTCCTACCGGCCTTATGCTTGGCACAGGAACGCGGGTTGTTGCAACCGAAAAAATACATCGGCAGGGCAACATGATTTCTACTGAAAACTCCCTTGACCTTGCCATAACCGGTGACGGATTTTTCGCCGTTCAGCAGGCAGACGGGACAACATCTTACACAAGGGATGGAGCTTTTAAGCTCTCTAATGCCGGTGAGGTGGTAACAACCTCAGGTCAGGCCTTAGTTCCTGCAATTAATATCCCACAGGACGCTCAGAGTATTTCAGTTGGTCGGGATGGCACGATTACCGTTGAGTTGGCAAATGGTGGCGGGGCAGTGCAGGTCGGCCAGTTTCAGATAACACGGTTCGTTAATAATGCAGGCTTAATTCCACAAGGCCGTAATCTTTACGGCGAGACTAACGCGAGTGGTGCGCCGCTTGTTGGAATCCCGGGTGATCAGGGTGCCGGTATGATTATTCAAGGTCAGCTAGAAGCATCGAATGTTAACGTTGTGGAAGAAATGGTCAACATGATTGAAACGCAGCGCGCGTATGAAATTAATTCAAAGGCAATCGCAGCGGCAGACGGCATGCTTAGATTCCTTAATAACAATCTGTAAGACGAGGTAGATTGATAATGAGAATTTTTATCACTTTATTATTCGGGCTCAGTGCGGTTATGGTGGGTTGTTCCACTACACAACTTCCAGACACATCTCAGCCTAGTAGTTTTGAGATGACTTATCCTGAGCCTCGACCCGTTGTTGAGGAAAGGACGGGCTCGATCTTTGATAACGGGGCAGAGCTTTACCCTGCCGGCCGAGCTTATTCGACTGGCGCCGTTCGAGTAGGAGATATAATCACGGTGGTCCTTAATGAAGCAGCCCAGGCACAACGCGTCACTGGGCTGACAACAGAGAGGGTTTCTGTTAACAATATATCAGACGGTATTTTCCCTGACGGAACGCTCGCTGATGATTTAACGAACCAGGCCGCACTTGGATCTACAATAAGCAGTGCGGGCAACGGGACGGCCGGGCAGTCTGCGTCGTTGACTGGCAGTATTTCCGTCGTGGTTCTCGAGGTAATGAGCAATGGAAATCTTATTGTTTTAGGTGAAAAGCAGCTAGAGCTCAATGAGGGCAGTGAAATTATCAGAGTCAGTGGCGTTATTCGCCCAGAAGATATACAGCCGAACAATACAGTGCTGTCTCGACGCTTAGCAAATGCTCAATTTTCCTATAGCGGCGCTGGCGCACTCTCAAGATCAACAAAAGTTCCTTGGGGAACGAACATTCTATTTGGTATTTGGCCATTCTAAGGAATTATGATGCTAGTTGATTCAAGATCACTATTAAGAAAAATAAGTCTTGTAACGATTTTAACCATCGTGTCGAATTCTGCTCTTGCGGATCGAATTAAAGACATTGCTGATGTTGCAGGGGTCCGCAGTAATCAGCTAGTTGGATACGGATTAGTTGCAGGTCTTTCGGGATCGGGTGACGGAAAGGATCTTCGTGTTACGGGTCAGAGCCTTACCTCTCTGTTATCGGGTTTGGGCATCAGTGTCGATGGCCCCGTCTCCGAGTTTGATTTAGGCGAGAGCTTAATTCAGCTAGCGCAGCAGCAGGCTCAGCAACCCCTGCAGACCGACAATTTGGCTGCGGTCTTAGTGACAGCCGAGGTGCCGCCATTTGCGAAACCGGGTCAGAGACTTGATGTCAATGTATCGACGGTAGGCACCGCTGAGAGTCTTCGCGGTGGCAATTTAGTTCTGACTGAACTCCGAGGAATAGATGGTCAAGTTTATGCGCTTGCACAGGGTCCTCTCACAGTTACGGGAATCGCTGTAAATGCAGCGGGCGCGAGCGTAGAGATTGGTGTTCCGACGTCAGGTCGTATTCCGAATGGCGCTATTTTAGAGCGTCTGATTCCTTCTTCTTTTGATACCGCCGAGAACGTAATTCTAAATTTACGCGATGCTGATTTTTCAACGGCTAACGCAATCTCCACAGTCATCAATGACACCTACGGTGCCGGAGTCGCGACCGCTTTGGACTCAGTATCAGTAGCGATTCGGGCGCCTGAGGACATGAGTCAGAAAGTAGCTTTTTTAAGTGACATCGAATCGATGGAAGTTGATCCTGGGGCACCGGTAGCACGCGTGGTTATTAATTCACGGACCGGCACGGCAGTTATTAACCGTTCGGTTCGAGTTGGCGCGGCTGCAGTTTCGCACGGTACGTTGATGGTTCGTGTTGATGCGTTCAACGAAGTGAGTCAGCCAAACGCGTTTGGTGAGGGGGAGACCGTTGAGGTACAGAATGCGGATATTGAGGTTACTGAGGAGCCAAGCAATATGTTTGTCTTTGAGCCCGGAATCGAATTACAAGAAATTGTTGATGCTGTAAATCAGGTCGGTGCTTCACCGTCAGCACTCATCGCAATATTAGAGGCTCTGAAGAGAGCGGGAAGTTTGAAAGCAGAATTGGTGGTGATTTAAATGGCAACTATACAGAATCATATCGCGAGTAATTTTGACCTACAGGGTCTATCCAGTTTAAAGAGTGGGGGAGTCAAAACGTCCGAAGAAACGCGGGCTCTCAATGCAAAGCTTGCAGCCGAATTTGAGTCGATGTTTTTAAAACAGATGACCGATTCAATGCAAGAGTCACTAAAACCCATGAAGAGTGATCTTATCAATAATGATTCGATGGAGCTTTTTGAGGGAATGTTTTACGACGAAGTTTCACGTTCCCTTTCTCAACATCAGAGTCTGGGTCTTGTCGATTGGTTAAATGACATCACTGAAGCAAGAAGTCCGGAGAAGGATTCAAATTTAAAAGTTGCAAAAGAAAATTTTACGGATATTTCTGAGCATCTTAAAAAAGCGGCGTCAAATAATGCTGGGATGGACCAAGAGACGTTTAATGTTTTTTTTGAATTGAATAAATAAGCGGTATTTTTAATGGGCGACTTACTCAACATTGGTGCAAGTGCGACGGAGCTTTATCGTCAAGCGCTCTCCACTGTCAGTAACAACATTGCAAACTTGAACTCGGATGGATATTCGAGGCAAGAGGTGCGTGCGGTTGAGAATACTCCGCAGCAGCAAGGCGTCAGTTATATGGGGACCGGTGCAAACTCTCGAGGCGTGTTTAGATCGGAGGACGAGTTCGCAACGGCGAACGTTCGCGTGGCAACAAGCAAGGTAAATGAACAAAAGCCATTAGTTGCATACACAGATCGGTTATTAGACTTATTGGGGTCGGACGAAGGCGCCCTGTCTAATGGCATCAACAGGTTCTTTACGTCTGCAGCTCAGTTGAGCAGTAACCCCGCTGAGACCGCCTATCGCCAAGAGTTCTTGGCCTCGTCTGAATTTTTTGTGAATCGTGCGCAAGCGATGGGTGCAGAGTTAGAGAGCATGGATATCGAAATTCAGCGAGCAGTAAAGACTGAATTTGACGAATTGAATAAGCTCTCAAAAAGCTTGGCGTTGGTTAATAGAGAGCTGGCTAAGACCCCTCTTGCGGGTAAGCAGCCACCAGCATTACTTGACCAGAGGGATTTTTTGCTCCTCGAAATGGCCCAATATGCGAGCCTTGATGTCGTTGTCGATACCAGCGAAAGGGTCTCTGTAAAGCTTGAGGGCGCAAGCAAGAGTACGACGTTTGTAGACCAAACCAAATCTTATAATCTTGATGCAAAATTCCCGGATGTTTCAGGTGGTGCGATGGCTGTTATTTTTGATAGCTATGGACAAAACCTAAATACTGGCGGCGTAAAGAAAGGGACGATTGGCGGGCTCCTTAGTTTTAAGAATCAGATCTTTGAACCGCTGAGAGACAATCTTGACATACTTGTTACGACTGTAGCGAAGTCGATTAACAACTTGCATAAAGAAGGGTTAACACCAACCGGGAAAGTGGGTCTAGAGGTTTTTGACCTGACTCCCAAATACCGAGCCTTGCAAGCAGACGGCACGCGGGCTAATGCAATTGTTGCGACTGCGCCTGAAGGGACTGCCGATGTCAACATTAGGGCGTCTTGGAACGCCGCTAAGGGCCAGTGGAGAGTTCAAAATCTAGCCACCGAGATCAGCTCTGACGTAACGGTAACGGCAGGTACGAAATCAAACTTTGTTTACAATGGATTGACCGTCGCCGTCAATAAAACTCTCCAAGACGGGGAGCAATTTGTCATTAAGCCAAACCTACGCAGCGTGGATAACATTTCAGCGTTACTTAAATCCACGAAAGAGATCGCCACAGCTGACCGGTTACAGATCGAAGGTGCGATGGCAAACGCCGAGAAAGTCGATCCGTCAATTTCATATAGCCAAAGGGCAGACGCTCTCAGTCAGTTTGCTCAATTTGATGCGTCGGCGGTGCTTGATAAAGCGCAAACCAAAACATTTCAAACCAACCAGGCCGAGCCCGCTTTATTTATTCCGCGAAATGTGGAAGGATTTTCTGTAACCATTCAGCCTCCGGTTGACAAGGATTATGCGCTTCAGTTGGTGACGTCAGAATATAACCACATTGTGGGTAGCGATACTTTGCCTGCGTCGATAACAGGTGGCGCTAAGCAGTCCATAGTGGCGGGCACGAGCCTAGTTAATACTTACTTAAATGCGCAGGGCGGAGCAGGATATAAGGATACTTCGATTACAATAGGTAGCTTAACTGGCACCTCAGGCAAAGAAGGATCTGGCGTCCGCCGTTCTTCAGTCATACCGATTCAAACAAATGGCTCTGGTGGTCCGCAGACTTTAATAGCAGCGAATAATATTAAGCTTAACGGTACGAACCTAGGCGCTCTAGGTCTTGCTAATGGCGCTACCTTGTCTGCGCGAGACATAGCCGCGTGGGTCAATGGCATTACGCCGACTCCCAACGTAACCGCAGTGGCCGACAGCACGCGCACATATAAATGGGCGGACATGAATGCGACTGGTGGCCTAACGATTAATGGCACAGTGGTCATTGGTGGCGGCATTGGTGCGCCGGCGACGCTACGAGCGTTAGCGACTTTAATTAACAACAAGACCGGGTCGACGAACGTTGAGGCGGCCTTGATGCCAAACGATACGATTCAGATCAGTAACACTGACGCCCATATAGGGAAAAATATAACATTGGGCGGGGGCGGCGCCGGTCAAAATTTTCTTGGCGAGGTTGATGGGATAAAAACTGGGTCCGTGACGTATACAAGTGAAAACACTGGAACAACAGCCAAAAACGACGGGACCGTGAATTTTGAATTTGTTGATTATGGCGCGGGCACTGGCAAGGCAAAAGACTTAAGCCGTATCGGGTTGGCGACGACGATCACCTCGAATACAACGTTAGATGATGACTTTTTATTGTACGTGACCGGATCAGTGTCAGCGGTCGATGTAAGGTACGACGTACAAAAAAAGGCGACCTTGCCCGATGTTGCGATTGAGCCAGCGTTTACCCTAAGTTTTAATACGGGCAACAGGAACTTAGTTTCGATAACTGACACCGCAACGAGTACGGTACTGGCAACGAAAGCTTACACTTGGCCTAATGGGGTTTTGGTTAACGATGTAAAGGTCTTGTTTGCCGATCCTCCAGCTGCAGGTGATGTTTTTACCATAAAGCCAAATACTGGTGCCTTGGGTGATAATGGAACAATCAATCGAATATTAGCAGTCAAGGACACGGGTGTTAATGGGGATCAGGTCCCTATCCAGAATTATATTTCTTTAGTCTCTGATATTGGTAATCAAAATAATCTAGCCAAGCTCTCAGGGGAAGCGCTCCAAGTTGTATTAGACGATGCTGAGGCGGTTTTAGATAACACCGTGGGTGTGACCCTCGATAGTGAGGCCGCCGACCTCATTCGGTATCAGCAGTCTTATCAAGCTGCAGCACAAATCATTAAGACGGCTAGGGATTTATTTGACACGCTAATCGCAGCTTCAAGAAGTTAATACAAGCAGAAGAAGACTGAGCCATGAAAATTTCAACAAGTCAATATTACAAAACAATGAATGATCTGATGACTGATCAACAAGGCAAAATTTCGAAGTTGCAGTCTCAGCTCTCAAGCGGTGTTAAAAATGTTACCCCGAGCACTGACGTAAAGGCGACGACGACATCGCTAAAGTTAAGCGATGTGATCTCTAAACAGGATGACTATCTCGCTAATTTAAAAAACCTCAATGTCGGTTACATTGAAGAAGAAACTGTGATGAGTGGCATGGTTGAAATGATCCGTATGATGCAAGATATTGCGATACAAGCGCCTAACGATACCTATTCAGATAGTGAGCGCGAAATTTTTGCGGTCGAGGTCAAAGGTTATTTAGATGACATTCGTGGTCTTGCGAATAGCCGAGATCAGAACGGACATTTTTTATTTTCTGGCAGCAATGTAACAACTATGCCTTTTACGAAGGATGGTGCTGGCGCAACAATTTATAACGGAAACCAGACTGAAATTAAGCTCGAGATTGATCATGGACACAAGCTGCCGCTCAATATTTCCGGCGATAAGTTAGCCGGAGTAATTACAAAAGCGGATGGATCAAATAATAAAGTAGATATGTTTGCGGTCATGGCTGACTTTGTGACTGCGCTTGAGACAAACAACACAACCAATATTCAAAGGGCAGGAACAGAGCTGGATGCGGTCGCAAAAAATTTGGCAAAAAACATAACAGATAACGGTTTACGGCAACGGATTGTCGAAGAGCGACAGGTTATTGCTGAGGACAAGAAGCTGGTCTATGAAGGCCTACTCTCTGGCGCTAGGGACGTGGATTATGCGACTGCAATCACTGAGTTGTCGAGTCATATGCTCGGGCTTGAGGCAGCACAGAGCACCTTTGCGAAGGTATCACAAATATCACTGTTTAATTTCTTAAGATAATTAAAAGCATTCAAATATCGGCGAGTAATATTTCATGACGGAAGTTAGTGCAACGGACAATATTGGTAGCTCGCTCATAAAGTCAATGAACGTCGGTTCTGGAGTCGACATTAGTGAGTTAGCCGAAGCGTTGGCAAATGCAGACACCGCGCCGAGCATTGCGACAAAAACAACGCAAAAAGACGACGCAACAGCGGCTATTTCTGGCTTGGGAATCTTGAAGTCGAGTCTAAGTAATTTTAGTCAATCGGTTGATACAATGACCGACAAAAGTAGCTTGACTGACAAGTCTGTCGCCAGCCAGAACGAAAACAGGGTAGAAGCCAAAATTACAGCTCAGACGAAGGTGCAGGCTGGAACCCATAAATTGCAATGTCGTCAGTTGGCGAGAGCGCAAATTAATGAATTAAAGATGGCCTCAGGTTCATTTTCATCAGATGCTCAAGCCCTTAACGGGGGCAGTGCTTTTAATCTCAGTATAGCCTCACCTGCGGGTGGTTCAGCTACTACAGTCGCGGTGACGACGGCAACACCTGCTGGTATCGTAGACGCAATTAATGCTGCGAATGTTAATGGCATCCGCGCATACACAATGAATATGGCATCAAGTGGGACAGCTATTTCTATAATGATCGAGGGTAAAACTGGGGTGGCGAATACCTTCACGGTAACAGATGCCTCATCGATAAGCAGCCCATCCACACTCATCACTCAGGACACCAGTAATGATATTCAGGGTGCCGCAGACCTTAAGCTCGTGGTTAATAAACCGAGTGATACCTCGGAGTTTGTGTTTCGAGATACTAATTCCCCATCTGATGTAATAGCTGGCGTGCAGTTAAACTTTAAACAAGCCGATAACACAGACCCCTACACGACAACTAATATTGTTATAGCAGAGGATAGGGCGGCCTTTACAACGGCTATGACGAATATGCAGGCGGCCTATAATGATCTTGTCCAGACCATCGGAGTTCTTGATGGAAGTGTCGAGTCTGAGTCAACTTACGCGGGTAACTTAAAAAAAGAAAAGTCTACGCTCAGGGGTATCGTTCAGAACATTAGGGCTGTGTTAACCAATGACTCGTCTACCCCGTCAGATCCTATAAAGTCTATGAGGCAGCTAGGGGTCGGTTTTGATCTAAACGGGAATTTAACAATTCAAAGAACTAGGCTTGATGCAGCGGTAGTTTCAAATTTTAGTGACATTACAAAGATGCTGACAGCTAACACAGATGACCAGTCTTCGTTTTCCTCCGCTGCAAAAGGTTTAGCTCAAGACGTCGTTAATGTCGTGGATGACTTCAATGGCGTGACAGGTATCGTTTCAATTAAGACGGACTCGAATACAAAATTGGTCAGGGATTTGACTACTCAACTGGAAGACTTACAGTCGAAGTATGAAAGTTCAAGGAAGAGGTACTTGCAGCAGTTTGCTGCAATGGAAAGTCTAGTCCAAAGCAGTAAGAGTACAGGTGATTACCTTACACAGCAGTTCAAGGCGATGAACGGAGATAACTGATGCTAATTTCTGTTATTTTGCTTTTTAGGTGATTATGGAATAGCGTCATTCACCTTGGGCCGAGGAGAAAACAATGCTGAGTCGAGGAACGGAAGATTGTGAGGTGTGTAAAATCGTACGGTGGTATTTAATGATAGGAGTGCCAATCGTGGCCCTACTTTGGGCCCGCCCAGACTTCCACTATTTTCGAGGTTACATGTTAACTAACATTGTGGGTTCAGGCATAACCATAGCTCTAATTGCGGTGGTTGGCTGGAAGTACTATCAAGAATTTTGGCGGAAGTGAACTAGATGAGCTTTGAAAAATTTGAAGATTCAACGTGCCATTCCTGTAACTATTTTTTTATTACGCACGAGAAAGACTTTCCTTATGGGTGCCGTGCCATTGATTTCAAAAGTGTTCGTTTACCGAGCATAGATGTGGAAGAGGCGGATGGACAAAGGTGCCTTGCCCATGAAAGTAAGTTTGTAAAAAGCGGCGAAAGTTCAATAAATAAAGGTGCTGCTAAGAGGCGCTCTGATCAAAGAAGCAAAATAAATATCGAGGTGTAGGAGGGTTAGAATAACTGCAGATTTCTATCTACGACCAGAAAAAACGGATGGGGAAGCTCCTTGGGTTCGAGGCATGATCTTCTCCCTTGATAGCTATAATAGGCGCATCCAAGCCTGGCCCGAGAAGGATTTGTGTCTGAGGTCCAATAGTTGTCAATGTCTGAGCTTGGGAATACATTAAGGTTTAACGCTGGATTGATGCATGACTTTTCAGTGATAGAGGCCATTTCATCGGAAGTTGGCAAGCGAATTGGTTGGCCTGATTTTTCAGAGAGTTCCTGTGCGTAGGCTTGAGCCTCTTGGAAGCTCAACGTGAGAGATTCGCCGGAGCAGGTTTGAGAGGCGCGGAATTGCATACCCGCTGGGCATCTGGCCCAGTCTAGGGGGTTGTTTCCGCGATTCGCAAGTCCGCCACTTCGGAGTGAAAACTCTGAGAGTAGTGCGGAACGCTTTTCGAAAAACTCGCTACAATCGGGAGGAGTTCTGAAGTAATCGCAGCTAGTGACGATTAGAGAACAAATAGTGATTAAAATAAGCGAGCGACAGATTATGAACTGAGTAGGTATGCGGGTCATTGGTAATTGGACCTCAAAATATTCATCCGTAGACCAAAAACGGCGTATTGAATAGCTAGGTAAGCTTTAAAACACACTAATTAGTGATTTATGTAGGAGTATGACATGGATATTGCAACGATCGTAGGACTTATCGGTGCGGCGATTCTCATCGCGTTGCCTATGATTTCGGGTGGCGACCCGATGGCTTTTGCTGATGTGCCCTCTGTACAAATAGTTATAGGGGGGTCGATTATGGTCGTATTGCTTCGCTCCTCTTTAGGAGAATTTAAGAACGCAATCAAAGTGGCCGGAAAGGTTTTTTCCAATAAGCTTGAGACTCCTGAAAGTCTTATAACCCAGCTTGTTGAGTTTGCCACTATTGCGCGGAAAGATGGAATGATTGCACTAGAGGGCCAAGAAATTTCAAATCCGTTTCTTGCGAAGGCTATTGCCATGCTAGTCGATGGAGCTGAAGAAGACATGATTAGAAAGTCATTGGCAAGAGACATTGAAATCATGAAGCTTCGTCACAAGCAAGGGGCGGCAATTTTTTCCTCGTGGGGCGAGGTGGCTCCAGCGATGGGGATGATCGGAACATTGGTGGGACTGGTTAATATGCTTGGTAATATGTCTGATCCTAAATCTATTGGTCCGGCTATGGCGATTGCCCTCTTAACAACGATGTACGGTGCGATCTTAGCCAATGTTTTTTGTATTCCCATTTCAATGAAATTGGTTAATCAGTCGGAAATTGAGGCCTCTAACTGCGACTTGATCGTGGAGGGGACCCTCTTTATTCAGGCCGGGGGTAACCCGCGTATCCTCACAGATTTATTGATCTCTTTCGTCCCTCCAAGCAAGCGTACCGAATTGACTGAGGCTACATAGTTAGGCGACTTAAAATGGCGGAAGACGAAACACAAACAGACGAACTTTCAGAAGAGGATTCAATTTCCGAGGAGGTTGATGCCTCTGGAGTTGAAGCCGCTGCTGAGCGTGCCGTTGATGCGTCGGATATCGGGCCAAGCGTTGCAGCAGATGATGATGAGGAAGATGGTTGTCCGGAGTGTAAGCAGGGCGCGCCGGGATGGATGGCCACGTTTGCCGACATGGCAACCTTACTTATGGCGTTTTTTGTTTTAATCTTGTCATTTTCAGACACTGAGCTGCCGCGATTTGAGTATATCAATGGCAACATTCAATACGCGTTTGGGGTTAAGAAAATCGTGCCGAAGATAAGCATTCCGGCCGGCAGGAACATTCTGACAGAGAACTTTACGCCAAATCCTGCAGAAAGATCGGTAATTAATGACCCAACGCAGCGTGAAATTGATTCCACATCAGAGAATTTGCTTCGCAGGACTGATAAGTCTCCTGAGCGATTTGTTGAGGAGTTAGAGGCTACAAAAATAGCGTTGGCTGACCAAATAGCGAGCGGAATGGTAACAGTTTCGGCGAACGGTCAGCAGATAGTAGTTAAGGTAAAAAATCTTGAGGCTGCAGGTCAGGAATTCGGTGTTGACGGTTCAACAGATGGATCCGCTAGTCAGATTTTGATCGACACCGCGAGCATTGTTGCTGATGTTCAAGCGTCCGTCTCAACAGAGATTGGAGTATTTTTGAGTACGACAGAGGAAGAAGAGGCTGATCTCCCTGAAGACGAGTCTTTGTACTCCGGACAGATAGCCGAACAAATTGAAAGCAATCGATTAGAGAGTCTGCGAGCTGACCTTCGGACAGAGATTAGTAATGGATTGTTAGAGGTGGAGAAAGAGGGCGATGACATCGTGGTAAGGATAGCTAGCCAGGGTTCATTTAATTCGGGGAGCGCTGAGTTTGCGAGAAGTTTTACAGGAACACTAGATCAAGTGGGCCAAGCAATCGGCTCAGATGTTGGCGGTGTCAGAATCGAAGGGCACACCGACAATATACCGGTCGCCTTCAGTGAAACGTTTAACTCCAATTGGGATCTCTCGGCTGCTCGAGCTGCTTCTGTCGCTTCCTATCTGACTGATCGTTCTGGTCTTGCTTCCGAGAGAGTTGAAGTTATTGGTTTTGCTGATACCGTTCCGTTGGCCTCCAATGATTCCGCTGATGGTAGAAGTCGAAACCGACGGATAGAAATCCGAATACCGGAGTAGACCACAACTAGGTTTGACATAAATTAGGTGAAAAATTGAGCGAAGAAGAAGTCAACCAAGAAGCTGAAGATCTGCCTGAGGATGCTGACTTGCAAGCAGTGCCTGAACTGGACGAGGCCGAGGAGCTAGCCCAGAAGGAGGCTTTACGCGCTCAGTTATTGGAAGCTAAGGCGAAACGGGATAAAGAAAAAGCTTTACAGTCTGAAGACTGCCCGCCGTGCAATAAAGGGTCTCCGGCATGGATGGCAACTTTCGCGGATATGGCCACACTCCTGATGGCTTTCTTTGTCTTAATATTGTCGTTTGCACACGTCAACGTCCCCAAGTACAAAGAAGTGAGTGGATCTATGAGGTCACGTTTTGGCGTCCAAGTTACAGTTCCAATTGTTGAGGCGCCAACCGCTGATAATGTGGTAATGCAGCAATACCGTCAGTCCAGAACACAACCGACAGCGGCAGATGTTGTTGAAGAACAGCGTAGTAGAGAGGAACAAGATCCGGACGTTGAATTAGACCGTGATAATGGGCCTGGAGAATCAGATACAAATGCGCGTGCCGATGAGGTCGAAGACATTTTAAAGAGAGAAATCGCGGAGGGTATCGTTACGGTAGCCGTAGAGGATGGTGTGGTAATCATCGAGGCGCTAGATAATCAATCCAGTGATAATGAGACCGGAAAGATCAGTCAAGATACACTCTCGCTTCTCTCTAAAGTTTCAGATATTCAGGCTGAGCTCGACGGTTTGGTGCGCGTCGAGGGCGCCCAGTTTGCCGTTTATGGACAAAGCAATTTAAACAACGACAATTCTATCGACGGCGCGTCAACACGGTCTCAAGACCAGCTTGAGCAGATTAGGGCAAATCTTTCCGAAGAAATTGATCAGGGGCTCGCTGAGGTGTTTCGAGACGGTGAACTAATAGTGATTCGGTTAGCAGAGAGGGGAAGTTTTCAGAGTGGTTCCGCTGCTTTGCAAACTGAATTTACATCCCTGCTTGATAATGTTGGGGCATCTCTCACTGGTGCCTCGGGTCTTGTCCAAATAGAGGGACATACGGATAACGTGCCGATGAGTTTTGGCAGTCGGTATCGAGATAATTGGGATTTGTCTTCAGCCCGTGCGGCAAGTGTAGCCGATTACTTGATGGAGACCGGGTATGTCAGTGCCGGCAGTATGGTCGTCAAAGGCTTAGCCGACACTAAAGCGATCGCCTCAAATGATACGGCGTTGGGCCGTTCTACCAATCGCCGTATTGAAGTCGTTGTTTTGCCTAATTAAGGTCTTTTAACCTTCAGGGCAAACTACGAAAGCTGTCTTTATACATTCTTCAATCAAGCTTTCAGCCTCAGAAACTTCGGCATCTTCTAATTGTATGCTTGCAATGGACGTAACATCGACAGCCGCCTCAAGACCATTTCTCTCCGCAATTTTACCCCAAATGTAAGCTACAAAAGAGTTGGAACGATCGCCCTCACCGGCCTGAAGCATAAACGCATACATCATTTGGGCTGCAGGATAATTTTTCTTAGCTGCACTTAAAAAAAGCTTGCGCGCCTCGGCATAATCAAGCGCGGCTCCATTACCACTTTGGTATGCTAAGCCAAGCATGTACTCGGATTCTTTTAGCTCTTTTGTTGCAGCAAGCTTGAACCACCTCACAGCCTCAATTGGATTTTGTGCGACGCCGTACCCATTATTGTATAAAAGTCCAATGTTGTGCTGTGCCTCTGGAAGGTCATTAGCAGCGGCCCTGCGATACCACTCTATAGCCGTGGTATAGTTTTGTGCAACACCGAAGCCCTCCTCGTACATATGCGCTACATTATTCTGCGCTTCAGCGTTGCCGCCCTCAGCCATAGGCAGCCAGGATCGGAGTGCTGTGGCGTAGTGCCCTCTTTCTTTTGCCGCTAATCCAGCCTCAAAGCGATCCTCCTGTGCAAAAATGGATTGAGCATTTCCAAATAAAAAAATGGAATTTATAAAAAATATTGTAAGGTGGCTTGTGCTTGTTTTCATGTTTACGCCTCTTTAAAAGCGGTAGAAATTATATTTTGCTTTCATCGCTATTCATAAGCTTTAGTTGCGTTCGATTTTTTTTACATTGTCCTGAACATCGAGGACTGCTTGAAAAATATTACCTTCAGTTACAACGGCTCGCAAAACATTAGTATCAGATGATAATACCGGAATACTCTCGCCGACGAAATTTGTTATTTTATTCATAGCAACGGCTAATGAATCCGAATCATTTAATGTAAAAGGCTCGTGTTGTAAATGTTTATTAATTGGCTCGTCATCCGCCGTGATTGCTTCAAAAAGAGAAATTTTTCCAATAAATTTATCTGTACCTTCTACAACATAGGCCTCTACTACCCCTGATTCTTGCATCAACATATAGGCAGTTTTCCCATCGGTTTCCATGCTTAATTTTACAAAGTCTCCTCCACTGCACTCTGACATTTTTGTGTTGTCTAGGGCTATGGATTCTCTTCCAAGTGCCATGTTTATGCCGCGATCGAGCAGCTGTCGATCGAAAAACGAGAGGCCAAAGATACGGTTTGTCACCAGGGATGAGATAACGACAGCAATCATTGCTGCTATGGCATAGTCATAAGATCCTGTGAGCTCTAAGACGATCAATATTATAGATATCGGTGCCCCGACTACAGAAGCTGTTACAGCGGCCATTGCTGAAATAATAATAACTTGCTCAAAGCCAGTCTGTCCGATTGCTGCCAAAAGGTATGTGGCAATTGATCCAGTGGTAACGCCTATAAAAAGTGCAGGGGAAAATACTCCCCCAAATAATCCGAAGCCGATGCAGAGCGCTGTCATTGATATTTTTGCTAAAAGTAATATGAGGACATATTGTCCTGAGAATTCGTTTGCAATTATCTGATTAATTGGATTAATACCGATTCCAAGTATCTCTGGGAAAAACGTTCCAACTATGCCGCATGTTAGAGCCGCGATAAAAGGGAGGTAGAACTTAAGCTCGCCTGAGTTAATCGCAAAGCTACTTAAAAATCTGAGCGATATCATGAATGCGATAGCAACAAATGAAAAAATGGGCCCTAGAACAATGAATATAGGGATAATCTCGCTCAACGGCGGTACTACCTGTGAAAGGTTGAAAATATTCTCAGTTTGTCCAAAAAAGAAATCACTAAAAGCGCTAGCACTGATAGAAGCTATAAATATTGGCGCAATAGCGCGCAGCGAGAAATGGCGTAAAATTGCCTCATGAGCGAAGATGACACCCGCCAACGGGGCACTAAAGCCAGCGGAAATAGCTGCGGCGACGCCGCAACCGATCAAAACATCATTGTCTAGCCTTTTAAAAAATAATCTTTTAAAGAATAAACCAACAGTTGACCCAAAATGGACAAGCGGGCCATAGAGGCCTACGGAGCCACCGCTACTGGCGACGACAAACGCGGCAACCGTTGAGCCAAATCCTTTTTTTGGATCGAGACTAGGTTTGGGGTTGTGTGCCGCATAGATTGAGTCCGCAGGCCCACCCCAAATGTCTATTTTTAATACAGACTTAATAATGTTCAGCGCAGCCGCGGCGGACAATAATAAAATAATCCCCGAATAAGAGTAGGTGAGGCCGCGGAACTCAAACATGGCCCAAGAGCCAGAGCTTCTGTATTCAGAGGCAATATTCACGCCTTGAACAAAAGTGTTAGCGACGATAGACATTACTATGCCGATGGCTATTCCAAAAATTACTATAAACGAAAGCTCAATTATTACTTTCTTTTGCATTTTTAGTTGGCCTTCTTCAGTACCTTCTTGAGGAGATTAAAAGGTATATGGGATTTACCTTTGTATCTGAAGTAGTGCTTAAATCTTGATCTTTTAATCCTCTACCTTGTGCTGGGCTGAATAGAGCACGGTCTATGCTGAGCAGTCGCACTAGTGTGAGAGGTTACTGCCGATATAATTAAAAACTTACAAGAAATCTGAGTTGGAAATTTCTGATTATGGCTTCAGAAGAAGTGTTTAAAAAAGCAGTTGAGGCGCACGCTACGGGAGACTTAAGCAAAGCGGAGAAACTTTTTAGAGAAATTCTCGTAGAGGTGCCAGAGCATCCAGACGCGAATTATTTCGTAGGGCTCATTTCTGTTGCGGGGGGGCACTTGCTCGAAGCCTTGGGTGACTTTCAGGCAGCGTTGAAAGTCAATTCGAGCGTCGATGCTTACTGGGTAAGTTATTTGGACGTGCTGATTAGACTCGGCTCAGCTGATGAGGCAAGCGCAATCCTATCTGAGCTAAAAAGTAACGGAGCTCAAGGCAATCACTTTGATAGGTTAGAGGAGAGGATTGCATTAATCGAAGTAAATCCGGTCGAAAACAAACCTCCTTCTCCAGAAACAATTCAAGCAATAGTTAACCTCTGTGAACAAGGTCTTCTCGAACAAGCCGTGGAGCGATTACTGGATTTATTATCGAGGAACTCGAGTTCAGCAATTCTATATAAACTTTTAGGTTTGGCTTACTTGGAGCTTTCGCAGCATAGCGATGCTCTGCAGGCATTTGAAGAGAGTCTTAAGATCCAGCCGAAGGACGGTGATACTCATTTTTACGTGGCTGAAATATTGCGCGTCAGAGGGGATCTGGAGGGAGCCGTTGCAAGTTATAAAAAAACACTGACTTTTAATTCCGAGCACATCGAAGCATACAACAATATGGGCATTTCACTTCAAGCTCAAGGTGAGGTTGGTGCTGCGATAGTGACCTATAGCAAGGCTCTGCAGATTAATCCTGATGATGAGCGAGCAGCATTTAATTTGGGTACGGCTCTGAGAAATATAAGGTTCGCAGGGCCTGATGAAGAGGTTGGTGTCGCGATTGCTGCTCTACTAGATAAGCCGGGGTGTGTAAGGCCCAATACAATTAATGAGGCTGTATTGAGTTTGGTGAAGCACGATGAGTTCGTGCGGAGGGCCATAATTTCTTACGATGAATTTGAGTCGAGTGAGGCACTGAAGCAAGTTGTGTCAGGTTTATCAAAAGTGCCGCTTTTGCTTAAGCTGATGAAGGTTTGTCCAATAGCCGATTTAGAGTTTGAAGCCCTTTTCACTAAGCTAAGATTATCGCTCCTGTTAAATATTTCTAGTTTTTTAGACGATGCGGCCACGCTGGAGTTCCAGGTTGCCCTCGCCACACAGTGCTACATCACAGAATATATCTATACGGAAACAGAGATCGATAAGAAGGCTTTAGAAAGCTTGATTCAAGCCATAGAGGGAAAGAAAGTTAATTCAAGTCCGCTAAGTATGAATGAAGTTGCCTGCCTCGCCAGTTACAAGAATCTTCATCAGCATCCTTTTTCCCGAAATTTACTTGAGGTCCTTGGGGAAAATGAGCTACTTAAACTACAAATTCGTGAACCAGAAATTGAGATTGAGATTAAGCCTAGGATTGCTTGTTTTGGGAAAGTGAACAATAAAATTTCCGTGCAAGTTCGTGAACAGTATGAGCAAAACCCTTACCCTAAATGGATAAATTTATGCCTATCTCCCGATGCCAAACCTATCAGTGAAGTGGCAAAGGAGCTCGATCTCCAGTTCGAAAACACAGAAATCTTGTTTGCCGACAACCCGCAAATCTTGGTCGCCGGGTGCGGGACCGGTCAACAGGCGTTGGAAACATCATCGAGATTTAAGGGTTGTGATGTGCTGGCCGTTGATTTGAGCCTAAGTAGCTTGGCATACGCAAAAAGGAAGACAGACGAGTTAAAGCTTAGCAACATCGATTATATGCAAGGCGATATCTTGCAACTACATTCAATTGATAGACAATTCGATTTAATTGAGAGTACGGGTGTTTTACATCACATGGCAGACCCTAAGGTAGGATGGGCCGAGTTAGTCCAACGACTAAAGCCAGGAGGGTTAATGAAGATAGCGCTTTATAGTGAATTCGCGCGCGGAGACATAAAAACGGCGAGAGGCACTATAAAACACCTTGGTCTGGCATCAGATCAAAAGAGCATTAAAAGTTTTAGACAACAAATAAAAGATCGGACCCACCCTGATTTATTTCCATTAACCACGTGGTCGGATTTCTACTGCCTCAGTGAATTTAGAGATCTTGTCTTTCATGTGCAGGAACATCGTTTTACCTTGCTTCAAATTCAAGGCCTCCTAAAAAAGTTAAGGCTAAATTTCGCAGGTTTTGAACTTATTAATAATAAGGAGTTCATCGATCAAAACTCAGCCCCTGAGGCTCTATATGATCTAGAGATCTGGCATAACTTTGAAGTTGAGAATCCAACTTATTTCTCTGGGATGTATCAGTTTTGGTGTCAAAAAGCTTTTGATTAATATTGTAATTTTAGAGTTTATATTAAACGATATTGGGTAACAGATATGGAAGTTAGTAAAAATTAATAAGACCAAGCTACTTTTAAAAAATGACCCGCCGCGTGTGAACCACGGTGGATCATTTTGCTGTTCTTACCTTTTTTGGTTAGTAGCGTACCGTCCTAAAAGGCTTCATCAAACATTAAACCTTTCAACTGTTCTAAATTGTTTGCAAGGTCTAATAGCTCCTGAGAAGGGATCTGCCGAATCACTTCACCCGTATCAGTTCTTACGACCTGAATAACGGTAGCGTTTGCTTGTCGGTCCACTCCAAATTTTAGTTGACGGCTTCGCATACGCATTTCGTTATTCAAATATGCAAGGACATCATCAATTCGGTCTTGGACTTCCTTTCTTAAAATAGCTCGATTTTCACCGGCACTTTCAAGTTCTCGAGTCTTAAGTCTCGGATCTGCTTGTCGAAGCTGGGTTGTCTTCTCTATCGGACTCGATACATCAGACTTCGCAACTGAGATTTTTGACAACGAGGCAAGTTCTCGTGAGACCGTTTCCAACGACTTCATTTGGTTAGCCGTGATGCTGGAGATCGATTCTGCTGCTGTTAATTTCTCCATAGTTTCTCCTTAAGAGCCTTCTTTATGCCGTGGCAGGGATTTAACACAGAGGTTCTGCAGTAAATCCTGCCACTCTCATAAAGCAGCGCTCCCTATCTTATTGCAACAGGGCCAGCTGGGCTTGATCGACTACACTGGCTTGAGCGACCATCGCCGTCGCCGCTTGGGCTTTAATCTGCGCAGCTGCAAGTTTAGCAGTTTCAACAGCGAAGTCGGTCCCTGCTGATTCCGCTTGGGCAGAATAGCCGGCAGCTACGAATCCAGCTGCAAGGCTTAATGACTGAAACATCTTAGATGCGTTTACCGCATCAGCGGCATGCGCAGCCATATTTTGAACCTCTATCTTTAGAGCTGGAAGGATTGCGGCCATGGCATCAGCACCGTTAACCGCGGCGACGTTAGCTACCGTAGCATAACCCGCGTTACCACCTACAGTTGTGGTGTTAGCACCCGCAATAGTAGCTCGTCCGATACCAGTCGCGGCAACCGTAGCGTCACCCAGAGCCATGGCCTCAGTTTTTACAGCGAGGAACTGAACCTCAGAACCCTGCGCGGCAGTTGCTATTATTTGATCCATGTAGTCATGGAGTGCCAGATAGCGAGCCGCAGCCGCACTATATTCTGACGCGTCATAGCCTGTTTGTGAGAATTTAGAGGCTATTTCTAGCTGCTCTTGGGACGAAGCGTGTAAGGCGTTTGCCAGTCCTGCATAACCTTCATATCGCCCTGCCATGATTCTCATGTTTGAAGAACCGGCACCGTAGGAAGTTGCGCGCGCTTGCGAGGCCGCCTGAATTCCATTCGATCCGTTCCGTCCGCTGGCTATGTTGGTCACAGCGTGATTTGCAGCTCTGCCAAAGGATGACACAGCTGCCGCCGCCGTTTGTGCTCCCGTATTTATAGTAACAGTCATAATTGTATTCCTATGTAATTAATTTAAAGTTGAGCTCAATTTTGACCTCTGACCTCTGACCTCTGACCTCTGACCTCTGACCTCTGACCCACCCGTAAACGGGACTAGCTTCTTTAATTCAACAACCTCAGCATCACTTGTTCCATTTGGCCGGCCTGCGCCACCATTGCTGTAGCTGCTTCATTTACTATTTTGTTAGTCGCCATCCTCGCAGTTTCGAGGGCTAAATCGGTGCTCAGTGCTTTTGAAATAGCAATATAACCCGCCGCCTCCTCCGCGGCAGCAAAGCCCGCTACGCTCGCAGCCTGCGCAATACCGGATAGTGCCTCGGCAGACGCGGATGTATTTTCAACCTCTTGTTTCAGAATAGGGATCGCTGCGGCAAACTCTGCTGCAGAATCTATGTTGGCTACGATTGGCGCGGTGGCTATTCCCGTGACTGTCGCAGAGTTCGCTGCCCTCTGCCATGCTCGCGTCGCGGGCCCGGCAACAACGGCGCTACCACTGGCAAATCCTTCTGTTTTAATCGCATTAAAATTTCCGCTACCAATAGGGGGGGTTGCGATTAGCTGTGTAATGTAATTATCTAGGGCGACGTATCGTGCGCCAGCAGCCGAATATTCGGAAGCGTCGTATCCGGTTTGCGAGAATTTGGCGGCAATTTCTAATTTGTGTTGCGTCAGTGCAACGATCGAGTTCGCGATGCCAGCGAACGCTTCATATCTCCCCGCGTGAATTGCTAGGTTTCGCGCGCCCTGCTGAAAAGATCTGACTTGGGCGTCTACGGTTCCACGTTGGCCAAAATCTGGGGCCTTACCTGTCGCGATTCGCTTTACTGAAACATTAGTTGCGCTCTTTGAATTGTTCGCTGTGTTCACTGCTGTAAGAGTGCTGAAATTAGTGATGGCTACCATAATCAATCCCTTCTTATGAACCTAAATATATACAAATAATTTTTTAATTTTGCAGTAATGCTAAGACGTATTGTTGTTTTGTATTGGCCTGCGAAAGCATTGCAGTCGAGGCCTGGGCTCGGATTTGTGCGGCGGCCAGTCTTGCGGTCTCTGCCGCAAAGTCAGTGTTCTGAACGGTCCCCGTGCCCGAACTTACCGCTGCTGATTCTGCACGCATCCCTTGTGCTATCGTCTCAAGAGATCTGGCTTGTGCGGCATAGGCACCAGCCTCGCCTGCCGCCGCAGGGATCGCGGTCTCCAGTTTAGTGATCTCAGCGCTCCATAAGGCGCTACTGTTGAGGTTAGCGGGGCCGTCGAGCACTTGGGAGCCGAGTGCGGTGCCGGTATTTGCGATGCTCCACACGAGGCCCGTCTGCACGATATCACCACCGCGACCTACGTGTGTGCGTCTGGCACCGCCCGCCCCAAAGGGAACCGCGCCGTTATTATAACCTTGGCCTGCGATGCTCGTTATATTCGCCGACAGAGCTCTATACTCTGCGTTGGCGGAACCGTATTGAATTGCCGACCACCCCGGATTAGACATTTCCACTGCCAGCTCCTTCATTCGAGCCAGGTGGCTGACTATCGCGTTACCCTTCGATGCGAAAAGTGTAAACATTGCGGCGCCATCTAGCGCGTTTTGTGCACCCCTATCTAAGCTTCGAGTCTGCGCCTCTCCCCACTTTGCTACCGATGCACTGGCGGTGTCTGTGACCCCCAGCCCGTTGTTGACTCGTTTCCCTGTCGAAATCCTGACGATCGAGCTGTTAACCTCTCGACTGGAGTTGTTGATAGAGTCGATTGCAAAATTTGCACTCGAGTTTGTATTGATTGATATCATTTTTTCACCTTTTTGCTTTCTCTACTTTTTGTATTGATTTCGATTTAATCTTGCCTGTATTTCCATTAACCTATATCCGATCCCTTTTATTCATAACTCATTGCTGCTGGCTTTTTTTCAAAAATGCCGAGCCATAGGCAATCCCGCTTATGCTGTTAAGTCCAATTTTTCCTTGTGATTCCGGCGCCGATCGGAATGATTAACCTTTAAAAGACGCTCTTAATGTTTTGTCATCGATACCTCTGGAACGTATTTACTTTTATTAATTGCTCGTTCTAAAAACCAAAGAGCTAGTTAGTCTAGTAACATGCTTACTAACTGATGGTCCTGATCTCCTTGCGCTAAGAGCGCGGTGCTTGCTTTTGAGATGATCGCGCTTTTCGCTAGATAGCTTGTCTCTGCTGCATAATCGGTGTCCGTTATTTTTCCCAAAGAATTACTCAAATTCGTTACACTCGCTGAAAGTGTTTGGGCAGTTATTTCCATTTGGTTGACGTAACCTTTAACCGTTGTGTTTTCAGTCACCGCCGACTCTAGGGCATCTTCTATTCTTGCCGCGGTAATCTTCACGCATTCGCGGGTCGAACCATCGTCGCGCCTAAAGTTGTGTCGGAGATCATCTCCGCCGCATAGCGGGCAGGCGACGGAGCTCATGAAGGTGTTCCCGCCTAATCCTCCGGTCGCCGCATTGGCGTTGTTAACCGCCATATCTTTTATTTGTCCGGAGACACTTGTATTGGCATCGACCCGCACACTGTAGGTACCAGAAGCTGCGAGCAAAGCACCGTCATTCCACTCAGTGTTCGCAGAAATCCGCCGAATTTCGTCAAGATTACCGACCCACTCTCGGTTTAAATCAATGCGTTGCTGTTCGGTGTAACCGTCGTTTAGGGCCTCGGTTGCCAATTCTTTTGACCGGACTAATAGGTCGACGATGGTATTGCTGGCACTCTCAACTGTTTTTAAAGTTGAAATCGCGCTATTGGTATTTTTGAGTCCCTGAGACTTACCGACTATTTCACTTTTCAGGTTTGTTTGAATAGAAAAGTCCGCTATTCCATCACTTGCCAAAGTTATCTTTTTCCCCGTAGATAATCTTTCGACTGACTTATCCGTTATCTGATTGACATTGTTTAAAACATTAAGAAATTTATTCGCGTTTATGTTTGTTTGTATTGAAATCATTTTTCTTATAGCTCCAGTTCTAATTCGGGTGGCTCAAACTTTGTTGGCAATATCAGTATTCTTACTGAAGTAACGCCATTACTGTCTGTTTGTTCTGATTAGCTTGCGTCAACATCGCTGTAGCAGCCTGAGCAACTATCTGAGTACGTGCTAGCTCTGCCGTCTCAACTCCGTAATCCGCGTCCTCAATTTTGCTCAGCGTGTTAGTAAGGTAGAGCTCCCTGCCTTTTAACGAATCTAGGGACTGATTAAGTCGATTAATATACGCGCCGTATTTACCAGCTTCTGCACTTGCTGCTGTGAGAGCAACATCGATTTCATTTACCATAGCAATCGATCTTGCTGTTGTTGTTAAGTCGTCGTTTGCAGCGTTGCCCCCAAAGACTGCTGCACCATAGGCTTGAGTCGCAGCCGTTGTGGCATCTCCAGGCGTCCATTGAGAGAAGTTAACTGCCATCGTATTGGCATCGCCAAAATTGATATTCATGGTGTTAACGGTATCCATCCATGCAGTCCCATTCCAGACGGTCTGAGTATCAATTCGAGTAAGTTCAGCAACCAGACCTTGAAATTCGTTGTTCATATTAGTGCGCTGTCCGGTTGTATATCCGTCGGTCGAGGCCTGCACCGCTAATTCTTTCATCCGAGTAAGAATGTTGATGGCCTGGTTTGCGGCGCTTGAAACAGTTTCAAGGAGAGCTATCGCATGTTTTGTATTTTCTGCGCCTTGAGCTGCTGCTCTAATATCTTTTTCAAAGGTAGTCGCCATCACAAACCCGCCAACATCATCCTTTGCCGAGGAAATTCGCTTGCCTGTTGAAAGGCGATCCATCGCTCGAGTCATGTCCCTGTCATTTCGCATTAGCGAGAACATTGCTGTATGTGCTTTGTGCTGATTGTTGACTATATGCATTTTATTCACCTTTAGTTTTTGCTGTATTTGTTAAATTATTTTATATCGACCGATCGAAATAAAATAAAGGTAGTTTAATGAGTTGCACGATATGACTTGTTTTTCAGTTCGTCTTAAACCAATTACTCATTGATCTAGAGTTATCAATACGACAAACTCGCCGATACCAAAAACTACGCTTTATTTTCCTGCCTATTTTTCGTAGGCCATTTCAAGCTCCTGCTGATATTTAGATAGAAATTTTTCGAACGCTTTCCTCGCCCTTCAGGGCTCCTTCATTAAATGCCTATGACTTTAAACCGCGCACGGGTACGCCATTCCACGCTTTATTTGCTGAATAGCGTAAAAAATCCTAGTCGCGTTGGGGCTAACGGCAGATCCGCCAGGGGTGTCGGTTATCGACTTAAATTGAAATTCGGCCATGAGTCCTCGTTCTTCCCCGTTTGGGAAGTAATCAGTCTCTGACCTCTGATAGAGCCCGTTTTAGCAGGCATTTGTGTTTTACCGTTACGCCTTACTTGCGTATTACACGGTCAAAAATTTGAATTAGGTTTTTAAAAAAGACCGCGACCTCAAAGAAAAACTCAATGAAGATCGACGTCGCTGGTAGGCTGCAACTATTAGCACTCGCTAGCATTAGATTTAGGGGGGAAGAAATCGTGGACACAGGAAAACCGCCACGTTTCGATCTACGAAACGAGCCGTTAAAGAACTTACAACGAACCACCGAACTTAAGGCGAGGCGGTTTTCACCTCGATTTGCGACGTCGGCGGACGCGATTTCCCTTTTCTTGCTGACTTGCATCAGAGTATCCCCTTAAAGGAGTTGATTAGAGTTTTGAGTTACCAGCTTCTGACCTCTGACCTCTGACCTCTTATCGCTCTGAACTTCTTCAACTTAATAATTATTATTCAGTTGACAGCTTCCCAGTCGACACAAGGGGTGGGAAACTTTAGTCTGTAAAAGAATATTTTTTTAATTTTTAAAATCGAAAAAAAAGCAGTAACAAGCTGATTTATAATGACTTTTATTTTATAGTAATAGTTAAAAATTTTTTAGAATGGCGGTAGTATAGGAATCGGCGTTTTATTTAAGGGTTAATTGTGTCTTTGAACCGTAATATTGATGACGAAATTGTTATTCTAGGCAGTAGTGAGGCTACAAAACGGCTGCGCCGGTTGATTACCCAGTGCGCAGATTCAACTGCCACCGTTCTGATTCACGGCGGCTCTGGCTCAGGGAAAGAGCTCGTCTCTCTGTCTCTGCATAAGCAATCTTCGCGATTTTCCCAACCTCTTATTGCAATTAATTGCGGCGCAATCCCTGCTCAGCTTCTAGAAAGCGAGTTGTTCGGTCATAAAAAAGGTTCCTTTACGGGGGCGACGTGCGATCGCTTAGGTAGGTTTGAACTTGCGCATAAGGGGACGCTCTTTCTTGACGAAATTGGTGATATGCCATTGGATCTGCAGGTTAAATTTCTTCGCGTTTTAGAGGAGAAAGTTGTTGAGCCTGTCGGTGGAAGCAGAGCAGTGGAAGTTGACGTCAGGGTCGTAGCGGCGACCCACCGAAATATAGAAAAGATGGTTTCGGAAGGAAAGTTTAGGGAAGATCTATTCTATCGTCTTAATATAATTCCTATAGCTGTTCCTTCGTTAAAAGAGAGAAATTTTGATATCCCCGAACTTATCGGACATTTTGCAGAGAGATTTTCGATGGGGAGCCGGCCAATTTCATTTTCACGGCGATCCATACACCTTTTGCAGTCTTATTCCTGGCCAGGAAACGTTAGAGAATTGAGTAATCTAATTCAAAGGTTGTCAGTTCTCTTTCCGGGGAAAAAAATTGAACTTAGGACAATTCCCCAGGAGTTTTTACCAAGCGAATTAATGATGCTGGCCAATCAGCTTAGTAGTCTTTCAGAACAATCCGATATTAAAAACGAAACAATGGGAGAACAACTTCCGCAATCTTCCACTGACCTTGCAAACAAGGATGATGTCGAGTCTCCAGAGAACCTTGCTGAACCTGGTTTTGTCGCAAATGAATTTGAAAAGATAATAGAACTTTCAGATTCAATTGAATCGATACCAGAAAGTGGTATTCCCGCGCGGGATATTATCAAAGATTTAGAGTCAAATTTAATTCGCACCGCGCTCATTCAGACCGAAGGCAATGTTTCCAAAGCCGCTGAGTTGCTTACTATGGGGCGAACTTCTGTCATTCAGAAAATATCAAAATACAAGATAAAAATTGACTAGCAGTTAGCATTTGGGTTTTGACAATCATCCACCCAAAAAAATTTGCGATTTGAAAATGTTTTCTCCGCAATTGGGAGGCGTCGTAATCGCGCAAACGCATTTAACTCCGTTATTGTTGATTAGTATTTCCCACCGAGGGCATCTCGGTCCAAGCATTACGTACGGTGGAAATTAAGTCGTGTACTTCTTCGAAGCATTTCTGATCTTCTTGCGCGTGACCTTCGCTGAGTTTGTTAATTGAGTAGTCATATAGCCTAAAAAGATTGCGAGCTAGTTCCCCGCCTTTCTCAAAATCAAGGGTCTGGCATAAACCAAACAGAATTTTTTGTGCTTTTGTTACTTGCTCCGCTCGAGTAGTGCGATCATTTTCTGCAAGAGCCTTACGGGCTGATGCGATACGGTCAGTTAAACCCGTGAACAGGAGACCCACTAATTCCTGCGGATTATTTGTGTCCCGCTTCGTGCGTTCTACTTTTTGATAGCTTGACATTGCTCTCTTCGCTGCAAGTGAATTCATTCCCCAGACCTCTTCTTTTACCTGTTTCAATTACGTTTCCAATCGGAGGTTGATGGCCTAACTTTAGTTTCGACTTTATATATAGAATCATCAGTAAATTTCATTTAAAGCCAGCCTGCTATGAGTCGATTGGTTTGACAAATAATACAAATTACTAATTGAATGTTGCTTTCGAGATAATATTACATCGGTTTTATTTTACAATTATTGTATTGCGAAATTTGAAATAAAAAATTTATAACGGAAGGTAAGGCGGCATGTAATCCCGTGGTTGAGACGGCTAAGAATAAAAATAAAAATAAAAATAAAAATAAAAATTAAAATAAAAAAGGTCGATGTCGATTGGCCAGGTGTAACAAAATAAAACTCCTGATTTTTGCGGAATAGAAAATGCGAGAATCAAAAAAATGAGGTCAGATTCATGAGTGTTATTAATACTAATATTGCCGGCAAGATTGCGACCAACGCGATCATCCGAAATGATCGCTTGCAAGAAACAGCAATGGAACGTTTGTCGACAGGTCTCCGTATAAACTCGGCCAAAGATGATGCGGCAGGTGTAGCGATATCCCAACGTATGAGAGCTGAGGTCAGCGGCCTTGAAATGGCGACTCGCAACGCGAATGACGCAATCTCTATGTTAGAGACTGTTGAAGGGGCGTCACTTGAGATCGCCAATGTACTCCAGCGTATGCGAGAGCTCGCGGTTCAGTCAGCGTCAGGTACCTATTCAGGGTCAGACAGACAGGCCTTGGACTTGGAATTTGGTCAGTTATTTCTGGAGATGCAGCGCATCGCGACGCAAACAACATGGAACACGATGACCTTGATGGACGGTGATACCGCCGCTGGTGCTGTTCCCGCTGTCGGTTTGAACGCAACAACCGTGAATATTCAACTCGGTAAGAGCACGGCACAGACAATGGCGGTGACTCTTAGGTCTTTTGATCCTAGGGCTGCAGTAAAGGCCACCACGATCATGCAGACGGTTAATCCAGCGACTGGAGCCGCAATAGCGCCTGCAGCCGCACTGGTTGCCGGAGCAGCTGGAACGGTTACTACAGCTTCTCGACCTGGCTATGACGCTACAGGTAACGACAACCACGGTATCAAAACTGCGGCACTTCTGAGTGCTCAGGACACGGAGACGCAGGCCTATGGCGCGGCAGTCTTATTCGTCGGTAACGGCGCTATTGGAGCGGGTGTTGCTGATGCGAGGATTAACATTGTTAGTGAAGATAACGCAGGATTTGCGCTGACGAATCTTGACAAGGCCATCACTGCAGTTTCTATGGAGCGCGCCCGATACGGTGCTTTCATCTCGAGACTGCAACATGCCGGCGATAATATGCTTAATGTTGCCCAGAATCAGGACCAATCACGCAGCCGTATTGAAGATGCTGATTATGCGATTGAGACCTCTGAGCTTGCGCGGACACAGATCATTGCGCAGGCGAGTACCGCGATGCTCGCTCAGGCTAACCAAGCCAAGCAAACAGTACTAACATTATTAAAGTAAAAGGTTTACTTAGTCTAGCTGACCTGTTCAAAGTTGTTGAGAGGTCAGGGCAGGTCAGCTAGATGCGTTATTTAAAACAAATAAAAAATTGAATGCTACAGAGAGGTCAGAGAAATGACAGTCTTAAACACTAATATTACTTCTACGATTGCAACTAACGCAGTCAATCGATTTGACAGAGACCAGGGAGTTGCGATGGAGCGGCTATCCACAGGTCTCCGTATCAATGGGGCGCAAGACGACGCTGCTGGTCTGGCGGTAAGCGAGAGGATGAAGGTACAGGTCACTGGACTTGAGATGGCGGCTAGAAATGTAAATGATGCAATTTCTATGGTCGAAACCGTTGAGGGCGCGGCAGTCGAGATTGGTAACAATCTTCAACGCATGCGGGAGCTTGCTGTTCAAGCGGCGAGTGGAACTTTGACAGGATCCGATCGGGGTGCCTTAGACTTGGAATTTGGTCAACTATTCCTCGAGATGCAGCGCATCGCAACTCAGACAACTTGGAACACGATGACCTTGATGGACGGTAACACTGCCGCTGGCGCTGTTCCCGCTGTAGCGGTCAACGCCTCGCAGGTCACGATTCAGGTTGGTAGAAATGAAAACCAAACCATGAATCTTAATTTTAGGTCTTGGGACCCGAGGGCGGCAGTGAAAGCAACAACGATCTTGCAGACAGTGAATCCCGTCACAGGAGCCGCAATAGCGCCTGCAGCTGCACTGGTTGCCGGAGCAGCTGGAACGGTTACTACAGCTTCTCGACCTGGGTATGACGCTACAGGTAACGACAACCACGGTTTCAAGACAGCGGCTAACTTAAGTGCTCAGGACACGGAGACGCAGGCTTACGGCGCTGCCGTCTTGTTCGTCGGTAACGGCGCTATTGGAGCGGGTGTGGCCGATGCACGAATCAATATCCTGAGTGAGGATAACGCAGGCTTTGCGTTAACGAATCTTGACAAAGCGATCACCGCTGTGGCGACTGAGCGTGCGAGGTACGGCTCCTATATTAACCGTTTAGAGCACACATTCGACAGCCATACACACGTCGCTCAGCATCATGCGCAGTCGCAGAGTGTCGTAGCTGACGCGGAGTACGCATTTGAGACATCCTCGCTTGCCAAGCAAGCCATTCTTCAGCAGGCCGGAACGGCGATGTTAGCTCAAGCTAATACGATGAAAGAGCATACGCTAAGCCTCTTATCATAGCGGCGATAGGCGCGCGGCCGATCTTTTAGATTTTGTACACAAAACCAAGATCAGCTGCCAAAGCGTTCGCGGGTGCCCAATAAGCCAGAGGCACCTGCAACAAAATTTGACCCAAGGCGGGAAGGGGAAGAACCCTGACCTCCTTCCCCCAAACGCCTTGGGTCAAATATCTAAACAGTAAGTTAAGGGAAAAAACAATCGGACTTGATGATTATCAAATTAGAGAGCCGAACTAAGACAAGTAGTAAGGGAATGAGGTCAGATTCATGAGTGTTATTAATACTAATATTGCCGGCAAGATTGCGACCAACGCGATCATCCGAAATGATCGCTTGCAAGAAACAGCAATGGAACGTTTGTCGACAGGTCTCCGTATAAACTCGGCCAAAGATGATGCGGCAGGTGTAGCGATATCCCAACGTATGAGAGCTGAGGTCAGCGGCCTTGAAATGGCGACTCGCAACGCGAATGACGCAATCTCTATGTTAGAGACTGTTGAAGGGGCGTCACTTGAGATCGCCAATGTACTCCAGCGTATGCGAGAGCTCGCGGTTCAGTCAGCGTCAGGTACCTATTCAGGGTCAGACAGACAGGCCTTGGACTTGGAATTTGGTCAGTTATTTCTGGAGATGCAGCGCATCGCGACGCAAACAACATGGAACACGATGACCTTGATGGACGGTGATACCGCCGCTGGTGCTGTTCCCGCTGTCGGTTTGAACGCAACAACCGTGAATATTCAACTCGGTAAGAGCACGGCACAGACAATGGCGGTGACTCTTAGGTCTTTTGATCCTAGGGCTGCAGTAAAGGCCACCACGATCATGCAGACGGTTAATCCAGCGACTGGAGCCGCAATAGCGCCTGCAGCCGCACTGGTTGCCGGAGCAGCTGGAACGGTTACTACAGCTTCTCGACCTGGCTATGACGCTACAGGTAACGACAACCACGGTATCAAAACTGCGGCACTTCTGAGTGCTCAGGACACGGAGACGCAGGCCTATGGCGCGGCAGTCTTATTCGTCGGTAACGGCGCTATTGGAGCGGGTGTTGCTGATGCGAGGATTAACATTGTTAGTGAAGATAACGCAGGATTTGCGCTGACGAATCTTGACAAGGCCATCACTGCAGTTTCTATGGAGCGCGCCCGATACGGTGCTTTCATCTCGAGACTGCAACATGCCGGCGATAATATGCTTAATGTTGCCCAGAATCAGGACCAATCACGCAGCCGTATTGAAGATGCTGATTATGCGATTGAGACCTCTGAGCTTGCGCGGACACAGATCATTGCGCAGGCGAGTACCGCGATGCTCGCTCAGGCTAACCAAGCCAAGCAAACAGTACTAACATTATTAAAGTAAAAGGTTTACTTAGTCTAGCTGACCTGTTCAAAGTTGTTGAGAGGTCAGGGCAGGTCAGCTAGATGCGTTATTCGCAGGTGCCCAAATAAGATTGGGGCATCAGCAACTAAATTTGGTCCAAGGCGGGAAGGGGAAGAACCCTGACCTCCTTCCCCGAAACGCCTTGGACCAAATTTTTCCTTTACAGGGCCAACTGAAATCTCCCCAGTACCCGTCTCGGGACCCATCGCATTTATCACAGAAAGAAATTGTCACAAGTGTGACGCAACCTCGAATTTTCCTTTTTTGATTGTGTCTGAATAATGACAGATAGCTCATAAGCTATTGTAATAAATGATAAATTAATGTTGGCACGCATATTGCTATTTCACTGAGCAAGAATAATTCTTTTGAGCTTAGCGGAAAGGTGATTAATGAGCCATATAACAGATGACTATCCATTCGTATTCGTCGACCCAGAAAGTGTCAAGCTTTTTGAGTTAGCAACCAAGGTTGCGAAAACCGAGATTCCGGCTATGATCACCGGGCCCTCAGGCACGGGTAAAGAAGTCTTGGCCAAGGTGCTGCACGAATCTTCGAATCGTTCTAATTTCCCCTTTGTTGCGCTTAACTGTGCCGCAATACCGGATAATCTAGTAGAAGACACATTATTCGGCCACGAAAAAGGTGCGTTTACCGGAGCTCATCAAGTTAATAAAGGGTTCTTTGAAGAAGCCAAAGGTGGGACGTTATTCCTAGATGAAATTGGCGAGATGCCAATAGCGTTGCAATCCAAATTGCTGAGGGTCCTTCAAGAAAAGCAAATTTATCGCGTTGGTGCAACGAAGCCTATTGATGTAGATGTGAGAATTATTTCTGCCACCAACATAAATATTAAAGAATCTATCCAGAATAAGCTGTTTCGCGAGGATTTATATTTTCGGCTTAGTGGCTTTGTCTTGGGCATTAAAAGGCTCTGTGAGCGCAAGGCCGATATCGAACCCCTCACCAGAATTTTTGTTCAAAAACACGCATCCACATTCAGGCCAGAAATATGCAGGAACGCTATTGAAAAGCTAACTGACCACGATTGGCCCGGTAACGTTCGTGAATTGGAAAATGTAATTTTGCGAGCAATGGTCCTGTTGGAGGGAGACAGGCTCCTTGAAGAGAATATCATGTTTGATGATTTCTCAGAGCATAATGCTCGGGGAAATGAAAATAGCTACCCTGATAAAAATTCAAATGTGTTTGACCTACAACATTCTAAGAGACGATTCAATTGGCAGCCAGGGTCAGAGCTTGAGGATATTCTTGACGCATTAAAGATGCACTCGACCAGAGATAAGGCTGCCGCAGAGTTGGGAATAAGCCCCCGAACTCTTCGTCAAAAGCTTTATGAGTTTAGAAAAGCCGGTTTTTCTGTTCCCGGCGCTTACGCAAGAACATAGGTTGAGGAGATATGACTATGGAAATTAGTAACGGAGCAGAGTCCTTGCTTTCCCAGATAAGGGAATTACAAAACAAAATTGAGACATCAAAAAGTCCTGTCGGTATAGAAGTACTTGATGATGCTAATGAGCTGTCTCAACCTTTTTCGGCGCAACTTGGTAAAGCAATCAGCGGATCTATTTCAGAAGTGAACGCGCTGCAAACCATCGCGACCGAGTCTCAAAACGAATTTCAAATGGGAGGGGATATCCCTCTGACAGAAGTCGTAATGAAAATGCAAAAGGCCTCTCTGGCATTTGAGGCAACCGTGCAGGTAAGAAATAAGATTTTGACGGCTTATCAAGAAGTAATGAATATGCCGGTTTAATTAATCTTTTAAAAATTAAATTTGACACCACAAGGGAATAGTAATGGCTGATTCAATTGCGCTTAAGCCTCCAGGAGAAACATTGATCCACTTAGGAGACTCAAATGATCTCTCTATGCCTGAGGGCGCGGCGGATCAAACTGAGATGGTGGGTGATGAAAACCTTGTTGAACCAGAAAGAGCCACTGAGAATGAAAATTCTGAGTCTACAGAGATTAAAGAGGTCTCGGCACCATCCTCACGAGTGCCAAGCTTAACTGAACTAATGGCGCAGCCTTTGGTCCGTAGGGCCCTTCCAGGGCTTGTCGGTCTTTTTGCGTTGTTATTTTTTATCAGCATTTACGTGTGGCTCAATTCTGGTACCACACGCGCTTTATACCCGAACATGTCAGAAGTTGATCGAGGTGAGGCTTTTAACCAACTGCTGGACGCGAATATAGCGGTAACACTGGATGATCAACGAGGGACCTTAATGGTTCCATCTGATGATTACTATGCGGCAAGGATGTTATTAGCAACTAATGGTCTGCCGACTGATGCTAACACTCAGGTCTTAGACACACTCAGCTCTACGTCCTCTATGACGACGAGCCAGTTTATGGAGCAAGCCCAGTACGTCGCTGCTATTGAGATAGAACTCTCAAAAAGTATAGTCCAAATCTCTACAATTCAAGCGGCTCGTGTACACCTCGCAGCACCAAGACAAAGTTCTTACATTAGAAATAGGGAGCCGGCAAAGGCTTCGGTGGTAGTGACAAGTTTTCCTGGCCGTGTCGTAAGTCCAGCGCAGGTGCAGGCGATCGTAAACATCGTAGCTTCAAGCGTACCCTATCTCTCATTAGATGACGTATCTGTCGTAGACCAATTGGGAAACCTCTTAACGGATAAAGATAATTCCGCACTGCAAGAAGCAAGCGAACAGGCCGCCTTTAAGCGAACTGTTGAGGATGATTATAGCGACAAGATAATTGATCTTCTTACACCGATTTTTGGCCGTGAAAATATTCGGTCCGACGTAGACGTAACGTTAAATTTTTCTGAGTTTGAGTCGACTTCAGAGATTTTCGATCGAGCCGGAACAGGTCCTAAAGCTCGGTCAGAAATATTGATACTCGATACTTCAAGTACGACCCCCGCTTCAGGAATTCCCGGTTCCGCATCAAACGTTGCGCCTGCCGATACTGTGCTTGTCGAGAACAATAACGTTGATGCCGATGGCGCGAATACTTTGGGAGTGCGCAGTAGTCAAACGACTCGTAATTATGAGGTCGATCGCGAAATCCAATATCAGAAAAATTCCTCTGGAGATGTTACGAAGCTTACTGTAGCCGTTGTACTTAATAGAGACGCTATATCGGGCGATACATTAAGTAGCGATGGAACAGAAAATGTTTACGATACCGCTCCGATTCAGAGCCTAGTGGCACGAGCTGTTGGGATTGACGAGGGGAGAGGTGATTCTATTATGGTATTGGTCTCTCAGTTTAGAGACGACGGGAGTGAAGTAGAGATGGCGTGGTATGAAAGTGCGAGTGTTATGGCTTACTCAAAAATGATGCTCATAGCTATATGTTTTTTAGCGGTAGTTTTGTTTGTCATTAGACCTCTGGTTAGGGGTTTAACTAGACCATCAATCGATCCGGCCTTGCTTGAAGCGGCCTCTGATGGTTCTCCGACTGGTGTGAAGGGAGAGGATGCAATTGATTCTGGCAGTGATGATAAGAAAGACTCTGAGAATGACGAAGACGAAGACGATGAAGAGTTTGCGTTGGACGAGGGGGAGTTGTTGATTGACGGAACAACAGTGTTGCGCACGAAAGACGAGGTTAAGGCTTACGCAGAAGAAACTGGTGAGACCCTTGAAGAAATTAAAGCCCGACTCAAGCCACGAAAGTCGAATATTTCAGCGGATATGCTCGACACCGCTAATACTTATGATGACAAGGTTGCTATTGTTCGAATGTTGGTAGACGAGGACTCAAGTCGCGTGGCTAGTCTCCTGAAAAAAATGGTTGCGGGCAAACAGAGCTAAAGGAAAGGGGTTAATAAAATGGCTGATAATGATCAAAATGCCGCGGTCGCGACTGCTGATGCTGAGACAATGGATAAGATGGAGGTCCTTACGCCGTTGGAGAGAGCGGCCGTAATTTTACTCCTCTTAGGTGAAGAGCAAGCGGCAGAAATTATTACTTATATGTCACCGAAAGAAGTTCAAAGTTTGGGGGCTCACATGGTAGGTGTTGCTGACCTCTCCCAGGAGATGGTTAACATCGTCTTAGACGATTTTGTTGAAACCATTAAGCAACAAACCAATATCGGTTTAGGGACTGCAGATTATGTAAGTTCAGTGTTCACTAAGGCGCTGGGTGAAGATAAGGCTGCGTCCGTTCTCGGACGAATTATGCCGGGCTCTTCCAGTAAAGGTCTTGAAGTCCTTCAGTGGATGGATGCAAGATCGATTGGAGAAATGATTTATGATGAGCATCCTCAAATCATCGCGATCATTCTTTCCGTGCTTGATTATGATGTCGCCGCGGATGTTCTTAATTTTATACCCGGCGAAATTCGGTCCGAAGTTATACAGCGTGTCGCAGCATTGGAAACCGTACACCCAAGCGCAATGGCGAAGCTAGAAAAAGTAATCGGTGAGCAATTCTCTTCGAGTTCTTCGGCTAAATCATCAAGTTTTGGCGGAATTAAGACCGCAGCAAAAATCATGAACTTTACCAAAACAGATATGGAAGGCGCAATTCTTACTGGCGTTAGCAATGCCGACGAGGAATTGGCAAACCAGATCCAAGACAACATGTTTACTTTTGAAAATTTCAATGGTCTTGATAACCGAAGCGTTCAAACTTTGATGCGAAGCGTTGAGCAAGATCTTCTGATGACAGCTTTAAAGGGAGCGGATGAAGAGGTGAAAGAAAAATTCTTAAGCAATATGTCACAGCGTGCTCGCTTGATGTTTTTAGATGAAATGGAAGATAAGGGCCCTATTCGGATCACAGATGTAGAAGAGGCTCAAAAAGATATTCTTCGAATTGCCAGAAGGCTCTCAGATTCAGGAGACATAGTTCTAGCAGGAAGAGGTGATGATTTTGTCTAATAAACCAGAATTTTCTCCTTGGATAATTCAGCCAAGCACAGAAGAAAAAACTTTTAAAGAAAATGTCTTCGATTATGGGTTATCGGAAGAAGTTCTTTCTAAAGAAGAAGGCTTACTTCCTGATGAAGAAAATGTAGACGAGGACCCTACTTTATTACCGGGGGTGGAGTCTTTTGAAAACCAAATTGACGAGGTGGAACTTAGTGAGACTTCAGATGAAGAATCTGTACCGGAGCCTGTTGAAGATCTTTACATTGAACCTGAAAAGGTTTTGCAATACTCCACCGAGGAATATATTCAATATGGAGAAGCTGAATTCTTGAAAGGGTACAACTCGTGTCTGGAAAATGAAAATAAGGATTTCTCTGATAAACGAGAACATTTAGACAAATTGATCGAAACGCTTAAATCTGAAAGCGTTGACTTAGAAAGTTTTTACGAACCTCTAAAAGAGTTGCTTGTGAGGTCTATTCAGGAAATAACTCTCACGGACATGAAAGAAAGTAAGAGATCAGTTGAAAATATCCTTGCGACCATATTAGCTGAGATCGAATTAGATAAGGAACAGTCAGTAAAAGTTTTTTTAAACCCGAGTGACTTGGTCTTTCTCAAAGACGGTTTTAGTCATCAAGACTCTGAGTTGCAGTTTCGTGCTGACGCTAGGCTAAGCAGAGGTAGCATTCGAGCGGTCATGGGCGATTCAATTATCGAAAGTATAAAAGAAAATCGAGTTGCTGAAGTTGTTGAAAAAATCCTAGGTGCATCCGGAAAGCAATCAAATCAGAAAAAAAGCTCTAAGGTAAGGGCCGTAAAACGGGTCGGAAAAAATTAACGAATAAAGAAGAAAAATCAATGAAAGCTTCGCAAAAATTTGTTACCGAAATTGATGGATTGACTGAGAAGTTAACCATTCGCAGAACAGAGCGTTTAGGAAGAGTTACTCGCGTTTCAGGAATGACTGTTGAGGCTTCTGGAATTTCAGCGGAAATAGGTGCTCAGTGCGTCATTCAAATTGAGGAAAAAAAACGCGAGATCGATGCGGAAGTTATTGGGTTTGATGGGTCTACTGTCTATTTAATGCCGATTCATTTTCTCGAGGGTATCAAGGCTGGTTGTGCCGTTCGATTAAAGGAAGTTGAATCTCGGTGTGGCGTTGGCGAGGAGCTTCTTGGTCGTGTAGTTGATGGGTTGGGTAATCCTATTGATGGTAAGGGCGCGATTAATGCAGAGACTTCGGTTTCGCTGGATAGCGAAGCGATCAACCCGTTGGCTCGTGGGGCTATCTCAGAGGTCTTAGATACAGGAATAAAAGCCATTAACGGGTGCCTGACTTTCGGGAAAGGGCAGAGAATGGGCTTGATTGCCGGGTCAGGGGTTGGAAAGAGTGTCTTGTTGGGCATGTTAACGCGCAACACCGAAGCTGACGTGGTCGTTATTGGACTGATTGGCGAGCGAGGCAGAGAGGTACAGGATTTTGTCGCACAAACTTTAGGTGATCGAGGATTACAGAAGTCCGTGGTGGTAGCCGCCCCGGTTGATGTGTCGCCGGTAATGAGGGTGAAGGCAGCAAAGTTGACCCATTCGATTGCAGAGTATTTCTGTAACAGAGGTAAAAATGTACTGCTACTTTTTGATAGCTTGACACGAGTCGCCCACGCACAACGAGAAATTGGATTAGCCGTAGGTGAGCCTCCAACGACGAAAGGCTACACGCCTTCTGTTTTCAGTTTACTACCTAAATTAATTGAGCGAGTTGGTGTCGGCGTCGGTGATGTTGGCTCTATCTCGGCATTTTACACCGTGTTGGCTGAGGGGGATGATCGTTCGGATCCAATAGTAGATTTGTCCCGCGCGACTCTGGACGGTCAGATTATGCTTTCTCGAGAGCTAGCCGATGCCGCACATTATCCCGCTATTGATCTTGAGGGCTCGATTTCGAGAGTAGCCTCCACGCTCATTGCTGCTGACCATTTTAAGAGTGCGCAAAAATTACGCCGATATTGGTCTTTGTATTTGCAGAAGCAAGATCTTATTCAGGTTGGCGCCTATACAGCAAATACAGACCCTGAAATAGATGAAGCGATCAGGTTGAAATCAAAAATTGATAAATTCCTTCAGCAAAGTAGTAGTGAAGCGATTAGCCTTGCTGACACTGTTGCAGAACTCCTGCAGATTATCGAAGAGTAGTGCTTGGTCATGAAAATCTGGCAAACATTATCAAATAAAGAAAGTGCTCTAATCGGTAAGCTTCGAACTCAACAAGATGCTTTGGACATGCAAAAGAAGAAATTAGCAGCCCGTATCAAAGACATTGATCAATATATATTTGAATATTCAACAGGCATCAGAGATGAGTCTGAGACAAATTTTGATGTCCGAAAAGTCCAAGATAAATTAAAAATGATCTCGCAGCTCACCAATGCCAGGGGTCAGCTAGTAAAGTTCGATGCACAGTGCGATCTAAATCTTACTCAGCTAAGCAGTCAGATCGTTAACCATGAAGTTGAAAGAATGAAATTCGAAAAAATACGATTACAGAAAAAAGAAAACTTTGAAAAATTAGAGAGAAGAATTGATTCAAAGAATTTAGATGAAATTGCTCTCCGGAATTTTTTGACGAGCGATAACTCGTAACTATTGGCAGAACTGAAGAAGCTCTAAGGTTGATTTTTGACATTTGGTACGCTTATTGCTTAATCATTCATATGTGGCGCTAACGCTAGAATGAATTAGGATTAATTTTGCATATGAACACAGTATCTAAATACGATGTCGCGGATGTAGTTAAGCATATTTTAGGCACCTCTGAGACAGATAATGCCGGTAGCGGTGGAATAAATACGGTTTTCGGGGCGATTCTCGCAGAAATTTCGGAGAATAGCCTTGAAGCAAATGCGGAAGAGAAAGCGGCAGAAAGTGGCACAGAAATGCCACTATCTCCTTCTGCGGAACCTGAGTTTACTGAAAATGAAACTCCAACCATTGATCAATTAGTCGCTCACCTTAATACAAGGATCTTTGAGGAGAGAGTCTCTGACGTAGATCTTGACGGTAAGAATTTTCCCTTAGAACTAATTAATAAAGATTTTAATTCCTCCTCAAACGATCCGATAGTTGCAAGCGATAAGATTTCGACAAGTGATGTCGCATCGAGTCTTTCAACAGCAATAACTAAAGCAACAGCAATAACTAAAGCAACAGCAATAACTAAAGCAACAGCAATAATCAAAGATCCGACTAGAAATATGAATGGGATATCAGATAATAAGAATCGTGAAATGAAAACCTTATTTAAAGGCGATGGATCTGAAACGGATGAGACAGATTCGTATGGTGTGAATTACCGACAACAAGGGCTTGAGAATGGGTCGCCAGTTATGACCCAAGAACAAAAACTTTCGGAGACAGATTTCAGCCGTAATGCAACGGCACCATCGGTTGTAGAGAAGAGCATAAACGATGATATCAGTCGTAGCAGTATCGAATCACAAAAAGATACTGGTTTTAAAACCACAAACCACGTTGAAATTCAAAGCGACACACGACCAGTAAAAGATGAATCTGTAAGAGTTGAGACGCTCAGAGAAAAAAGGCCTGTTATTTTAGGTCCTGCTAATCATGTACCCACGCCAACTGAAATGAGATCTGAGCAGGCAGCACATGGATATTTTGAAAATGATGGCGATGGTCATGGTTCCCCAAAAAGAGAATTAGATAACTTCGATGATTCCTTGCCCAAGAATGCAGAAGGCATAATGTTTACATCGAAAGAGCCTCGCCAAGACGAGCCAAATTCCGGCGCGATGAAGTCAAAAAATAATTCTTTCAGATCTGATAGCGATTCCTTTGAGCCACGTTTAGAGCAAAGCGTTGCACAACAAATTACTCATGAAAAAGGAAAAGGTTTAGAAGGTCCAAAAAGATTTACTAATAATGCCGCTGGAGATCGGTTGAAAGCCCACCTTTCTCCCATTCCTAAATCAGGTGAGACAGCTATTTTATCTCCGATCCCTCTTACTGGAACTGTGAAAGGTTCTTCTCTCGTGAAGCCTCTTTCCAATGTGAATGATTCATCAGTCGAAGAAAATCCTCTTAAATCCATCGAATACCGGTCGAATAATTTTGTTGAAAACGGCGCCGTGATTACAGAAAAAGAATCGCCTGAAGAGAGGCTTTTCAGAGCTAACAAAGGACGAGTCGGTCCCGGTGTTTCAGATGATCCTGTGCTAAAGGTAAGTAAGAAAAATCAAGATTTTGAAACACTGTCTGATCGTGCGCAGATGCGTCTAGATGAATCTAGCATCAAGAAAACAATCAGCCGATCAGAATATTCAACGGGGAGCCTAAATAATTCTCTAGAAAATGGCGGTTTGAATTCTGTTAAGCCATTGGCCACAACTGAAAGTAATCAACTTGTTAGTGAAAGAAATTTTAATAATGGTATTACGGTAGATCTAGACGTGAAAAGCCATGAAGTTCTCGACGGAAAAACGGTTAAATCACGAACTTCTAACGTATCTGTTTCTAATTTCTCGAACGGTATGCAAGCTGCGGTTAGCGGACAATTAAGTCAAACATCAGCTGGGAACTCAAAGTTTACTGTATCTCTATTTCCAGAAAACTTTGGTAAGATTGAAGTAGAGGTAACGTTTTCTGAGGATGCTGGACTCAATGTAAAAATGTTCAGCGATAATCCGGAGGCGACGAAGCTTCTTCAACAGAATATATCAACGCTGAGAGACAGTTTGGCGTTTGAAAAAGTTAACGAGGTTGTGGTTGATTCGAATCGCGAGCAGAACTCTGATGAAAATTTTGGAAACGACCCCAGCGATAATCACAGATTAGTTGATGTGGATTCAGAAAGTGTTTTAACTGAAGAAAGTTCCGAAGAGGAAGAAATCGACACAAGTGCCTCATCTAATTTAAGTGAAGGCTTGGATACATACGTTTAGTGTAGAGATATTAAATTGAGATAGCGTTTTAAATGGGGAATTAATTATGGCAGACGAAATTGTTACCGAAGAGCAAGGTTCAAATAGCAGAAAGACTTTGATTTACATAATCATTGGAGTCATCGCTGCGATAATTGTCGTAATAGGCATCGTAATCGCGACGATGTTTTTTACAGGCGTTTTTGACGATAACGAGGAAATGGCAGATCAGCTAAATTCGATTGACTCGGGTGAGATGTCAGCCGCAGACGACGGCACCCCGCAGCTTAGAACGGTACCAGATACTTCACGGCTCGATACTCTGTACCATCAATTTGCGCAACCTTTTACGGTAAATGTTTCAGGTTCGCGAAAGGTGATACAACTGATGGCTACCTTACAAACGCATTATGACCAGGTTGTTATTGATAATGTTGTGAAGCATGAGATGGCAGTTAGGGCGGCCCTTCTGGATCACTTAGGAAATGTAACAGAGGATCAAACAGATGCACCCTCATTTCGAACTGAAATCGGCGAAGAGCTCGCAATTGTGATTAATTCTACTTTAGAACAGCTCGAAGGGTTCGGTGGTATTGAACGCGTATTATTTACTGAATTTTTGATGCAATAGAATTTTATAAAGAATTAGAAATATTTGGAGTTAGTATGGCTGAAAATGAGACGGAACTTTCTGAAGAGGAACTCCTAGCTTTATCAGAGGGTTCCAAAGAAGATTTGGACAGGCCGATTAACGCATCGGGGAATTCGCCAGTGCTTAGTCATGACTTGGCTAGTGAGGATAGTTCGCTAGGCTTTAACCAGTCGGCTGTGGATTTGGTTAACGAACGCTTCGCTCGGCAGATAAGAATCGGCTTGATCGAAGTTTTGAGGACCACTCCAAAAATCGCCTCAGAAAAAATTAAAATTCAAACTTTTAGAGAAAGCATGGAGGGTATGGCGGCACCGCTCGCAATCAGTACCGTTAAAATGGACCCGCTAAGGGGAATGTCGCTGGTAATAATTGAACCTAAAATTATTTTTTCAGCTCTTGATAGTTTTTTCGGTGGATTTGGTAAACAGGTAGGGCCCTTAACAGCGACTCGAATCTTTACACCGACCGAAGACACGATCATTGGTCTATTGATGAATATTATATTTGCATCTTTAAAGGAGGCCTGGGCCCCAGTGATGCCGGTTAGTTTCGAACGAGTAGCGCAAGAGGTTAATCCCGCTTTTGCTCAAATAGCTGATGATGACGATTTGATGCTTGTAAGCCGTTTTAATTTTTCATTAAGTGATGATGTCGAAGGTCACTTAACTATCATTCAGCCCTTCTCGTTGCTTAAGCCGGTAAGAGATCTTTTACGTAGTCGGATTCAAACTAACGATGAGGAAGATGAGCAAACCGTGTTGTGGGAGCGTGATCTAACGGATGCAACTTACGACGTTCCAGTTACGATGAGTGTGAAGGTGTCGGAATTGGAAGTATCTTACGGTCAGCTAAAGTCGTTAAAAGTCGGTCAAGTTCTCCCATTAGACCTTTTTGAGCAAGCGGAAGTAAATATTGGGGGATCAACAGCCTTTTACGGGACCGTAGGAGAATTTGATGGGCAAATGTCTGTTTTATTAAAAGAATATAAAAAAGAAGAAAATCAATAGTTTAAGTTTTTGATGGAGTGATTTCATGGTTGATAAAGATAAAACAAATACCGGTGATGAGGATGTTCTCCTGCAGACCGCAAAATCGAATTCTGAGCAAGGCGAGTCGGTAGACGGGATTAGTTTAGACTCCGACCTACTGAAAAACATTCCGGTGACGATATCAGTTGAAGTCGGTCGTACTTCTCTTCAAATCAAAGAGTTGATGCGGCTTACGCAAGGGTCGGTAGTAGAACTTGACCGCTTAGCGGGCGAGCCTCTAGATCTGCTGGTCAATGATACGCTTGTGGCTCAAGGCGAGATAGTGCTGGTTAATGATCGTTACGGAATGCGGCTGACGCAAATAGTTCCTAAAAGCGAGAGAATGAAATTGCTTTAGGTTAGCCATGGCCGGTGTTTTTATTCTGATGCACAATTCCTGACTTGCATGCCTCGGTATTAGTGAGCCCAAGTATACTGAGAGTGAGAGAGATGGATTTTTACGGTACCACAAGAGTTATTGCGTCTCTGCTTGTAGTTTTTCTGCTGCTGCTTTCCTTCCTGTACTACCTAAAAAAGGTTAGAGGACTTGGTGTGCCCTCCGGTTCCGATGGAATTCAAATATTAGAGCAAACATATTTAGACTCAAATAAACGTCTAGTCCTCGTAGAAGTGCGAGGGAAGAACACGTTAATTGGTATAACAGGCGATAAAATTGAACATCTGTGGACATCAAATTCTACGGAGCCTGATCTAGGTAACGGATCGTCGTCATGAGGCTTAATCAACAACAATTTTTATTAAATTTAATTTGCATTTTAAAGATTATTTTTTCTGGATGTGTATTTTTTTTCGTGAGCTCCTCGGTTTTTGCACAGACCGGTTTACCTTTGATTAATATAACTGAGGACCCGAGCGGAGCCACAGAGTATAGTTTGACATTGCAAGTCTTAATCTTGATGACGGTATTAACGCTGCTGCCATCTTTATTGATTATGATGACCTCTTTTGTGCGCGTAATCATTGTGATGTCTCTTCTGCGACAGGCGATTGGTACAGCGCAGACACCACCAAATACCGTACTTGTTGGGATAGCATTATTTCTAACTTTTTTTATCATGTCTCCTATCTTAGAGACAGTGTATAACGATTCAATTGTTCCTTATATTGAGGAAGAGGTCTCTGCAGAGCAAGCGATCGATATTGCTTTAGTGCCTATAAGGGATTTCATGGTCACTCAAACGCGTGAAGATGATTTGATGATATTTTCTGATATTGGTGGCTATGAATACGATGGTGTCGCAGACACGATTCCATTGAGTATTTTGATCCCCTCGTTTATGACTTCCGAGCTTAAAACGGCATTTACTATCGGATTTTTGATTTATATACCTTTTGTAATAATTGATCTTGTCGTCGCAAGCGTATTGATGTCAATGGGAATGATGATGTTGTCGCCAATGATGATATCAATGCCGTTCAAGTTAATGCTTTTTGTTTTGGCTGATGGATGGATCTTGATAATGCAATCGTTGACTTCAAGTTTTGCGCTTTAGCGTTGCCAAGTTTATTGAAGAGCGGGATATCTTATGACAGTAACTGATGTAATAACCTTGGGACAAGATGCTTTATTTGTTACTGCTTTAATCGCCGGGCCACTTCTATTAGGGATACTAGTTGTTGGTGTGCTAATTGGTCTTATCCAAGCAGCCACCTCAGTGCAAGAGATGACTTTAAGTTTTATTCCTAAACTTATAATACTCGTTCTGACCCTCTTCCTTATTGGTAACTGGCAGATTGGGGTCTTGATTGATCATTTTCACAATCTAATCATGAATATACCGATATATATACAATAATGAATTTTTTAGTAACTGAAATAGTAGAATATTTTTACGCTTTTTTACTCCCGTTTGCTCGAATTTCGGCTTTTACTTTAGCCGTACCGATATTTTCTTTAGAAGCTTTTAATCTCAGATTCCGAATCCTTTTTGCCGCTATTTTAACATTTTTTGCGATGGAGTTTACAAATTTCAACGCCCAAGAAATAGATATCATTTCATTAATTTGGTTGGTAATAAACCAAATCTTTATAGGGCTTTTTGCAGGTTTTTCCCTTCAGATTGTCAGTGGTGCTGTCGCTGTTGGTGGCCAAGCGGTTTCAAATTCAATGGGTTTGAGTATGGCAAATATGATGGATCCTAATTTAGGGAATGTGCCTATCATCGCCCAGTTTTTAATCATCCTATCTACCTTTATTTTCTTAGCCGTTGATGGTCACCTTATTCTTGTGCAGCTTCTGATACAAAGTTTCGAGTCTTTTCCTATAGGTCAAGCCTTAACTCTAAACTCGGTATACGAAATCTTTATTAGCTGGACCCCCCTCCTTTTCATGGGTGGGTTGGTTCTAGCTCTTCCGTTAATGATCTCCGTTTTGTTGGTAAATGCTGGCCTAGGAATGATTACTCGTGCCGCGCCTTCATTAAACATTATCTCAGTTGGCTTTCCTGCAATTCTACTTGCCGGATTCTTCCTGCTAATGTTTTCTATGCCAGGAGTAATACAACGGATTGGAAGATTTTGGGAAAGTGGTTTCGAGTTATTAGCTAACATATTTGGGATTGGATAATGGCAGAAGACGATAGTAAAACCGAAGAACCAACCCAACGGAAGCTTGATAAGACAAGGGAAGACGGTCAGTTTGCTCGCTCTCAAGACTTATCGGTTGCCTTACTCACTATAGCGGTTGCTTGTGTCTTATATTTTATCGGAGCTGACATAGGGTCAGTGATAATTACGCTCTTTCAGGAATCCTTCTCTTTTGACGCTCGCGTTATCACTGATAAAGGGATAATGGCACCGTTGTTCGGTAGTATAGGTCTAAAGGGATTAATCGCGATCTCTCCGATACTTATTTCGACAATACTTTTAGCTTTCGGTGCAGCATTTTTAGTTGGCGGAGTTGGTTTTTCGATCAAAGGATTCGCACCAAAGGCCTCTAAGCTTAATCCACTCAATGGATTAAAACGAATGTTTGGAATTAAAAGTTTGGTAGAATTAATAAAAGGAGTTTTGAAATTAATACTAATCGGAACAATCATCGCGGCAGTTGTAACTTTTAATTTTGACGCAATTTTTACTTTGTCGATTCTCGATCCCTTAGTTGCACCTATAAAGGGTCTAAGTATATTAGCGACAGGCGTCCTATTGATATCAGTATCACTTTTAATTATCGCGGCGATCGATGTGCCTTTTCAGATCGTGACTTTTAAGAATAAACTTAAGATGTCCATCCAAGAAATAAAAGATGAGATGAAGGAAAGTGACGGGCGACCCGAGGTTAAAAGTAAAATACGACAAAAGCAACGTGAAATCGCCATGGGACAGATGCTCGAAGCGATAAGTGACGCAGATGTTATTGTAACTAATCCAACTCATTTTGCTGTAGCCCTCTCTTATGCAGTTGCTTCAGACGAAGCGCCTAAAGTGATTGCCAAAGGCGCTGATTTTATGGCGCAACGGATAAGAGAGAAGGGGGAAGAGTTTGGGATCTCGCTTTTTGAGGAGCCTCAATTGGCGCGTGCGTTATTTTTCTCAACAGAAATCAATCAATCAATTCCCCGACAGTTATTTGAAGCAGTAGCCGAAGTCATAGCTTATGTGTATCAGTTAAATTCATTTGATGGCGCAGCAAGAAGAGCGAAGAAACCTAGGATTAAGGTTCCATCGGAAATGAATTTCGACGAGTCGGGTAAGCAATTGGATAGTTCCGGGGGCATGTGATGGCTGAAAAAAAGAAACCTTTGAAAGCGGGAGAGCAAGTTTCGGAACAAGAAGATGTCGTAGTCAAAGAAAATAAAGAAAAGGGGAAAAAGGTAAAGACAAAGTCAAGTGCGCGCGGTACCTCCGCAAAAAAACAGTCTGAAACAAAAAAAATACTTCCGGTTGATAATAAAAAATCACCGCGAAAGAAATTGCCATCGGCCACTAGTGAGATAGAAGTCTCTTCTATTAAGGAAAAGAGCAGTGAGAGAAATATAATTATTCAAGCAGAGTCGGCTGCGGGCTCAGAGAGAAATCAAGATATTTTTTCCAACCTTGAGTTTGGATTTAAAAATAAAGACCTTGATCGTGATGAGAGAGTTTTACAGGGGAAAGATTACTCAACCGAGAATAGCGAGGACCGTGTTGATCAACTTGAAAAAATTGATAATGAAAAAACGGCGTCAGCGAGTAAAGGATTGAATCTCGATGACTCAGAAGTCTTTTATTTAACTGATGAGCATAAAAAAGTTATTCGATCGATTTTTGCAAATTTATATAGTGACTCACCTTTTTGCTTCTTAGGGTCCTTAGACAAAACGTTATTAGAGTATTATAAAGAAATAGTTTTTGATCTCATTAGGAAAAGCGATGCATTCTCTATTTTATACTTCGATCCAAAGTCTGGTCCGGACCTTTTGACCATCATCAATGGCGCGCTAAAAAACTTTGATTTAGGTGATATGCAGTTTAGTCGAAAAAATCGTAAGCGAACTATACTTGCATTAGACAATGAAAATTCAATTAAGGGGGCGGATTGGGAGTTGCTTGATGTTCTTAGGGTGGAGTTAAAAGAAGCAGACATGGGCGCATTTTGCGTTCGCCCGCAGACTTTTGGAGATGACTTTGTAGATAAAGTGACGCAAATGGTTAAAAAATTTAAAAGTTTCAATTTAGAAACTCTGAGTGTTCGCGAGTTTGAGCACTTAGAAGAAGTTATAGTTGATCACAATGAAAATGAAGAGCTTCAGAGAGTTTTCTCAGCTTTACAAAACGAGTCCAACATTGACCAGAAAAAACAAGCAACGATTCAGAGCGCTAACAGTATTGCTGATGGTGCCAACGAAAACGGTCTGAATACTGAGGACAGCTTTATAGATAAGTTTTTCAAAAAGATAAGGTACCGTGAGTAAATACTAAAGCTTTCGAAGCGATGAATCTTTGAGGTAGGGTGCAATGGCGTTAAAAACGTGTATGCCATGAATTCCCGCAATTTTTAAAATTTGATCTGGATGGCTTCCGGCCTTTACGCTTGCGGCAGCCCAGAGAGAAATTGAGCGATTTGCCGTCCGGCAGTAGGCATGAACTTTTCTATTGCTGTATAGAAGTTCCTCAAACGCGATTACGTCTTTCAAAGTCTGTTCATCAGGCTTGAAAGAGATTTCAATGGGCTTTATGCCCAGAAGTTCCGCGGCAGTGGCAATATCGATAAACTGGGCTTGTTCGGGGCTTTCGTTGTCGGGGCGATTACATACAACAATATCTACGCCATTTTTTTTCAATTTATTAAGGTCTTTAACTTCAAGTTGAGGTGATGCAGTCATTTTTTCGCTGAGTCTAAATAGCTTCATGCCTTCATTATACATATTAGATGTCTAAGTTAATTTAGTTTAACCTGAAAGTGAGTTCTATTTTAGGAGGTGGTTATGAAGACAATTAATATTAAAAAGCGTTTGCCGTTTAGCGCGCAGGAAGTATGGGATGTCATTAGTGATGTTGAGAGATGCGATTGGGTGCCAGCGGTCGAAAAGATAACGCTGGAGGGTGACGTTCGCTCATTTACGATGGAGGGAATTGGGGAAGTGCAGGAAAAAATCATCAAAAACGACACTGAAAATATGGTTTTACAATATTCAGCAATTAAGACCCCATCCCAAGTAGAACACCATCTCGCAACGATATCGATTAGCATGAAAGATGATGGTTGTGATTTTGAGTGGGTATCGGAGATTGCTCCGGATCAGTTTTCAGAAGCGATACGATCCGGCATGGATATATCATTTCAAGGATTAATTAGAGTGCTATCGAGTTAAGCAAACGCTCCACATTGGTGCAAAAAGTTTGTTGTGTCCCCTAAAAGAGGCGCTTGTTGGTCTTGCGCTAAGTATTAAAGTTATTTCTTTTTATCTAACGGATAATTTTTAAATTAGATGTATTCTTCATTGTTACAAAATCCATATATATCAGCTGATTAGTACTTTAAAAACAGAAAGCGTGATTGAATGCTTTTTTCGTAAAGTTGGTATGGCTTTTGCAACATTTACGTTACTTGAAACTTGCTGAGGCGGATAATTGAAGATTTCTCTCCCTTCTCTTTTTTACCTGTTGCACTAACCAGTTTACAAGTACTTGAGCCCGCTGCATGCAGTGGGCTTTTTTTTTGCTTTATAATTCTCCAGTATCTTCATTAAAAGCGCGAGAAATGAACCTCAAGGAGAAATTCGCTTAACTCCTGTGGTTTTTCCGCCAACGACAGAGAGCTCATAGGCGCCAGTAAAGTTTCGACTGAGAACAACCTCTGGATTCACCAGCGAAGTCTTCCAACGCCCTCGGCGACGCTGTTGCCAAATTTGTCCATTCTCAAGTGCAAATACGGTCTTACCTGTCCACCCTGAAAATTCGCCGAGAATTCGGGTAGTGATTCCTTGTTTAGCGACTTGTTTCACCTCAGAATTCTCAATTTGTAAAGTGGGTGCATCATTTGCGGTATACCGAATAAGCCACTGATTGAGTGCCTGGAGTTGCTCTCCTGATAATGAGTTTACGCCGGAGATTGACTGCTCCTCTTCCGTCATTAACTTTTCAATTCCTGGGAAATCTCTAGAAGCTAAACTTATGCTTGTAAAAAAAATTAAAGACAAGATTGTGAGAGACCATTGGGTTTTTAATTTCATAATAGCTCATTAAGACCGAGAATAATTTGTATTTTCACAGGTAAGCATAATAAAGTTTATTCAATTTTACTAATATCATTTCTTCTCCTCTTGTGATTAAAAAAAACTTATGAATCTGACTTTAAATCGGTTGATATAGGATGCTAGAATCCTCCCGCTTAGTTAGCTTCGACCTCCCTCCGAGAAAAATTTTATGTGGTTTCAAAACATCCGAGTCTATCAATTTACGAAGCCATTCATTTTAGAGCCTGAAGATTTAGAAGTTGCTATGAGAGATTTTCAGGTAGTTCCCTGTGGCTCGCATGAAAAAAGTCGTTATGGTTGGGTCTCGCCTCTTGGCGAGGAAGGCGACATGCTGACTCATGTGTCTGGGCGGTGCATAATGATTTGCAGTCAAAAACAAGAAAAGCTTTTGCCGACGACTGTCGTATCTGATGCCACAAATAAAAGAATCTCGGAACTGGAGACACGACATGGAGATAAGGTTTCTGGCAAGCAGAAACGCCGAATACGTGAAGACATTTTTATGGAACTCCTGCCTCGGGCTTTTGTTCGTAATCAACAAGTCTTCGCTTATATAGACACGTTTGAAAATATACTGGTGATCAATAGCTCAAGCGCAAATAAATCAGAGGAGTTATTGAATCTGCTTCGCGAGACATTGGGCTCGCTTCCGGTTGAGACGCTAGAGACGAAAAAAGTACCGAGCGACCTTATGACTTCTTGGCTGCGAGAAAAGAAGGCAAGCGATAACTTTGTTATTGACGAGGATTGTGAATTATTTTGTCCTCTTGTTGCTAACAATATTGTTCGGTTGAAAAGCCAAGATTTACAAGGTGATGAAATTAGTACGTTGCTAGACGCCGGTAAAAAAGTCAAAATGTTAGGCGTAACTTGGAATAGTTATGTCAGCTGCTTATTGTGCGATGACCTTAGTATTAAACGTCTCAGCTTTGTCGGGATCGGTGAGACGGAAGAGCAGGTGGAATCTGCGGTCGATCGATTTGATCAAGATTTCGCAATTATGACCGTTCAGCTCCAAAAATTTATAAATGCGCTCTGCTCGGCTTTCGGAGTTGTTAAGTCATAGTTGCGGTGACGCCCCGTATCTTTCTTGGGTAATTTTTAATATCGAGCCCTAACCGAAGTTGGCTTAGAGTATATATCTTGCCTAGTCTCTAACTATCCTGATTGCGGTCAAAACTGAAAAGGAAGTGCGCCGTTATGACTTTCAACGCCGTCATAGATTCGCAGATTCCCGATTAAACAGGGAAAGGTTGAGTCACAATTAAATTCGGGTGAATAATCTTTCGGCATATCTTCCATTGAAAATAAAGGCGTAAGTCGATCAGCTTGCTTTGTACATCGCTGGGCACGTTTTCTACTGCCTACAACCGAGGTTAATTGGCAGTCGATGTTTTGGATATCCATGCCATAAATATCAATGTATTGACGGACCTTACGATCGATAAATATCTGCTGCTGCTCGTTAAGGGATTCATAGACCTTTGAGTAGAGCGTTGCCCAATCTTTATTTTCGATTTCTAATGCTGTTCCGAGCCAAGCCATTCCCACAGGAATTGAGCGCCGAACATACTCACCCTTTAAGTACATAAAACCAAGTAAATACTGTGCCTCTTTCATGCCGCTCTGAGCTGCAAAAGAGAGGTTGTCATAAGCTGAGGTGAAGTCCCCTTTTTTGTGAGCATCAGCGCCTTCCACGAATTTATCTTGAATCTCAGAAAAAAGCATAGTTTTGGCTATTGTATTACTTTGAGAAAAGCTAAGAGACGCAGTCAACATAGCTAATAAGAATGCTATAACTAAACTAAAATAATTATTCATAGTCTTTAATCCGACTCTTAATCTTTTTACCAATTGCTGGCTAATTCTTCTGGGTCAGAACTCAAAAACCTAATCAAGTCTGCATGGAATTTTTCTGGTATTTCAATTTGCGGTGCATGACCAATGTTGGGGTAGAGCAGTAGTGCAGAATTTTTTAATTGTGCGGCTACATTACTCGCGAGTGCCGGAAAATCGGCAACAAGACCATCTTCCTCACCGCCAATGACGAGGGCTTTAGTTTCGATGTGTTGCCAATCATAGACGACGGGGTCGTCATACAACATTTGACCTTGAAGTCTTCTGACTTGCTCTAGTTGCGGCCACGCACCACTGAGCGTTTGCCCGTATTGGCGCCGAACAAATTCAAGATGCGCAGGTGGCCACTTAATCGGAAAATATCGTTGATGGCCGCGTAAAATTGATTGGTAAGTAGTCTTTCCACCCTGAGAAAAGGGGTCGCTCCAAGGCCGGCTTTGGCGCTGATCGGTCAATCCAATTTGGTTTATCATCACAACGTGGCTAGTTGAATCTGGATATACCATTGCGAAACGGCTTACCACCATTCCCCCCATTGAATGGCCAACTGCTGCCACTCGGTCAATGTCCAGAAAGTCGATTAACGCCTTCATATTCGCAGCAACAAAATTAAAATTGTAAGGAACTATTGGCTTTGAAGATTTCCCATAACCAATTCGATCAACCGCTAAGACTCTAAACCCTTCATTTGTGAGTGCATTTATAGTGTCAGTATAGGCCTCAGAATAAAAATTCATTCCGTGCTGTATAAATACCGTTTCTCCGTTCGGTGTCCCGGAGGGAGCGACGTCCATGTACGCATATCGCATTCTTTGGTTAAAGCGTTCCAGCTCAAGATATTGAACAGGAAATGGATACTCGATTTCTTCAAAATACGCAGAGACGGGCCCCCAGTTTGCCGGAGCTTCGATCGGGGCGATTTCCGGCCACGGTGACTCAGCCACAGAGATGGAGGAGATAAGGATAGCTGATCCAGTTAAAAAAAATCGCTCTATCAAGCGAGAAAAAACGCGAAGACCCTTTTTAAACATACTAACTCTCCTAAATGGTTACCACTTGATTTGGACTAATTGATTAAGATGCGTCTATTAACTCTACCGCTAAAGCCGTTGCTTCGCCACCACCAATGCATAGAGAAGCGACACCCCGATTTAGATTATTATTCTGCAATGCAGAAAGCAGGGTTACAATAATGCGGGCACCAGAACACCCAATCGGATGTCCGAGAGCGCATGCACCACCATTTATGTTGACGATCGAGTGATCAATACCTAAAGTTTGTATTGATGCCATTGGAACCACCGCAAAGGCTTCGTTAATTTCAAATAGATCCACTTCAGAAATGGTCCAATCTGCTTTGCTCATTAGTTTTTCAATTGCCCCGATCGGTGCCATGGTAAATTCTGATGGCTCTTGAGAATGGGACACATGTGAAATTATTTTTGCAAGGGGTTTAATGCCTCGTGTCAATGCTTCTGAATTACGCATCAGAACTACAGCCGCCCCGCCATCAGAAATTGAACTCGCATTTGCGGCAGTTACAGTGCCAGATTCTTTGAACGCCGGCTTTAGCTGCGGTATTTTTTCAAGCTGAGCCTTTAAGGGCTGCTCATCTGTTCGGATTGTTCTGAGTTTGCCGCGGCGATTTATTTCAACTGGGGTAATCTCATTATCGAAGGCGCCTGACTCAATCGCTTTCTGAGCACGACGTAGCGACTCTATTGCAAAACTGTCTTGAGATTCTCTACTGAATTCATAGATGTCTGCGCACGACTCAGCATAGACACCCATTGCCTCCCCTTCGTAAGCATCTTCGAGCCCGTCAAAAGCCATATGGTCAATAATTTTATTGTGTCCAAAGCGATAACCCTTGCGAGAACCAGGAAGCAGATGTGGTGCGTTACTCATGCTTTCCATCCCGCCGGCAATCACAATTCTAGCAGAGTTAGCGATCAGGGCGTCATGCGCGAGCATGACTGCTTTCATTCCTGAGCCACAGACCTTATTTACGGTCGTGCATCCAGCAGATTTTTTTATTCCGGCGGCTATTGAGGCTTGACGCGCAGGTGCTTGTCCAAGGCCTGCGGGGAGAACGCAACCCATTATCACTTCATCAACGTCTCCTGAGTTAAGCCCCGAGCGATTCAAAGCGCCTGAGATCGCAATCGAGCCCAGTTCGGTTGCCTTCACAGACGAGAGTTCTCCAAGAAAGCCGCCAATGGGTGTTCGAGCGATTCCTGTAATTACGATTGGATCTTCTATTGCCATTAGTTTTTTCTGTAAAAGTTCGGGTAGAGCTTTACGTGCATTTCGTTAGGAAGTAAGTATACACAGCATTATCAGAAATTCATCATCTTGTAACGCTTGGCATCGACGTTTTGATTTGACATCATGTCGAAGCTTTTAGCGGGCAAATCAGAGCTATTTAGCATTACCAAGGCTAAATGATTTGAACTTTTATCTTAGCAAGTAAAAAAGGAATTCTTCCATGGCAATACCAGAAGTAATGAAAGATAGACTCTCTATCCCCGTGGTTGGGTCTCCCTTATTTATAATTTCGGGGCCCGAGTTGGTAATTGCTCAATGTAAAGCTGGAGTTGTCGGTTCCTTTCCATCTTTAAATGCGCGCCCGCTTGAGGTTCTGGATGATTGGTTAGTGCAGATTAATGAAGAGCTTGATGCGCATAATCAAGCGAATCCAGACAATCCAGCAGCACCTTTTGCTGTTAATCAGATTGTTCATAATTCTAATGACCGCCTAATGCAAGATGTTGAACTGTGCGTTAAACATAAGGTGCCGGTGGTGATTACTTCACTCGGTGCTCGTCCGGAGGTCTTTGAAGCGATCCACTCTTACGGCGGTATTTGCTTGCATGATGTCATCAATAATCGTTTTGCAAAAAAAGCCATAGAAAAAGGAGCTGACGGTCTGATCTGCGTTGCAGCAGGCGCTGGTGGGCATGCTGGAACCTTGTCGCCGATGGCATTTATTCAGGAGGTGAGGGAGTGGTTTGATGGCCCCGTGTTGCTCTCTGGCGCTATCTCTACTGGCGACTCTGTTTTAGCCGCCTTGAGTATGGGCGCGGATCTTGCGTATATTGGCTCTGCGTTTATCGCGACTAAAGAAGCAAATGCAGATCCCGCTTACAAACAGGCCCTCGTCGATTATGCTGCAAGCGATATAGTCTACTCGAACTTGTTTACTGGTGTTCATGGGAATTATCTCAGACCGAGTATTGAAGCTGCTGGACTAGATCCAGATAACCTTCCGGAGAGTGACCCGTCAAAAATGAGTTTTGGGTCAGGCGGAAGTAGTAAGTCGAAAGCATGGCGAGATATTTGGGGCTGCGGACAGGGCATTAATGCGATAAAAGATGTTTTAAGCACCGCCGATTTTGTTGAAAAGCTGAAAGTAGAATTCAAAAACTCGCACGATCGAATCTGCAATTTATAGATCGAGCGGAAAAGTATCCTCAATGCTTTCAAGACTCGTAATTGCAAAATCAGTAATTTCTTTAGATGGTCAAGTGGTTTTTTCATTACTTAGGAAAGAAGAAATAAAGTAGACAATAAGACCTGTTCCGATGATGCCCAGACCAAATAATCCCTCAACGGGCCTGTTCATGAGAACGAACCACAAGGTCCATCCGGTGAGCGCGAGATATATGAGAGGTGGGATGGGGTAAAGAAGCGTTCGATACGGACGCGGTAGGTCGGGTTGGCGCCAGCGAAGTACAAAAATCCCTAAAACTGTTGCAAAGCTGTTCAGTGCTAATGTGAAACCTGAAAAAACTAAAATTGAATCGAAAGTTGACGAGAATATAAAAAGTAACGCGATAGTCGATTGTAAAAATATCGCATTGGCGGGAACTCCTGATCTATTTGTTTTTCCAACGATCGATAGTGGCGGAAAGTCCTCACCGATTACTTGAATGACTCGGGGCCCAGCTAGGGTCATCGCGCTAACGGTTGAGATTAGCAGTAGTGCCAAGATAAGGCCCATAAATTGCCCCCCAACCGCACCAAAAGAAGCCTCTGCAGCAATAAACCCAACCTCTAACTGGCCTTCCATGGCATCCATGGGAGTGGTGTAGAGGAAGACAAAATTCAGAGCGATGTAAAGCACCATAACGATCAACGTCCCGCTGATAAGTATCAGGGGGAGGGTGCGCTGAGGGTTTTCAAGTTCGCTTGATAAATAGGTGGCAGCATTCCATCCAGTATAAGCGTAACTCACGTAAATTAGGGCTACTGCAAATTCTCCGCTGCCGAGTGATGAAAAGCCTTCGGCTCCGGGCGCGAAAGAAATTAATTGTGGTTCATCTACAAAAGCTAATGCGCCAGCGCAAAAAAAGATGATAATTGCGATCTTTAAAATAGTGAATACGATTTGGACATTCCCACTGTTATCTCTATTAGTCGCGTGCAATAGAGTGAGGCTAATGACAAGCGCACTGGCAAGCAGCTGCTGCGAGAAGTCACCTTGTTCCCCAGGGAAAATTGAGAAGGCGTAAGCGGAGAACGTTAGTGAAGCCAACGCAACTGGGCCGGCGAACCCAATTGTTGCGGATACCCAACCAGAAACAAATCCGGCTGCCGGGTGATAGATCCGAGTTAAGAAATTGTATTCTCCGCCCGATCTCGGCATTGCGGCCCCAAGTTCCGCATATGTCATTGCGCCGCAAAGCGCAGCGATGCCCCCGACTGCCCAGAGCATCAATAAGGTGAATCCAGAGCGCAAATCAACCAGTTGGAATCCAAGGCTCGTAAATACCCCAGTGCCCACCATGTTTGCTACTACCACGGCTGTAACAGTCGTATACCGAAATTTACGTTGTTCCATAATTTTTGTGCAACCGATGGGTATAGTTTGGGATTTAATTTAGGACTTACTATTTTATTAAATTCGTTTGACTTTAGCTAACATTGATTTTCCAAAAGAAGGGTAACAGATTGCACTGGAACATCGATTCGCTCGAAGCAAAAGTGCACTCGAATCATGCGTAATGTTTTTTAAGAAGGCACGAGAAAGATTGTGGTCACAAAAATTACTGTGGCCACAACAGGCAATAAGACGATATCGTGGACACGCTATCGGAGCCTAGTACTTCCACTGAGTTCGAATCGTGAATACATCTAGGTCGGGCGCGTAAAGTCGGATTGAGTTTGACTTGTCAGTGTCTAATATCCGTGTCCAGTCCGCCATGATTCTGACATTTTGGTTAATGTACCAATTCACGCCCAGTGACAGTGCATCTTCCTTACCTCCTGTTATGTCGCCATCGTTTAGATCTATAGATGCGTATCTAGCAGAGAGCTCCCATGCGCCAATTCCGCCATTAGACAAGTCAAAATAATCTATCGGCTTTATTCCTTTGAATTCCCCAGAGCTTAACCGATACCCAGAAGCGTGACTTTCACCAGTCAAGTTTATTGAGACGGCAGCATTCCAACCGGTGAATTCAACAGAATTCCGACTAATGCGATCCAGCTTTGCTGTAGAGTGTTCTGCCGTAACGTAGACAGAACCCCACGAGGCAGCGAGCTCCGGGCCGAAAAGTCTTGCCGATTCAAGGTCAGGCAACACGCCTGTATTTACAATATTCAAGTTCGAAAAATCAGTTGTTTGGTCTTTGATTGTTACCGTCGGGGTGGAAGTATCGATCGATCTGTAAGCGCCTCGAACTCCCAGATGCAATACCCGATTATTTTCAACAATTGGCGAGAAAATGAACCGGCCAGCAGAGCCCCAGCCTTCGTCTCCATTTGTTGAACCAGATTTTAGGCTGTCGCCATAAATGCCGCCAGCGATAAACCAGTTATCCCCATGATTCTCAAATCTACCTCCGATCGCACGATCGGTAAAAGCAGCCACTAAAAAATTATCAACACTTCGTTCTACAAATGGTAAGTCGTTTGAGCTCATTTCTAAAGATAGGCTGTAGGGCTGTTTCTGGTGACCGATGTAGTAGGTTGCGCCTCCAGAGGATTCATAACCTAATTTTAGATCTTTGATGGCTACTTTATTTTTCGCATAATCAAATTCGGCAGCGTACCCCCAGTTTCGGTCAAAAACGCCATCAATCTCAATCCGTCCGCGCCGTATCTGACTTCCACTTATAGGGTCAGCTCCGAGTCTCGGATCGTATGAATGGTCAATCATGTCGAGTTGCAAGCGTCCACCAATCTCAACTTCAAAATCGCCATCCGGTGATATCACTTGGAGTCCACTTCCGCCCGTAAAATCGATTTTGGCAAGATCCGATTTATTGAGGCTTTCTTTTTCCATTAATTGATCATATTGCCCTTGGGTTATTGCCTCATTAAAGAGCAATATATCGAGTAATTCTTGATCCGCCCCTTCAACGATTGCGCTAAGAGCTAGGAAAGGCAGAAAACAAAGGGTTTTGGAAAAAAAGTCGTGAACGTACGATTTCATTTTGTCTGTCCTCTAATTTGATTGACTGCTTCGTAAAAGACTTATAGGTTTAGTTTTACTATGATTATGCTATGACAATTTTGTTACGGTTTTGTTACAGCTAAAAGATGGAGTTGATGTGTTGAGAAGCTAGTTTAACGATGTTTGATCGCTGGAGATTTTTGAAAATAGGTAAACCTTTTTAAGTTTCCGATTTAATTGCAGGGAGATTGGACATGTCTGATGAAAACTTAAAGTCGCGTCGTGAATTTCTAAAGACTATGGCGGTTGCCGGCGGTGCAGCTGGCTTGGGGGCGTGTGCAGGTTCCCAGCTAGACGAGGGAAGTAGTAATTCGCGATCACTTCTTCAATCGCGTGTCCGCAATTCTTTCCCAAAGCACAATGAGCGCACCAAGGGATGGATGCGATTCATGTGGCAAAAAGCGACAACACCCGATGATTGGGGTTATAGCGCGGATATAGAACGTCCGTGGGGTATTAACCCCGTCGCGTCCAGGGGTCCAATTGATTTTACGGTCGATGGCAAGGGGCCCCATCCTTGGTGGGATCAATATAGTGCGCCCCCATATCTGAGTTATCCGCGCTTTGATCTTGCTGACTCAAGTTATCCAATAATGCTTATGGCTGACCAGACTCCCGCCTGGAGGGAGGTATACACTCGCATTATGGATGAGCTTGCAACTCGGCATACAGCTTACTGGGCCGCTATTGACTGGAATACATTCATCGGAACCAATCCAGAGCGTCAAAATTACGGACCGGGTGATGCCATGTACGCGTTTTGGCCGGAGCGCTTGCGTGGCAATTATGACGCTGCGGGTTGGACGGCGAATGGTGTCGAGCCATGGGGGTTACAACCCGATCCGATTGGTGCGGATGGAAACCTATTTTTCCGAGGTTGGCTGAACTTAGTTTTGTCGATTTACAAATACGTATCTGGCGATGATAAATGGGAAAAGCCTTGGCAGATTGCAGGTTACGAGAATCAAAAATTCGAATGGACTCAACCAAAGATTGTCGAACATTTACATCGCCAGTACACAGCAAACCCTGAAGGGCCACAGTGCGAGAACACTAAGATCTGGCCTTCATGTAATTCAGCGGCGGGACTGGGTATGTATCTCTCTGATCAGCTTGCTGTGACTAACGCTCACGGTGTTTTTCAAAACTGGGTGGAGTTCATGAAGGATAATTACATGAGCATCAACAGTCAGAATCAGATTGAATGGATGACCGCTTATTACGACCCCTTGGCTGATTTCAAGGTGAACCTGCCGGGGACTGCTGGTACGGGAATCATGTCAGCTTTTTATTTGATGCCGCAGTCACCTGAGATAGCAACGCAAATTTATGACGCAGTAGCACGGACAAGTGGCTGGCGTGATCCTAAGAGAGAGATTCAGCCCGACCCTATAGGTCAAGTTCTGGCGAAAGCGCTGGGGGATCATGCTGCGGTTGAGCGTCTTACTGCGGCTGCCGAGCGATTTTCAGAGCCCCGATGGTTTGGTGAAGATATGGACAAGTTTGGTTGGTTTTTTAACAACGGTGAGCCTTGGCCCCGAGGTCAGACTTGCGCTCGGCAAATGGTCAGTGAAATAGCTGAAGGAAATTGGATAGAAGCATTCAAAGTTAAGCATATGGATAAATATACTGCGCCCACCGTTGAGGGAGTTGATTATCCCAGTATTGGTATTGATACCGCATGGAATGATAAAGCTAACGGTGTTTTGAACGTTGGGACGTACGCGGCGGATCGAAGTGCCGTCGGAAGACCGACGAATTGGCGGATTACTAATCTCCCTAACGCTTCTGAGGCAGTTGTGATTTGCGATGGTTCAGCGATTAGCAATTTCCGTATTCTCGATCAAAACACAATTAGCGTGCCAACAGATATTGGTAATCATAGTTTTCAAATTTACACAGGTTACTTTGGGCAAAAACTTAATGTTGTAAAACCGCATCAGTCGGTACCTGAGGAAGGGATTAATGTAGCGGCAGTAAAACGGACTGCTGAACAAAATGCTAAGGCGGCTGAGTCGGTGTTTGTTGCAAACGGAGCCGGGTGCCCGTGTTGTGCGGGTGCGAGTTAGCGCTTTTTGGGAAGGAGCATGAGATGTTTTCAAGAGAATTTTTTACAACATACGTAACGCTATTTCTTCTTTTACAAGGGTCGAGTGTTTTCGCTCAGCTTCCTCCCGAAGAAATGTCAATCGAAACGATGCCAACTCCTGGTGCCAATTGGTTTATTTCAAAAACCAGCAATGGAGGTTACATATTTGATGCGGTCTCAGGTCAAATGCAGGGCTTATTATCGTTGTCTCGATATACACCTGCAGTCACGCACCTTGATTCTCGGAAAGAATTTTATGCAGCGGAGTCTTACCTAGCTCGCGGTGTTCATGGGGAGAGGACGGACATTGTAGCTATTTATGATTTTGAAAATCTGAGTCCGGTCGACGAGGTGATTATACCCAATCACATGGCAAGATTGGCAGTGCGAACCCATCTGGCCCTCACAAATAATGGGAGACATCTCGCAGTACTTAATATGAACCCAAATCACTCGATTAGTATTGTAGATGTTGAGGACAGGGTTTTTGTCTATGAAATATCTACACCGGGCTGTGCAGTAACCATGCCGGTGGGAGAAAACGATTTGTTGCAAGTCTGCGGTGATGGGACACTCCAGCTTATTCAGCTGGATGCCAGTGGCTATGAGACAAAGCGTGTTCGCAGTAAAGTTTTTTTTGATGTAATAGAGGACCCAATTTTTGATCGGGTCTCTCGAAGTAAGGAAGGTTGGTTTTTAATAACCCATGCAGGGAATATTTTTGAAGTTCGCACGGAAGGTGAAGAGATAATAATAGAAGATGGCTGGGGTCTGCATAGCGAGACTGATTGGAGGCCCGGCGCGAGGAACGAGGTTATCGCCTCTCATGAAGATCTTGGCCTTGTTTACGTAATCATGCACGAGGGTGCGGTTGACACTCATCACGTTAATGGAAATGAAATTTGGATTTATGACGCGACTACAAAAACACGGATTCATCGGATGAAATTAGATTCGCCGGCTGGGAGCATAATGGTGACTCAAGAAGACGAGCCTAAATTAATCGTTGCCGCGCAAGGAGTCGATGTTTATAACGCACTAACGTTCGCTCATGAGAGGACAATAGAAACTCCCGAGGCACAAAATTTTGAGGACTTTTAATGGTTGTATTTGACCCGCTAGTTCAAATTATTTTGTCTTTGGGTTTTGGGTGTCTCTTCGCAGTGTCAGGAATCTTAAAGTTTTTAAATCGAGAATCATTCGAATCTGTTCTACGTGGCTACGATCTACTCTTGGAAAAGACTGTGCCTTTTAGCGCAGTTTTAGTGGCAGGTTTTGAGCTCTGTTTAGGTTTCTTATGGCTCTCTTTAAATGGCGGTAGTTTTGTGGTGATTGGATCGGCTTCGTTATTGCTAACTTATGCTGTGGTGATAACGATTAACCTCGTGCGAGGCAGAAATTATATTGATTGTGGTTGCGGTTTTTCCTCTTTAAGGAGCGATCTCAAAAAGTCCTCTTCGGGCCTTTCCTTTTACCTAGTGTTACGCAACGTGATTCTTATGTGTTTCGCGTTTCTGACGCTCGTTCCGGTTTTCGAGCGCACGTTTAACGTGCTCGATTATTTTATTATAGTTTTTTCGCTAATTTGTTCACTGTTGTTTTATGGAGCAATGGGCCAACTGTTGGCCAATAGAAGCACGATCAACTCGTGGAGGCAAAGTAATGCTTGAAACTGTATTAATTTCTAGCATTATTCAATGGATTATCATTTTGATTTTAAGCGTCATGTTATTTGCTTTGACACGACAGGTCGGAATACTTCACGAGCGAGTAGCGCCCGCGGGTGCATTGCAGCCGACGTCTGGTCCCAAGGTGGGGGAGATTACAGAGAAAATAAAGGTTACATCACTTGATGGGAACGAAATTGAGATTGGTGGTGTAAGTGATGGTCAAAATATTAAGTTTATTTTATTCATTTCTCCGACATGCCCTGTCTGTAAAGAGCTTGTCCCAACAGCCATCGCGCTAATTCGGTCAGAGGCTCAGAGAATGGAACTTTTTTTTGCAAGTGACGGCGAGAATATACAGCAACATAAGTCGTATGTTACCGATCTCGGGATAACTGATTATCCATATTTTGTTTCAGAGCGATTAGGGCTCGCTTATCAAGTGAGCAAGTTACCTTTTGCGATCATAATTGATGGAGATGGTGTTCTCAGAAGCAAGGGTCTTGTTAATACGCGAGAGCATATGGAAAGCTTAATTGAAGCGATGGATACGGGGATCGCGACAGTCCAAGAGTATGTTGGCTTGCAATCATAATCACTTTTTAAAATATATCAGGATTGGCGGTGGAGAGAACTTAATGAATATCGAAAAGGTCGTAGATCGCGCTTATTATTGGGTCGATGAAAAAGCAAAGAGAACAAGTTTGCTTTTTGCGAGAAAGCTTTCTCGGCGTCATTTTTTGTCTCGTATCGGAGTCATGGTTGCAGGCGCGACTGCCTTTCCATTGTTGCCCGTTTCGAGGTCATTTGCTCAGAATTCTGTAAGCGAAATTGGAGACCCGCAAAGCTGCGATTATTGGCGATACTGTGCGATGAGTGGAACTCTCTGTACGTGTTGTGGAGGTACCTATACTTCTTGCCCGCCTGGATCAGAAGCTTCGCCCATCACTTGGGTGGGTACTTGTCGGAATCCAGTTGACGGTTTGGACTACCTAATGTCTTACAACGACTGTTGCGGAAAATCAGTATGTTCTCGTTGTGGATGTCATAACACAGAGGGAGATAGACCAGTTTATTTCAACAGCAACAGTAACACCGTTTTATGGTGTTTTGGCACAGAAAATACCAGCTATCACTGTACGGTTTCGATAATTTTAGGGACAGCAGATTAAGCGTGAAAACGGAGATTTTTTTCGGTTTAATTCTTCTGATTGTCTTTTCATCAGAAAACCTTTTGGCCGCCAGCCCGCGGATTAACTATCTGCTGTATTGCAGCGGGTGTCACACGCCTAATGGGCAGGGGAGTGCTCCAAATGTTCCGACCTTGCGGAGAGAACTCGGAGAGATGATGGCCGCTCAGGAAATGAGGGGCTATCTTGCTCGGGTCCCAGGTTCAGCCCAAGCTCCGATCGATGATGCTGAGCTCACGGGTGTGATTAACTGGATCTTGCATGAATTCAATAGTGAAACGTTGCCGCCGAATTTTGTTGATCTTACGGTAGAAGAAGTCGCCAGAGCTAGACGTGTAATATTGGCTGATCCAAACAAGTACCGCGAAACTTATTGGCGAGGATATTAGTCGCTTTATTTCATCTGGGCTTTTATGAAATTGTTTCCTCATTATGTCTCTTGTTAAAGTTTTTGATGCTCCTTGTGGAGCGGAAATTACAGGTGTCGATTTATCTAAATCGATAAGCGAGCAGGTAGTATCTGAAATCAGAGAGGCTTGGCTCGAACATCATGTTTTGGTTTTTCGAAATCAGCGATTAGAAGCAGGCGACCTGGAGAGGTTCACGCTCTATTTTGGTGAATTTGGAGAGGACCCTTTTTTTAGGTCTATCCAAGGTCATAAGCATATTGCTGCTATAAGGCGCACCGCTTCCGAGACAACGCCGTTGTTTGCTGAAAACTGGCATACCGATTGGAGTTTTCAGGCGAAGCCTCCAATTGGAACTTGTTTATATAGCTTAAAAATACCCCCAGTAGGCGGAGACACTTTGTTTTCTAATCAACACGAAGCCTACAGGAACTTACCATCGACACTTCGAGATCAAGTGAAAAATCTGACCGCCATTCATTCGGCCTCTTCGGCGTATTCATTGGACGGGGTCTATAGCGACAAACATAGCAAAAATCTCGGCCGAAGCATGGACATTGTTGTCTCGGAAGACGCTCTTGCAACTCAGAACCATCCCCTTATTCGGCCTCACACTGAAACAGGCAAGTTGGCGATATACTCTACGGCCGGTTATATTCAGGGCTTCGTTGGTTTGGATCCGAGCGAAAGCAAGCCTCTTCTTGAGGCCCTCTATGCGCATCAGGGTTCATCTCAGTTTGTCTACGTGCACAAGTGGGAGCCAGAAATGCTTGTCCTATGGGATAACAGAAGTGTCTTGCATAAAGCGACCGGTGGTTATGACGGATACGAAAGGTTACTTTACAGAATGACAATTTCCGAACGTTTGTGAGTTGAGCTAGAGGTTTGCCAATCCGAACGCGCGATAATAACTACTTGACTAGTGTTGCATTTTTATTTCATAATTTCCGGCTATCTTTGATTCGCGAATCCGCAATTACGTATGAGAAACGTTATCGAACCTACAAAATTCCATATTTTCAAGACTCCAATCGCGAAGGCGGCTTTGTCCGGATTCTTGATAAGTGCGTTGATGGCTGTTTTGTGGGTGGATCTCAATCATAACCATTTTCAAGAGCTCAAATCGAACGGCGAATGCGAGATCTGCTTGAAAAATGGTTCGTCCGACGACTTTATTGCTAGTTCGGTATCGATATTATTTGTTTCCTCGTTTTTGGCTCAAGAGGCTCTGCTGCCATCTGGTTTTATTGCTTTCTCGTCCGTTAACCCCTCGGCCCGCGCCCCTCCGTTCGCTTAAATTGAAATAAGACTATTATATTTTTCCGCGATGCTTTAGGCATTGCCGTTGATGTATGTGAAATTTTGAAATTTAAGGATTGGAAAACGTTATGAAACTCAGTGACAAATTTTTACGGAAAAGACTGCCGCTTTGCATCAGTGCCTCAATAGCTGCTTTGGTGTCCTCTCCATATTCAGGCGCGCAAACGCAAATAGAAGAAGTTGTAGTAAGGTCATCTTTTATAGATCGTACAGTTGATCAGATAATAAATCCCTTGCACGTTGTGAGCGGCGACGACATTCAAGCTGGCGCAACTCGTAGTTTAGGAGCGTCGCTAGACGGATTGTTAGGTGTTGCCTCTGCCGATTATGGCGCTGCGGTTGGCCAACCAATAATACGGGGTCTTTCTGGAGGACGCGTTAAGGTTTTAAATAATGGAATGATCGTCAGAGATGTATCTGGCGTCGGTGTCGATCATAATGTCGAAGTCGATCTGAACAATATCGATCAGATAGAAGTGGTGAGAGGCCCCTCGTCCTTACTATATGCGAACGGCGGCGTTGGTGGAATAATTAATATTGTTGACAGTACGATTGCACGAGAGGATTTCACGGAATCGGATCTCCGCATCGGTTTAGAGTCTCAGTCCGTCAACGACGGTGAAACTTATGATTTTTCATATCAAGATAATCTGGGTGGGTTAAACTTTAGCTTGGGCTATAAGAAATCTGAATTTGGTAATTTTGATATTCCGGATGGTGCAGTGCTCCATGAAGAGGAAGATCACGAAGAAGATCATGACGAAGGGCATGAAGAAGAGGGTCATGAAGAAAATTTAGGTTACCTAATGAACTCCGATTCTGAAACGGAAACTAGAAGATTTGGTGTTTCTAAGGTTGGAGACTGGGGTTATTTTGGGGTGTCAGTCAATAACAATGAAAGTCTTTTTGGGATACCTTTTCATGGCGACGATCATGGCGATGAGCACGGCGGTCATGACGATGACCATGACGACGACCATGACGACGACCATGACGACGACCATGAAGAAGAGGGTCACGACGAGCACGAGGGTGAGAGAATTTTTTCAAAAACAAAGTCGGACGTTATAAATCTGGCTGGTGCCTTTAACTTTGATAATGGCTGGTTGAAAAGAATCGATTACTCCGTAAGGGATTCAGATTACACGTTAACCGAGGCCCATGCGGAAGGTGAAGAAGGGCATGAAGAAGAGGGTCACGAGGGTCACGAGGGCCACGAAGAGGGACCTACTGCGTTCGCAAACGAGGCTCGGGAATACTGGACAACCTTTGATTTTTCTACGGACTCGCTTTCTCAAAAAATGGTCTTGAATTTTGTAGATGAGGATACGTCCGTAATTGGCGCCGAAGCATTTATGCGGCCAGCCCAAACAAAAGAGAAGTCTCTCGGATATTACTTGAGCACAGACCTAGATTTGTTTCACCTAGATTTTGGTGCGAGATACGATCAGATAGAGAGGGACGGATCGGTGGTTCATCGTGAAGAAGAGCACCACGACGACCACGACGACGACCATGACGACGACCATGACGACGACCATGATGATGATCATGACGACGACCATGATGATGATCATGCAGAGGAGATAGATTCTTTTAACAGAGATTTTAAAAATACCAGCCTTGCCTTAAGCCTGGGCCGGGATATCAACGAGTATGTTGATATTAACCTTGGTATTTCCAGAGTTGAAAGAGCGCCCAATGCCGTCGAGCTCTTCATGAATGGTCCGCATCTAGCGACTGGAAGGCTTGAGATAGGTGACACAACTCTTAAGTCTGAGAAGGCGAGTAACATCGATTTGACTATTAATGTCAACGCCGGAGGCTTCTTTGGGTCGTTCACTGTGTTTAAAAACGACATAGACAATTACATCTATTTACAAGATGAGACTGAGGAAGAGCATGACGAGCACGAAGAAGAGCATGACGACCATGGAGGACTAATCTTATCAAACTATATGCAAAAAAATGCAAAGCTTGAGGGTTATGAGTTTGAAGTAGGTGGCGTGTTTGAATTAGGTGGTGGCGACTTAACGCTCTCATATGCCAAGGATTCTGTTCAAGGCAGGTTTGCTGATGGGTCTAATGTCGCGAGAATGGTGCCTTCAAGAAATTTCTATAACATCTCTTATTCTTACGATGATCTGAAAGTCGCGCTTAACTTGAAAGACGTGGTTAGGCAAAACGATGTAGCGGCAGAAGAGACTGCGACGGAAGCGTTCCAGATGTTGGATTTTAAAATACAGAAAACATTTAACCTGTTCAATGAGAGCGAGTTAAATCTGTCCGTATTTGCTAATAACCTTCTTGATGAGGTTGCCAGGAATCATACATCATTCGTGAAAAATGAAGTTCCTTTACCGGGTCGAAATTATGGTATTCGAGGAAGCTTTAAGTTCTAAGATGCACTAAAAAAATAAAACTTCTCGGGCTCGCTTTCTGAGGGCCCGAAAGTTTTATTTATTTTTCAGAGAAAAATCCCATATTTAACTAACGAATCTTTAATTCGATCTTCCTTTGTCGGATTGATACTAATATGTGGTGTTCGGTTTTTAGTTGCGGGAACTTACTTTTTAGTAAGCTTAAGGATAAACCGATCTGTTCGTCCTTTGATCTGATCGTCAAATGGGCTCAGGGTATGGTCGTCGTTTAGATTCTCGAGTAAATTACTGGTGTCCGTAAGTATGAACCCGGCAGCGATACTAGCTTGAACTGCCTTCTTAAATGTAATGCGGTGTAATGCACTGTTATCTAAATTATCGCTACCCTCATGATCGATAATAGCTAACGTACCGTTGGGCTTTAACACGGTAAAGATTTCTCTTAGCATCCGTTCTGCGTCTGCTGAAGACCGGTTATAAACGTCATGAAAGTTAAGTGCCGTAATAGCAAAATCGATTGAACTCGCTGGGATGTCTGATATGCGGCCGACAAAATCTTTCACATTATGAAGGCGGGAAATTCGCTCTGCTCGTTCCGCGGCACTTCTCGCCGTTATTGGAATTGGATTGTTGTGCATAAAGACGACTCCGCCGTCTCCAACTGCATAAGATAAGATTTCACTATACCAACCCCCCATTGCAATAATATCGAGAGCCGAGTCACCCTTCTCCACGCCAAATAATTTAATAATTTCCAGAGGTCTTCTATTTTCGTCTCGACTTTTATCAGTGATGGGTCTTCGAGAATTTGCCATAGTCATTTCAAGATCAGATAACTCTTGGCAAAAGCTGACGTTGTTCAAAAATATTACTAGGATTATAGCTAGGAATGGCTTCATTATATTTCGCTTGCTAAAACGGCCAAACTTTCTAAAAGGCGCAGTAATCTGAGTCTGGATTTTAATAAGAAGCGTTGATGGCAAATCCGCAACCCGAATAGGTCGGTTACGGAATTGCCCAGTTTATGCAGCAATTATTTTTTCTATTGGGGAGTCCAAACGAACACTTCCCAGTCTCTCAGAGGCTCGGCGCCTGAGTAAGGCACCTCGTCGATGGACCTCCCGGCTTTTTGCCCCCAGAGCTCCAAGAGCGGAATTCGATCCTCACCGACAACCTCTGTGGCTGTCATAGCGTAGGTTGAATCTCCGATCCGAAGCCAACCGTCGCCACCCCGCTCCCTTACCCGTCGAGCCCAGTATCCATTATCAGGACGGGTCGCAGTAATAACTCCATCTGAGGTCGCGACCCATGAGAGGTAGTTTACTAAAGGCGGAAATCCAGCCTGTTTGAAAAGCAATGGGCCTTGCGGACCATTTAGCGAAGCTAAATCGCTTGGCGCCTCAGTAGACGTGCCACCAATAATTACTCCAGGTGTTCGACCCAGACCCTGGTTACTCAAATATGGCGCTGTAGAGATCCACCCTATCAACCCACAAATGATTAAGATGCCAACTAATCCCCCGATCCTTTGACCTGAACTCATCGCTAAACTCCTTTTAACTGTTTTGCTTTCGACTGTGATTTATTGAACCTTTGACGTCTCGTCATCATATAGCCAATGAGGCGCAAGGTAAATTGTTCTGCACGATTTCAGTTGCTGAGGAAGGCGGTCGATAGTTTTAATCAGTGTGGACCAAGACTTCGGTATGCGGAGGACTTTTGTTTTATTTGGATCTTAAACTAGTAATGTAAGCGACCACATTTCTGATCCCACTGTCGTCTTTTAAGGGACGTGCCATCGCAACCATCTGCTGCCCGAAGGTATCGCTTTCGTGGGTGCCGCGGTATCCGTTTAAGAAATTTTTGAGCTGTGTGACTAAATACCAATCGTTTTGATAGGCCAGCGGCGGAGCGCCTAACGTCTCGTTGCCATCGGCGTTTTCGCCATGACACGCCGCGCAACTTGCGTAAAGTTTCTCTCCCTCGGTTTTATCGCCAGTCACTGTTGTATCGGGGGGAGAGTATTCCCAGGTTTTGATCCATTGGACTAAATCAATGATGTCCTCGTCGGAGAGGTTTTTAGCCATCGCCTGCATAGCAATCCCTCTTTCGTCTGACGGATGAAACCCACGAATGTTTCCGCGGTAATTTTCAAGCTGTCGAACTAAATACCAGTCTTCCATACCCGCTAAGATAGGAGCCTGAATTGCTTCGTTGCCCCTACCGTCGCTTCCATGGCAGGTCGTACAATATTTATTATCAACCACTTCATTTGAAGCGCTGAGACAAATTGAGGCTGTTAGACTGAGCATGAGAAACAGTGCCGACCTTCGAATCTGTTTTGGAATTGCTCGTTTAATTTGGTTTTTCATTTGAAATTTTCCGAACTCCAAAAATATGCTTTATTCAAGCTAGGCCATTTCATGACGCACTTGGGCATCCATTGTGGTCAGTGCCCATTGTGCGGACATCACCGCACTCTCTTGCCAAGCTGAGTGCATAGAAATTTGATCCCCTATAAAAAAGTGGCGATTGTTAACGGGAGCTCTCAATGTTTCGTACAATTTCTCTTCTTCATGTGTCCACCCCGCGCTGAAACTACGCTGCCAACGAGCGGAACATCCGAGCATGTGATTCATACGATGCCAAGCTACGGTAATCGGCTTTTCGACGTTGCTGCGAAAATCAGGATGTAGTTTCTCTGCATCAGAGAGATGGGCCTCTATCCGATCATTTTGTGACATTTTGGTATGAAAGATTCCTCCACCGTAATCATAAGCTCCGAGCAAAATGCCTTTCGGTTTATGAATACCATGAGATGGGTACCAGATTTGCCGGCTAGGCGAGTCAGACCATGAAATTCCGCCATAAATTTCTTGGTCCTCCCAGAACCGACTTTTGGCTTGAAAGGCGGCTTTGTAAGCATCTCCTCGTCTGACGTATTTCATTGCCGTCTTGTATTCATCAGGGAAATTATTCGTAATGCCTACCATCAGGTGTGTAGGGATGCAGTTAAAGCAGTAGTCGGCATCCAAGGAATGACGCGCACCATCGTGGTCGTATGTAACTTTGACCCCGGAATCCAAAACCTCGACCGAGTTCACGACTGCTCGGTATTTGACTCGATCACCGACTTGGCTCAGAAAGCCGCTAATGATCTTATCCATTCCGCCAACCGGCTGCATCAATATTGGTCCGGTGTCTCCCTCGTTCGCACTCAGCAGTTGACGCCCTAGTCTTGACTTCAAAAGATCTCTAAAAGCAATCATATCCTTTTGAACGCCATGCTTTAAAAACCCTCCTGACTTGTATCCAGCGCGAAAACTCCCCTCATAAAGGTCGTTTTCTTTTAAATCCCCAAATGAACGGATCGAGCTGAGAAGCGACTCAGCCTCTGAGTCAGAAAAAGGTTGGTTCAGTTCCTCATGCGTCAGAGCCTTCGCCATAAGCTCTGCCATAAACCCGCGCATGTTTGTTGTGAAGTCAATGTTGCGTATGCGACTGCCGCTGAGCATTTTGTCGTCTTGTACGTATGCGCTTTTGTTTTCATTGATGAAGACTTCTAGGTCGACGCCGAGTTCCTTGCAGTATTTTAATATATTTTTATGAGAGCTTGGAATGCGGGCAGCGCCGGCATTGAAATACATGTGGGGCTCGTCATCAAAATCACAGACCTGCGGATTGCCGATTTCGTCGATCAGATCACCGTGCCTGACTGTGAAGATTCGGCCTCCACAACGGTGTGAAGCCTCCAGAATGGAACACTCGTAACCCTTTTTTGTCAGTTCGTGTGCAACAGTTAATCCGGACAGTCCCCCGCCTAGAATAACGACTGATTTCTTGTTCGGGTTTGGGGAACTCAAGCTTAAGGAGTTTGCGCGAGATGCTGACGGTAGAAGATTAAGAGTGGCGCCTGCTGTCAGCGCAGCCCCAGTGCCGCCAAATGCTGCGAGGAGGTTTAAAAACTCTCGTCTTTTAACGTGTGATTTCAAAATAAGTCCCAAACCTCAATAGCAACAAAATCAGGATCGTAGTTATCGCTGACGACGTTTTGTCATAAGGTTAATCATAGGGCCGGTTTCCCGCAAGTTTCGCCGTAAAGTTTCTAATTTATGTCAGAACCTTTACGCGACTGGGGGTCTTCCATTTGCTGGAATTCTCTCATCGTTAATACGAGGCCAGTCATCATCAAAGTAAAAACTGCGAAAGCGACGCCGAGTAGTATGGTAGTGCTCATTTCCTTTGCCCGTTTAAGGTTACTAGCTTGAAGTAAATGCCGAAGCATAATATCGATGGAACCCAAACCGCTGTAAATAAACCCTCTTCCCTCTGTCCAGAAAACCATAAGAATCCAGACACCGCAAAAGAGATGGCAACCGCCAATAAAATAAACTGATCTGACTTTTTAAACATATTAATTCCTTTTATTCGTCCCAGAATCCGATTGCTGCCGTGACGCAGCCACCAACTGCCAAACCCGCTAGGGATCTTAGACCTGAATGACCAACAAATTCAAAAGTATCAATCGCAAAGAGCCCAGCAGCTGTTGCCAAAGATAATACACAGGACACGACAATCAACCCTATGCCGGTAAATATTGCGATCGCTTGCCATGGTTTTCTTTGAGTTTCTTCTGTGTTCACGATGATGCATACGGTTGAGGTCTATGAATAGATCAAGACAGAAAATTTAAGATTAATTAAATCTGGTGGCATGCTCTCTTGTCAATTAAATATTTCAGTATCAACATCCTCGCTGTCGATCGCTACGTTTCGTCTCTACTCTAACAAACCGGACGGAAATGTGAGAGAATCAGGCTCCACACATATAAAAAGACGGGTAAACCCGCAATCGCAGAATTCGAGCAAATCTCGTGCGAACGCCTCAGGAAACTTTTTGACCCCAAAGGGCGTTAACTCCTCCGACCGATTCGATGAGGTTCGGTTTTTTGGTGAGGCTCGGAGTTCTAACAACCGGAGACAATTATGAGTACTTCTTTTTTTATAAACGGGATTGAACGGTCGGTTGATGTCGATCCTTCAAAACCGTTACTTTGGGTTATTCGGGAGCAATTGTCCTTGTCGGGGACTAAGTTTGGTTGCGGAATCGGACAATGCGGAGCATGCACGGTCCACCTCGACGGTCAGGCGATACGCTCGTGCCTAACCCCGATTTCGAGCGTGGAAGGAAAAGAAGTTACCACAATCGAGGGGCTTTCATCTGCCTCCGGAGAATTACACCCAGTCCAACAAGCGTGGGTTGAGCACCAAGTCCCTCAATGCGGTTACTGCCAGTCAGGTCAGATTATGGCAGCCTCGGCGTTATTGGCTCGCTCTCCTCAGCCAACCGACGGAGAAATTGATTCGGCTCTTAGAGGAAATATTTGTCGGTGTGGTATGTATGGCCGTATCCGAACGGCGATCAAATCAGTTGATGTTGCGAATACAGACGAGGAGTTGTTTTACAATGTCGCGGAGGTGGACCATGTCTAAATGGACTCGACGGGCGTTTCTAACAACAAGTGCAGTGGCTGGCGGTGGAGTGCTCATCGGTGTCGCTATGCGACCAGGCAATCAGGTTAAGGATTTAGCGGCTAAGGTTGGGACAGAGGGCGGTAAACTCGTTCACACTTATGTCAAAATTGGTAAGGATAATGTGGTGACGGCGATGATTCCGCATTCGGAAATGGGGCAGGGAGTCCACACGGCGCTGGGTCAGATGTTAGCTGAGGAGCTCGAGGCGGATTGGGATCAGGTCAATGTTGAAGAAGCGCCGGCTCTTGGCGAGTACGCAAATTATTCTTTGGGCCGAACATATCTTCTGACAGGAATAGACTTTCCGAAAATTCTCATACCGTCGATTGATGGAGCCATGATGGGAGTAGCAGATTCCTTAGACATGCAGATCACCGGTGGAAGCATGAGCGTGCGCACGTCAGGAATTTTGAGCATGAGAGTTGCTGGCGCGGCTACGCGTGAAATGCTTGAGCGCGCAGCAGCTGAAGCGTGGGGCGTTCCTGTTGGAGAGGTAATGGCTGAAAAGAGCTTCCTCGTTCACGGGCGATCCTCGAGAAAAGAGCCTTTTTCTGCCTTTGTTAACGAGGTGGCAGCTATGACTCCTTCTTACACTCCGTCGTTTAAAAAGCCAGAGGACTACAAGATTGTTGGTCAGTTCGTGCCTAGACGAGATATTCCCTCAAAGGTTGACGGTTCTGCCAAGTTTGCTATGGACGTAATTCTCCCAGGCATGCTCTATGCGACAGTCCTTCGATCACCTGTGCCGGGCGGAACGGTAGTTAGTTTGGAAGACAAAGATGCTCGGAACGTTGCTGGTGTTCATGAGGTCCTCGTTATTCCTTCAGCCTCGTACAGCACAATGGTGGGAGGTTTCACTGCGGGGGAGACTGTGGCGGTCGTGGCTGATAGCTATTGGTCTGCTAGCAAGGCCCTTCGACAGATTAATGTCCAGTGGAGTGAAGTCGGTTATGAAACGGTGTCGAGTGAGACTATATTCTCGCAATTCGATAAAGACCTATCTGCTGGAACAGAGCGACAGGGCGATGTATCGCTGGGCGACGCGGACGCAATATTTGCTGGGGCTGCGAAGGTGATAGATGCTGATTACAATGTTCCGTTTTTGGCGCACACATGTATGGAGCCTCTCAATGCGACGGCTGATGTAAGAGACGGTCAAGCCGAAATTTGGGTGGGTTGCCAGAATCCGTTGGGCTTCAGGAGGGCAGTTGCTGATAGTTTGGGGTTAGATTCTGAAAAGGTAACATTGCATAATCACGTCATGGGCGGGGGTTTCGGCAGGAAGTCCGTTCCAGATTATGCCTTACAAGTTGCTCATATTTCGAGTGTTGTTGGTGCTCCCGTGCAGCTCATTTGGTCAAGGGAAGAGGATGTGCGGCAAGATTTCTACAGGCCTGCGGTAAAAAGTAGGTTTCGCGCGGCCTTTGATCAGGACGACAATCTTATCGGTTGGTCGAATACCTATACCAATAAGAACGAGCCTGTCGAAGCTCCCCTGATTCCTTATTCCGTTCCTACCCAGGACATCGGTTACGTTAGCAGTCCGACGCATGTTCCGTTTGGTGCTTGGCGGAGTGTGGACCATTCTCAACATGGGTTTTTCACCGAATCTTTTATTGATGAGGCAGCTCATGCGGCGAAAAAAGACCCATTTGAGTTTAGAGCGAACTTGCTAAATAACAAACCTCGGCATTTGGCAGTTCTCTCGAAAGTGGCTGATGAGGCTCAATGGAGTGATCCCTTACCTGAAGGGCGCGGTCGTGGAATTTCACTGCAAGAGTCATTTGGATCGATCGTCGCTCAAGTTGTCGAAGTTACTGTCACCAACGGAAAAATTGCTGTCGACCGAGTAGTCGCTGCCATAGATCCTGGGCTTGCGGTCGCGCCAGATGGGCTTTCCGCTCAAATTGAGTCAGGAATAATTTATGGGCTGACAGCTGCAATGTACGGAGAAATTTCAATCGAGGATGGTGCTGTTGTTCAAGGAAATTTTAATGATTATGAGTCCATCAGAATGGATGATTCTCCAATGATTGAGACGCACATCATTAATAGCGGGCACGATATTGGTGGCGCAGGAGAGCCGGGGACACCGGGGATTGCTCCTGCGGTGGCTAACGCGGTCTTTGATGCGACAGGGATAAGAGTGCGCCTGTTACCTCTGAATAATTTTGATTTGAATTACTTAGTGGAAGAGGATGGTGTCGCGAGTTGATTTAGGGAATTTTCTTGCATTTCGGTGGCGTTGATTGAGGAGTAACCTTCACTTGGAGCCGCAAGTGAATGTCTATATTCAGGCGCAGTGGTTTATTGTTTTTTTTAGTGGCTCACAGATTGATTAGGGTGCAATGATGAAGTTACGAAGTCTTGTTTTGATTCTAGCCTCTTTCCTCTTTGGAGCGTGCTCGAATCTCAAGCCAATAACTCCAGTCGATTATGTTGACCTCGAGCGCTTCATGGGTGACTGGTACGTTATTGCAAACATTCCGACATTTCTAGAAAAAAATGCTTACAACCCCGTTGAGTCCTATCAAATCAATTCGGATGGAACTATCGCTACGACGTTTTCGTTTAACGCTGGCGGTTTTGATGGGAAACAGAAAGTTTATCGCCCGAAAGGATTTGTCACGGCCGGCAGTGGGAATGCTGTATGGGGAATGCAATTTGTTTGGCCTATCAAAGCCGATTACAGAGTGGTCTACTTAAATGAAGACTATGATCAAGTAATTATTGGACGCAATCGTCGGGACTATGCTTGGATAATGGCTCGCACTCCTCAGATTTCTGAAGAGGACTATAATCGAATGGTTAATTTAGTCGAATCGTTTGGTTACAAAACTGAATTATTGCAAAAAGCTCAGCATCGCTAGTCCCGCTGATTTAAATGCGGGATGAATTAACTGCGCTGACGGTCCTGTCTTTTCTTCTTGTTGTTTCTTGGTTTTGAGCGATTATAATTCTATCTCTCAATTCCATTGGCAGGTATAAAATGAACGAACAGCAAATTATATTGCTTAGTATCTTGTTTGTACTTTTGCTGATGTTAGTTTGGGGACGATATCGATATGATATTGTTGCCCTCGGGGCTCTTTTTGTCGCTTCTCTTTTTGGTTTGATCCCTCAAGGGGAGTTGTTTTCAGGTTTTGGAAACCCCGCAACGGTGACAGTGGTCATTGTGCTCATAGCGAGCTCGGGATTGACAAAATCTGGCGCGGTAGATTTTGTGGCAAAATTTATTGAACCCTTGTCCTCCCAACCCTATCTTCATATTGCAACTTTGACTTTCCTTGCCGCTGCCCTTTCCATGTTTATGAATAATGTTGGCGCTCTCGCATTACTGATGCCGATAGCGATACAGTCTACTGCGAAAGCCGGTCGCTCGCCTGCGACTGTCCTTATGCCCTTATCCTTTGGTTCGATACTTGGGGGATTGGTTACGATGATTGGAACGCCCCCGAATATTTTAATAGCGAATTACCGCGAGGAGGTGACAGGAGAACCTTTTGCAATGTTTGATTTTTCACCCGCTGGATTGCTAATCGCTTTGGGTGGAATTATTTTCATGCTTTTATTCGGGTGGCGATTGGTAAAGGTTCGAAAGAAGGCTACAGGTTTGGAAGTTTTTGAGGTTGAAGAGTATTTGTTCGAGTTGAGAGTTTGCGAAGAAACGGATTTTCTTGGAGAAAAAGTTGGAGAGTTAAGAAAGTTGTTGGGTAAAGATAATATTGATCTGATTTCTATGATTCGGAAGCAACAGAAAATGCCAGTTGTTCACCGGTATCAGGTTGTAGAGCTTAACGACCTAATTATTCTTCAGGGTTCTCACGAAGAGGTAGATCAGTTTGCGACTGAGCATCATTTGCAAATGCTGTCTGCTGAAAATGCGAAGCAAGAGATACTTCACTCGGAAGGCTCATGCGCCTCTGAGGTGGTGGTTACAGCAAACTCTAACATCGTAGGCCGAACTCCTTCGCAAATTCGCTTTAATAGAAAATATGATATTAATTTGTTAGCGGCTTCGCGCTCAGGGACCACGCATCGAAATCGATTACGGAATATGGAAATAAAAGCTGGGGATGTTTTGTTGTTGCACGGAGGAGTGGATGCTATTGCCGACGCCATTGTAAATATGGATTGTTATCCGCTTGCGAAACGTGACTTGGCTTTTAGTAAAGGCAAGAAAGCGATTCCTGCGCTTCTCAGCTTTTTTATTGCGATAGCAGCTACGGCCGCCGGAATAGTTCCTATTCAACTTGCGCTTGGCATTGTGACTATTGTAATGGCGGTATTAAATATTGTGCCAGTGAGGGAGTTTTATGATGCAGTTGACTGGCCAATTGTAATATTACTCGGGGCAATGATCCCTCTTGGAGCGGCACTGGAAACTACTGGAACGACGATGTTGTTAGTTGACGTCATTTTGAAAATCACAGGCAATTTATCACCGCTCCTTGTTTTAGTGATCTTACTGACAGTCACCATGACGGTTTCAGATGTTCTGAATAATGCGGCCACTGCTATTCTGATGGCGCCCATTGCCTATAATATTGCTTTAGCATTAAACGTGAATCCAGACACATTCTTGATGGCAATTGCGATTGGCGCTTCCTGCGCATTTCTTACGCCCATCGGACATCAAAATAATGCGCTAATCATGGGTCCTGGCGGATATAAGTTTGGTGATTATTGGAAGATGGGGTTACCCCTTGAGATTATAATTGTAACCGTTGCTGTGCCGTCGCTGCTCTTTTTCTGGCCGCTTTAATTTTAGTTTATTGGCCGTCGGTTACTGAGAATAGTATTTAAAAAATGCAATCAAGGTTTTGAAGGGTTGGTTTTTAGGTTATCTTTCTATTATGAAAATAAAAAAGATAAAGAATGAAAATGAGTTAGTAAAAGAAGCTATCCGAGTGGGAGTTCGTTACCTAGAAGCACGTGGCGCGGGGCAATTTGAGGCAACAGACCACGCGGATACTAAAGTCCGAGCGATCTACCTCCTCTTGGTGAAGGACGGTTTGTTGCAACCACTCGCGGATAAGGACGTTGGCCTGAAAAATATGCGACATAAACTAGCTATATGGATTTCAAAAAAATTACCTCCTGACCACCAGCTTCTCAGCTAATTGAGAAAAGTGTAAAGAACCCATGAAGACTAAAGTTGCAAAATTTTCGGAATGGATCTCACCACTCACGCCTGAGCTGATATTTTCAGGTAGGCAGGCAGTTAGTAACTTGCTCCCTTGGAACGGGGGTGTTCTTTTTCTCCTCTCTGATCCTTCTGCAGGAAACTCTCAGGCGTTAATGTTTAGACATTCGGACGGACTGGTTATTCGGTTATCGCCAGTCGGTATGAATGTCAGGAGTAGGGTGCATGAATACGGTGGCTTTCCGTTCACAACAGACAAAACTTCTGTGTTTTATTGCAACTTTACAGATCAAGAAATATATAAACAGACCTACGACCAAGTAACACGTGTAATCTCTGAGCCTAAAGCGGTTACTTCTAGTGCGAAGAGTCTAGTGCGTTACTCCGATCTCATATTTGATGAAAGTCACAACCGACTCATCGTGGTTAGAGAGGATCATCGCAATAGCGAAGGGAACGCAGTCGGTGTGATCAATCAGTTAGTCGGGATTGATTTGTCGACTGATAAGTTTCCAGTTTCAGCAGATCATCAATCTATATTATTTGATCAAAGCGATTTTGTGGCGACTCCATGCCTGTCACCCTGTAGCAAAACTTTAGCTTTCGTTTCTTGGTCGCATCCAAATATGCCGTGGGACGACACTCAAATTCAACTAATCGCGCTAGATGATGCCGGCCTTCCTATTAAAAGTCTTGAAGTTGATGAGGGTTGTAAGTCTTCAAAATTACAACCGTTGTTTGACGATCAAGGTGGGCTATATTTTTTATGTGACCGTGAGAACTTTTGGAATTTACAAAAATACAATGTGAATTTAGACAACCCTGCTGAAAACAGTTCCAGTGTGATAAGACGGCCAGGGGAGTTGTGTGGGCCGCCATGGGAAAGTGGACGTCATAATTACAGTTTTTTAAATCAACAAAAAATTATTTTTTCCCAGATTAATAATTGTAAATGGTCGCTGTGTGAATTCAATTTATGCACAAAGGAAGTTTGTGAGATACATCCGGACCTTGGATCTTTAGAAAGGGTATTCTGTGTTGATAATGTCGTTTTTTATCTTGGCGCGACGGATTCCGATTACCCTTCAATCTATAGCTATGATTGTTTAGAAAAGACAAAGGACAATACTCCAAAAATTCTCTTCGAAAGTGCGGTCCCCAGAGAATTGACGCCTCAAATAATCTCAAAGCCAACTCATTTTGAGTTCCCAAGCTCGTCTGGATCCTTAGCCTATGGTTTATTTTATGCGCCAAAGAATCACTCTTTTGAGGCACCTAATGGCGAAGTACCTCCATTGATCGTTAACGTGCATGGAGGGCCAACCGGAACTGCGCGTTCGGGTCTTAATCCGCTGCATCAGTTCTGGACAAGCAACGGGTTTGCTGTGGCTGATATCAATCATCGCGGGTCCTCTGGTTATGGGCGGAAATTTAGGAGAGAACTCTACCTCGAATGGGGGGTGGTCGATGTTGAAGACGTCATCGCTGCCGTGCGTTTTCTGGTAGAAAATAAAAGAGCGGATGCGAACAGAATAGTTATTCGTGGGGGCAGTGCTGGAGGCTATTTAGTGTTAGCAAGCCTTGCGGCTTCTGATATTTTTTCTGTGGGGGTGAGCTACTACGGTGTGACGGATTTAGAGTTATTAGCTAAAGACACACATAAATTTGAACTGCGGTATCTCGATAATTTAATCGGCCCTTATCCGGAGACCATAGACCGATATAAGGAACGATCGCCAGTGAATAGGCTAAACCGAATTAAGGCGCCCGTCTTGATTCTGCAGGGAGACAAGGATCAGGTCGTGCCCCTGAATCAAGCAGTAAGCCTTTACGACAAACTTAGGCTCACAAACAAAGGGACTAAATTGATCCGATATCCAGATGAAGGACATGGATTTAGAAATCCAAAAACTCAAATTAATGCGCTTACAGCGGAGCTGGATTTTTATCGTAAAAATCTTGGTTGATCTCTTAGTCTGCCAAGTTTTTAATGGCGACCCTTTGTTTACTTACAATAGCTTGCCTATTGTTTGATGCGATACCCTGACGGGGTGTACTCAATAGTAGTGGGAAAATTTAAGGCTTCAATTTTTGAATGACCTATCAAGACGGCATCTTCAGCTGCTCTATTAGCCCCGTAACTTCGCATAAACGTGTTTTCACTCTCACGATTTGGCAATTGACCTGATAGTGCTAGATTTATTACTTCAGCGACTTCACGAGGATTGTCGCGCTGAGGGTAGTGCCCTGCCGTTGGTAAAACCCAGAAAGTGCTTTCTGCGTCTCGCTCGTTTAGGTAGGTGTCCCAGACGTGGTTTGCAATTCGGACAGGATTTACGTTGTCAGCAAGGCCCCAAAGGTACGCGACGGGAACAGGGCTGCGGCGCAGATTCTCCAGCCAAGTTATTTCGTTAGCCTGGCGTTCTAGCAAGTACCGGCCAACATAAATTAAGGAAAGGTTGCCTTGATTGAACGCGAAGAGGTCAGAGTATGCGAGGGACTCTGGTTCTCCTTCTGTACGCCTGAGCTGCGTTGCTCGGGACGCTAGCATTCTTTCGGCGGTGTCGACATCAAGCATCATCATCTGACCTGGGCTCAGGTTCGCAAGGGGCAGAAACATTCCACTATTCGACAAGAAGTGATAATTGACCTTGTAACTCGGGGCTGGGTTGTCAAGGTAGTTGCCTAAAAATGAGAGGCCTATGCTCACTCCTCGGTCGTGGGTGTAGAGAGCAAAATCATCAAATTCCACAATTTCTCGGACAAAATAATCAATAATTTCCGCGTTCTCTGCCAGCATATAATTATAGTTATCAAGTGGTTTTCCAGAGAAGCCTGATCCCGGGAAGTCGAGCGTTGCGATGTGATACCGGTCTTCAAGGAAGGGGATGATCTTATAGTAATCAAAGCTGGAGTTTGGGAAACCATGAATCAAAACCAGCTTAGGTTTTGATTCGTCCCCCCACGTTCTATAAAAAACATCTACCTGGGCGTTATTGTTGTCTTTAGTCGTCGACGTCCATTCAAAATAATTACCCCCCTGATACCATTCTTCTGCTAAATCAGAATAGAAAACAAAGTCATCACCTTGAGCCGTTAACGTTTGTGACATAAAGAACACAAAAAAGAAAAGAGAGTTCTTTTTCAGTAATGCCATTCTGGCTACCTCCATCCTTAAATTTTTTAGAATCAACGGTCAGCCAAACGACCAGAACCACCGAGTGAATAGTACACAATAGGAATAAAGTCCTCGGCACCCCAGCCAGGATCAGTCGTCCATTGGGCGTCGTAGGCAGCGGTTGGGTTTGCGTTCATAACTTCTTCTAATTTTTTCCCTTTCACTATCATGCTAAGTACTTGACCCTGGATATCCAAAATCATGTCGCGAAATTCTATCAGCTCATCTCTACCAACCACTTCTAGGCCATGCCCCGGTATAATTTTGGTTTCGGCGCCTGCGATATCAATAGCCATATTAATTGCTGAAATCGTTCCTTTGAGTGAGCCGCCGTTGTATGTATCGATGATTGGATAGCTCGTAGTGCGATAAACGTCACCGAGGTGCATTACATCGGACTCGGGGAAGTAGACAAACACGTCCCCATCGGTATGCGCCGGGGGGACGAGAAACGTCTGAACTTCCTCACCATTCATGTGGAAACTCATGGCGTCATTAAAAGTTATAAGTGGCCTTGCAGCCTCAGCTTGCTGTGGGACGAAGCTTCCGCCAGCCCTTGGGAAGCGACTCCGTTCCTCGAAGAAGCGAAGCCGAGTATTGTCGTGTGCAAAAATTAAAACGCCCATTTCTGCTAGGTTTTCATTTCCACCGATATGGTCGATATGAATGTGAGTGTTAATTAAGAATCGGATTTCTTCATCTGTTACTTGCTTTACTGCAGCTACTAACTTTTCAGACAGGGGGGCAAACAAAGAATCCACTAAAAGAACTCCGTCGGGACCGACTTGGACACCAATATTTCCGCCGCCCCCTGGGCGCTGAATCATAAAAACGTTTCCGGCGACCGGTGAGATCGACAGGTTTACACCAGCAAAGTTTCCTTGTCCGTGAGAAGAGGTGGCTGCCGCACATAAAGGAAGTATGGCTGTGATGTGGAGCACGAACCGTTGGAGCCCTCTCATTTTTTATTTTCCCTGTAATGGTGGTACATTCATGACTTAAGGGTTTCAGAGCAAGTTGCTCTAGCTTACCCCTCTATAGGGCACCCCTCTATAGGGCACCCCTGAAACCTTTAGATCCCATTACACCGCATTTTCTTGATTCAGCCAAGGGAGTGTCCGTGACATGTCCTTGAAAGGTTATGATAATTTCATCATTATTGGGGTTATGTAATTTTTACAAAGAAATTATTTTTTGATTATCCGAGTAACGGTTTTTGAGGCGATGAATAATGAATGGATTAAACAGATTTTTAAAGGTGAGGAGTCCGTTAACCTCGGAGAGGGGTTTTGCGAGATTTCTTTATTGTATTCTCATACTGCCTTTTTTTGTTCAGGCACAATCGGCTAATCGTCCGAATGTTGTTCTGATTCTTGCGGATGACCTCGGTTATACCGACATCTCACCTTATGGTAGTGAGATTAAAACCCCGAGCATTGCTCAACTCGCGAGGGAGGGTTTGTCGTTCACAAATTATCATACCGCGGCTAATTGTGCGCCGGCCCGCGCGATGCTTTTGACTGGGGTAGATAGTCACCGAAACGGAGTACCTAACATTCCAGAGTCGATTCCGCCCGAGCAGTTGGCGTATGATCATTATCAGGGAGTGCTGAGTGACAATGTTGTGACCATTGCGAGTTTATTGCAGGATAACGGTTACCACACCTACATGACTGGTAAGTGGCACCTTGGGCATACGCCGAATCTTCTACCTTCAGCTCGTGGTTTTGATCGAACGATTGCGATGGCTGACACAGGAGCAGATAACTGGGAGCAGCGCACCTATCTGCCGATCTATGATCAAGTTAATTGGTATGCTGATGGTTCCCCTCATACATTACCCGATGATTTTTATTCATCAAAATATTTTATTGATAAGACCATCGAATTTGTTGCTTCGAATGAAGGTAGTGATCAGCCGTTTTTTGCATATATCCCTTTCCAGGCGGTGCACATTCCCGTGCAGGCGCCCAGAGAGTACTCAGATAAGTACAGTGGAGTTTATGATGAGGGGTGGTCCGTTTTGCGCGAGAAGCGTCGGCAGGCGGCTATCGCGGCTGGCGTCATTCCAGCCGAAGCTCGGGCCGGAGTGACCCCGGGTACTGCCGAATGGGACAGCTTAACAGCGGAGCAAAAACGATACGATACCCGTCGTATGGAGGTCTATGCAGGTATGGTAGATGCAATGGACGAAAACATTGGTCGTTTAATGTCTTACTTAAAAAGTATCGATGAGTATGACAACACCATTTTTATCTTTACCTCTGACAATGGCGCCGCTAGCACCCCTTTGATGGACTCAGATGGAAATAGCCCGCTCAAAGGGTGGTTCGATACCGTTGGATATAACACAGATTATGAAACTCTTGGGGAGAAGGGTTCTTGGGTAGCGATCGGACCTGGAAATGCTTCCGTCGCTGGTTCACCTTTGCTTTACTATAAGTTTCACGCGAACGAGGGTGGGCTGCGCGTCCCGTTGGTTATGTCAGGTCCAGGCATCGCAAGGCGTGGTGAGCTGACTGATGAATTTACGTTTGTGACGGATCTCGCACCGACAATACTGAGTCTGACCGGTATAGATGATCATCAGGGAAGCCATAATGGACAGGTTGTTGAGCCAATAGTGGGTTCGAATTTTGCTGAGTATTTGGGAGTCTCTGCAGAGAAAATTCATTTGGACTCCGAACCTGTCGGTTATGAGTTGGGGGGCAGTAGCGTCCTCTTCAAGGGTGATTACAAAATCGTAATTAACAGGTTTGAGCAAAATGAAAGCGAATGGCATTTGTATAACATTAAGTCAGACCCGGGCGAGACAAAAGACCTTATGAATGAATTACCAGATCTGTTTGCTGAGATGCTTTTAGATTATGAGGTCTGGGAAGAGGCGAACGATGTGTTGCCAATGCCTGAGGGCTACAACCGTGGTCGGACTATTTTTAGAGGAGGGTTTAATTAGCGACTAAGGAGTCTTTAATTTAAGACTTGGTCTTGGCTGCTGGGTTCACGCGGTCCTGTTTCTTTGTTCTGCCTCTAGCAATGCCTTTTTTCGTGAAAGGCCCCATCTATAGCCGCCAAGATTTCCGTCACCACGCAGCACTCGGTGGCATGGCACTAGAATGCCTACTCTATTTGCACCACATGCCGTAGCCGCTGCTCTCACAGCTTTTGGTTTACCAATCCCCTCGGCGAGCTCGGTGTAGCTCAACACATCACCACTCTTTGTGCCCAACAAAAATTGCCACACCATGAGTTGAAAAGAGGTGCCTCTTAAGTCGAGTGGAAGGTCTGGGTGCGGTGCGTTTTCTTTAACATGTGCGTCGAGAGCCTTAATCCATTGGATAAGTTCTGGACACTTTTTCTTGGAAGACATGCGGCAATGCGCCTTCGGAAATTCCGTTACTAGCATGTCGATTAAGTCTTCGGAGCTGTCCCCGAATTGTGCGAAACATACACCACGGTATGTTGCAGCCATCAATAGAAGTCCGAGGGAACAATAACGGGTGGCGTAAAAAATTTCTTCTCCCTCTCCGCCAGATTGATATTTTGAAGGCGTCATTCCCATGCTCCGAGAAATTTCTCCGTATATTCGGCTTGGTGAACCAAATCCGGAGGAATAAATCGCATCAGTAATAGTTTCTCCACTTTTCAAGGCATTTTTATAATTGGCAAGTCGAATCGCATCTTGGTATTTCTTTGGTGATACTCCCATGGCCGACTTAAACGATTTCTGTAAGTGAGAGTTCGAGAGACCCGCTATCTGTGACAGCTCATCCAGCGTTAGTTTATGGTCCGCACGGTTTTCGATATGTCGGGCTACGTTAACCATTTTTTCCAAATCAGGTCTGAGTGTTTCAGGTCGACACTTTTTGCACGGTTTAAACCCCGATGCCTTGGCGGACTGGGTATCATAAAAAATATGGATGTCTTCCGATTTTTTGGTTCTCGCTTCACAAGAGGGCTTGCAAAAAATGTTAGCCCGGATCAGACCATAGAAAAAAATCCCGTTATATTTTTTATCGGAATTTTTTATCGCTGTTTCTAGCTCTGCTTTCGATGGCAGGCTTAGGTGAAACATTTTTTTTCGAAATGGATTCAATTTGCTTCTCCGGCAACGTGCTAGACCGATATAAAGTCAGACTCTCGATCATATTTCTATCCGTTTCTTGAGGTCGGATATTTTTTTCTTCAGGATTCGATAGAAGTAAGACGAAATTTTTGTCTGAGGGTTAAGTCTAATTAAATTTTGTGTTAACGTGAAAGTATTATCTCTATCAATTATTTGACCCTGGCACCGAACCCAGCGACGACTGTTTTATTAAGATCGTACGAATCTTCGGTTAAATCGCTTTGGGCTTTACTGTAAAGAAACCGTATTGACTAATTCTTCAAAAATTGTTGATCTGCTTATTATCGGAGGAGGAATAAACGGCGCCGGTATCGCGGCGGACGCGGCCGGCCGGAATTTAAGTACGATGCTTGTTGAAAAGGGTGACCTCGCGTCGGGCACCTCAAGTTGGAGCACGAAGCTTATTCATGGTGGTCTTCGATACCTTGAGTTTTTTGAGTTTGGGCTGGTGAGGAAAGCCCTTCTCGAACGGGATATCCTGACGAAAGCAGCCCCACATATTATCAAACCGATTGCTTTTAATATCCCTCAGCTGCCGGATTCGCGACCGAATCTTGTTTTGCGCCTCGGCCTCTTTTTATATGATTCTCTCGCCCGAAGTTCGATTTTTCGGCGATCACGTGCGATTAATTTCAGTGAAAAAGATTGTAGTCCCTTAATCCCAAGCATTAAAAAAGGATTTGAGTATTGGGACGCACAGGTTGATGATTCTCGGTTAGTTGTCCTTAATGCTCTGCAGGCTGCTCAGAAAGGAGCTGTGATTAAAACTTATACCGAATGTGTTGGGTTGCAGGAGAGCCCAGACGGCTGGCTGGTCTCGCTTCGTGATTCGAGCGGTGGCAAAACCGAGGTTCGGGCAAGGGTTGTGGTTAATGCTGCTGGTCCGTGGGTGGCACGGTTGTTGGAAAAGCTTTTTTCGGTAAAACCACCCCTGGGTGCTCGGCTCGTGAAGGGAAGCCACATCGTCGTTCCTAAACTTCATAAGGGCTCACAGGCCTTCATGTTGCAGCATAAGGACGGGCGTGTAATCTTCGTGATTCCATACCTTGATAATTACTCGTTAATTGGTACGACTGAGTCAGAATTTGACGGGGCGCTTGAGAAAGCAGCTATTTCAGATGAGGAAATTGAATATTTGATTTCGCTTTCGAACGATTACTTCTCTTCACAGCTTACTCGTAAAGATGTCGTCTCGACATACTCGGGAGTGCGACCTCTGATTGATGAGGAGGGAAAGAATATGAGCAAGGTGTCTAGGAATTATCATTTAGAACTTAGAGAGGGTATGTGCCCGTTACTATCTGTTTATGGGGGGAAAGTAACAACCTATAGAACCCTTGCCGAGGATGCGCTTAACGCGATTGAACGCTATCTTCCTGCGATGACAAAGTCGTGGACGCGCGATGCGGTATTACCGGGGGGCGGATATGAGAACGATACGGTACTGGATAATGAGATATCTCAGCTTGCACCATGGCTTGACGGTAAATTACGAAATCGTTGGCTACGGACTTATGGAGCAGATACAAGGGTGCTTTTGGAAGGAGTAAACGGGCTTGATGAGCTCGGCAAGACGTTTGGCCACGGGCTCTATGAGAGAGAGATAAAGTATCTCATTCGTAAAGAGTGGGCTCGCAATGCCGAGGATATCTTATGGCGAAGGACCAAGCTTGGTTACGTCTTCAGTCAAGATGAGGGGCTGCTCCTTGATGAGTATGTCGCTCAGCACATAATCACATAAGCTACCTCCTCTTAGCTTCTGCTTTGCTCCAGTCCTTCACGGATTAAGCGCGATGAAATGGAACTGGCAACTACAATACTAAATTTTTCCCTTAAGGGGCTCTAGCCAATAAGAAAACTGTTTTTTTATTAAGTCCGACCATCTTCGGCGATTGAGGCTATCAACGGCTGTGTTTTTGATTTGTTATTTTTTGTTATAAGTGAACTACGGTTATGATGAATATGATACTTAATATTTCAGGCGTCGCGATTTTAATTATCTCCGTGTTGATATTGTCTTTTTATGGAAGAACAGTATTGAAGGGTAAGATCCCTACGCCACTCTTCGCTTTCTTTGCGATTCTGTTTACATCAGGATTAGATGTTGGCCTGATCATGTTTCCTTTGACTGAGTTTCCTGTTTTCGAGTCTGACCCAGTCTATCAGTTCACAAATCCTCTTGCGGTGGAGTTTGGGTTTTGGGGATTCTACATATGGCTTTTCTACTTTATAACAACATTTTACTTTTGCCTGCTCGAGCCGCGATTGAAAATCTTCCAAATTCCGTTGGTTAAATGGGCGAATAATCTAATCATAATTACGACGTGTTCTTTTACCGGATATCTGCTTTTAAGTTATTTGCCAGAGTTCATTGATGGGATACAGCCTTTGTATCAATATGGATTGGTCGGGCTGACTCTGTTGGTTGCTGTTTTTTCGAGCACGGATGTAAGATACATAAGATACCTTAGCATAGGCTCGGCATGGCTGTTTTTCTCCCTCATCGCTGTGATGTGGTTTTACAGCGAGTTGAGGTTAACTGGATTCGCATCAAACCTCGTTCAGTTAAGCGACTATTTCCAAAACTTACCGAAATTTATCTTTCCATTCTCTGCTTATCATGCATTCTATTTATATTGGTGGTTTGCTTGGAGCATTATGATAGGTCAGTTCGTGTCAAGGTTTGTCGGTGGCCTCAAAACATGGCAGCTTCTCCTCGCCCTGTTAGTGATACCGTCTATACCAATCGCTATTTGGTTTTCAGTTTTGTTTGAAATTTATGAAAAGGGCATTGGTGTGTCAGGGTTGATGAACAGCTTCATGGTTCTGGTTGGTATCGTATTCGTTCTTAACTCAATGGACTCTCTGACGAGGTTGTATACTGAAGGCCTCGATCTGACAGTTCTGCGCTTTGGGAAGACAGGTTATGTTACCCTCAATTGGTCAATATTATTTGGGTTGATTCTTTTGTATCAATTCACGCCACTGCGTATCGAATGGATTGGTCTATTCGTTATTTTTCTTTATTGCGTGGTCATTTATTTACTGGTCGCTAGGAGTGGTTTTTTCAATCTAAAAACCGATGGAAGCTCGAGGAAATAATTTTGGAACAATACGATTACATTGTGGTTGGTGCTGGGTCAGCGGGATGTGTTTTAGCTAATAGGCTTTCAGCGGATTCTACTAATCGAGTGCTTTTGCTTGAAGCGGGAGGCAGCGACAGAAGTATTTTTGTCCAAATGCCAACGGCGCTGGCCTACCCTATGGCGTCAGACAGATTTAATTGGGGCTATCATTCTGAGCCGGAACCTTACCTAGATGGAAGACGAATAAGTTGCCCTCGCGGCAAGGGCCTTGGTGGAACCTCTTCTATCAACGGAATGGTTTATGTTCGTGGTAACCGGTATGACTTTGAAGAGTGGGAAGAGTTGGGTGCGTCGGGCTGGGGATATAACGACTGCCTGCCTTATTTTAAAAAAGCCGAGACTTGGGTTCGCGGTGAAGACTGCTTCAGAGGAGGCGCCGGGCCACTCGGCGTATGTGCGGGTAATGATATGCGATTGAACCCACTCTACCGAGCTTTTATTGATGCAGGAGTGGAGGCTGGGTATCCAGAGACTGAAGATTACAACGGTGAGCATCAGGAAGGCTTTGGCCCCATGCATATGACGGTGAGAGATGGGGTGCGCGAAAGCACGTCTAGGGCTTATCTAAATCCCATCAAGGATAGGGCTAATTTAACGGTGGTGACTAATGCTCTTGCCAACCGGATTAAATTTGATGGGAAACGCGCGGTCGGTATCGATTTTGAAGTTCGCGGCGAGTTACGATCAGAAACCGCCAGGAAGGAAGTCATTATCTCTGCTGGTGCCATTTCTTCGCCTGTTTTATTGAAGCGTTCGGGCGTGGGGTCTAAAAATGAACTGGCGTCCGCCGGGATAGCTCTATTGCATGGGCTGCCAGGGGTAGGAGAGAATCTGCAGGATCATTTAGAAATTTATTTCCAATATCACTGCAAAAAGCCTGTGAGCTTGAATCCGAAGTTAGCTAAGTTGCAGAAGGCGTTGATAGGTGTCAGATGGCTGTTAACAAAAAAGGGGCTTGGTGCAACGAATCATTTTGAGTCATGTGCATTCATTCGTTCGCGTGCGGGTCTAAAATCTCCTGACATTCAATACCATTTCTTGCCTGCAGCGATGCGCTATGACGGCACGCCTTCGATCTCTGGCCATGGGTTTCAGGTGCATGTGGGGCCGAATAAGCCAAAGAGTAGGGGCCGCGTAAAAATTCAAACAGCCGATCCAAACGCTGCCCCAAGCATTCTTTTTAATTATTATCAGAACGAGGAGGATAGAGAAGCCTGGCGCCAATGTATTCGGCTAACCCGAGATATAATTAAGCAATCGGCAATGGATGATTTCAGAGGTGATGAAATACAACCGGGAATCAATATTGATAACGACGCTGAAATTGATCAATGGGTAAAAGAAAACGTTGAGAGCGCGTACCACCCTGCGGGCACTTGTAAGATGGGTTTATTGGAGGATGAGACTAGCGTCGTTGACAAGGACTGCAAAGTGCATGGTTTAGAAAATTTAAGAGTCGTAGACGCGTCGATCTTCCCAACACTGCCTAACGGAAATATTAATGCCCCTGTAATAATGGCGGCTGAGAAAGCAGCAGACCTTATTTTAGGTAAAAGAACGCTTGATCCTGCAAACATCAAAATAGTCCCCCCGAAAAATTGGGAAACCGAGCAAAGGGAGGGGTATCCTCAGAGAAATAACTAGTATCTTTACAAGCACAGGGTTAGGGTTGTGAGTATAGCGTTTAACGGAAGTGGTATTAGTCACTAAAATTAGACTATTGGTGAGGCATTAGGTATGGGTAAATTAGGCCGTGTTCTTTTGGGAATAGGCTTGTTGTTGATTGCTGGTCTGCTTGTTCTGCGCATGACGGGTCTCGACCCAGAGTACGTCGATTATACTACTGAGGAATATAATCAAAGGGGAAGAACAGCCTGGCCGGGTTTGTGGCTTACCGGAGAAGTAGTACGGGAGCCAGTTAAAGATTGGGACTGGGCTCTAGATGTCGACCACCCTGAGCTCGGCAATACTATTATGCTCGAAACGCGAGCTTGGTATGGCTTACCCCATTCCGTCACTATTCTCCCGACTCCCCGTGGAGAAAAACTCTACATAGGGGGCAGTGCCAGAAGTGCCAGGCTCGAAAGAGAGTTTCCCTTTTTTAAAACATGGTGGGCCAACGTGGAACGTGATCCGCGTGTTCGCTTAAAAATTGACGGCAAGATATACGAAATGACCGCCGCGCTGGTGAACGATCCTGAAGAGTTGGCAGTCATCATCGGTAGAGATCCGATAACGAAAACAATATCTGAGAATGGCTCAGAAGAAATCGTAGCGAAGTGGTATTATTGGCGCGTTTTTCAGCGCAACGTTGTACAGTATTAAAGAAAATGCACTGAATATTCTGGTGTCGAGTGAAGAAACGCTATCAGAGTTTTGGGGAAACCCTAAACCGAGAAGGTGGCTAGCGAGGCGATAGTTGAGGCGACCCGTGGAAAAAGTTTGGTCACATAAACCACTATTAGTGTTCGGTATTGCGCTGTCTTTTTTTTACCCTACGGTGTGTCTTGGGCAAAGCGATAATATTTTTGAAGGATTAAAAGTTACGCTCTGTGGAACGTCTTCTCCAATACCGGCACCGGGCCGGGCACAAGCATGTGTAGCGATCGAAACTCCCGACCACTTGTTTATTGTTGACGCGGGTTCCGGCTCAGCAGCAACTGCTCAATTAGCAAATATTCCACAGGATAAGCTACGCGGTATTCTTATAACCCACTACCACTCCGATCATATATCTGATATCGGTGATTTCAATCTTAATTCTTGGGTCGCAGGGAGACAAGCGCCGCTCTTAGTTATTGGACCAGAGGGTGCTGACCGTGTCGTTGACGGCCTTAATATGGCTTATGAATTAGACCGGGGATATCGCGTAGCGCATCACGGAGCCGATTTGCTTAAGCCAGAGCTGGGTATCCTACAAAGTCGGGTGATCGAAGAAGGAATTATCATAGAACAAGATGGTTTGAGAATAACTGCGTTTGAAGTTTCGCACCCACCCATAGAGCCGGCTTATGGTTATCGATTAGATTACGGCGGCCGATCTGTCGTGATAAGTGGGGATAGTCTTGTAACTGAAAAAATCATAGAGATATCAAATGGGGCGGATGTTGTGCTTCATGATGCAATGGCTTTGCAGTTAGTGAGGGGCGCGGAGTCTTTCGCCAGGAATGCGGGTAATGAAAGAGTCGCAACCGTGCTTCATGATATTCAAGATTACCATGCGACTACGTCAGATTTAAGTCGTCTCGTCGATGAGGCCGCAATAGGCCAGCTTGCTTTGTACCATCTTGTGCCAGCGCCACGAAACGCCATGGCGGTCGCTGCGTTCACTAACGGTGTGCCAGACGGTGCTATTATTACAGAGGATGGGATGACTTTCTCTTTGCCCTCAAATTCTGAACTGATCATTATAGATTAAGGTAGAACTTGCTTTCTTAAGTCTAGTCGTAAATCCTCGATTGGTTCGAAGAGATAATGTTTTAAAGATAAAGCTGTAGAGAACTGTCTCTTTGAAAACACCGATCCTGTGTTTGAATGGCTCATTGTGGATTGAGTACTGTCCTAAACCCGATGTGGCTAGTGCCAAGACCGCTGTCTTGAGCTTGTCTAGCTGCAGGCCGATATCGAAGGCAGTAATTTTCCGCGCATAAATAGGAGCCCCCTTTGATGACTCGCGCCACAGATTCGCCGTGGTTTGGACTAATGCTTTGCTCCTGAGATGGGCCTTTGGGATCTATATTGTCAGATGGAATATGTTCAGGGTAATACCAGTTAGAAGTCCACTCCCAAACATTTCCAATAAGATCATGGATGCCATATTCATTTGATGCGTAACAGCCAACGGGCGCTAAGCCGGTGTGGCCATCTTCCGACTGATGTTCGGTAGGAAATGAGCCCTGCCAGGTATTTGCATAATGATGTCCGCCAGGAGCAAGTTCATTGCCGCCCCAGGGGTAGCGGGAATTTCTCTTATTACGCGCTGCCAGTTCGAATTGCGCCTCAGTTGGCAAAGAACGTCCGGCCCACTCGGCGTAGGCTTGCGCATCAGCAAAGGAGATATGAATGACCGGGAAATGTGCTTTCTCTGATATATTACTGTCTGGGCCGTCCGGATGGCGCCAGTTGGTCCCCGGTACCCAGGACCACCAATTTGCCATGGACTGCCCAGAGGCTGGTGGGACGAACAAGACAGATCCAGGTTGCAAGAATTCGGGCGGAACATCCGGTGTTCCCCAGTCAGCGCTGGAAGGCGTTTTTTCGGCAACCGTGATATAGCCTGTTGCCTCAACAAATTCTTCAAACTGCGCGTTCGTGACTTCGTGAACGTCCATCCAAAAACTGGATACGGTCACTTTGTGAGCGGGTCCTTCTTCACTATAGGCGTTGTTGTCACCCATAATAAACTCTGCACCCTCAACCCATGCCTGAACTGTTTCAATTTCTGAACAGGAAACGGGAAGCCCTTTTTCAGCAGTCGAGTTCGCAATTGTAAAAGACGATAGTAGATACAGGCCAATAATAAAAAATAGGTGCTGACTTATTTGCATTTTAATACGTTCCTGTAATCTGAATCGTTTTATGGGAGAAGCAACTTTGTAAACTTGTCATATATAATTAAAAGCTCCGCTGCCGATTATTCAATACGCTTTAAAAAGGAAGCGGAATCTCGTCACTTTCCTGTGACCTTGCCGGCTGAAAATTGCGAGCCGGCCGAGCGCTTCGAACTTGCTCTAACCAGAAAACGCCATCGAATGGGGCACTGTTTCCCCTAGTGCCCACAAAGTCAACGTCTCCGTCTCCATCCAAGTCTCTAGCGATAAACTTGTCGAACATGCCGCGTTTGCGTCGTGAAATGTCATGGCGACGCCACTCTAATTTTGCGTCACCTGGGTTTTCAAACCACGCAAGTCGGCCGAGTGCATCGGTTGTGGTTACATCGCCGTCTGATGTGCGTGGCCCACGGCTATAGCTACCCGCTATGATGTCCATATCACCGTCATTATCAATATCGGCCACTTCCATTCCCGTAATACTGTCTGGACTGAGAGTCCCGATAGTGAAAGCATTCCATGCATTATCGATAGGCGTGGGTTGTTCGATCCACGTTAATCCGTTGCTGCCAGCGCCAATAACATCAAGCCTGTCGTCACCGTTTAGGTCAGCGTATTCCAGATTAAATCCGCTCATGCTTGCGCCCATGATACCAATCGCATGCTCAGTAAAATCCAGAGACTCCCCGTTGTCGTTCTCGAAAAAAATCAGCCGTCCTTCACCGCGCGAACCGACTATGATGTCTAAGTCGCCGTCTGAGTCTAAATCGATCGGCTCTGCGTTTTGTGGAACGCTGTAACTTCCTAGTTCGCTGCGTTGCCAGCTAGAGGCTTCAAGCGGGTCGCCGACTAGTTTGTATAGTTCTACTGGGGTGGAGCGGAGATAGTCTTCAGGTCCTGGGGATTGCGCACCTTTATTCGGTGCTGTTAGTTCCGGTATACCATCACCATCAAAATCACCGGCGAACACCCGAATATAGGACCCACGGCCTTGCGTCAATGGCAAAATTAGCCGGGGCCAATCAGCCTGTCGAGCATTGGGGCCAGGGTTTTGCAGATAAATAAGGTGGGACAGCTCCGCCGCGGCCACTACATCGAGATAGCCATCAAAATTTAAGTCAACGACCACTACGTCTTCCGGAGCAGGAGCGTCTGACCCCTCGGCTATGGTGATGTTGAACCACAGATCAGGATCCTCAGATCCAAAAGCTACCCGTACATGACCCTCAGCGGGCGCGACAAAGCCTGGCACATGAGAGGCAGAGTCGTATTCGGCGTCGAACTCGTGCACCGAGACGATGTCCTCAAAGCCATCTCGATCAATATCTCCCATGACGAGGCCATCGCTGCCGCTGAGCGCAAAACCTGCGATTTTTGGATCATCGATAATATGTTCGCGCCAGCTGATGTAACTACCGTCTGAAGCTTGGGCACGGGTAAGACTCTCGCCGATCAGGTTTTGGCCGAACATTGGGATGCTAATTGTGGTTAACAAAATAGCTGTAAAAATTACGTAATATTTACTCATAAGAATTACGAAGTTATCAGATGTGCGCATGAGATCAAGGCATTTGAATAAAGATTAATGATCCGAAATTGGGGGTCTTTCTCCTTCCCAGCCCTTAGCAAGTCTCCCTGAGAATTCAGAGACTAAGTGTGAGTGATTCGGGTCGTCGCTGAGGTTAGTGTACTCCATCGGATCCTGCTCGAGGTCATACAACTCCACTAAAGTGTCACGTCGACGATCAAGGGGCGCCCACTCTGTGTAACGGTACCTAGCTGTCCTGATTGTTTGACCGTCATAACCTTCTTCGTTGATTAAAGAGTTGTTGGTTGAGCCTGAACCTACCATGCGCCGAGATTGTGAGAAGGCTGCAGATTTCCATCGGGTTTGGGGTTCTTTAAGCAGCGGTACAAAACTTGAGCCTTCCAAGGTGTGTGCTGGATCGGGTAGCGACGCTAATTCAATCAGAGTCGGATAAAGATCGACAAGCTCGACAATTCCGTCGGAGACTTTGCCTGCACTCCTTCCATCAGGTAGGCGCACGATTAAAGGCACCCGTATAGACTCATCGAACTGAAATTGTTTGCGCCATAAGCCACCATGCTCATCGAGTTGAAAGCCATGGTCGCTGGTAAAAACTACGATCGTAGAATCCGCGAGTTCAAGATCGTCTAATCCCTTAAGAATTCGACCCACGTGGTGATCCACCATTGTCACCATGGCATGGTACGCCGCGATTGCCTGTTTTTTCTGTAGGACTGTGTGTGCTGAGTCATCTTCTGTGACCCAGGTCGAAGGCGCGGGACTATTGTTAGTATCGCTCGCGAATGTTTGGGGCAGGACAATGTTATCGATAGGGTGCTGATCGAAGAATTCTGCTGGACCGACCCACGGTTGGTGTGGCTTATGTAGGCCCGCGGCGATAAAGAATGGCTTGTCTCGATTCTCAGCCATGAGCTGGATAATCCTCGTGGCGGTCGTTCCATCGGGTGTCATCGGTGGCGCTTCGCTTGTGGCGCGCCATGTTAATGGGAGGCTGAGGGTTCGGCCGGTGGCGCTTCCAGCAAAAATATCTCGACGTGACATTCCATTCTCGGAACCTTCAGTCCAGGTGTTGTCTCTTACCTCAGAGGCATCGTCACCGGGCAGGTAGCCTGGGCTATGGAACGGTTGCGCCGGGTCTCGGGACAGAGCAAATTTTGAATCATCCCAGCTCACCGCATGCTCGAACGAATTATGACCCACCTTGCCAACCCTGCCGGTAAAATAGCCATTTTCATTAAAGTGTTCTGGTAGCATCCTGAGTTCGCTGCCAACCTTGTGTCGTGGCCAAGTCCCCGTGGTATGCACATCGATTGTGTCAGGTCTAAGCCCGCTTAGTAGCGAGGCGCGAGAGGGGTTGCATAGTGGGTTCTGAACGAAGGCATTCTCGAAACGAATTCCCTGAGCGGCAAGCATGTCCAGGTTTGGTGTATGTGCCGTGGCATAGTGTGGCCGCTCTCCTGAACCAATGTACGAGCCCAAGGCGGTATTCAAGTCGTCGACAATGATGAATAAAACGTTGGGCGGATCTTCGTTTTGCACTTCGCGGAGAGGCGCTGCCGACTCGAGGAGGAGTCGAGTTGAGCGATCGAGAGTTTGGGCTGTGCTGTGAACGGTTAGCGTTGTAATCGTTACGGTCCACATTAACGTCGCCAGTTGTGAAACTCTATTCATATGTAGGTCCTTTTTCAGCACACTTTGTTCCCCGTTTTTAAAGTAATATAAATTACCGATATAAGGGAGTCTTATAAAACTGTGGAGGAGCTTTTTTCTAGAACCCTTGGTCATCCTCTAGTCTGCGATTCGTGCAAGCCGAGCCGTTTATTGCGGTTACTCTCAGAAGATTGATCCCGAGACTCGCAAAGGCATCCATTTCGGAGCAGGGTACATAAGTAAAGCGCAGGTCCAGTTCGTCACCTTTCCCTATGCCAGGGTTAAGGAGCAGCGCTTTCACGTCATACAAAGACCAGTTTTGCGCCAAGCTCAGTTCCTTTAGCTGATCAAGTCCAGCCAGAGCGCTCACATCGGTGATGTTATTATTTTCCAGTCTCAGAATTTGAAGCCTATGGAGTCGTCGGAGTGGGCTAATGTTCTCAATCGCATTATTGCTCAGGAACAGATAGCCTAACTCGGTCATATCTTTAAGCCCGCTGACATCAGAGATAGCGTTATCATTTAAGCTCAGCTGCCGCATGTTAATCATGCCTTTAAGAGCGCTGATATCCTCTATTTGGTTGTTGTGTGCCCACAACAATGTTAATTCTTTCAGGTCAGTCAAAGCGCTAATGTCTTTTATCTGGCTATCATAGATACGTAAGTGGGTAAGTTTTTTTAGGTTAGCAAGTGGACTGACATCTGATATGGCATTTAGATGTATGCGAAGTAAACGCATTTCTGTTAGATCGGATAACGGGCTTATGTCAGTGATGTTATTGAACGTTACATTAGGATCACGGCCATCATCCATTTTGAGATAATGCTCCAGCTGATATTGATACAGGCCATGGACATGTAAGCGCTGAAGTTTAGTGAGCCCAGCTAGGGGACTAATGTCTGAAATTGGATTCTCACTAACAATCAGTTGTTCTAAATTTGTAAGCCCACTTATCGGTTTCAGATCGCTGAACCAGTTAGTGTGCAAGTTCAGGCTGACCAACTTCGTGAGATGGCTTAGCGGACTGATGTCGGTGATAAGTCGATTGATTAGATTTAGTTTGGTTAGGCCTGTGAGGTTTTGAATTCCCTCAAGGCTCTTGAATGGCCTTTCTGGTGAAGGCCTGAGGGTGCCGCCATACACCACGCGCTCGATAGTCGTCCCTACAATTAATTGTTCTAAGCTTGCTGCTTGGCGGCAACTGAGAGCAGCTCCCTTATTTAACCCCAGCGCCTCGTTAACGACGTCGGCTAAGTCCTGATTCGCAAAGGTGACGATGGCATCTTGGGGAAAATCCCGACAGTGCTCCTGCGGGGATAAGGTTTTAGACGCTTGAGCGTTCGTTGAATTGGCGAAATAGCAACACAAAATTAGCAAGGTTGCGACGGTTGGTAAGCGAGGAAATTGATTCATAAATTTAACCTTTATGGATTACTGAAACTTATTTCAGCGATAGCGATGCCGCTCTCAC
>CAJWVZ010000001.1 GCA_913048385.1 uncultured Gammaproteobacteria bacterium | reverse complement strand
TCACTTCATAAGCAAAGCTCACGCTTGAGAGCGCATCATCCAAGACAACATTGATAATCTGGGCTCCTCCTCGCACATCTAAGTCTCCTGACGTGCCTCGAATAATCTCAATGTATTGCACCTCCGATGCGGGAATGCGTGAAAGCTGTGAATCGCCTTCATTGCTTTTACCTGCTATACGCCGACCATTGATCAACACTTGCTCTCCGCCTGCACCCAGGCCTCTGCCACCGCCTCTGCTTTCACTGCGGCTACCGCTACGGGCGAGCGATATACCGGGAATTCGTTGCAACATATCGTTGACGGAGTAAGGATTGAATTGGGCAAAGTACTCGGCAGGATAGGTAACTGTAGAATCTTGCGAAGTCGAAAGATCCTGAGCTTTGGCACTATTTACGCTTAGCAGCAGCGCAGTAATGAGACAGGCAGCTAAAGCCAGCCACCGATTAGAAAATAGGGTATCCATGAAATTCTTACTCCCAAGAGACTTCCATTTTAGGATTCTATGCATGCGAACAGGGATCAGTTACGCTGACCCGCGCCCTATATGACTGCTTAAACCCGCTGTAACTTTAGTGTCAAAGTATTACAAAATGTGTCAGCGTGATCGTATTCAGTGCGTTCTAATTTTTTTAGCTTTGCATCAAAGCTATAACGAGCCCTCCATTACGGGTGGCTCTCTAAAATTATTTCAATAGCTCACCCAGTAAATCTGAGTAAAAATTGCACAGTTGGTAATGTGTGCTGTACTTTAGCCGATTCTTCTAAGCACAATATCCAAAACTGACGCAGCTGGCTTCCGATGTTAATGACAACACTTTCTCAGTGGTTTCAACTTAATCAGGAGCTCTTGTGGTTTACGACTATTGCAGTCGATTTAAGTTTTGCCATTATTCTGTTTCGCTTTTTTGGCAGACAAGGTCTATACGCTACTATAGTAATTAGTTTACTACTGGCGAACCTACAAGGCCCCAAGCTTACCGAAATCTTTGGACTACAAACCAGCATGGGTGTAATCCTCTATTCTAGTATTTATTTCGCTACAGATTTGTTGAGCGAGCGTTACGGGAAAGCAGAAGCAACTCGCGCAGTAATGATTGGCTTTACAGTGAGCATTATCATTATTGTGATGATTAGTATCAGCTTGATGTATTTGCCTGCTAGCGATCTAGAGACAGCAGAACTTGCACAACGCATGCACGCCGCTACTGCAACGCTGTTTAATTTTACACCACGGTTCGTGTTCGGTTCGCTTCTTGCCTACCTGATTAGCCAACGATTTGATGTATGGGTTTTCCATCTCATCAAGAAGAAAACTCGAGGAAGACATTTATGGCTGCGAAATAATGCATCAACGATGTTATCTCAAGCCATAGACACAATAATTTATGGTGTTGTTGTTTGGTGGGGCGTAGTTGATTTTGCGACAGCAATGCAATTGGCTTTAGCCAAGTACTGTTTCAAAGTAATCATCGCCTTAATAGATACTCCGTTTATCTATCTTGCGCGTGACTGGGACGTCAGTGACAAAGATTGGGTTGCAAGCAAGGAATAATTCACATCAAGCGGCCCCAGTGGGTGTTTTCAAGTGGTTTACAAGTGGTAAAAGTCAGTAGCTATGGAGCTTACAGCCCATGTCACTACTCCCACTCAATAGTTGCTGGCGGTTTACTTGATATATCATAAGTTACCCTAGAAACCTGAGGAATCTCATTGATAATTCGACTCGAAACTTTCTCTAATCATAATTAAAAACATCTTCCAAGGATGTCTTGAATACATTAGATATTTTAAAAGCAATTTCTAAGGCTCATCACTAAGAGTGAGCCAATCTTCCAAAGAACTTACATAATTATCAGGCAGAATGTGATCGCCTTCAAAAGTTATATGGAGCTTTTCGGAGGTATTGATACTATCAAACAGGATTTGATTTTCTTTCTTTGTCGCATTTTCATCGTCGTTTGCCGTCACCAATAACACCTCCCTACCTTCGAGGAGAGATACAAAGTTTTTAGGCGCTACTAATGCAACTTTATCATCAAGATGTGGCGGGACTATTGAAAGGACTCTTTCGATACGGTGATCAGTGGAAGCTGCAAGAAGGGCAACCTGCCCACCCATGCTATAACCTCCGATAACGATCTTCTGGTTATCAAATATTTGTTGCTGGTTAATCCAGTCTATGAGGACTCTATAGTCAAGCACAGTATCTTTAATCATGCTCTCATAGGTATCTTTATTGCCAAAAAAATTGAGATCATTCATTATTGATTGCAGAGATCTGTCCGGATCTTTCCTTGTCCCGTGATATCTGGCGTCAATAGCGATAACGGCATAACCAAGATTGTTAGCCATACTGGTAATTTTGTTCACCTGAGATACTGTTGGACGCCCCTTGAAGGAATCAACCCACCACCGTTGATACCCTCTACCCATTGCGGAAACTCCAATAAATACTGGGTATTTCTGGCTTTTAATGCTTGGATAACTTAACTGCCCATTTACAACCGCCCCATCAAAGCTTTTATAGGAGAATTTATATTTGTCAGCTTCAATTTGTTCAACTTCCATTTCCAAATCAGAGAGAGGTTCATAGGTGTAAGCATCTATTATGTCTTCTTGAGGTATTGAAAACTCTTTCAAGGCAACAAATGCATACCAATAGAAAGATAAAACGGTAAGAGAGATAAGAACTCCAAAAATTATCTTATTTCTCACCTTCACTCCCACTCAATAGGTCTATCACTCTGAAACCCTTTATTTAGAAGGGTTCCAAAAAAGTTTGTATCTACTTTGTATCAATTTTTTATTCATCACCTGTTTTTCTATTTTTGTAAATAGCTCTCAATACATCTTGATAAAGAAGTCCAAAGTCACCAAATGAATCCGTTCTAATATTAGCATTAATACTGATTACGATTTCAAGATCTGGAAACACCAATAACCAGCTTTGTGCTCCTCTTGAAACACCACCATGATGGGCACTCTTTACCTTACCTAGACCTTCAAGTTCCAACTCACTGTATCTCCAACCTAAAGCATAGTTTTGTATATTAACTTCACCGTTATTGAGAGATTGTGGTGTCCAAAAATCTTTCATTGTTTCACTATCTATATAACTGCTATTCGTGGTTGATATCCCCATAAGCACCATATCTGATGATGTTGAAGCAAACCCCCCGCCTGGCAATCTATGAGATAAGTCGACGGGACGCCATTCTTTTACTTGACGTATGCCATCTTTATTTCTATTTAAATAGGATGTAGCAATGTTATTTGATCCATCACTTTTAGTGGGTGAAACAATAGTTGAAGTCATGAAATTTGGGGTTAGCACTTCATCTTGAACTACTTGAAAATAGGACTTGTCTGTTACTGCACTGATGACTGCTCCTAGTAATATGGTCCCTTGAGAAGAGTAGTGAAACTCTTCGCCAGGTGCATTTCTTAAACTTGTTCCATCAAAAACTTCTAAAGCCTCAAACATATCATCATAATGTTTTGAAAGGGTGCTGGCTTGATATAAACCCCAATAGTCTTTTTCGACCCCTTGTTGTCCATAATGCGAAAGACCCGACATATGTGATGCCAACATTCGCGGTGTAATTTTACCCCACTGTTCATTCGGTAAGATCTCTAAATAAGCATCAAGGGTCTCATCGAGATCAATAAGCCCATCTTCAACAAGACGAGCAAGTGCTAAACCAGTTATAGATTTTGATGTGCTTCCTATTCTGTAAATTGTCTGGGGAGTTGCTTTAATATTGTTTTTTACGTTGGACCATCCAACCGCACCCGACCAAACTAATTCTCCATCTACTCCGACAGCAACTGAATACGAAGCTGCTCCAAGGGAAGAACGATATTTTTCCATGGCTGATAAAATCTGGTTAGCGGCGTCACGGTAATGAGAGTTGTATAACTGTTCCGTTACTGGTGCGTTAGATGGGACATTTGACCAACCGAAAGGAGATAATGGGACTTGGCCCATGTGACCCATCCAATCATATACTGGTTTAAAGAAATAGATAAAGATGATTGCGAAAAAGCAAAATAAAAGTTTTATTTTATGAATTGTTATACCTTTTTTCATGAGTGATAACTTAAATTATTAATTTTATTAACTTTATTCCCACTCAATAGTGGAGGGCGGCTTAGATGAAATGTCGTAAGTTACTCGAGATACCTCTGAGATTTCGTTCATAATCCGCGAGGAAATGAGCTCAAGCAGATCTGGGTCAAGACGAGCCCACTGCGCTGTCATAAAATCAATTGTTTCAACCGCTCGCAAACTTATAACCCAAGAATAGCGTCGTGCATCACCCACGACCCCAACAGAACGAACAGGTAAAAACACAGCGAAAGCTTGACTGACTTTGTCGTAACTTTTTGAACGATAAAGTTCCTCTATAAAAATTGAATCCGCTCTGCGGAGAATATCGCAATATTCCTTCTTCACTTCTCCAAGAATCCTAACGCCCAATCCCGGTCCAGGGAACGGATGTCGATAAATCATGTCATATGGAAGCCCAAGCTCAGTCCCGAGCTTTCGAACTTCGTCCTTGAACAGCTCACGTAACGGTTCAACAAGGCTTAGCTTCATATCTTTGGGTAGACCACCAACATTGTGATGCGACTTAATTACATGTGCTTTTCCTGTCTTGGAACCCGCAGACTCTATCACGTCAGGATAAATCGTTCCCTGCGCCAGCCATTTCACGTTATTAAGTTTAGAGGCTTCATTATTGAATACCTCGATGAATGTGTTACCGATGATCTTTCGCTTCTGCTCTGGGTCTTCAATCCCCTTGAGATTATCTAAGAACAAGTCGGCCGCATTCACACGAATAACTTTTACGCCCATGTTTTCCGCAAAAGTTGACATCACTTGATCGCCCTCGTTGAGTCGGAGCAATCCGTTGTCCACGAAAACACATACCAACTGAGCACCGATGGCTCGATGCAAAAGTGCTGCAACAACAGACGAATCTACGCCACCAGAAAGACCCAACAAAACAGTATCGGAGCCAATCAAAGCTCTTACATTGGTAATTGCATCTGTAACAATATTCGCGGACGTCCAAAGCGCCTCACAGCAACAAATTTTGCAAACGAAACGTTCCAAAATGAGCTCGCCTTGATTGGTATGAGTTACCTCAGGATGGAACTGGATCCCAAAATACTTACGATCCTCATCTGCCATAGCGGCAATCGGAGCACTCTGTGTTGATGCACTCAAATTGAAACCATTCGGCAACTCAACAACTTTATCACCATGGCTCATCCATACATCCAAATACGATTCGCCTTTGCCCACCAAGCCCTCACCAAGGCCGTTGAGTAGTGGGCAAGAATCATTCACTAATACCTGAGCCGCCCCAAATTCCGACTTAGCAGAGCTTTCAACCTTGCCGCCAAAAGTCTCAGCCAGAATCTGCATTCCATAACAAATTCCTAAAATTGGCACACCAGTGCCGTATATAAATTCGGGTGGCCGAGGTGAACTCTGAGTATTTGCAGAGTTTGGCCCCCCCGAAAAAATAATTCCTGACGCGGCGAAATTCAAAAATTGCTCTTCATCTACAGCGTAATCCCAGATTTCACAATACACCCCAATCTCTCTAACACGGCGCGCAATCAGTTGAGTATATTGAGAGCCGAAATCGATTATCAGAATTTTCTTCTTGTGTATGTCGTTGCCTGCCATACGACTTTAACCTCCGGCTTCTTTATTGAAATACCACCGCACATGAAAAACACGCTTTCCGCTTGGGCTAAAAAAATCTTAAAGGAAAAGATATCGCTTTCGAGAAATAAAAGATGATCAGCTACGACACACGATAATTGGGCGCTTCTTTTGTTATCGAAACATCATGAACATGAGACTCGTTCATTCCAGACGCGGTAATTTTTACAAACTGAGTCTTGGTCCGCATTGCCAGAATATCACTGCTACCTGTATAACCCATGCTCGATCGCAGACCGCCCATCATCTGATGCACAATAACTGACATGGGGCCTTTGTATGGCACCCTTCCCTCAATTCCCTCAGGCACAAGCTTTTCTGGCCCAGAGTCAGTGTCCTGAAAATAACGATCGCTTGAACCGGCCGAGTGCGACATCGCGCCAAGAGAACCCATCCCGCGATAGGCCTTATAACTCCTCCCCTGATAAAGCTCGACCTCGCCAGGTGCCTCTTCAGATCCTGCAAGCAAACTTCCGACCATCACAACATGGGCACCAGCCGCTATCACCTTAGCTATGTCACCAGAATATCTGATACCACCATCGGATATAACGCATATATCTGTGTCTTTAAGCGCCTCTACAACATTGGAAACTGCCGTAATTTGCGGGACACCCACACCCGTGACGATACGAGTTGTGCAGATAGACCCGGGGCCAATGCCAACCTTTACCGCATCGGCACCCGCTGCCGCTAAATCTTTTGCCGCCTCAGCCGTCGCAATGTTACCGCCAATTACACTCAGATCAGGATAATTCTTTTTAATCGAACGAACAGTATCAAGGACACCCTGCGAGTGCCCGTGAGCGGTATCTACAACCACAACGTCAGCGCCCGCATCGACTATGGCCGTCACTCGTTCAGCAGTGTCTGGGCCAGTTCCCACAGCGGCTGCGACCCGCAGTCGCCCGAGCTCATCTTTACACGCGTTCGGATAATCCTCCGACTTTCTTATATCTTTGAGCGTAATCAACCCACGCAGCTCGAATTTATCGCTGACAACCAGAATTTTCTCGATTCTATTATGATGCAGCAGCTCTTTAACCTCAGCGAGGTCAAAATCCTCTTTGACCGTCACGAGCCTCTCTTTTGGCGTCATAATAGTCTCTATTTGGGCTTCAAAGTTTGCCTCAAACCGAACGTCGCGACTCGTTACAATGCCGACGAGCTCGCCCTCATCCATAACGGGCATGCCAGAAATCTTATTTTCCTTAATCAAGGCGATTAGCTCATTTATGGTCGCCTTAGATGAAATCGTGATCGGATCGCGCACGACCCCACTCTCAAACTTCTTTACGAGACGCACCTCACGAGCCTGTTGTTCGATAGTCATGCTCTTGTGTATCACACCAAGCCCGCCCTCCTGCGCCATCGATATCGCCAAGCGAGACTCAGTTACCGTATCCATTGCGGAGGATATCAGCGGAATATTGAGTTTTATTGAACGGGATAAGTCGGATTCGAGCCTCACTGCCTTCGGAAGCACCTTGGAATGTGCAGGCAATAAGAGAACATCATCAAAAGTCAGGGCTTCTTGGGCGATTCGCAACATAGAAATTCATACCTTCTACAAAAAAAGGAGTATACAGATATACCGAATTTTTGTACAGATTAGCCGTTCCATAATGATGATCGGCGACAACCAACATGAAACGGAAGAAGTTTAGAAGCAAGTGGAGAAAATAAAGAGTGTCATGTGTCACTGAGAGGGCACTGCACAGACTACTTATTTGCTCGAGAACGCCGTTTGAAATAAGGGCCTCGAATTTTTTTAACAGTTCTATCTAGCCATTGGCGTTCAAAAGGATATACTTCAATGCACGTTCAATAATAGGAATAAAATCATGAGAAACTTAATCGTTTTAGTTGCTGTCGCCCTGTCAAGCAGCTTGGCAATGAGCGCCGACACAGCAGCTACCCGAATGAAAATTGAGCAGGCCCTAGGCGGCGACAACCGATCAGAAGCCGAAGTGGCCCGAGATGCGAATCGAAAGCCCGCCGAAGTTCTGGAATTTTTTGAGCTGGAAGATGACATGAAGGTGCTAGAGATCTCCCCCGCGACAGGCTACTGGTCAAAATTTGTTGGCCCAACTCTTTGCGCTAACGGCGGTGAGCTTCTTGTCTCTGTTAGTGTCAGCGACAACTACAAGAACGGTGTAATGAGTCTGCCCGGAATGGACTGTGTCTCCGCTATAAACAACGCGGTATCACTCCGCGAATTGCCCGAGTTCAGCTTCGAGGAGGACAACTTTGATCTAGTGCTAACTTTTTGGAACCTCCATAACCCGTCAGCCGAAGGGCGAGAAAACTTAAACAAGGCGGTCTTCCAAGCCCTCAAACCAGGCGGGGTATATGGAGTCGTAGACCACACACGTCGCCATATGCAACCAACCACACGTCAAGTTGGGCGTCGACTCGACCCGGTGCTCGTCGTAAAGGAGCTCCTCGATGTCGGTTTTGAGCTTGCTGATTACAGTGATATGCACTATCACCCGGAAGAAGGTCTCGACCAAGAGGTAGGCACGCCTGGCGTGAGGGGCGCAACCGACAGGTTTACTATGAAATTCAGAAAGCCGGAGTAAAATATGGAAAATGCGGGAGAAGGGGCACCAAAACGGGCTCCTTTTTTTGCTTGACAACGCTGGAATGGCCTGTAAACTGGCGTAAGCTTGAAACTAAGCCTATTTATTCCCCATTTCGATGTCGTCTACGTAACACCTCGTCCTGTAGAGTAAACCTTAGCGAATTTCTAGCTCGGACCTTTTTGGGAAGGTCACTAAATTTATTAATAAACAGGATGTAAAAATGTCAGAAAAAATTACTGGTACAGTTAAATGGTTCAACGAGAGCAAGGGCTTTGGGTTCATCGAGCGCGAAGGTGGTGCGGACGTATTCGCTCACTTCAGTGCGATTCAGAGTGAAGGCTACAAGACCCTAGCAGAGGGTCAGCGCGTTGAGTTTATCGTGACTGACGGACAAAAAGGTCCTCAAGCAGAGCAGATAGTAGCTATCTGATCGAGAGACACTTAAAAGGACCTGTTACCAGCTTAGCGCTGGCGATGGAGTGCTTAAAAAAACGGCCGTACGGCCGTTTTTTTTTGCCATCAGATTGATCTTATCGCTCAGCAGGAATGAATTAATTAACGGGGCCCAGAACACGTTAACGTACAACTAATTCGGTTCAAAACACGTATTACATAACATGGACAACCTTTTATTTACCGAGACAAAAAACGTTATGGGAATCTGCAAGATAACTATGGGGTTTATCAGTCAAACCCTATGCTTCTTCGCCTTGATCACTTGTACATATGCGAGTGACACACTGCCAATCTTTAAAGCGAATTCCTCTCAAGGTTATATCGTCAGAGTTTACAGCGATTTAAACCCAATTGTGCTGAATCGAATTCACCAGTGGCAATTGAGCATCGAACGAAACAACAAACCAGTTTCTGATGCGAACGTTACACTGACCGGTGGGATGCCGAATCACGACCACGGGTTGCCAACACAGCCAGTAGTGACTTCAGAATCTGAGCCAGGCCGGTACATTGTTGACGGCATCCGGTTTCATATGCCCGGTTTGTGGCAGATAATTATTAATATCTCCGAGACCGAACCTTTGGACACAGCAACCATTGAGTTCAAACTTTAATGACTGCGAGAAATACAATGCGAACAGGATTAAAGGCTTTGCTTAGCGGGCTCGTAGTCATCGCAGCATGGCTAGCCTGGGAATGGGTCCCCTGGCAGCGTGAAACTGCCTGGGACGCAGACGAACTTCGATTAATTCAGTCATTGTCGCTGGATTCTCTTGAGCCTATGCAGTCAGATTTGAGCAATTCTGTCGCAGACAGTCGTAAAGCAGCAGAATTCGGCCACGCACTATTTTTTGATAAAAGGCTTAGCGCGAACCAAAACGTTTCTTGTGCAACCTGCCATCAACCAGAAAATTACTATACAGACTCACTGCCGTTGGCAATTGGCTTAGGACCCGGCACACGCCATACGCCTAGTTTAGTTGGACTAAGCCACAGCCCCTGGTACTACTGGGATGGAAGACGAGACAGCCAATGGTCTCAGGCCCTAGCCCCGCTCGAAGCTAAACATGAACAAGGAATAGACCGAACGTCACTTGTAAACTTCATTTTGCAAGACCGACAGTATCTCGAAAAATACGAAGAAATCTTTGGAGGTATTTCCTTCGGCCTAAAAAACTTTGACCTGTTAGACATTTCGGCTACACCGATTGGAGACCCGCATGAAACCCAAACTTGGGAAGGTTTTGATAGCAACCTTAAAATAGAAATTTCCAAAATTTTCAGCAACATCGGTAAGTCTCTAGCAGCCTACCAGAGACTGCTTCAACCAGGAAACTCACGCTTCGATGACTACACTCGCTCTCTGCAAATGACATCTATGGGGGATGATCTAAAAAATTCTATCTTGAGTCAGCAAGAAGTACAGGGCCTAAAGTTATTTATAGGGAAGGGTAATTGCGTGGATTGCCATAACGGCCCCTTGTTCACAAATCATGAATTTCACAACACCGGTGTGATACCCCTACCCGACGAACTGCCGCCTCTTGGACGTTTCAGTGGAATAAGGATTGCCCGAGAAGATCCCTTTAACTGTTTGGGGGCATACAGCGATGCCGATCCCAGAGACTGTATCGAACTTCGGTTCGCACGCGACACCAACGATATGGTAGGCGCTCATAAAACTCCAACACTGAGGAACATCGCGGAAACAGGTCCATACATGCATACTGGGCAGCAAGAGTCTTTGGAGGACGTTATCGAACATTACAACGAGGCTCCTACCGCAATGGTCTCCCACAATGAGGCCAAGCCACTAAAACTGCGTCGGTCAGAGATGAAGCAATTGGAGGCGTTCCTGCGAACACTTAGCGCTCCCCTAGCGACAGATTCTTCCTGGCTCAATCCTCCAGAGTAACAAGTTGAGCACTTCCGCCACGTTAATTTTATAGTTATCCTTTCATCACCTACAATAGATCAAGCAATTCAAGAAGGGTCCTTCCTTAAAGATGATAAGCGACACAGAGAAGCCCGTCATAAGCTCCAAGGAAACGCTCACCGTTTCTACTCTCAATAGATTAGCAAAATCACTTTTGGAAGATCGTTTTGGCTATATCGTTGTGGAAGGTGAGGTTTCGAATTTAGCAAAACCCGCTTCGGGTCATTGGTACCTCACATTAAAAGATAGTAAAGCGCAAATTCGTTGCGCCATGTTTGCTGGCAATAACCGTCGCGTCTCGTTTCAAGTTGAGAACGGACAACAAGTAAAACTGACTGGGCGAATAAGTCTTTATGAGGGGCGAGGCGAATACCAGTTAATAATTACAACGATGGAGCAATACGGCACAGGAGACCTGCAAAAGCAATTTGAGATGTTAAAGCTCAAGCTTAAGGAGCAAGGGCTGTTCAACAGTGAACGTAAAAAAGAAATGCACAGCCGTTATAAGCATATCGGGTTAATAACCTCTCAGTCCGGTGCCGCCCTCCACGATATGCTTAGTGTCTTCCGCGACCGATTACCACTAACGACGCTAACCCTTATTCCCTCGTCTGTGCAAGGTGACAACGCACCATCAGAGCTCATTAGCGCTATTAAAGATGCGAATAAATTAGCCTCAACGCTCGGGATTGAAGCGCTAATCGTTGGCCGCGGTGGTGGATCAATAGAGGACCTCCACGCATTCAATAACGAGGATTTAGCTCTCGCAATAGATGCAAGTGAGCTCCCTATTTGCTCTGCAGTGGGGCATGAGATTGATTTCACTATCGCCGATTTTGTTGCCGACCTCCGAGCACCGACCCCCTCAGCTGCGGCAGAAAGACTTAGTAGAGACAAGGATGAATACTCTATTTCATTTGAGCAGTATTATAATAAATTCGACCGATTAATCGAACAACACCTAAAGACAAAGCTAATCTCGCTCGACGCATTCCAGCAACGATTAAAACAACCAAGAAGAAAGTTAAGCGAATCAGCCCAACAGACAGACTATATTGAATCTCAATTGATCCGCATCATCACGTCGCGCATCAAAGACACGCGCACTGTACTCAATGGAACCCAAAGAAGCTTATTGAGTAATTCACCTCAACAAATTTTAAAACGTATTCGTCTACAATTAGTCGACTTACGTAGACGATTTAAACTATCAAGCGAGTTAGAAATAAATAAAAAGGAACTGCATTTAGCACAACTAATCCGAACACTGAACGGAGTCAGCCCATTGAACACTCTTGCACGAGGCTATAGTATTACCACGGTAGGCGAGGACAATGTCGTTCGAGACACAAGCGATTTAGACATTGGCGATCAAATCCACACACGCTTCAATAAAGGACGAGTTATATCGACGATAAACAAGATTCAAAAAGATAACAGTACAAACAACAACAAATAAGGCTCCCACCTCATTTGGGTCGATAATACCTCTTTATCAACTTTCCTCACTAAACAGCACAGAAAAAACACAGGGGTTGTCAAAAAAATATTATGAAATCTCCTTTTACCTTCTCATTTGTTCACTCCTTTTTCTGGGGAACTATTTTTTGCTCAGCTTTGGAAGCAGTAGAGGTAAAGAATCTTCCTGTTAATTTGTCTGTCCCGGGCGGTGTAGCGGTAATCCAAATCGAGCCCATTGGGGAAAGGGCTAACTACAATGGCAAAAAAGTAATGCTCGTCAATTACCGTGAGTCGCAATTTGCAGTGATCGGAATCCCGCTTGATACTGTCCCGGGAATAAAGAATTTACAGGTGGAATATTCCTCTGGTAGTTCTTCAAATCACGACTTCACGGTTAAAGAAAAAAAATACCAAGAGCAAAGACTCACGATTAGCAACAACAGACAAGTAAATCCAAATGAAAACGACATGCAGCGCATAAATCGGGAGAGTTTAGAAATGCGCGCGGCTTTTGCAAACTGGACCGAAGAGTTAACTCCAAATTTTAAGATGCAAGCTCCTGTGGATGGAATTCAAAGCAGCTCATTCGGTCTCCGTAGGTTTTTCAATGATCAACCAAGGGCTCCACATTCTGGAATGGACATCGCCGCACCCGAGGGCGCCCCAATTACAGCCCCGGCAGATGGGATTATTCTGAGCACAGGAAACTATTTTTTTAATGGTAATACAATAATTTTAGACCACGGCTTTGGCTTAATCAGCTTGTATTGTCACATGAATACGATAGACGTAGAAAACGGCCAAATCGTAAAAACAGGCGATCAAATTGGCCGAGTCGGGAAAACTGGAAGGGTTACCGGACCCCACCTGCATTGGAGTATTAATCTTAATGGATCCAGAGTTGACCCTGCGCTGTTTCTAAACTGAGAAATCGACTTTAATTTAAAAAGTGAATAAGTGATTCTGATCGATAGTAAAAAAATTTTGAGTAAAGGAAGAATAAAATGAGCAAAGCAAATCAAAAAAAAAGAGAAGACCAGCGTCAGCGAAAACTGGATAAACAAAATTATGCGGAAAAAACCAAGAGGAACAAGGGTCTCGCTTTTAAGTTTGCACTTTACGGTGTTCTGCCACTCTTAGGTGCCATAACGTTATTTACTTTGTATAGTCAGGGACCGACTTACTCTACAGTCGAAATAGCTCCAAATGATCACGTTCGTGGGGAAACAGAGAGTCCAGTTACACTCGTTGTTTACGCAGATTTTCAGTGCCCCGCCTGTGCAACAGAACATCAGGCGATGATGCGGATTTGGCCACAGGTCAGTTCCAACGCACACTTAATCTTTCGACATTTCCCTATAACAGCTGCACATCCTAATTCGTGGACTGCTTCTCTTTATGCCGAGGCCGCTGCAAAACAGGATCGCTTCTGGGAAATGCACGACTATTTATTTCAGACCCAAGCTGTTTGGTCAAACCTGCAGAACGTCGAGGAAGAGTTTGACAGTTATGCCCTCGAACTGAACTTGGATATAGAACAACTCCATCTGGACATTGCCTTACCTGAGACGATTTCAAAAATTCGCAACGATCAACGAGGCGGCAATTCTGCCGGCGTGCTGTCTACTCCCTCTTTATTCATCAACGGTAAACTACTCAATCGCCCTAATGCAACACGCATTCGTGACGCAGTGAAAGAAGCAGCGTCACTGAGCGGCTAAGAGGACAGATCAAACACATCAGGCAGGAAAAATCGTAGATGGATACAAGCCTAATTTTATGGCTGGAGGAGAACACAGCCCTCGCAATTCCAGTGCTAATATTCTTCGCCTTTGCTGAGGCGTGTGTTGGAATCGGTTTATTTACCTCTGGAATAATCCTGCTCGGAGTTGCAACCTTAATTGCTGCAAACGAGTTAGCAACGCCGTTAGAAATAGTAGTTTTTGCATGGCTAGGCGCGTTTTTTGGAGATAATGTGGGTTTTTATTTTGGCAGAGCCGTTGGGCCAACGTTACTAAGCTCCAATTTTTTCTCTAAATATAAAACGGCGATTCAAAAAGCTGAGCTGTTAACGAACCGTTTTGGATGGGGAGCAATATTCTTTGGAAGATTCATTCCAGCTCTTAGGTCGTTAGTACCCTTTCTCGTGGGCATCAACGGTTTCTCAAAAATTCGTTACTTTTTTCTTGACGCGTTAGCATGCGGGCTCTGGGCAATGGCTTTAGGAGCCATTGTTTTCGGCCTTAACCGATTTAATTTTTTTTAAAGAAATAGTTCTGTACTCTCTAAGAGCCACGCAAAAAAAAGGCTGGGGTCACCAGCCTTTTTTATTAGCACCTAATTTTAATGACCCCCACCGCTCTCAGCCTGAGCCCCTGGCAATGCCATTGCTGTCAGCTTTGAACCAGTTTGAAGAATTATATATTGGTGACCGTCGTGAACCCATGAGCTCATCCCATAACTGCTACGTGCGGGCGCCTCAATTTCATCGAGTATCTCACCAGACATTTTATCAATAGCGTATAGCATCGGCGTTCCATCACTTGCCGCATCGGAATAAACAAGCATATTTGCGGTAGCCACCATGGGAACTAACGCACCCGTCCCGGTATTGCCGATATCCACCCCTTCAAGCGCTGGATTATTCTTAATTCTGTTTGGAGTTTCGCCCGTAGGAATCATCCAAAGATGCTCCCCGGTATTCATGTCTATTGCGGTGATACGGCTATACGGCGGCTTCCACATAGGAATTCCTGCTGGGTGTCGAGGAGGCCTTGCGGTTGCCCCAGGGCCCGCATTTGCCCATTGAGAAAGTGTCACCCCAGTAGTGTTCGGATATAGTAAGTCAGCTTCCTCACCTGGAATAAGACGCAGCGCAAAACACGCCTTGTGGGAAGAAACATACAGAATGCCTTTATTGGGATCAGCCACTGCGGGCGAAGTAATGTTTGCTCCCCCAGCACCGCCGGGACAGTTCATCGCAGCAAATTTCCCCGCGTCATTCCCTGCATGAATTGGTGGGTTGAAAAGCGGACCCATTTGATAATTCGAGATTGCCTCAATTGCCTGCTCACGAATCTCAGGCGTAAAATCCGCAAGATCGTCAATCGTTATACCTTGCATGTCGTAAGGAGCAGGCTTCGTGACATACGGTTGCGTTGGGGATAAAACCTCTCCAGGTACTATTGAGGGAGGAACCGGTCGATCTACAATTGGCCAAAGCGGTTCGCCTGTAATCCTGTCAAACGCATAAACCCAAGACTGTTTCGTGATTTGAGCTACCGCAGGGACCTTCCCTCTTCCGGGCATATCAAGATCAAGCAGCACAGGTGCGGTCGGGTTATCAAAATTCCAGATCTCGTGCTTTACCATCTGAAAATGCCACTTCCTCTCGCCGGTCCGAGTATCCAAGGCTATTAGGGCGGCCCCATAAAGATTATCGCCCGGCCGAAATCCACCATAATAATCTATCGTGGCGCTGTTGGTCGGGATGTAAACTAAATTATTTTCTGGGTCAGCGGAGAGCGGCGCCCAAGAGGAAACATCACCAGTCCACTCCCATGCATCATTTTCCCATGTCTCATGCCCATACTCACCGGGCTTTGGGATAACATTAAATTTCCATTTAAATTCGCCGTTCCGAGAATCATACGCAAGGATATCCCCCGGAACATTTTCAACTCTCGACTGATGGTAACCTTGCTCAGCGGAATTGCCGACTACTACGACGTCATTAACCACTATCGGTGGCGATGAGGATGTAATATAACCAGTTTCTAACGGAAGACCTTTAGCGACGTCATAGGGGTGTCCCAGATCTGCTAATAAGTCAACGACACCTGTGGATGGAAACCCATCAATTGGGACTTTTTTACCAAAACCTTCTAAAGGGATTCCTGTGTCAGCGTCAAGCGCCGTTAAGAAAAAACCAGGAGAGACAATATAAATTATGTTCTTGCCATCTACCTTCCCAAAACCAACACCTTTTCCGTAATCAGCCCGCATTGAATACTCTGCGCGAGGGGTGTCCGGCTCTCGGTAAGACCAAATAGTCTCACCAGTCTTAGGATCGATCGCGATTACATAACGCTTGTTTCCGGCGACAGTAAACAACTTGCCATCTATTAAAGAAGGTGTTGAGCGGCCACTAACGGCGTTAAAACTTGCGCCATCCCACTCCCATGCCACCTCAAGCTCTGAAAAGTTGCTCGCATCTATCTCGTCTGCAGGTGAGTAGCGAGTATGAGCGAAATCTCCACCTAGAGTTACCCATTCGTTCGGGGATAGTTGCGCCATTGAAAGACCAGAACAACCCCAAAAAACGAGCATTACCATCAAAGCAAAGATTTGCGGTCCGGCCTCTATGTTCAGCAAACTTGATTTACCCAACGTATACCTCCTATACAATCTAGTAATCATTATAATCTAACTAACACTATCAAAGATTTAGTTCTTAAACTAGGAGCGCACATTAATATGCTATTTTGTTATTCACGATGGCTATTATTTCGCTGAGCAGAAACTCAATAAAGCTATGGGTCCGGATAACCCTTCAAATAACCAGATAGCTCAGATGGATCGATATTCCCACCTGAGAGAATAACCACCACTTTTTTATCTTTTACCGATATCTTTTCAGCTAGTAACGCTGCAAGTGCAACTGCGCCGCCAGGCTCGACAACTAGTTTTAGGTAACGAGCCGCGAAACTAACCGCACGCGCCACGTCTCGCTCAGAAACCAGCAAAAAATTATCAACCAGTTCCCTATTTATTAACCAAGTCAACTCCCCCGGGATTGTCGCCATAAGACTATCGCAACGGGTTTTTTTAGACGGCTCGATGCGGACACGTCGGCCTGCGTTTTTCGATAGAAAATGGTCATTATACAGCTCTGGCTCAACGCCATAGACCTGCGTTTGAGGACTTAGTCCTTTAACAGCTGTCGCCAAACCAGAAAGAAGGCCACCACCACCGCAAGGACTCAAGACAAGATCAGGGTGCCAGCCACCCATACCTGCATCTGTCATTACCTCTAGTCCACAGGTTCCTTGGCCAGCCATAACATCAAGATCGTCAAAGGCCGGCACGAGTACAGCTCCTGTCTTAGATGCTATGTCTAATGCGATCTCTTCCCGCGATTCAGTTTCTCGATCATAAAGACGTATGGTCGCACCCAGCGCTGCGGTGCCTTTCTTTTTTACCTCAGGTGCATCCGAAGGCATAACAATAGTGGCCTCCATCTCAAGCAGCCGCGCTGCGTAAGCGATACCTTGGGCGTGATTCCCAGAAGAAAACGCGACCACTCCATTTTTGCGTTCACAATCACTTAACTGTACTAACCGATTGTAGGCTCCTCGGAACTTAAAAGCCCCAATGTGCTGTAAATTCTCCGGTTTAAAAAATATATTAGCCTGAAGACGGCTATCAAGTTCAATACTGCTTACTAATGGCGTTCGAACAACCACCGGCTCTAATCTCTTTGACGCAGCCTCCACGTCAGCCAGACATATTGGCAAACTTTTTTTGGTCACCGTGACATCTCTTTGGAAAAAATTTTCATCAAAAAGCCCTTATTGTTCTCTATTATTTTTACTTGACGGAGTCCCACGTGAATCAAACTTTGATGGTTTTTTATTTTTCTTAATACGCCTTTTTTGAGCTACCTGTTGAGGCGTCAAATTTTCTTCATGTTTAGTGAACGGGTTATCAGTGGTCCTAAGTTCAATACGCACGGGCGTGCCTTCAAGCTTTAAAGCAGTGCGAAAAGTTTTTTCAAGATATCGGCTATAATTTGACGGGAGCTTTTCTGTTTGTTTGCCATGAATAACAATAATAGGAGGGTTATGGCCACCGGCATGAGCATATTTGAGTTTAATCCGTCTGCCATTTATTACTGGCGGCGCATGATCAATCACCGCATCCTGCAAGATTTGGGTGAGACGATTAGTGGACAAAACCTTTTGGGCTGATTCGTAAGCGTTGTGAATAGATTTATAAAGGTCTCCCACCCCGGTTCCATGTAACGCCGAAATGAAATGAATCTTAGCAAAGTTAACAAAGGAAAAGCGCCGAGAAATTTCTGATTTTATTTTTTCTTTTCCCTCAGTCCCTAATCCATCCCATTTATTTAGGGCTATAACCAGTGCCCGGCCCGTCTCGATAACATAGCCGAGGAGGTGAAGGTCTTGTTCAACTATCCCAGTCCGAGAGTCAATCACCAAAATCGCAACGTTAGAATCTTGAATCGCCTGAAGGGACTTCACAACAGAAAATTTTTCAACCGTTTCCTTGGTCTTGCCGCGCTTGCGGATACCCGCGGTATCGATGAGAGTATATTTCTGGTCCCGCCTCTCAAAAGGCACGTAAATACTGTCCCTTGTCGTCCCAGGCTGATCAAACACAACGACACGATCCTCGCCTAGCATCCTATTAACTAGAGTAGACTTTCCTACGTTGGGCCGTCCAGCAATTGCAATCTTAATACCCATTACACGCGATGCGTCAGCATCAGAACCGACAACGGTGTCCGAATTCAAAAATTGATTATTAAACGTACTCAGGACATTGGATAGGAGCGATGCAACGCCTTTACCCTGCGTTGCCGTGATTGGAAATAATTCTTTTATTCCCAAACTATAAAAATCTGCCAAAGCAATATCGGTGTCCAGCCCATCAACCTTGTTCACCACGAGGTACGTACACTTCTGGTGCTTTCTCAAGTATTCAAGAATTCGGTTATCGTCAGGCAAAAGGCCATCCTTAGCATCGACTAGAAAAAGACAAATATTTGCCTCCATAATCGCCTGAAGAGACTGAGATGCCATCTCGAGATCTATTCCTTTCTCATCCCCGCTGATTCCGCCAGTGTCAATAACGATAAATAAATCATCTTTAACCCTTCCTTCACCATACTTTCGGTCCCGAGTTAAACCGGGCATATTTGCGACAAGCGCCTCGCGCGATTTAGTCAGGCGATTAAAAAGAGTAGATTTACCGACATTAGGGCGTCCAACGAGCGCAATTACTGGCTTCATAAAAGACCCTAAAGTTAAAAACCAAGAGACGAGCTACTTACAATCTTAAGGATAAATATCACTCAATTCGATAAGCTGATAAGCGCCCACTATTTCCGTAGGCATAAAGAAGACCATTGGCTGACAGCAAATTTGACCGCACTCCGCTACTATCGATTTGCTCTCTGCCAACAATTCGTCCATCGATTTGAGATAGCAAGTGCACATAGCCCTCAAAGTCTGCCACTGCTACAAAATTATTAAATGACAGCGGAGCTGTGAGCGGCCGAAATTTCAAATCAAAATTCTCCCACACAACCTCATCAGTGTTATCTCGTACCGCAAATACTTGACTTTCATCATCCACATAATAGAGGTTTCCAAAACCTTGCGCTAAGCCGTGATAACTTGAAGCTTCAAGACCCCAAACTATTCTTCCAGTCTCAATATCAAGCGCCATTAAATTACCTTGATAGCTTGAAGCAAATATTCTTTGACCATCGACCAACAAATCTCCATCAATATCAATGACTCGATCTATATCGTACTCTCCCTCAGGCACAGCAACACGCTCTTCCCAACGCCAAACCCCATCAGAAGCGTTCACAGCCACAAGGGTACCGTTACTAAATCCCGCTAAAACCAATCCCGACGAGGAGATAACCGGAGTGCTGCTGCCACGCAGCGTAAGTGCGGGCAATGTGGTCTCATAAGTCCAGCGTTGAGCTCCATCCTCCACACTTAACGCGATCAACTTTTCATCAACAGTCTGGAGCACAACCACATCGCCTCTTGCGTTCGGAGCGGATAAAACCTCGCTTGAAACAGGAGCCGACCAAGAAATTTCACCGCTATTTTGATCGAGAGCAATTACCCTTGCATCTTCCGAAGCTACAAATACAAGTCCTGATCCAATACCCGCACCACCCGTAAGTTGAATATCGAGATTAGTACTCCACACAAGAGCCCCATCGACAGCAGAGTGTGCAGCGACTACTCCGTTCGCGCTTGCTGCGTATAACATCTCTCCGTCTAGAGCTGGCGTGAGGGAGTTATAAACATCCCCTTGGCCCTTTCCTATCGATGCACTCCATATCCTTCGAAGTGAAACCTCGCGTTCAATGGCCATAAGCTCAGTGGGTGGATCGATTTCTTCATCACCAAACCAGTTTCTTGGGTTTACACGACTTTCATTCATACTAGCGCAACTGTTGAGTATGAAAAAAATAGCTACGAAGGCCAACCTTCTGTTAAAAACCCAGAGCCCAAGCATGTGCTTAAAGTATAAAATGTTTGTTTTCTCGATCACTATATCTGCCTTTGAGAGCACTCGGACTCTAATTTGCAAGCTCTTGTAGTTTCATTCGCAAAGCATCGCTATTGGAACCTGCCTGCTGCGCAATAGAGTACGCGTCCTGCGCTTCTTCAAGCTGATCGAGCGCTACATAGATATCCCCACGAAGCTCTGCAAAACCAGTCTCAAATTCTTTTGGGTCAACGGTATTAACGAAATCTAGTGCCCGAGCGGCATCTCCTTGGGCAAGCAACACACGTCCAAGCCTAAGCTTTGTAGTGAGTAACAAACCATCTTCAGTGCTTGAAAAAAGTCCGCCAGTCGAGTTTTCTAAAATCCAATTTAGTAAAATTTCGGCCTGACTTAAGTTTCTATTCTCGACTTCAGCAGCGGCTGCAAAGAGTGTTCCAAATGAAGCATAGCTGCTAGTTGGATATTCTTCACGCAGCTGTTGACCATAAGATATAATATTTTCTCGTTCAGAGTCCGACAAAGGTTCATTATCAGTCTTGAGAGTAAGAGCTAGTATCTCCTCATAGATATCTGACGCCGCATTACGTGACTCCTGCTCGGAGTTCTGGTAAAGATCCCATCCGCCTATACCACCAAGCACAACAAAAACAGAAATCAAAAGCTGCTTTCCATTTTCCTGCCACCACTTTTTCAACGCTTCTACATTTTCTTCATCTGCTGAATCGATCGCCACAAATTACTCCCCATTACATTACCAAAAACCTAAGATCTTCTGACTTAATCTTACTTCCTGCCAGCATTGTATAATAAATGACTGATTTCTACCGAAAGTTACTCGATTTTTAACTCAGTGGAATAGTCAATTCGGATAATCCCCTTCCCTCTAAACTAAAAGTTTTGCAAGCTTATCCGGGACATCCACGATAGCGCAGTCAGTTGACTCCCCCAGATCATCGAGTTTTCTCAGCCTTAACGAGCTGGACTCTTTAAGTTGCTTGCTCTCAAAAATACAGGCGAATTGAGCCCCAGCACCAACTGCACCTTTTAATTGACTCGAAACTTTTCCTCCTCCGTAATGAATAACCACACTTCGATTAGGTAAGTGAAATCGAAGATTTTTCCCAAGTGCTTGCGCCGCACTAATGCAATCTACGTCCCGCACTAAGATATACACATCTGCTCGCTTACTTAAGCTATCTGCCACGTTAGTTAAACCTTCCAGCAAAAGCACCAGACGCTCAGCGCCCATGGCGAAACCCGCTGCAAAGGTAGGCTTTCCACCTAATTGCTCTACAAGACCATCGTAACGACCACCTCCGCAGACAGTCCCTTGCGCTCCAAGAGCGTCAGTCACCCACTCGAATACGCAACTATTATAGTAATCTAACCCCCTTACAAGCTTTGGGTTGATCACGTAATCTATCTCAGCTGCATCCAATAGTGACAATAATTCATCAAAGTGGCACTTACTTTTATCGCTAACAAAATCCGCTAAGAGCGGCGCCTTATCAAAGATCGATTGTAAATCAGGGTTTTTACTATCCAGTATTCTGAGCGGATTAGTTTCCAATCGGCGTAACGCTTCTGAATCCAGCACATCTCTGTGGTCGGCAAAAAACAGACCTAAGGCCTTAGCATATTTTCGCCTTTCTTCAGCATCACCAATATTATTTAACTCCAACCTCACATGAGAACTAATTCCAAGTTCTTGCCAGAGCGCTGAAGACAACTGCATCAACTCTGCATCAATTCCGGGACCGGCCATGCCATATGTTTCGACCCCAAATTGTTGAAACTGCCGATAGCGACCTTTCTGCGGCCGCTCGTGTCGAAACATTGCTCCCTGATACCATAAACGTTGCTGCTGATTGTATAGAAGCCCGTGCTGATCAGCGGCCCTCACACACCCCGCTGTCCCCTCAGGTCTTAGTGAAAGATTGTCGCCGTTACGGTCCTCGAAACTGTACATCTCTTTCTCAACAATATCCGTTACCTCACCAATGGATCTTGTAAAGAGCTGCGTCTGCTCAACCACAGGGAACCGAATTTCACTGTAGCCAAAACTTTTAACGACACGCGCAAAACAGCCCTCAAGATGTTGCCAAATTGGAGTCTCGCTAGGGAGGATGTCATTCATTCCTCTGACTGCCTGCATTTTAGCCATATAGTTTGTTAACCGGTCGCTATGATGTCCGCAGATTTAAGTCTCTTTGCTTCAGCTTTTGCTCTTATCATTTCTTCAAGCTCATCAACGAGCTCTGCGTTACCTATTTTGTGATCAGGGGTTCCATTAACGTAAATCAAATTATTTGGGCTTGCTCCTGTTAGTCCTATTTCGGCCACTTTAGCCTCACCAGGACCATTGACGATGCAACCAATTATCGCAACGTCGATTGGGGTTTTTATGTCTTCAAGGCGAGATTCCAATTCATTAACAACAGAGATCACATCGAAATTCTGTCGTGAGCAACTTGGACAAGCAACTAAATTGACACCCTTATGTCTTAGACCTAAGCTCTTTAAAATATCGAAACCTACCTTCACCTCCTCTACCGGATCGGCTGCCAAAGAAACGCGAATGGTATCTCCAATTCCATCCATTAACATAGCCCCCAGTCCAATCGCAGACTTTACCGTTCCCGAACGCAAGCTTCCTGCTTCAGTGATTCCCAAATGAAAAGGCTGAGTAATTTGAGGAGCTAGCTGACGGTAAGCCTTCAACGTCATAAATATTTCAGAGGCTTTAAGGCTTATTTTAAAATTGTGGAATTCTAATTTATCTAAAATATCAATTTGAGTTAACGCCGACTCAACCATAGCTTCCGCATTCGGTTCTTTGTACTTACGCAAAAGATCTTTACCCAATGAACCTGCGTTAATACCGATGCGCAACGGAACACCCTTATCCTTAGCGCTGTCCACCACTATTCTTATGCGTTTCTCATTGCCAATATTGCCCGGATTAATGCGCAGACAATCCACTCCATTCTCTAGTACTCTGAGGGCAATTCGATAATCAAAATGGATATCAGCTACGATTGGTACACTTACACAGCCCCGGATTTTAGCAAACGCGTCAGCGGCTTCCATAGTTGGCACAGACACACGTACAATGTCAGCACCAGCTTTTGTTAATTGATCAATCTGACTTACCGTGGAGGCTACATCGCAAGTCTCCGTATTTGTCATACTTTGAACAGAAATCGGAGCTCCGCCTCCCACTGGCACGTTACCAACCATTATTTGCTGAGTTTTTCGACGATTTTTAATATTTTTCTGCGTTTGCATCAGTAATGTCCAGCATAAGGAAATGTGGCATAGAGACTAACAAGACTTTTCAGTGCCCGGAGATTTGAAGATATCTGCCAAAAACATTTTGCTCATAGACCAAACTTGTTGTAAAGCCAAGCAGCGAGGAGCAACACTATCAACAATAGAACTCCCAAAATTTCATTTCGATGATTCTTTAATTGCCCGGCCTTACTCTTCTTAGCGACTGATTTATTGCTCGGCAGATCTGCTTCGAGAGAGACCAATAGGGCGTCTTCTGAAATATCAAACAACTTTGCATAACTCCGCATGTATCCTTTTGCAAATATCGGTGCAGGGAGTTTATGATATTCGCCGTTTTCGAGCGCCAACAAATAATGTCTAGTAATATGGAGCTGCTCCGCCACCGTAGCCACATCTAAGCCCCTGCGCAGACGCTCGGCTTTTAGGACTTCGCCAGGTTTTTCTTCGGAATTTTCTTTTTTGTCATTCATAAAAACACTTTCAATCTTCGCGCTGTTCAGTGGTGCGTTTGAATTGAGAAAAAGTATGACAGGTCCCGCTCATAAGTGAAGAGTATAGTGCAAATTTGAGCGTTTTAGTCGAAATTAAGTGATTTCAAAGCTCAAAAAAGAAAAACTGACAAAAATCTCTATGCAGGAAGGCAAGTCATATTCATAAATCGCTTGATATTAGATTCATCGTTCCCTGACTATAACGACTACTCCGTCGAGTTTTATCTAGAACTTGGCCAACTAACTGCCCGCAGGCAGCACCGATATCATCTGCTCGCGTAGTACGAACTGTGACTGTGAACCCTGCTTCCTGCAAAATTTTTCTAAAATTTGCGACGGACGTGTTGCTAGGACGGGTATAGTCACTCTGGAGAAAAGGATTGAAAGGAATCAGATTGATTTTACATGGAAAGGTTTTAAGCAAAACCGCCAGCTCTCTCGCATGTTGCCGGTGATCATTTATCCCGGCAATCAATGTATACTCAATAACGGCCACACGCCGATCCCCTAAGCTTCTCATGTACCCCTGAACTGATTTTAAGAGAACGTCTATCGGAAACTTCTTATTGAGAGGAACTAGCTGACTGCGCAATTCATCATTTGGCGCGTGCAGAGAGATGGCGAGGGAGGCATCAGTATAATCTTTAAGACGGTCAATTGCGGGCACAACGCCTGAAGTACTGATTGTAACTTTTCGTTTTGATAACCCATAAGAAAAGTCACACATCATCAAGCTGAGGGCGTCCATAACATTATCAAAATTAAGCAAAGGTTCGCCCATACCCATCATCACAACATTGCTGATCCGATGCGTTTCGGTTGCAAAAGCCCCGAGCTCAGCGTTAGCAAGCCATAGCTGACCGATGATCTCACCTGTCGTTAAATTACTGTTAAAACCCTGCTTACCTGTAGCGCAGAAAGAGCAATCTAGCGAACACCCAGCTTGGGACGATATACAAAGGGTTCCTCGAGAACCCTCAGGAATAAAAACCATCTCAACGCTGCTGCCACTCTCAACTTGAATGATCCACTTACGACTCCCATCAGCCGACGCATGGTGGTCGATCACGCTCGGCAATTTTACTTCAGCGGTCGACTTTAAAGCATCTCTCAAAGACTTACTAAGATCGGTCATCTGATCAAAGTTTGTAACACCCCGTTGATGTATCCATTTCAAAACTTGCCGCGCCCTAAAGGGCTTCTCGTTGAGCGTCCCGAAGAAAGCCTCTAGCTTGCCCAAACTGAAATCGGCCAGATTAACTCTTACGTTTTTATTCACGGCGATGTCCAGGATTGTCGTTCTAAAGATTCAAGCATAATGCGAATTTCAACTGCAAATTTCTTCAGAATCAAAAAAATAATCAATCTCTCTCTCGGCTGATGTCGGCGAATCTGACCCATGAACAGCATTTGCATCAATCGATTCAGCATAATCTGCACGAATCGTGCCCGCTTCTGCCTCAGCCGGATTCGTAGCACCCATCAGATCACGATTTTTGACAACAGCGCCCTCGCCCTCAAGAACTTGAATCATTACCGGTCCTGACGTCATGAACTTTATAAGATCAGCAAAAAATGGTCGATCTTTATGCTCAGCATAGAAACCACCAGCTAACTCTTCACTAAGCTTAAGTCGCTTTGCAGCGACAATCCTGAGCCCATCCTGCTCAAAACGACTGTAAATTTCTCCAATAACATTCTTAGCTACTGCATCGGGCTTTATAATTGATAGTGTTCTTTCAGTTGACATAACATCTCCGGTTATAAGTTCTAATTACATAAATATTAGGATGGAGGCTGCGCAATTAATTTTATCACAACCAAACCGCGCGCTATTATAAGCCCTTATTCAGGTCATATATATCGATTTAAACAGAACCGACGTCCAGAATCTAAATGTTAAGACGGGATGGGAACATGGGCTTGAGGCTATTCGCTAGCCTCCTCTATCCATGCGGCTTGTATAGCCTCCAAAACTTTTTCTCCGCCACGGCTAGAGTCGTCTTCGAAGCTCTCAAGCTGGCAAATTAGGTTGTGCAAATCAACAAAACCAATATATCTGGGGTCTTTTGCAGGATATTTTTCATATAGCTCAATGGCTATTTCAATAACATCTGTCCAAAGCATAAAAGTTAACCCAAAATCTTTAATGGTCCTCTGAGACCATGTTAATTGTGTATCTCGGGATTTCTACGACAAGATCTTCAGTCCCGACGCGCGCCTGACAGCTCAAGCGAGAGTCTGGCTCTAATCCCCAGGCCTTGTCTAGATAATCTTCTTCGTTTTCACTGGCCTCTTCAAGCGAATCGAAACCCTCTCGCAAAATAATATGACACGTAGTGCACGCGCAGGATTTCTCGCACGCGTGCTCAATCGAAATTTTTTCGCCTAAGGCGGCGTTGAGAATCGTTTCATTTTCGTCCGCCTCAATCACAATGCCGTCAGGACAGATAGTTTCGTGAGGTAGAAAAGTTAATTTAGGCATAGCGCCCTCTTCTAGTTAATTTCAAATTCTATTCCGAAACAATACTGTCTATAGACTCCCCATGCAGGGTCTTTGCAATCTGAGCATCCATTCTGAGATTTGCGAAACTCACTGTTACTAAATTTAGATCCTCAGTCGCCTGCTTAATCTCAGCACTAGTTCCAACACGAAGCAAATTAGTTAATAACTCGCACTTATTTTCAATCAAACTCTTCTCTTTCGGATCGATCAAACCTGCGTCCTCTAACAGAGCGGCTTTTACCACCTCCATTAATCGCTCCGCGTCAACCCGAGCCTCACTCAAGGAACGGCTTTCCATATCTTTAATTGCATTTTCGCGAGAAGATTTTAACATTTCCTCCACTACAGACGCTTGCAATCCATAGCTCGGCTTCACCGCGATCTCTGCCTTAACTCCCGTGCTAACCTCTTCAGCTGAAACACTCAACAAACCATCGGCATCAACTTGAAAACTAACTCGAACTTTCGCCACCCCGGCTACCATTGGAGGGATACCTCGAAGTTCAAAGCGCCCTAATGATCTACAGTCACTCACTAATTCCCTTTCTCCCTGAACCACGTGAATGCTTAATGCCGTCTGCCCATCTTTGTAGGTAGTGAACTCTTGTGCCCGCGTGACCGGAATAGTTGTGTTTCGCGGAATGATTTTTTCAACAAGATTCCCCATCGTCTCTAATCCGAGAGAAAGTGGAATTACATCTAATAACAAACCCTCGTCGGAGGAACGATTTCCAACAAGAACCTCGGCTTGAATACCAGCACCAATTGCAACGACTTTGTCTGGATCAAAGCTCACGAGTGGGCTAATGCCAAAAAAATCTGCAACAGTTTCTCTCACTGCTGGCATCCGTGTCGAACCACCAACCATGACAACTTCCTTAATATCAGATATTTCCAATTGAGCATCTCTAAGAACCTTACGACAAACCGAAGTCATTCTCTTAAGCGGAGTTTTACACAAACCTTTTAACTCATCCCGAGTTATTACCCCAGTAAAACTATCAAAAGCATACTCAACACTTTCCTCGAAACTGAGACGGTGCTTAAGTGAGGTCGCTAAAAGATTTAATGTCGTTACCGCCTTATCATCAATATCACTCAAAAGCCCCTCTTTTCGTCGCAGCCATTCCTGCAGTAATCGATCAATGTCGTCACCACCAAGGTTAGTATCACCGCCAGTTGCTAAAACTTGAAAAACTCCGCCTCGTAAACTCAACAAGGAAACATCAAAAGTGCCACCACCGAGGTCAAAAACAATAACATTTCCTTCCGCACCAGCGTCTAACCCATAGGCAACTGCCGCCGCAGTTGGCTCATTAAGTAAACGCAATACTTTAAGGCCCGCCAACTCAGCAGCATCTTTCGTCTGTTGCCGTTGGGCATCATTAAAATACGCGGGAACAGTAATAACAGCCCCATCAATCTCTTTATCTGAAAAATTTTCCGCTCTTTTTCTAAGAACAGATAAAATCTCCGCTGATACTTGAATCGGTCTTATGCTGCCATGCCTTGTAATGATTGCCGGATCGCCGTCAGGAAGCTGTGCATCAAACTTATATGGCAAGTAGTAGCCAAATTCGCGTATTTCGGATTGGCTTTTCCCCAATAACCTTTTGACCGAAACAACCGTATTCTTATTATCTTTTACCAAAAAGTCTCGCGCTTCCCGCCCCACTTTAATGCCATCATCTCCATAGTGGACGATCGATTGGAGCAAATCTTCACCATCATCCGATGGCAATGTCTCTACCACTGAACCAACTTTCGTAGCCACAAGAGAGTTGGTCGTTCCTAAATCAATACCCACCGCAAACTTCTGCTCTCGTTGGGGCGGCTTTGCCCCAGGTTCTTGTATTTGTAAAAGTGCCATAGCAATTCGGTGTGCCTAAAAATAATCGTATAATACAGCGCTAATGCCTAACCTAAACCAAGGCGCCTATCTTCGTCTTCCGTTATCTCAATAGTCAGTTTAATCAGAAATTGTAGCTTGTGATACAGCCTCTTCGAGCCCAATAAATCATTCTTAGCTAATGCCTTGCCGAACTCCAACTGGCACGACGCGACTTTCTCACTTACTGCGTCCTGCAATGTTTCGAGCTCTTCAAGCCCTTGCTCTCCGTCGGGCAAACTCCCCAGAACTTCACGTAACTCCATCTGTTCCATTAGAAGCTCCATGCCGAGATCTTTTTGAGACGTTTGTTCAACATCAATCCCACTTAAACCAAGGAGATAAGCTGCCCTTTTGAGTGGAGACGAGATGGTTTCATAGGCATCATTCAATAAGCTACTGCTGTGTAATGCAGCAAGCTGCTCCGATTCGTCGCAACCGGAAAATTGGTCAGGATGGAATTTACGTTGAAGCGACAAAAAAGTCTCGCGTGCAGTTTCTAAGTCGACTTCGAAGTCGCAAGAAATTTCAAGTAGGGAGAAATAATTTTGATCTGAGGATAGGAATTTAGTCACATATTACTCTAGACATTAAAACTTTCACCACACCCACATTCGCCTTTAGAATTGGGGTTAGTAAATTCAAATCCCTCATTTACGCCAGTTTTAACAAAGTCCATCTCTGTCCCATCAATGTAGGCGAGGCTTTTCTGATCTACTACGATCTTAACCCCGTGATCCTCAAACACTTGATCATCGCCCTCTAGACCATCGGCAAACTCGAGGACATATGCCATTCCCGAGCACCCAGTAGTCTTTACGCCCACACGAATTCCGAGTCCGTGCCCTCTCTCTTCCATCTGTTCGGCAACGTGCTTCGCTGCAGCTTCCGTAATGCTAATTGCCATATTTCGTACCAAGCCGTTTTAGGTCGGCGAACTTGCCAAGCTTCAGAGTGCTTTCGAGCTCCCCATACGTTTTGTTATCAGAACCTTACAAAGACTTAATGAGCTTCTCTTTTCGATTTTATATCCGCGATCGCAGCCTTAATCGCATCCTCCGCTAAAACTGAGCAATGAATTTTGACAGGTGGTAAAGCAAGCTCTTCAGCTATATCAGCATTCTTAATTGCTTTCGCCTCGTCAAGCGATCTCCCTTTAACCCACTCTGTCAAAAGCGAACTTGAGGCGATGGCGGAGCCGCAACCGTAAGTCTTAAACTTTGCATCTTCAATGATACCCGCATCGCTAACCTTAATCTGCAACCGCATTACATCTCCGCAAGCTGGTGCGCCAACCATACCAGTGCCAACGCTCTGATCATTATCGTCGAATTTTCCGACATTGCGCGGATTCTCATAGTGATCTAAAACTTTGTCTGAATAAGCCATCTCGTTTCTCCCAACTCACAATTTAGCAATTTGTTAATTTGCAGCAACGCGATTAATGCGCAGCCCACTGTACCTGGTCTAAGTCAACACCATCCTTGTACATATCCCACAGAGGGGAAAGCTCTCGCAGCTTGCCTACCGCTTCTCTGATTTTTTCAATCGCGTAATCAATTTCTTCCTCAGTAGTGAACCGACCGACTGTTATTCTAAGAGAGCTGTGAGCAAGCTCGTCATTACGGCCAATTGCTCTCAAAACGTAAGAAGGCTCCAAGCTAGCAGAGGTGCACGCGGATCCCGAGGAAACAGCCAAATCACGAAGCGCCATCATTAATGACTCTCCCTCAACAAAATTAAAGCTAATGTTCAAGTTTGCAGCCACCCTCGCATCTATATCTCCGTTGACATAGACCTCCTCCATATCTTCCAACCCACTCAGCAACCGCGTCCGCAAAGATAGCATCCGCGCATTATCAATCTCCATCTCTTCATGGGCCAATCGAAAAGCTTCCCCCATTCCGACAATTTGATGGGTAGGAAGAGTCCCTGAGCGCATTCCTCGTTCATGGCCCCCACCGTGGATCTGAGGAACGATTCTAACTCGAGGTTTACGACGAACATATAAAGCACCGATGCCCTTCGGGCCGTAGGTCTTGTGTGCGGTAAGCGACATCAAATCCACCTGCATCTTCTCAAGGTCAATAACAACTTTTCCGGTGCTTTGAGCGGCGTCCACATGGAATAAAACTTTATTCTCCCGCGTTACTTTACCGATGCCTTCTATATCGTTTATCACACCAATTTCATTATTAACATGCATCAGCGAAACTAGAATTGTATCAGGGCGGATAGCTTTCTGTACTGCTTCCGCCGTTATCACCCCCGTGTCTGAAGGCTCGAGATAGGTCACTTCAAACCCCTCTCTCTCAAGTTGACGACAGCTATCCAAAACAGCCTTGTGCTCGATCATCGACGTTATAATGTGCTTGCCTTTCTTGCTATGGAAATGTGCCACACCTTTGATGGCAAGATTGTCAGACTCGGTAGCGCCAGAAGTCCAAACGACCTCTCTAGGATCGCAATTCAAAAGGCTTGCGACTTGCCGCCGAGCCGTTTCCACGGCCTCTTCTGCCTTCCATCCGAAAAAATGTGAACGCGAAGCCGGATTACCAAAATTCGCCTCAAGCGTTAAGCATTCTGCCATTTTAGCGGCAACTCTCGGATCACAAGGTGACGTCGATGAGTAATCTAAATAAATTGGAAACTTTAAATCTGACATATTTTAGTTCTACCTCAACCACTTAGGGATATCTAAACATCTGACCTTTCACTAATCAGACAACTGAATAGCTATACGTGAGCTGCTCGGCTCTGGCCTTCTTCAATTACAATTTTTTGCCGATCCTGCCGCTCAGCGATCTGATTGACTTCAGCTTTAGAGACGAGATCAGCGAGGCTGATCCCACTCAAAAATCCATGTATTTCTTGACTAAGGTCTGTCCATAAATGATGAGTCAGGCATGTAACCCCACCCTTACAGTCCCCTCGACCCTTGCATTTTGTTGTATCAAGCGATTCATCAACGGCATCAATAATTTCAGAGATAAAAAGCGCTTCTTGAACTCTGTTAAGCTCATAGCCGCCCCCGGGACCCCTAACACTTGCTACCAGTGAAGCGCGCCGCAGCTTGGAAAACAACTGTTCCAAATACGGTAAAGAAATCTCTTGTCGTAGAGAAATCTCAGCCAAATTTACCGGCCCCTGACTCGAATGAAGAGCTAAATCTAGCATCGCTGTAACAGCGTAACGACCTTTCGTTGTTAACCGCATAAAACTCTCACGAAACCGAATATTTGATCATTATCAATTAACCAAGTAAAATAGTCAAGTATTAAGAATACGCTTCGCGGGCAGATTTTGAGAAATTCCCTCGGAACCGATTTTAAAGTCTATAAATTATATAAAAAGTAACATGACAACCTTTGACTTTCACACCCATAGCCATTTTTCCGATGGAGAACATTCTCCAAAGCACCTTGCAAAAATCGCTTCTGCAGCCGGGATTAAGCAACTGGCGCTAACAGATCACGACTGCGTGGATGGACTGGCTGAACTAAAATCCAACTCTCTCGGTCTTGAAATCATAAATGGCGTTGAGATTTCAACTAGCTGGCAAGACACAGAAATTCACGTTCTTGGGCTTCTCATCGATCCTGATCACAAAGCCATTCAAGAACTACTGAAAAATCAACAAAGCCTCCGGCGTGAGCGAATAAAAACAATTCACCAAAAACTGTGCAAATTAGGAATCACAGGATTGCTCGAGTACATCGGAAACTTACCTTGTAAAGCCTTAACAAGAACCCACGTCTCCAATTTTTTGATAAGAGAGGGACATAGCAAAAATAATCAAAAAGCTTTCAAAGTTTTTCTGGGCAAGAGAGGAAAAGTATACTCTCCTGCAAACTGGTGCAATTTAAATGCGAGTGTTAGTGCGATATTAGAGTCCGGCGGTATTGCCGTCATTGCCCATCCAAGCCGATACTCGATTTCTTCTAAAAAACTAAATACTCTCATAGAAGATTTCCGAAATGTGGGTGGCGAAGGCCTAGAAATTAGTTACCCAAACATTGATCAGACGATTCGTAAAAACTTAAAAATAATAGCGGAAAAGAATGACCTGTACTGTTCCGGGGGTTCTGACTTTCACAGCAGCTCGCGGACTTGGGCCCGGATAGGAAAGTTTCCAGCAATTCATGACAACGACAAAGCCAAGACTATTTTTGAACATCCAAATTGGAAATCAAAGCATTCTTTGCATTCATAAATGCTACATTGACAGGGTTTCACCAACTGCTCAGATTGCTCGAATTCGTATACCTCACTGCGCTTGAGCTCATACCTTCGACATCAATCTCACCAGCCGCACAACGCCTAATTTCTGCTAACCGAAGGGTATGAAACTTGTCTCTTATAAATCCATTGGCATCTTTCGAAACCCCCAACACCTGCAAAGTAAGATACTCAGAATCGGAAAAAGAAAATAACAGTCCAACATGCTCACATAGCCCAGAATACATTTGTATTTCAAACGCCTTAAGATCCGTTTCCCAACGGGCATTGTAGTCTTTCTCAGCCTCAGCACTCTGCATCATGAGATTTTTTGCAAAACTAATCGAATATATTTTTAACGACTCCATCGAAGCTATGGCAGCGTCCGTTTCAGCTATCAAATCGACACCATCAAGACTTCCCGATCCAGCGCGCTGCTCAATCGAGCCAAAAATTTCGACATTGTTCGACAGCTGATCTCGAAGATCACTAATCTCATTCTGTATGTCTGGAGCATCTGAATCACTAAATACGTCAAGCTCGCGCATAGATTGAATTGCTGTGCTGGCTTGCCGGAGCGCTGTTTGGACGACCATCGAATATTCAATGCTCGTCATCCTGATTGTAAGACCATCATATAGTCGCTCTACCATTGTGCTTGATGTTAGACCCTGCGCCACATCATCAATCTCGACTCGAGGCTCAGCCCCTGCGATGGGAAATTCGTTTCGCAAAGCGAACTCAGTAAATGGGTTTCCTATCCCGGAGTTTTCACTGAGCCGTGAGCCAATTGAAGCAAGGTTTAGGGTATTACGGCTCTTTGCGAGCGGCGTTCTTAATTCCAATAGTAATCCTTGATTATGCAAGTAAGTCGCAGAAACACCCTCTATCGACATACCGAATATTTCATTCCCCTGATTCAATTCAAGCGATCTACCTAAGACACGAGAAAAATTTTCAGCATCACTCTGCGCCTTAGTAATGTCATTGGCTGCTGCAATAAGCTCTCCTGTTGAGACGAGCAAAAGCAAAACACGAAGCAAGCCCCCCGCCAAAATACGCAAGGCAAAATTCCAAAAATGAACATTCTGAAATTTCATCATTGAATAGTTCCAGTATTAAAACTTACAAAGCTTGCTAATTGCTGCAGCGAACGAAGGGTCTGATAATCGCTGTCAACTAACTGTTGGTAACCTTGACGCATATCCTGCAAGTCTTGAATACGCTGAGCATCAAAGAGTCTTACCACTCGATCGAAATTTTGCGTGGAATTCAATTGAGTTTGCTCCAATACACTTTGTAACAGCCTTGAGTTATTTTTAGTTTGAATTACTTCAACTTCTGTTAAGGCAGCATTAAGCTCAGCCAACTGTAGTTCCTGAATTCGACGCACCTCGCGAATTAAGGATTCCACTTCTAAATCTGGTTTGCCAAAGGAAATATTCACTCCGTTACCAAAGTCGGTTATTTGAAGATTGAAAGCCACCACGCAAAACATTGCCAGACAAGCGGCCGTTGGTATCCATTGAACCCAAAAATTTGGGAAGCGCAACTTTCCATTATTCAAGATATCTTTTGAATTCCATGACGGAACTTTCACATCTTCCCATGCTGAGAGATTTGACTCAGTGGCAAGCATTTCTGAGAGCTGTTCAGAACAATATTTGCATTGAGAGAAATGAGGCTCTTTCAAAAGCTTAGCCCTGGTTGCTGAATCTGCAGTAAAATACTGATACAAAAAAGAATCGGTTTTAGGGCAGGGCATTTGGCGTCTCCAATAATTTTTTCAATTTTTTAAGTGCACTATAATATCGAGTTTTTGATGTGTTATCGGACACTCTCACTACCTGCCCAATCTCTTCAAATGTCATGCCTTGATAAATTTTCATTTCAACGATAAGGCGTTGTTCATAACTCAGCTGATCGAGGTGTTGTAAAATTTTAGTGTTTGTCTGTGTCAGAGACAGCGTAGCCTCAGGCTCAACTGCGTTTTCATCAGGAAATTGCTCGATTTCTGAAGCGTATTCATCATCTGATGAATTCTCCAAAAATATATTCGACCGTCTTCGGCGGATAGCATCAACCGATTTATTATGAACAATCCTGAAAATCCAAGTGGAGAACTTAGACTCCCCTCTAAATGTATGCAACGAACGATAAACGCCCAGGAATACTTCCTGCATTAAATCGAGCGCATCTGCCTCGTTTCCAGTTAGTCTCATACAATGATTGTAAACCCGCCTCTCGTAACGTCGCACAAGCCTCTGCCAAGAGACAGATTTTCCAGCAAGAGCCGCACGTATTAACTGACTATCGTCGTTCTGAAATTGCATGGACTTCCTTAAATCAAGCGAAATAAACTTCACCAGACGAGTGAACGATGTCGCTTCAAAAGGCAAGTCCTTATTTCTTGTCGTTAGCTCAGGAAAAAAAGTTTTGAACTTCCACCCGTAAAGACCAGAAATGCCAAGAGAGACCTAACTTAAGATGATGACACCTTGTCACTTACTTAAAGCATCTTACTAACAGCTCCCAATAAGGCATCTAGTGAGGAAGCTATAATATCTTTACTGATCGCCACTCCGGAGTAGCGGTTAGCGCCATCTTTTAACTGGATATAGGTTACAGCTTCAGCATCAACCCCTTGCCCCAAGGCATGCTCTCCGTATTCTAATATCTCGAATTCGATTTCTAGTGCCTGCTTTAACCCCATCGCAAAAGCTCCTAGCACTCCGTCTCCCTCTCCATCCAAGGATATTTTCCTATCTGAATAATCGATCGTTGCTTTAAAAGTCTCCCGACCTTGATGTTTCTGAATATTAAAGTCGTCTAACCGAACCTGCGCACCAGTCTTTAAATAATGGGCCTCAAACAACTCCCAAATCTCATCTGACGTGATTTCTTGACCGCTATTCTCTGTGATCTTTTGAACCACCCGGCTAAACTCTATTTGCAACCATCTTGGCAAATCAAATCCAAATTTACTTGCCAAGACATAGGCCACGCCGCCCTTACCGGACTGGCTATTAACTCTGATAACGTCTTGGTAAGTTCGACCCAAGTCTCTTGGGTCAATTGGCAAATAAGCAATCTCCCAAGTTTCGCCCTCGCGATAGAGATCAAGACATTTTTTTATTGCATCTTGATGGCTCCCCGAAAAAGCAGTGAAAACCAAGTCACCCGCGTACGGTTGACGCGGATGAACATCAATCTGAGTGCATTCACGCACCACCGATACAATTTTGTCCATATCACGAAAGTCCAACAACGGGTCTATCCCCTGACTATAAAGATTCATAGCCATGGTAACGATATCCATGTTCCCGGTGCGCTCACCGTTACCAAGAAGGGTGCCTTCAACACGCTGAGCGCCTGCCATTACTGCTAGTTCGGCAGCAGCAACCGCGCATCCACGATCGTTGTGGGTGTGCAGACTAACAATGACTGATTCTCGGTTTCTTATACTGCGGCAAAACAATTCAATCTGATCCGCGTATATATTTGGGGTAGCCATTTCAACAGTTGAGGGCAAATTAAAAATTATTTTATTCTCAAGACTAGGCTCCCAAACATCGGACACTGCGTTACAGACCTCGACCGCAAAGTCTACCTCTGTGCCGGTGAAACTCTCTGGCGAATATTGATATACCCAATCTGTCTCGGGAGCTTTTTCTGCACAATTCTTTACCTCTTCTGCACCGGCCCTAGCTATTTCAATAATCCCTGCCTTGTCTGTTTTAAATACTTTCTCTCTTTGAACAATTGACGTCGAATTATAAACATGGAGCACTGCCCGCCGCGCACCCAACAAAGATTCAAATGTGCGCCGAATCAATTCAGGCCTTGCTTGAGTTAAAACTTGAATCGTGACGTCCGAAGGTATTCTCCCATCCACAATTAGTTTGCGCACAAAATCAAAATCAGGTTGGGAGGCTGCCGGGAACCCTACCTCAATCTCTTTGAAGCCAACATCAACAAGAAGCTCGAACATCTTTAATTTTTGGGCAACCGACATCGGCTCAATGAGTGCTTGATTGCCATCTCGAAGGTCAACGCTGCACCACGAAGGGGACTCGGTTATTTTCTGATTCGGCCAAGTTCGATCCTCTAACGGAATCGGCTCGAATGGCTTATATTTTTTATGATCAAACATCTTTTGGCTTCCTTATCACCCGTTCATGGGCACTTCACACTAATCAGAATTTTAATGGTTTTTAACTGCGATAAGTATAAAATACTCAAAAGGGGATTTTATGCTTTATTTGCTATAATTGAGCGATTATTAACTATTATTTGTATTAATTTACTGATTTATAACTAATATATATAAAAATTACACGAAATACACTTTCAGTTTTAGCAAAAAAAGGGAGTAATCTATGGACAAGCTCGACAAACGGATACTTACTCAAATTCAACAAGATGGCAGAATTACGAATCTCGAATTGGCGGAAAAGATTGGCCTCTCTCCCTCCCCCTGTGCTCGCCGCATCAAACATCTCGAAGTGAACGGCACGATCGGAAAAACAGTCACGCTCTTAAATCCGGAAATGCTGAACTTAAAACTAACAGCACTACTCCAAATCAGTATGGACAGACATACACCTGATCGATTTAAAGTTTTTGAGGATGCTATTAAGAAATTCCCAGAGGTGATGGAATGTTTGCTGATTACTGGCCAGTCCGCAGATTATCAATTAAAAATTCTTGTTCCAGATATGCACGCCTACCAAGAGTTTTTGTTAAATAAAATCACCCGTATTGACGGTGTAACCGATGTACATTCTAGTTTCGTTCTGAGACAAGTCTGCGCCAGTACTGAGCTACCGTTGCACCATATTAAAGTCGATTGAATCCGCAGAATAACAAGGAATCTTTTGAACAGCGGCAGGCTCGACTGCTTTTACAGGAACCTGCCGGCTAGGACTTTGCGCCTTTTAGGGAAGCAAGTTAGCAACAGCGTCTCGTTCTTCGCTCAGCTCAGCCTCTGTTTGATCCATTAACTTTTGGCTAAAGGAATTGATTTCAAGATCTTGCACGATCACATACTTCCCGCCGGAGCAAATCACTGGGAAAGAGTAGATCAAGCCCTCTGCAACACCGTAGCTGCCGTCACTATGAATGCCCATGCTTACAATGTTCCCATCTGAACCGAGCGCCCAGTCTCGCATATGCTCAATCGCTGCATTCGCCGCCGAAGCTGCACTTGAAAGACCCCGTGCCTTTATAATAGCCGCGCCGCGCTGCTGTACAGTAGGTATAAAATCTTCTTTTATCCACGCATCGTCAACAAGGGACCCGGCAGCCTCACCTGCTACTGCCGCATGGGAAATATCTGGATATTGAGTCGCGGAGTGATTACCCCAAATAATGAGACCATCCACTTCAGTGCTGTGCGAACCAGTTTTAGCGGAAAGTTGCGCAATTGCCCTATTGTGATCCAAACGAGTCATTGCCGTAAATTGCCCCGGCTCGAGGTCAGGAGCATTCCTATAGGCAATAAGGGCATTTGTATTCGCAGGATTTCCAACAACTAAAACTTTGACATCTTTATTCGCGTTGTCATTTATTGCCTTACCTTGGACAGAAAAAATAGCGGCGTTTGCCTCAAGTAAGTCCTTACGCTCCATGCCAGGCCCCCTCGGGCGAGCACCAACAAGTAAACAATAATCAGCATCTTTGAAAGCAACATCTGGGTCATCAGTTTGTATGATTTCGTTCACCAAAGGAAACGCGCAGTCTTCTACTTCCATGGCTGTTCCGGCAAGCGCGTCAAGCGCCGGCGTGATTTCCAAGAGTTGCAAAATAACAGGCTGGTCTTTCCCAAGCATTTCTCCAGAAGCGATGCGGAAAAGAAGCGAGTAACTGATTTGGCCAGCAGCACCGGTAATAGCAACACGTACAGGTGATTTCATTTTTAAATCCTTTGAATCTGATTAGTAATAAGGTTTGTATGCTTTAACATTGTCAATAGAGCTCTAATTTCGCTAATGAGCGTCTAACTCAAATCTCGAAAAAGAGACATCTCAAGTTTTTACGCGGCAGCAGTATATCAGAAGGTCTCAACCACGATACAGGAACATTGAATCACCGTAGCTAAAGAATCGATATTTTTCTGCAATGGCTTCAGAATAAGCCCTCATAATTCTATCTCGCCCAACAAAGGCGCTAACAAGCATTAAGAGAGTCGACTCGGAGAGATGAAAATTTGTAATCATCGCATCCACTGTCTTGAACTCATAGCCTGGGTAAATGAAAATATTAGTCTCCCCTTTAGTGGGAACCAACAGCCCTGTTTGGGACGCCGCCTCCAAACTTCGGACGGAAGTTGTGCCGACCGCAATTACACGACCACCTTTAGCTTTACACGTCGCCACTTTCTCACAAATTTCACTACTCACATCGAAAAACTCATGATGCATTTGGTGCTCAGTTATTTTTGTCGCTCTTACGGGCATAAAAGTGCCCGCCCCTACATGCAATGTTAGAAAACCAAGATCAACACCTTTCTCTTGAAGCGCCTCGAGCAATGGTTGATCAAAATGGAGCCCAGCGGTCGGTGCTGCAACCGCCCCCTCGTTCCTTGCATAAATAGTCTGGTAACGCTCCGCATCAATCTCTTCTGCAGGTCTCTTTATGTAGGGAGGCAGTGGAATGTGACCTTCCGATTTTATTAGTGCATCTAGGGCTGATTCCGAGCTAAACTCAATTGTATAAAACTGTCCATCACGTTCGATAACCTCTGCCTCACCCATCACTGCTCCGCCCACAACCCCTGCCCTGCGAAAAAACAAATTTGAACCTACTTTTACGGGTTTATTAGCTCGAAGCTGAACGATTACAGCATTATCCTGACTAACTCTCTCGATCAAAACCTCCACGCGGCCACCAGACGCTTTAAAAGCAAAAAGCCGACCCGGTATAACCCGAGTATCATTAAAAATAAAAAGATCATTAGGTCTCACTAAATCCAAAATTTCGTGAAAGAACTTGTGGTTATTTTTATCTTCAAGCGTATTAAGACAGAACAAACGGCTTGCGCGACGTTCCCTCGCAGGATAATGAGCAATCAATTCATCGGGTAAATAATAAGAAAATTCGCTCAAATCCATAGTAAAAATTGAAACCTCGACACTTCCCATCTGAAAAATAAGTTTTTAAAATCTAAAATCACTAGCTACTCTGTAATCAAGAAAAGGGTGGATTGCCTCAAAGCTCGTAAGTGATATACTTCTCGACCCTTATAGAGCCAGTGTGGTGAAATTGGTAGACACGCCGGATTCAAAATCCGGTTCCTTTGCGGGAGTGGCGGTTCAAGTCCGCCCACTGGTACCATTCTCTTATAACTTTTGACGACATCGAAAGAGATAATAAACCGAAATATCCAATAATTGGCTCATTTCGTCCGATAATCTAATGAGCACTAACGATTCTTCTATTATTAATTTTTCCTGACCGTGGAAAGATTCATTACAGCGCAATCACCATTAGGGCAGCTTACTGGATCTCTCACCTTCCAGTAATGATGGTATAGAAAGCCATAGCCAAATTGCCGGTTAAAAAATATGGGACAAGCTCTAAATGGTCCCGCCAGAACTCTGTTTATGAGTCCGGCAGTTCCAGCTTCTCCTCCGTGCGCTACCTCGATGTTATCCATTAAATTTTCTTCAATATAGCTGAAGTGGCCATTTCCATCATTAAGAAATATAGCTAAACCGTTTCTACCGTAAGGAAACGAATTACCTAGACCCGCAGAGTGAGATACCACGCCGTTACTTACATTTACCTGAAAGTCGATAATATCCATATCACCGTCTAGGTCATAATCTCTAAGATAGATAAATCCCTCAGCATGCCCCGTATCGGCAGTTCGTAAATTAGCTATTCGTGAATCTGTTTGGTCCATCAGCGATTTACCTTGAACACTAATGAGCACTTGAATATCACGATCCACATAGTAGGGATCACTTTCTCCGCTTACCGTTACTATGTCTGGATAAGAATCTCCATTAATGTCAGCAACATCCATATGATCATTCTTAGTGTTGCCGCCTTTTAGTCCCGATGGAAAATAAATAAGTTCATCATTGGAAAAAGAGCCATTATCATTAACTAATACGAAGCCGTTGCCTATCTCAGGATTGCCGTAGAAACACTCTCGATAGCAGAGAGCCACCACATCCTCATCCCCATCCAAGTCAAAATCAACAACTTCAACATGACGAATTATCGCAGTATCATTCCGGAAATTGGATTGCTCTATGAGCGGAGGCCAATCTTTCACCTCAACGAATCTTTGCCCTTTGTCATTAAATAGAATCAATGGAGCCCGCTCACCATCCTGCCCTAGGTGGGCTGATACAAACATTAGATCTTTCCAGCCATCACCATCAACGTCCAGCGCGACAAAAGACTCGGTAATTATCTGCAGTACGTCTTCAGAATAACCATCTCTCTGAATATTCCTTGTTGGCAGGTGTATTCTTGAGGTCGCATCAATAAAAGATCCATCAGGCTGACTCATAAAAAGACCAATGCCATGATCCGGTTCGCGCTTAATACCATTGCCCCCATTCTGAGTCAGGATGTCATCTATGCCGTCATTGTTAAGATCTACAGCTTGAGCAGGTCCGCTACTCGAGATCCGAAAATACTCCTCACTTTGAAACAAGTTTCGTGCAGATGAGTATGATCCATTACCATCATTCAACAGAATATGTGCTCTAGGCAGCCTTTCTGGGTTAGTGATATCGTATGGTTCCTTGGCATTGGTTGTATTAAAGAAAGATTGTGAATTGACTAACAAATCCTCATGCTCATCACCATTGAAATTTCCAACTCGGCAGTAGTGCATATCGTTGGTATAATAAGTGCCAGGATAAATTACAGGATCCCCACCCGCTGAGTCAGGGTAGATATATCCGCTGTGTTTAAGCACTGAGTACGACTCAACGATACTGGCATTTATAAGTGTGTTACTTCGGCTGCTAACGAACTGCTCATTCCCATACGCTGGTGTTGACTCGTACCCGAGAAGGTCTATTCGCTTTATTGTCGGCGCGGGATCTATGGCATCACAGACTCCGTCATTATCCCCATCAACAAAGACTTCGCCCAATTGTTCGCAGCTCTTACCTTTGTCACTTGCCAATGTAATCGAAAACTCTTCTACATTCGAATAGCTACCCTCTTCGCCACCTCCTATTGCTGAAACTGCAACATAAAATGCCAACCCTTCAAGAAGATTTGCTGAAACTGAATTAGACGTACCGAGATCAATAAACCCGACGGTCTCAGGCCCCATATAGGGCGCAGGGGCATAGTACAGACGATAGCTGTCTGCTCCAAGCACAGCACTCCAGCTGATAGTTAACGTGGTTCCAATTCTTTCAACAGATAACGTTGGCGCACTTGGTGCGGCATTAGCAGAACAAATACTGATCAGAATTAGTAATAGCGTTGCCCATCGATACATATCTCAACCTCTCTCTAACTTCTATGCTGACTCACTACTAGCAAATCAAATGTCTAAACTGGTTGACAACACATCCAAACCAGCTTGTATGCCCATTCTTCTTCCACGTATCCAACTGATCTACCCTCCAATTTTAGATTCATGACCTCGATGAGCCTCCCAATTAATCTAACAGGATGAGAGCCGTTTGCTTTACAACAAGTGGGGTTAAAATAGTTTTGGTTGTCGTCAAAAAGTTGAAAAAGGAAATGTTTTAAATACACGACTCTGAGCTCTAAGGCCTAGGTGGCAAACCATGCACCATAGTAAGATTCTTTAAGGTAGTGCCCGCGCGGCGAAACTCCGATAATGCTTGATAAGCTTCGTCGTTGTACCACTGCCTGGCTAATTCTTCTGAAGGAAACTTAAAGATAATAACTCGACCTTCGAGCGGAGATTCACCTTCAAAGTTTTCGTGGCTATCATCGAATGTAACTAGTTCACCACCAAATTTTTTCAATATAGGAAAGAACCCCTTCTCATATTTACGGTATTCACTCTCATTATCAACCACGAGATTTACTAACATAAAAACTGCTACTTCAGACATTTTTATCTCCTTATTTTTATCGACTCGCTGCATTAGTCTTATCTATTGACTCAGTATTTTTTTGTGTCCGTTTCCCCAAAAGGTAGCGCGACACCAACACGCTTGCAACAAAATAGACCGTCCCGATCCAAGTTATCTAAAATTACTTTCGCTGCGTCCTCATAACTTATAATCATCTCGGGCATACGTTTTTTGATTGTGGAAAATATCCTCAGCGTTTGGGGCAACATCGTTTTTTTAGGCGGTTCTACCGGCCAAATCTCGCTGGTAATACGCAAGCCTTCCGCTCGAGCAACTCCGTTTTTGGCTGGATTCATCGGCCCGGGGCAGAGCATTGACCAGTCAAGTTTCGTCTTGCTCACATATGAGAAATTATCGAGGTGGCATTTAAACTTTGAACGGATTATTGGTAGTTCCGCAGCACGAATATCGGTTCCGGGCACATCGAGCGCTGCTGCACCACCAAAAAACCAAAACCTTGCTCCGTCTCCAAGAACTTTATGCGTGCTATCCGTTATAGATTTAACTAAGTCAGAAAAATTGCTGTCCCCCGCTGTTCCCGCAGCGTTGATCACAGCATCTTTGCCGACCATTGCATTTTCAAGTTTCTCTTTTTCTTCTGCAGTTCCTGTAACGATTTTCAGGTTCTCACTATGAGTCCAAGAACTTCGCATCATTTCTAATTTTTGAAGATTCCGGACAAATACGGTTACTTCGTGGTTACGTTCAAGTGCGGCTTTCGCAAGTCTTTGCCCGCTATTTCCAGTAGCACCGACAATTAATATTTTCATTGATGGCCTCATTTTTTAGGTGTTTCAGATCCTTTATGCCTATCTTTGATTAGTCTAATAACGTCCGATTCTTTATGAGGAGTCAATAGGTCGTTAGAAGAGATGTTTTGGTGGGTATTAGACCAATATAAATATAAGTTTTTGATTATAAAACCTGTTATGTAGCACCCACTGGTACCATCTTTTTGTTATTTAGCAACAATCAAGCGCATACAAACATTTGGGCTCTCAAAAGAAAACCCGCATACTTTAATACGTTGGACAATGGTTCGGCTAAGACTCAGGACAACTGTGAAAAGGTGGTTTTTTAAAATCATACGCCATCTGCATCGCATCCAACATAGACCACAAAATATCAAGCTTGAACTGCAATATGTTTAAGGCTCGATCTTGAAGATCCCGCGAATCAAAAAAATCAAGAGTAATATTTAAACCATGCCGAACGTCTCGGCGCGCCTCTGACAACCTTTTCCTGAAATAATTGTAACCCTCCTCATCAATCCACGGATAATGCTCGGGCCAGCTTTGAAGTCTTTTTTTATGTATTTCGGGTGCAAACAATTCAGTAAGGCTTGAACAAGCCGCCTCCTGCCAGCTCGCTTGACGAGCAAAATTGATATAAGCGTCACATGCAAATCTTACCCCGGGCAAAACATGCTCTTCAGACAAAACTTCTTCTCTAGTGAGCCCGACCGCTTCGGCCAAGCGCAGCCATGCTTCTATACCACCCTCTTCTTCATCATAGCCGTCGTGATCAAGAACTCTTTGTACCCACTCCCTGCGCACCGACCGTTCCTTACAATTAGCTAGGATTGCTGCATCTTTTACCGGGATCGTAGTCTGATAATAAAACCGATTAGCTACCCAGCCTCTAATTTGCTCGGGCGAGCTTTCTCCTGAATTCATCGCCACATGAAAAGGATGATGGATGTGGTACAGACGACCTTTATCACGCAGTTTTCGTTCAAACTCAATTTTAGTCCAAGGCGCGTTCATTCCGATTGACTCTCGTTCATTGAAAGATTTTTAGCATTTCTAGTATTTCTGAAAAGCAAAGGTACGGGCTCATCAATAAACTGACCGCTCTGCTCAGCTGCCTCAACAGCATCGCTTATCAAATGACGATCTGATGATTTTTCGCAAATCGGATCAGTAGCGTAGCGATCTCCTGTCAACATATATGCCTGACATCGACACCCACCTAAGTCCAAGTCTTTTTCTGGACAACTCAAGCAAGGCTCCTGCATCCAGTCCGTGCCTCGGAAATGATTAAACAATTCCGACTGTTTCCAAATATAGTCTAGAGAGGCATCTCTTACGTTGGGAAACTCTAACCCCTCGATCACCTTAGCACTCTGACACGGCAGGACTGAGCCGTCGGGTGTAACCGTGATGAAAGTCGTACCCCAACCATTGCTGCACTTTTTCGGCCTTTTTTCATAATAATCCGGCGCCACAAAAATAACATTCATCTTACCTTTGTGCTGCGCTCTAAACCGATTCGTAGCCGCCTCTGCCTCCTCGAGTTGAGCAGAACTCGGCAGAAGCTGATCCCGATTATGTAATGCCCACGCGTAATATTGAGTGTTCGCTAATTCGACAAATTCAGCACCGAGTTCTTCTGCGAGCGTTAAAAAATCTGCAACCTGGTGAATGTTGTGTCGGTGCAATACAAAATTTAACCCAAGAGGAATACCCTGCTTGATTACTGCCCTAGTCATCGCCAGTTTGTGTTCAAAAGAGTCTGTGCCGCCAAATAAAGCATTCGTATCTCTAGAGCTTCCTTGAAAACTGATTTGAATATGTTTAATTCCCGCTTTTTTAAACTGACCGATTTTTTCGTCGTTAAGCCCAACAGCCGAAGTTATAAGGTTGCAGTAAAAGCCCAAGTCATTCGCAGCCTGCATGAGTTCAACCAAATCTTTTCGCAATAACGGCTCACCACCGGAAAAACCAAGCTGAACAGCTCCCAACTTTCTCGCCTCCCTCATAACTCGCAACCACTCGTCTGTGCCCAGCTCTTGCTTGCGGCTCGCGGGAAGTTGAAGCGGATTAGAACAATAAGGGCATTGCAACGGGCACGCATATGTAAGCTCGGCAAGAAGCCACATCGGTATGTGCGGATTCACAACTTCTCTACTCAAAAACACTTCCCCTCAATTGGCAACTATCCATTCCTCACTAATCGCATGAGTCCAAAAATCTCGGACATCATCCTCTAACGTATCAGCATCAGGGTAGTCTTGTTGTAATCGCCTAATTAACTCGTCACAAGAGATGGGGTCCTCACAGCGTCTAAGTATCTCGACCGCCGTATCACTCAGCTTAACCAACCCCTCCGGGTAAAGGAGCACATAACATCCTTGTGCTTCCTCATACTGCAGCCTGTAATTAGAATTAATACAGAATTCCCTATCAGAAAGCTCTTCACTCATCTCCGATTCTCTTTTTTAACTGCCCTCATAAGTGTATATCCAGGCCATCGTATGCAACCTCGATATCGTGGTCTGTTAATATCTTACGCTCTGCCGAATCCTCATCTAAAATGGGGTTTGTATTGTTAATATGAATAAGAACCTTTCGCGGACGATCCATGCCTCTGAGGACCTCAATCATGCCATTCGCTCCTGACTGTGGAAGATGTCCCATGTCCGCAGCCTTTTTCTCCCCCAGCCCAACACTACTCATCTCATCTTCATCCCAAAAAGTTCCATCGATCAGCAAACAATCAGAGGACGACATTAAGCTTTTGGTCTCTTCGGTTAAATCTCCGAGGCCTGGCGCATAAAACACCGTCTTGTTTGTAATCGTATCTGTAACCTGAATCCCTATGTTGTCGCCGATGTGCGGGTCATTACGATGGGGTGAGTACGGCGGGGCCTTACCTTTTACCGGTATAGCAGTGAAAGCAACCCCGTCAACACCAGGGATTGTAAAAGCTGAGTTATCAAGCGGTATCGAATGGCGATTAATGCCACCGTTCCAATGCTCCAGCATTGTAAACAGCGGAAATCCAGAAGTGAGATCCTCATAAACCATATCACTGCAGTAAACTTCATGAGGACAGCCCTCACGCAACATAAGCAAACCAGTTGTATGGTCTATTTGCGAATCCATGAACAAAATGGCCTTTATCGCAGTGTCTCTGAGCTCTCGCGCCGGCTGCAGCTTAGGAAAGGCGGCTAATTGTGTGAGAATGTCTGGGGATGTATTGAATAGAACCCAATCGATGCCATTCCCACTAACAGCAATAGAGGATTGCGTCCGAGGTTTTGCATTTATTGTTCCGCTTCTTACACCAAAGCACATTGGGCAGTTACAGTTCCATTGAGGAAACCCTCCGCCAGCTGCAGCGCCTAAAACATGTATGTACATAAAGATTAGCTTTTCAAGGTTTTTACAACTAGATTTTTTCGAACCCTAAATAAAAAACGCCAGAACCCTGGCGTTTTTTAAACTCGCTGTTTTGTCCGAGATATCAGCAAAGACTTCTAGAAAACCTATACTGAAGAACTGACAAGACTATGAGTTCATCTTATCTATGGCTGAAATACATAGTGATTTCGAATCCAAGGCGAACGTTCTCATAAGTAGGCTTAGTCCACATATCTTACTCCATATTTATCAGTTCGTTAAAAAGACATCTTTTCGGATACAAGTAACCGACCGACATACGTTACCAACTTATAAAGCAAAATGCTAGCTTTCTAAAGTCAACCAATAGTTTATCAATCTGGAAGTGCTTTCTATTAGTTACATTGCTGAAAAATATGAGTTTTTTTAGTAATTCTAATCATTTGCTTCACTGCTACTAGCGGCATCCACTTTTACTTCGGGGTTTTCCGATCCCAACAACACGAAAAACGCGACAATTACCTCCAAACCGAGCCACGGTTTGGTAGCTGCAAGCTATCGAATCCGAGCAACGTAAATGCAAGCTAAAACGCTCATCGAGACATTTAAAAAGTTTATTCTCCTATTACACTCAGTCAAATACACTCAGTCAAAACTGTTTAAATTGCTCTTGGAGCGATGTTTCTAAGCGGGGAGATTTTTCCTACCCCGAAAAAGCGAAAGGATCATCCCGGGTATGCAAATAAGTGCAGCAAAACCAAAGCTAAGTTGTATCAATTTTTCGAGCAAAGGTAGAGAGCTCTCCTCAATAAGCTGATCTCCAATCACTAGGGACATCAACAATGCTACGATCACCATACTTGTCAACTGCCCTAGCATGCGGGTTGTCGCGACTGCGCCCGAGGCAGCACCATAATCTTTTTTATCCACCGAACTCATTATCGCGTTAGTATTCGGTGACGCAAAGAGACTGAATCCCATACCTGCTAGAATCAAGGCAAAAACAAAACCTATTAATGGGCTCGCTGACGACAAATTACTAAGAATCGCTAGCGCGATAGACGTAAATAAAATACCAGCCGAAGATAAAATTCTAGGCTCAATTTTATCAGACATACCCCCAAAACTCGTGGAAAAAATGGCCATTGTTAAAGGCTGAACACTCATAATCAGACCTGCATTAGTCGCAGATAACCCCTTCAGTTCTTGTAAATATAAACTAACTAAAAAAACATTCGCGTATGTAGCTGTATACATAATCAATGATGCACAACATGAGCGACTAAACATGACGTTGTTATAAAAAAGTCTCACATCAATAATAGGAGAACTTGATTGCAGAGAATGGCTTAAAAATAAGAACAAACAAACTAAAAACCCCAGAGCTAATACTCCACCGAAAAGGCTCGGGATATTTGCTGCAGCCAAACAAAGGCTGCCTAGCAATAAAAAATAAAGAACAGAGCCACTGAAATCAAAGGAGCCTTTTTCACCTTTCCATTCATCTTTTACAAAAAAAGTCCCTAATATTAAAGCTACTAGTGTCAATGGAATGTGTGTGAGCAAAGCCATTCTCCATCCAAAAGAATCTAAAATCAGTCCTCCGAGCAATGGTCCAGCAGCCAAACCAAAATAAACTGCAGTGACAACAAGCCCAATAGCTTTTCCCCTATTCTTCGGAGGATACACAGATGTCACCATACTCATTTGAGTGGCATAAAGCATTGCGGCACTCACGCCTTGAAGAAAGCGGCCTATAAGCAACATTGAAATGTTTGCAGAAACAGCAGTAAAAACGGAAGTGAGAATCACCGCACCGATACCGATTATAAAAACTTTTTTCCTGCCAAATAAATCGGCACACCGACCAAAAATAATGACAAACATTGCGCTTGCCATCAAATACGCCATGGGAATCCAAGTCACTGTTACCGCATCAAGGGAAAAATATCTGCTTATAGTCGGAAGAGCAACATTTGTCGCTGACAGCATGATAGGAGTCGCAAACGCACTAAGAACAACCATGAAAAGGACAAGAGATTGTTTCGAAGCCATCGCGCTACTCGAAGACTGCATTATTACCGCACAGTACCACTATATTGTGACCTGGCATTTTCCCTACGCATAATCAAAGTAATAAAATCAGCCTCCGTTACCGCCAGCTTTGAACTCACTGCTTTGTGAAATACCCAATTCGGTCGCCATTGTATGTACCCACCCAAATTTTATCACCAATTTGCAAAGCCGAACTTATCCCTTGCATTTTAGCAGAGCCATCCATACCGCCGACTTTTACGGATCCCATGCCCATCGCATCGACTTCTACCACGGACCAGCCGTTACCATCGATATTGCCGCCAGCAGTGAGAAGCTTACCCGGCTCTCCCCAACGAACGTTGTCTGGAATACTTCCTGTTGAGACGATCGTTTTTGTTATAGGTTCCTGAGAGAGATCAAAACGTACTATCTCCCGTGCGCCGAGTGCTGCCACAAACATATAACGCTGGTCATCTGAGATGGCGATACCATTTGGAGCCGAAAGCTCGGTTCCTAGAACCGTTTCCGGCACCCCACCAGGATGCCACTCAACAACGCTACCTTTAGCCTCACCAGTAACCGCTGATGCGAGACCCTCTGCCCAAACCATGAACTGAGTAGTAACAAAACCCCCGTCATCGAGAATGGCCACACTATTGTGCATGATGCTTTCGTCTAGAGGCACGCAACCTCTCCATGTCAAAATCGCAGAACCGCTTCTTAGATCGAGATTAAAAATCTCAATTGCTTCACGAGCCCCATGGCTCGTTATATACAGATCAAAAAACTTTGGTTCAATCTCCTTAAGTGCCAAACCGTGAGCAGAAAAATTATCAACACTGAACTGATCAGAGCAGGCGGCGTAGAGGGTATTATCAAAGTCTTGCGAAAAATTAACGCTCCCGACCAAATCCTCCCAGCTATCATCTCTTGTGTTGACTATGTAAAGGTGCCCGTTAACTCCTTCGCTCGACATCCCGGAAGTCAGGATCATTTCACTATCGCCTAAGCTCAGAAGATCCTCGGCATTCATCAGGCCGCAGATATATGTGATCCCGACGTCTTCGTCGCAAATGCCTGATTGCTCTACCGCGACCGAGTCTGAATAATCGTTAACACAGCCAACAAGCACTGTCATTATCACAAAAGTTAACACCGCACTCTTTCGAAACATAATCATACCCACTGCCCTCACGACATTGTTTATAAAAACAGGATACCACGCCCTCGGAAACAATTTTCACATTTAAAATTTTTTTAAACGCGTCAAGGCCGAGTGCAGGACACCCTATCCAAAACCTGCGCATCCTCCTTCACTTGATTCCTCGCCCTAAGCTGGATCATACTCACAATTCGGGATTCTTTCTTCACTCTCGTGGGAGTTTGTACTACACACATATGACAACATTAACTGATCCAAGCTTATTTCAAACAAGCAGCTTTATTAACAACGAATGGGTTGATCATCAAGATGATCAACTCGAGGTCATAAATCCCTCAACAAACCAGATTATAGCGAAAGTATCCGATAGCACCCGGTCTGATGCGGAAGACGCAGTCAATGCGGCACAAAAAGCTTTCAAATATTGGAGTGGGTTCACGGCAAAGGAACGGGCTTCAGTCTTACAGAAATGGTTTCAATTGATTCTGGAGAATACTGAAGACTTAGCTAAGATCATGACTTTAGAGCAGGGTAAACCAATCTCCGAGGCAAGAAATGAAATCATATATGGCGCGAGTTTTATCGAGTTTTACGCTGAAGAATGCAAACGTGTTTTAGGCAACATTATTCCAACAGTCGACAAAAGCCGAAGGCTTTTTACATATAAACAAGCAATCGGTGTTGTCGGTTGCATCACACCATGGAATTTTCCGAACGCCATGATTACTCGAAAGGCGGCCCCAGCGCTAGCGGCAGGATGTACCGTGGTAATTAAACCCGACCCGAAGACACCCCTATCTGCCCTAGCCTTGTGTGAGTTGGCTAAACGCGCAGGCTTGCCGTCGGGCGTCCTGAACGTTGTCGCCGGCACCGACAGCCAAGGTATTGGTGAGGTATTAACTCAACACCCGAGTATCGCAAAATTCACGTTTACAGGTTCAACAGCCACCGGAAAAATTTTAATGGCGCAATGTGCAAAGTCGATCAAAAAGGTTTCCCTAGAATTGGGTGGTAACGCACCCTTTATTGTCTTTAACGATGCCAATATTGATGAAGCCGTTGAGCACTGTATTGCGACAAAGTTTAGAAATTGCGGACAAACCTGCGTTTGTACGAATCGCATTTATGTTCAAAATGATGTTATAGATAATTTTGTAAGCAAGCTCAAGACAGGCATTTCAAAATTAAAGGTCGCCGATGGGTTCGACGAGGAAGCGACCATTGGGCCAATGATAGATAGAAAAGCAGTCGAGAAAATGGATTCGTTTATGTTAGATGCAAAATCCAATGGCGCCGCCGTCTTGCTTGGAGGCAAGCGCCATGCGCTTGGCGGGTTTTTTTATGAGCCCACATTACTGATAAATACATCTAAGAATATGAGAATCTTAAACGAGGAAATCTTTGGACCCATCGCTGCTGTGGAAAGCTTTTCGTCGGAAGAAGAAGTTATTGCGGAAGCAAATTCAACAAACTATGGCTTAGCCGCTTATTTCTTTACTCGGGATATCGGAAGGGTAATGAGGCTCTCTGAGAGTCTAGAATATGGCATCGTTTGTTCGAATTCCGGAGTGTTTTCTACAGAAGTTGCGCCATTCGGTGGCTGGAAACAATCTGGAATTGGATCAGAGGGCGGGAAAGAAGGCATTCAAGATTTTTATGAAACAAAATTCCACTCAATGGGCGGAATCAACACATAAGATAATCGAAATCTTATCGTTTTTCTAAGATTACAAAAGGTAGAAAGATGGCAAAAGGCTACTGGATAAACCATGTCGAAAAAATTTTAGACCCTGAACGCTTTTCACGATACGTTAAAAAATGGGAGGCACTTGTTGAAAGCGGTGAAGCAAAAACAATAGTCTTAGGGAAGGTAGCTAGAACGCAAATTGGAGCAACCAAAATGCACTCTGCAGTGGTTGTCGAGTTCGAAACTTTTGAAAAAGCAATCTCATTTAAAAATGATCCAAAATATTTAGATGCGTTGGCAGAATTAGGAGACGATGAAACTGAAGTAGTCATCCGAACAAGTTGCGTCGTCAGTGAATGAAGCTCTTAATCAACGCTTGAATTCAGTCAAACTCTACGTGCAAATTACAATAATATTAATGATTATCCATCACCAATAAAAATTTGGCGACACCACACATGACAAAAAATTCAAGGAAACTAGTTGCTCTGATTCCGTGCTCTTTAATGGTTTCTGCTTTGACAGTAGGCTGCTCTGAACAAAACATTACCCATCAACTTGGAGTAGAGAGACCAAACGTTCTTATAATACTTGCCGATGATCTTGGATTCTCCGACTTGGGTATTTACGGAAGTGAAATACCTACCCCAAATATAGATTCCCTAGCTCGCTCAGGAGCCATGGCGACTCGGTTCTACTCAAATGCCACCTGTGCGCCATCCCGAGCTATGCTATTAAGTGGCTTGGATAGCCACTCCGTTGGGTATGGCTTCAACCCTGTTGCTGCCCAGCGACTACCCGTGCTAAATGGACAACCGGGCTACAGCGGTGTTTGGCCAGATCAGGTCAATTCTTTTGTTGAGGGATTTGCATCTGCTGGTTATCACACTCTAATGGCCGGAAAATGGCACCAAGGCAATTCACCGGACGCTAACCCCCACGCCCGCGGATTTAAGAAAGCCTTCTATCTCGCGGATGGTGGAGCTAGCCATTTTTCTGACGCAGCGGGACAAACATCTTCAGCGCCGATTGCCAATTATTTCGAAGACGGAATTCAAATCGAAAACCTTCCCAGCGACTTTTACTCCACTCAGTTTTACGTCAATAAGCTCATAAGCTACCTTGACGATAAAAAAGAAGATGCAAATACAGATCCTTTTTTTGGATATCTTGCTTTTACTGCCCCGCACTGGCCACTTCAGGTTCCAGAAGATTGGCAGAATAAATTCTCCGGCGTCTATGATGACGGCTGGGAAAAGATCCGTGCTCAGCGCATCGAATCAGCTCGAAAACTTGGCTTAATTTCGCAAACGGCAGCGGCGCCACCCTTTCCAGATGCCTTGGGATCATGGTCTGATCTTTCTGAAGAAAGTAAAGCGAGAGAGTCACGCAAGATGGAATTATATGCTGCAATGATTGCTTACTTAGATAATGAGATTGGACGGCTAATAGCTTATCTGAAATCTTCCGGAAAATATGAAAACACTCTTATTGTTTTTCTTTCGGACAACGGTCCTGAAGGTAACGATATAGAATACGGTCTTGCGGACAACAAGGATTGGTTACCAAAAACTTTTGATCAATCATATCAAAATATGGGAAAAGTAAATTCTTATGTTACATTGAGTCGAGGATGGGCCCATGTCAGCGCAGGAATTTTAAATGAATACAAAAGCTTTCTAGGGGAAGGCGGCGTCAGAGTCCCGGCTATTTTTTCATTCCCAAAAATCATTCCAAAAAATCTCAAAATTAATACTCTGTTCTCGATTTTAGATATTGCTCCAACCCTGTTGGATATAGGTAAAATTTCGGCCTATGATCGAGAAGCTATGCAGGGCTTCTCAGCTGTCCGAGAACTGCTCGATCAAAAACCGAAAACTGAATTTCGAAGCACTCTTTCGATGGAAACTTATGGGAATAAAGCGACCTGGAGCGGGAAATGGAAGCTTCATTGGGATTGGGAGAGTCGAAAATGGCAACTGTTTGACGTGCAAACAGATCCAGGAGAAATCGATGATCTCAGCGCAGTTTACCCAGCTAAGGTTAGCGAGATGAAAGAAACTTTTTCTACATATGCGGACGCTAATAACGTTATTCTGCTGGAAAGCGAAGTAGGGTACGCCCGATATCAAGATCAGTTAGAGAGTTTTAAGCACCTCGAATGAGGCTTAGTTCGCCCTGCGCTTTTTTGGAAATTAGAAAGGAAAAACAGATGCCCAATATACAGGGACATGCTTTAAACGACTCTCATTACATCGGCGGTCTTTGGGTTGAAGGAAAAAGTTATTTTAAAGTCTTCTCTCCAACCGATGGCAAAAATTTGGCTGAAATATCTTGCGGGTCGGCTGAAAATGTAAACGCTGCGGTAATCGCTGCACATGAAGCGTTCCCATTTTGGTCAAGCCTGGGCGCACACGGAAGATTACCATACCTTAAGCGCTTCGCGGATGAGATCGGGAAGAGAAAAGACGCTATTTGCGAAGTTGAATCATGCGATGCTGGAATCTTACTTTCTCGTTTGAAACATGGAATTCTCCCAAGATCGATGCTCAACATCACTTGGTTTGCTGAGGCAGCACTGAATCTGCAAGACAGCACTATTGAAACACCGCAAGCATCTCATTATTTGAAATATGACCCGGCCGGAGTGTGCGCCATTATTACGCCATGGAACGCTCCACTTATGCTCACTACGTGGAAGTTAGGTCCCGCCCTGGCATCCGGTAATACTTGTATAATTAAACCTCCCGAATTAGCACCTTTATCAAGCGCTCTTCTAGCTGAGGCAGCAGATGCAGCTGGTCTGCCCCCTGGCGTGCTTAACATGGTTCACGGCAACGGGGCTGCGACTGGATCATTATTAACCTCTGACCCACGAATACGGAGGATATCATTCACCGGGTCTGTTTCGACTGCTCAAGAAATTTCAAAATCCGCTGCTGAGAATCTTACCCCTTGTAGTCTAGAGCTCGGCGGAAAATCTCCCTTTATTGTACTAGACGACGCCGATATCGATTTAGCAGCAAGGACCGGAGCACTGATGTACAGAAACGCGACACAGGTATGTTTAGCTGGCACACGATTTCTAGTACACAAAAATATTTACGATCAATTTGTCGAAAGAATGAAAGCATACTCCTTAAATTTAAAGGTAGGAAACCCCCAAAACGAAAGCACTGAAGTAGGACCGCTCATTAACGCCAAACAACTCGAAAAGGTAAAAGGGTACGTTAATAGAGCGATTGCTCAAGGAGCAGAAGTTCTCTGGGGTGGCGTGGAACACGATGCTGGCGCCCTGTTCTACACTCCCACCATGCTAAGTAATGTCAATCAAAATGATGAAATCGTCCAAGAAGAGGTTTTTGGCCCTGTCTTAGTCATTCAATCATTTCAATCTGATGAGGAGGCGATACTTCTCGCCAACAACACAAAGTACGGATTAGGCGGCGTATGTTTTGGTGAAACAAAACGAGCGCTTACGGTTGCCAATCAGGTAAAAACAGGATTCATTTGGGTAAACTCTTTTGGAATTAGAGATCTGGCTGCCCCTTTCGGAGGATGCAAAAACTCAGGCATTGGTCGCGAGGGCGGTAACTGGAGTTTTGATTTTTTTTGCGATGTCAAAGATGTCATACTTCCAAAGACTATATTCAATCCAAGCTTTGCTCAACGATAGGGGTTAAATAGAGTGACTCAAGGAAAAATTGTTGGCGCAGCTTTAGTTTCTCATCATCCGGGGTTATTTCAAACGCAAGAGTTTAGGATGAAAGCGGGCAATGGAAGGGACTCAGATTTAATCCAAGGTTTCGCAAGAGTAAAAGCTAAAATTAAAGATGCACAACCCGACTTAATTATTGTACTCGATACTCATTGGTTTACGACCGGTTGCCACTTAGTAGATGCTGGACAAGAGTATAGTGGAACTTATGTTTCAGATGAAATGCCTTGGTACCTCCATGGCCAACAATATGATTACCAGGGCTCTCCGCATTTTGCTGCTGTCTGCGAGGAGGTAGCAGTTGAGTTCGGGGTAATAGCTAAAGCGATTGATGCACCAACTATGGCCCGGCACTATGCAACGATTAATATCGTAAATGCTCTGGTAACTAACGAGAAAGTAGTTTCTGTAGGGTCTTGTCAAACGGCATCAACCGCGAATTTTTTGGAGATGGGTCAGGTCATTGGTGAAGCCATTAGACGAAGCGGTTGTTCTGCAGTTCTCCTTGCGTCTGGCGCATTGAGTCATAAATTTAGAAACATCAATGACAAGCCAAAGAATCCTCGACTGTATCATCCGGACAATATTTCATCTGACAAAAATAGAGCGAGCGATTATCGGGCTATTGAGCAACTTTGTCAGGGAGAGCACGCCAAAATATTACACGACTTTGACTCAGAATATAAAAAAGCTCCTTGGGAGGCATGCGGCGCACATTACCTTCAGATGATCGGCGCGCTCGGCGGTGAAAAATGCACAGCCCACGGCACCGCCCTCTCAGAATATGAAAACGCTCACGGCACTGGAAATATTCACATTTGGTTTGAGGTATAAATATGTCTGTGCTTGAGGGCCCAAGGATAGAGAAAAGGCGCGTGCTCATAGAAGGGAAAGAGCAGTGGGGTTCGATATTATCCCATGGGGTAATATCCTTATCCGATGGAAGAAAAATAGCGGAAGCTGATGTCACCCATTTACCACCCTGTGTCCCGACAAAAATTATTTGCCCTCATTTGACATATACTTCGCGAGGAATAGAGTCCCGAAACAAGCCTCAACCTACAGAAAACCCGACTTACTTTATGAAACCAACGACAGCACTTAATCATCACCTCGGAGAGGTAAAAAAACCTGAAAATTGCATGTATTTAAATTACGAGGGCGAGTTTGCAGCAATTATTGGCAAAAAAACTCGAAATGTCACTCCTGAGGAGGCTTGGCACTGCATCGCGGGATTTTCTCCCGCGCTGGATATGGGGTTGCATGATTTTCGCGATACTGACTCTGGTTCAATGCTCCGTGTGAAAGGCAACGATGGTTTCTGCCCAATCGGACCCGGTATCGTCTCTGGGGTAGATCCAAGAAAACAGTCAATACGCACTTTTAGAAATGGTCTGCTTGTTCAGGAAGCTGATATCGGCGAAGAGTTAATTTGGGGGCCTGATTATATGATCGCGGACCTATCACGGCACATCACGTTGCTTCCGGGCGACATTATTCTAACAGGGACACCCTGCCATTCTCGGTCGGTGGAAGTAGGCGATGAAATCGAGGTTGAAATCACCGGAATTGGCAGACTTAGCGTTTCAATTACCTCTTCTCCTGACCCTATCTGTAACGTGGGTCATCAACCTAGCGATTCTGAAGAAGTGAGGCGGGTTGCGCTCGGAAATGACGGCCGAGTCCCGGAAACTCTCAGGAAAAATTATAACGATGCAAACTTGAAGAGATCGAATAGATGAAAGTTACCATAGTCGGAGCTGGAGCCATTGGCCTATGGATCGCCGGACGATTGTCCGAAACGAATGCTAGGGTCAGCTTACTTGCACGTAGCCAGGCGAGGACATGCGTTTCAAAAAATGGAATAACGATAAAGGGAACTGAAAAAAATAGCTGTAACCGTATTCCGGTCAGCGATAACGCAGAAGATTTTGGACCTCAAGACTTAGTAATATTTGCCGTCAAGGCTCAAGACTTGCCGACAGCGGCGTCTGAGGCAAAAGCCCTTATATCTCTTAACACATCGATTCTGCCGGCAATGAACGGGGTTCCTTGGTGGTTTCTTGAAAAAGTTTCACAAAGCGTGACCTCAACTACACTGGTTTCAGTTGACCCTCAGGACAGTTGCGTAAACTTTTTACCAAGCGGCCAAGTGCTCGGTGGTGTTATTCATGCGTCTTGCTACATGGAGCAACCAGGGGTAGTTCGACATGTTATGGGAAATGGTCTTATCATTGGCTCCGCGTCCGAATTGCCCGAGGTAAAAGTAAAGGACGTTGCAACTTTGCTCGCGAACGCGGAATTTGAAGTAACTGTCTCGCAAGATATTCGGCAGGACATTTGGTACAAATTGTGGGGCAACATGACAATGAATCCGTTGTCTGCACTAACCCGAAGTACGTGCGACGTCATCTTAGATGATCCCGAGACTAGACAATTCGCTTCTGATGTTATGAACGAGGCTTCTCTGATTGGCTCCGCTATCGGGTGCCCTATAAAACAAACAGCCGAGGATCGGCATGAGGTAACGCGTAAACTCGGCGCATTCAAAACCTCCATGCTTCAAGACGCCGAGTCTGGCAAGCAGTTGGAGGTAGGGGCCTTGCTGGAGGCTCCCCAAGAGATTGCTCGCATGGTTGGCATAAACACGCCGGCACTAGATCGTCTTTTAGGACTCATGCGCGTTGCCAACAAAGCGCAGAGCCTTCGGTAGTCAAATGTCACGTGTTAAAAAATAGTCACACAACATCAAATCGCCAATAATTTATTTTTCTTTGTAACTCGCTAAGAGGGTTTTACCACCAGAGACCATTAGATTTACGTCTGAAGTTGCACCGATGAGACTGCTACCCGCGGAACTACATGCTTCGAGAAATTCTCTATTTATGGAAAAAACCCCGGTGGGTTTACTCAAATCCGTTAGTCGGTTTATTGCATCTAAAATCATCTGCTGGACGAATGGATCATCCGCCATACCAAGCTTGCCGACTGAAGCTGCAATGTCAGCTGGCCCAAAAAATATACCATCTACACCCTCGACCGAAGCGATTTCTTCGACATTATTGAGAGCCACATTTGTTTCAACTTGAAGCAAAAGCGTTATCTCTTGATTAGCCTTTAAAAGATAGTTTGTATTTGTTCCCCAACGAGACACACGCGCCAACCCAGCACCCACACCGCGAATACCCTGGGGCGGGTATCTAGTGGCACTAACAATTTCTTTTGCTTGTTTTGCGCAATCCACAAAAGGAATGAGGAGATTTGTCGCGCCAATGTCAAGGTATCTCTTAATCAGTGAAGCATCATGATTGGGCAGTCTCACAACTGGAATAGTCGAATATGCAGCGATAGCTTGGAGTTGAGATAGAACCTGTGGTAACGAGTTAGGTGCATGTTCCGCATCAATCAAAATCCAATCAAAGCCCATAGACCCAAGCATTTCGCAAATCAATGGACTTGCCAAGTCCACCCATGCGCCTATCAGTGGATCTCGATCTGAATCATCCAGGTAAAGCTTTTTATTCATTGACACAATCAACTCTAATCGAACCCAACAGTAATAATTCCAAGATCGCCGTAATCTGCATAAAAAGTATCTCCTGCCCTTGCCAAGATGGCGCTTGTAAAAGACCCACCAAGAACCAAGCTCCCTGCCTCTAACTGCTCATCATGATGAGAAATTTTATTAGCAAGCCAGGCCACCCCCTGAGCTGGATGCCCTAAAACGGCTGCAGCTACTCCGCTATCCTCAACGACCTCGTTCCTACTCAGCGTTGCAGAGACACGCGCTAAATCAACATCGCTTGGCCTGACGGGTGTCCCACCCAAAATTATTGCAGCGTTTGCGGCGTTGTCTGAAATTGTGTCAAGTACTTTTCTTTTCTCGCCTGTGACCGGATCTTCGATCTGAACCCTAGCGTCAATTAATTCCAAAGAAGGTATCACCCAATCTGTAGCTGCAAGTACGTCTAGCAGAGAACAATCTGGCCCCTTTAAAGGTGATTTCAATTGAAAAGCTAGCTCCGTTTCAATTCGAGGAATAATGAAATCGCTCGCGTTAAGTCGGCTCCCCGACCAAAAAAGCATATTGTCAAGAAGCTGACCATAGTCAGGTTCTGTTATCCCAGCCGCTCGCTGCATTGCCCGCGAGGTTAATCCGATTTTCCAGCCAATACGCCGGCGTCCTTTCTTGCGCTTGAGGGCAACCCACGCACTTTGAATTGCATAAGCTTCAGCGACATTCATATCAGGAAAACGCTTCGATATATGCGGTATTGGATTTCGGGTCTCTTCTGCCTGTTCAAGTTCGGCAACAATTGCCAACACTTCTTGCTTCGAAAATGTCATGTTTTACTTAAATCACTTTGATAATTGAAATCTCAGTATAGGAGTCGATTTGATCCGTGAACAGCAGTTTTTTAATGAATGTGCATTTTGTTATTGGCGACACTCTCGCTCATACTCAACAGATAGGTTATAACTTGACCACCTTTTTTTTCACGACTACCATGCCTAAAAAAAGTTTCCCTAGGTAGACCAGATAGCAAATCCGGTAAGGAATCAAAATTTGAAATCCACATGGCCATTTTCTTTAAGTTCTCTTGGCCCTGGACTGCTGTATGCAGCTGTAGCTGTTGGTGTCTCACACTTAGTTCAAGCGACTCGCGCTGGAGCAGGTTACGGTCTCAGCATGACTTTCATAGTGCTTATCGCCTGCATCATAAAATATCCCAGCCTTCGATTTGGCGGAGAGTACGCGACCATTACAGGAAAAAACTTGGTTACTAGTTACCGTGAGCGGGGCTGGTTTATCTTCATATTATTCTCGATCAGTCAGCTCTTCAGCATGGTCTTTATTATCGCTGCGGTTGCTCTCTTTACATCAGGGCTGCTTCAAGCAACGACAGGCCTTTCTGCAAGCCCAGTAATCGGAGTAATAACGGTATTAATAATCGTCAACTCTCTTCTTTTTTTTGGAGGATACAAAAGACTAGAATTTGTTATCAAGATTTTGGTCGTCGGATTTACACTGTTAACTACTTTTTGCGTGCTTTTAATCTTTGATCGTTTAGAGTGGAGCACTTCAGCCCTCTCTTTCCCAGTGTTCGACGCGCCAACTGTGATTTTTATAGTCGCCTTGATAGGGTTCATGCCATCACCAACCGACGCCTCAGTTCTTCAGTCATTGTGGACTGTAGCGAAAGCTCAAGAGTCAAATTTGTTGATAACGCAGGAACAATCTCGCTTTGACTTTAATGTTGGATATGTCATCAGCAGCGTACTTGCTATCTTTTTCCTTTTCTTAGGTGCGGCTGTCCTTAATCCGCTTGGTACCACCATGCCCAGCGATAATGCAGGGTTCGCGAGACAGTTACTTAACGTTTATACCACGCTTATTGGAGATTGGAGTTTCTACGCGATCGCTTTCACCGCGCTACTGGTCATGCTTTCAACCGCCCTTGCTGTGAACGACGGCATGACGAGGATGGCCATCGCCATTGGCAAAGAGTTCTTCCCAAAAATAAAGTGGGGCAATCATTATCAATACAAACTAGTTTTATTGTGCCTTTCTATTTTTGCCGTCTTTGTTATCTACTTGTTGTTGAACTCCTTTACCCGCTTTATGGACTTAACCTCAATAATCGTTTTTTTGATAGGACCATTTCTGGCTTTGTTAAATCACTTCGCTATTTTCGGCAACAAAGTCCCCGAAACCGAACAACCGAGTTGGTTCATAAAAACCTGGAGCATACTTAGCGTTACTTGCCTTTTTTTGTTAATGGCGGCTTATATTTATTTTCGACTTGCGTGAGTATTAAGCCTTTTCGAATTAGTCCTGAAATATAAAGCAACATTCGACAGGCCTAACACGCAACGTGTCAATAAACCTAAGAACACAATTAACTCAGTAAGCCTGAGGAACAGTCGTTGATATTTTGTTCTCGTAGCTTTTCTCATCGATGTTAAAATGAAGGAACGCTGCAATGAGTCCCAAAATTATTCCAGCTATCCATACTCCATCATAATTTCCAAATCGTTCATGGAGCACACCACCAAGCCAGACACCGGTAAAACTTCCAACCTGATGGCTAAAAAAAACAATCCCATACAAATAGGTCATATACCGTGTTCCGAAAAATTTCGCCACAAGACCAGAAGTGGGCGGCACCGTAGCGAGCCACAGGAGACCGATTAGCCCACTGAAAACTAACACGCTAACAACACTCTTGGGCAGAATTAAGAAGAGAGAAATTACGATTGCACGGGCGACATATATTAAAACTAGAATTTTACTCATTGGAGCTTTATCACTAATTATTCCGGCATAATAAGCGCCAAAAATATTAAATAAACCTATAACACTAATACTAGCAGCACCAACAGCGGCAGAAAATCCCACATCTACCAAATAAATTGGCATGTGGACAGTAATAAAGGCCAAATGAAAACCGCAAACATAAAAACCGAATACTAGTAACAAATAGGAAGGCACCTTGAGGGCGCTTGACGCTACTTTTATCAAGGAAAAAGAAACATCACCTTTCGCAGCGCCATCAGCTGATTCAATTCGCGTGAGAGGTAAAACAAAAAACAGCATCAATACTGTAGACAGGCTCAAAAATTGGAGCGCTTGATACCAGCCAGCATAACTTATCAACATCTGAATAAGAGGAACAATAGCGAACTGTCCGAAGCTACCTGCTGCCGTTCCGACTCCCAGAACCCAACCTTGTTTAGCCTCGGGCACGATCTTTACCAAAGCAGGCAAGACGATACCAAACGATGTCCCTGCTATGCCGGCACCAACCAATAACCCAGCCGTTGATAGCACCTCCGCGCCGCTCGTAGAGAGTGCCATACCCCACATCCCAAACCCATAAAAAATTACACCCGCAAAAAGGACTCTAGACGGCCCATACCTATCCGCCACACCACCAGCCAATAGGGCACACAGGCCCCATACTAAATTCTGTACAGCAAATGCTGTCGCAAGAACCTCTCGTCCCCATCCCCGAGCGTCAGAAAGTGGGTCCATGAAAAGACCAAATCCAGCTCGATAACCGAAGGACAACATAATCAGTGCACAGCCGCAAAAAACAAGAAAAAAATAAGGTTTTGTATCGTTTATCATTATCATCGCCTAAAAAATCTTAACATTGCTAGATCAAGTTATTCGGTCAAAGAAGCCCTCTCATCAATATTCAGGCTCATTATTAAAATATCTCACCTTAGAGTCGTTTTATGCAGGCGCTTTGTTGAAGAATTCACTTTTATCGCACCAAAAATGATAACATATGCAACGATAAAAGTTTTCTGAAAAGAGCACTCAGTGAGAAACAATATGACTTCAAAAACTATTGCACTCCTCGACGGAGATGGCATCGGGCCAGAGATTATGGCCGAAGCCGTTAAAATATTAAGGGTCGTGAGTAAACGGAACAACATTGACTTTGATCTACTACATTCCCCGTTTGGCGCTACAGCGTATTTCTCAGATGGCGATTCCTTTCCTGCTGCAACTAAGAATCTTTGTGATAATGCTGATGCGATCTTGAAAGGACCAATTGGCCTGGGTTTTGAAGAATCCAAAAAAATTCCGATCGATATGCAGCCAGAGAGGGGAGCGCTACTGCCGCTAAGACGAAGATACAATACCTACGCTAATTTCCGCCCAGTTGTCCTCCCCCAGAGCCTCTCGCATTTTTCACCACTAAAAAAAGAAATAATAGGGAACGGAATCGATATCATGATCATCCGAGAGCTGGTCGGAGGACTATACTTCGGTAGTAAAGAAACAGGTATCGACGAAAATGGAAAGCGCTTTGTGCGCGAGGCGCTCGAATATGATGAAGACCAAATTTTTGCGATTGCTGATGTTGCTTTTAAGACTGCATCAAAAAGAAAAAAAATATTGCACAACATCCACAAGTCAAATGTATTGAAGTCCAGCGTATTGTGGAATGAAATTATAAACGAGGTTAATCGGGACTATCCTGATGTGACTGTAGTTAACATCCTCGTCGATGCGGCCGCCACTTATCTCTGTCTGAACCCAAGTCAGTTCGATGTGATGGTAATGGAAAATATGTTTGGTGACATTCTAAGCGACCAAGCCGGAGGAATACTCGGATCGCTTGGCTTAATGCCGTCAGCATGCATCGGCCCGGAAAAAGCATATTACGAACCTTCTCATGGTTCGGCCCCTGACATTGCAGGTCAAGGAATAGCCAACCCTTACTCGATGATCGGATCTGTGGCGATGATGTTAGAAATGAGTTTTGGAATGGCAGAAGAAGCGGCCAACGTCTGGCTGGCAATGCAAGCAGTTTTTGCCCAAGGAAACTCGACTCCAGATCTCTCAAAGTCGACTGATGAAGTGACACTTATCACCACAAGCGCGTTCGGCGATCTTGTTGCCTCAGAGCTTCAAAAAATTCCCCCCGTATCCTAGCCACGCAAGAGAGTTTCGAAAATCTTTACCAACAACAATCAAAAATAAATTATTAGAGTGAGAAAGCACTGATTAAAAAGTTTGTTTTACCGAATGAAACCGAAGATTCACCATTCTAAGGGTAGCTTTTACGCCCGCCATTACCTGATTTGAATCAACGCCACGGGTTTTAAATTCTTTTTCCTGCCAAGACCAAGAAATAATGCATTCGGTGAGAGCATTAATCTTCCCACCCCGAGGAATATGTACCTCGTAATCCGTCAGCGAGGGCATTTCAAATTCTTCCAACAACAGTACCCTCTCAATTGCATCGAAGAACGCTGCAAACCCACCATTACCTGTTCCAGCCCCTTGGTGCTCTTTATCTCCCACTCGTAATCTAATGCTTGCGGTGCTATCGACGTCTAATCCGCTACTTATACTCCAGTTTAATAATGAGACATGCTCATACTCCTGACTCTCCATAACGTCTGCTATTATGAAAGGGAGATCTTCGGCGGTAATGAGCTCTTTTGAGTCTCCGAGCTTTATTATTCGATCTAAAACTCTTGCTTGATCTTCTCTTGAAAGAGTAATACCCATCTCTTCAAGATTGTTTAAAAGAGATGCCTTTCCACTCATCTTTCCGAGAGCATAAATTCTTTTCCTTGCGAACCTCTCGGGGCCTAAATTGGTTGTGTACAAATCTCCCTTGAGATCGCCATCAGCATGAATTCCCGCCGTCTGCGTAAAAACGTCAGCACCGACGATTGGAGTATTGGCGGCTACCCACTTGCCTGAGAAATTTTCTACCATACGGCTCAAGGTTGTAATCCGCGTTTCGTCAACCGTCAGCTCCATTCCCATTTTGTCTCGAAGACCAACTACAACCTCCGCCAGAGAGGCATTCCCAGCGCGTTCTCCTAGGCAATTTACGGTACAGTGGATAGTTTCGATGCCAGCACGAACTGCTGCCATGGCATTAGCCGTTGCAAGCCCGTAATCATTATGTGGATGAAAATCAAAAACAAGGTCAGGAAAAGCTTCAATCATTTGTTTCAAAGAAACAAAAACTTCGTCAGGGGACATTAGTCCCAAGGTATCAGGCAGCAAGTAGTGACTAATTCCTATGCTTTGTGTTTCATTAATCAAATCACATACATAATCTTTACTATCGACATATCCGCTTGACCAATCTTCTAAATACATATTTACGGTCAAACCTGATTCTTTAGCATAGGAGACTGTCTTTTTAATGTCCTCAATATGCCCGGCAAGAGTTTTTCCTAACTGCTCCCTACAGTGTTTTTCACTGCCCTTCGCAAGCAAATTCAGAACCGTGCCACCGGCCTCAACAATCCAATCAACACTGCGTTGGTGATCTACGAAGCCGAGAATTTCAACCTTCTCTAGTTCTCCACACTCTTTCGCCCATGCAGTAATTCCTCGCACAGCTGCTTTCTCTCCCTCCGACACACACGCCGAGGCAATTTCAATCCGATTAACTTTTAAGGATTGTAATAAAGCCTGTGCAATACTAAGCTTTTCGTTTGCAGAGAAAGAAACCCCTTGTGTCTGCTCACCATCACGCAGGGTTGTATCCATCAAAGCTACACGAGACTTTTGCTTCGAGTCCAAACTCATTATTTTACTCTCTGTGACACATCTTTTAAGAAATTCGCTAATAGAAAACATTAAATATCAGAAAGCGCGAGTCTAACAAAACTACCAATAAACAGAAACAGGCATTTGATGAACGAATCCAGACTATAGCCAAAGAAAGTATTGAGTTAGACTCATCCTCTATGAAAAATAGAGCACTACCCCGTTGACGCTAACCAAGGAACCAGAAATTGAAGCCAATAGATTTCGAAGAAAGTGAAACGGAAACCACTCTATTTGAGCGCGCAGGCTTAATGCGACGTTTGGCTGCTCTTCTCTACGATAGCTTTCTGATTGGCGCTATTTGGCTAGTTTTAGGTTATGTTATTCAATTCATTTTCGAATTTAAATCTAACCAAGTTGTAAATGGTATAGTTGAAACAGACTCTCTCGTGAATGCTATTACTTTTTTTATGATGCTAACGAGCAGCAGCAGCTTTTATCTGTATTTTTGGCGTCGAGGCGGACAAACACTGGGCATGATGTCGTGGAAACTTAAAATCGTAAGTAAGGTGGATAGACCCATAACCATTCAGCAAGGCTTTATCCGCTTTCTCTATGCATGGCCGGCTTTTTTTTTGTTCGGTCTGGGGTACTTTTGGCTCTATTTCGATCCGGAAAAAGATACACTTCATGACAAGCTGTCGCGGACCTATATTGCTTTTGTTCCCAGCAAAAAAAAACGTGTAGTAGAAAGGACTAACTAACGAGTGCGGTTCAACATAAAGAGGCCTAACCCCGATGCGATAAAAATGGGTAATAATGCGGCAAATAACGGGCTCAACCCAAAGAGTATACTAGTCGGCTCCAAAATTCTTTGAATAATTGTAAACGACAACGCAGCTGTGATCCCGACAAAAACCCTGTACCCCGTCGTAACCTCTCGAAGAGGTCCAAATACAGAGGATACACCGAGAAGCACAAGTGCAAGAGTCATAAAGGGTTGCAGTATCTTTTTCCAGAAAGCAAGGTAATAAGAGCTCGACTCGAGGCCTTCTCTGTCTAAAAACTGAGAAAATCTAAAAAGGCCTGAAATAGATTGAGTATCTGGATCTTGGGATAACACTTGCAGAAGGTTTGGCGACAAACCTGATTCCCAGTTCGATCTCGGAAGCTCGATTGTTTGAATGGCATTTGAATTTAATTCTGTTTCTCTAATTTCTATTAAATTCCAGCCGTCGCCCTCGACACTAAACTCTGCGCGCCTAGCCGTGATATAGGACTTAAAAGATCCCTCATCATCAAGAGTATAGCGAATTACGTTGTACATCGTCCTTCCATCAGATGCGACAGCATCGATATAAATGAACTCTTTTCCCGATTTTTGCCAAAACCCTTCTCTCTCCCCTCCTGTATAGCCTTGGAGCTCAGCTTTTTTATCTTGTCCAAATTTATCCAGGGGAGGAGCAACATATTCACCTAAAATCAAACCAAGTATCATCAGAAAAAACGTCGGTTTAGCAACAGACCACACTATTCTCCAAACGCTTATACCTGACGCGCGCATCACAACCAATTCATTGTTGGAGGCCAAAGATCCAAGCCCAAGAAGAGCACCGCCGAGAGCCGCGAATGGAAACAACTCATGAACACTTGAAGGAAAAGTCAGGGTTATATAGGAGAGCGCACCCGCAAAACTGTAACTATCGCTCACATCTCCCAACTCGTCGACTATCGCAAACACAAAATCGACGGCACCCACAACCGAAAGCACAATAAAAAAAGCAAATAACATCCTGCCCGCTATAAGACGATCTAACCTAATCATTCGTTTTCCCCAACGAAAACCAATCACCAACGTTGGGGAAAGTTAACATTCCCAAGCCAAGCAGCAGAAATAACGCGTGGACCCACCAAACCCCTAGCCACGGAATTAGACTTCCGCGGCTAATCGCATCTCGGCAAATTTGCAAAAGTAAGATGTATGATGCGAATAACAAAATTGCCACGAACAATTTGCTGTACTGTCCCTGTCGAGGGCGCACTCGACTCAGAGGAACTGCTAACGTTACCAATACAGGAATAAGAAGAACTAGACTCAATCTCCATTGCAACTCCGCGATTAGTCTCGGCTCGCTCGAACCAAACAATTGAGACATAGGGAGAGTAGCCTCTCCATCAATTTGTTCAACTTCTTCAGATTCGGGAAGCAAAAATATTTGTTTTTCAAAGTGGCTTATACTGAAATCAGATTGCCCTGGCTCGCCCTCAATTTGACGTACATTTTCTAGTTCAAGATAGCGATCCCTGCCAGAAATTAGAGATTTAGCACGGTCTGCAATTATGATTCTGGACCCAACTGAAGAAGTTGACACCGGTGCCGCAACAAAGACATTTTGTAGTTCTCTCTGACCTGAAGAATTTTGAATTACCCGATCTGCATAGGTCACTCGATGTCCTCGGTTGAACGTTTGAAATCGTCCTGCTGTGATTAGGTCAACTTCCGTTAATTCCCCCTGCTGCAGCAATAAGGTTTCTGTATTCCTCAATCCCCAAGGAGCCAGTTGGAAACTGAGTATTGCAACTGACACCAAAATAAGAGCAGCAATTAATTGTGTGTAAGCAAGCAATGTCGACTCACTAACGCCACTATTAAATAAAACAACCATTTCATTCTCTGCGTAGAGGCGGCTGTAAGTGGTCAGGACAGCTAGAAACAACGAAAGAGGAAGGATTATCAACAGAAAATCAGGCATTCGGTAAAGCACTATCCAAAACAATATATCAGAGGACAGTTCTCCAATCGCAGCCTGACTCAGGTACTGAATAAAACGACTGAAAAGTGCTACTGTTGTCAGAGTAATGGCAATACCGACTAGTAGCTGGTAGACCTGCTTACTTAAATATTTGAATAAAATCACAAGAAAATTAGTCCTCCACGGTTTTTCCAGTCTACCTGATTTAACTTGCTATAGTTACCGTGCGGTTTTCCGTCGTAAGATGACATTTAAAGCGAAGCCAATCCGGCGCACGTTTCGGCGGGCAGTTAAAGACAATTTAAGAGCAAGAATTGAACTTGTTGATGAATTTTTGCCTTTTTTGTAACTCAGCTTGCCTACTCGGAGCGAAATCAATAGCATATAAAGTAATTTTTAAGTCTTTTAATTCTTGTAATTCACTTCGCACGGGATCTTTTATGAAATTTGCTATCAAAAACACTTCGCCAATAAAAACAGTGACAGACTGTTTAGTTATCGTTGTATTCAAAAACGGCATACTTAGTGAGGAAGCGGAGATTGTTGATAGGGGCTGCGGCAAAGCAATTACAAAACTCCTTACCAACAACGATTTTTCAGGAAAGCTGGGTGAAACCGCTTTGATTCAAAACATAGCGGGTTGCAGAGCGCCGCGAGTACTATTACTTGGTGCAGGGGATCGAAAAGAGCTCAATGCTAAAAGTTTCATAAAGGCAATGCGAAACGCACTTCAGACAATATTTGCCACCAAAGCAAAAAACGCCCATTTTGCCTTCAGCAACCTTGAGTTAAACGACCGAAAAACTCCATGGGTAACGATGCGAATTAGTCAGGAAGCCGAGGATTTGTGCTATGTCTATTCGGCAACAAAAAGTAAAAAACCAGCAATAAAATCGTTAAAAACAATATCAGCTTCAATCGGAACTCGAAGACAGATAAAAACCCTCGAGACGGCTATGCAAAAAGGGAAGGCCATTGGGAATGGCATAAACCAAGCAAAAGAACTTGGAAATCTCCCCGGTAATATTTGCACACCGACTTATTTGGCAGAATATGCTCAAAAGCTCTGGAAAGGGAAAAACAAAGTCAAGGTTAAAGTACTAACAGAAAAGCAAATGCGTAGACTTGGCATGGGTTCATTGTTATCTGTTTCGGCTGGATCTTCTGAAGAAGCTAAATTAATTGTTGTCGAGTATCAAGGTGGAAAGAAAAACGATAAACCTCATGCCCTCGTTGGGAAAGGGATAACCTTCGATACCGGCGGAATCAGCCTCAAATCTGGCGGTGGCATGGATGAGATGAAGTACGATATGTGCGGAGCATCAAGCGTTATCGGTTCAATGAACGCAATAATTACAACGAACCTGAATCTCAATGTCGTAGCAGTAATCGCTGCGGCTGAGAATATGCCAAGCGGAAGAGCTACGAAACCTGGCGACATTGTAACAAGTATGTCGGGACAAACGATTGAGGTGTTGAACACAGACGCTGAAGGCAGGCTGGTTTTGTGCGATGCACTTACCTACGTAAAAAGATACAAACCAAAAAGCGTTATTGACATAGCAACGTTGACTGGTGCCGCAGTAGCAACTTTTGGATCAACCGTGAGCGCTTTACTGAGCAATGACGAAAGCCTGGCATCAGATTTAATTAACTCGGGCCAGAAGAGCCTTGACCCTGTATGGCAGCTGCCTCTTCTAGACGAATATCAGTCCATGATTTCAAGCAACTTCGCTGATATTGCAAATATTGGTGGACCCAGAGCAGGAACAATTACAGCAGCCTGCTTTCTCTCACGATTTACGGAAAATTTAAAATGGGCCCACCTTGATATTGCTGGAAGCGCTTGGAGGTCGGGTTCCGAAAAAGGAGCAACAGGCAGACCTGTTGCTTTGCTAACCGAATACCTCTGCAGTCAAGTGGCTAAGTGAAGGTCAGGCAAGACGTGGATTCAGCCAGCGAAGTCAGTTTTTATAAGATCCAAGGCGAGACCCTCGCAGACAAACTAACTTTTGCATGTCGGCTCGCCGAAAAAGGCGTGTCTTTAGAACACAGTGTCTTCATCCTGGTTGAATCACATGAGCAATTGGAGGAACTAGATGAGAAACTTTGGACTTTTTCATCGAGCAGTTTTGTGCCTCATGGTTTTGAGAATACAGAAACACACGAAGGAGAAGTAACGATAGGAACTGAGCTTCCATCTTCCAAGCATGCTGATGTACTGATTAATCTGAAAGCTGCTCCCTTTGCTAATCCAAACCAATTTAATCGGATAACTGAAATCATTATGCAAGACGACCCGCACCTCGCCTCTGCTCGGAAACGCTATCGGAGCTATCAAGAATTAGGACTGAAGCCCAAGATGGTATCCATTTAAAATTCAACCAATACCTCTACAAAAAGAAAAGTTATCGTTTGCACACACCTGCCCAAACCATAAGGTATAATTGGGTTTTCTTAAAAACTAAGATTTAAAAAAATGGAAAAAATCTATCAGCCTCAAGAACTAGAGCAAGCATGGTACAAAACCTGGGAGGAACGCGGCTATTTTGCGCCCAGCGGAAATGCGCAACCATACTGCATTGTAATCCCACCACCCAATGTGACGGGTCGGTTGCATATGGGCCATGGTTTCCAGCATGCAATCATGGACGCTCTAACACGATACCACCGCATGGATGGGCATCAAGCGTTATGGCAAGTTGGGACCGATCATGCGGGCATAGCCACACAGATGGTGGTCGAGCGGCAACTGAACTCAGAGGGTAAGTCGAGAGCGGAGATTGGCAGAGATGCCTTTATTAAGAGGGTTTGGGACTGGAAAGATGAATCTGGAAATATTATTACTCAGCAGCTGAGGCGCCTCGGGTCATCATTAGATTGGACTCGAGAGCGATTTACGATGGATGAAGAGCTCTCATCGGTTGTCCAGAAAGTATTTATCGATTTATACAATGAAGGGTTAATTTACAGGGGTAATCGACTTGTAAACTGGGATCCCAAATTACTGACTGCCATATCAGACCTAGAGGTTATATCGGAAGAAGAAGACGGCTCACTCTGGTATTTCAGTTACCCAATTGCTGATAGTAACGAAAATCTGGTGATCGCAACGACTCGCCCAGAGACTCTTCTGGGTGATACAGCAGTCGCGGTTCATCCTGAGGACGAACGTTATAAGCATTTAATTGGCCAGCAAGTAAAACTACCTATCTGTAACCGTAATATCCCAATTATCGCAGATACATACGTCGATCCTGCCTTCGGTACCGGCTGTGTAAAGATTACTCCAGCACACGACTTTAACGATTATGAAATGGGTCTTCGGCACGATCTTGAGCTAATTAACATCCTGACAGACGATGCAGCGATAAATGAAGAGGCACCGTCGCAATATGTCGGCCTCGATCGTTTTGTAGCAAGAAAAAAGGTCGTCGAGGAAATGAAGAGCCTCGGTCTGCTCGAAAAAATCGAACCTCATAGATTAAAGGTTCCACGAGGCGACCGAAGCGGTGCAATAGTTGAGCCATACCTCACTCATCAATGGTACGTTTCAGTCGAATCATTGGCGGGACCAGCAATCACCGCTGTCGAATCTGGCGAAATTGAGTTCGTCCCCAAAAATTGGGAGAACACTTATTTTGCTTGGATGCGTGATCTCAAGGACTGGTGCATCAGTCGGCAATTATGGTGGGGGCACCGAATTCCAGCTTGGTACGATGAAGAGGGGAAAGTATACGTGGGAGACAGCGAGGAAACTATTCGTTTCGCACATAAGCTCGATGAGAAAATTACTCTCCACCAAGACGAGGACGTACTAGATACATGGTTCTCATCTGCACTTTGGACATTCTCGACTTTAGGGTGGCCAAATGAAACATCGTTCTTCGATCGTTTTCATCCCACAAACGTCTTAGTCACCGGCTTTGATATCATTTTTTTCTGGGTCGCTCGGATGATAATGATGACCTTGAAATTTACAGGCCAAGTTCCGTTTAAGAAAGTCTATGTGACTGGGCTCGTGCGCGATGAAAGCGGCCAAAAGATGTCAAAATCTAAAGGCAATATCCTCGATCCGATCGACTTAATAGACGGCATTGATTTAGAGCAACTGGTTACTAAACGCACGGCAGATATGATGCAGCCGAAGTTAATTGATCAAATAGAAAAAAATACACGCGCAAGTTTTCCCAGTGGGATAGCAGCATATGGAACTGACGCCCTGCGGTTTACATTTTATTCTCTGGCTTCTACAGGAAGAGATATTAAGTTTGATCTTGGTCGAATTGAAGGCCATAGAAATTTTTGTAATAAGATTTGGAATGCAGCAAGATATGTTGAAATGAACACGGATGGGAAAATCATTGGTTCGTCAGAAGATCATATTAAATACATGTCGATCGCGGATCATTGGATTATTAGCTCGTTTGAAAAAACATTGAGTGCGGTGCGCCATTCACTCGAAAATTATCGCTTTGATACGGCGGCTCAGGATCTACAGGAGTTCGTTTGGAACGAATACTGCGATTGGTATGTTGAACTCTCTAAACCTGTCTTATGGGATGAGGAAACTAATCAGGCAGAGGCTAAGGCAGCACGATACGTGTTACTGAGCACTTTCGAAAAAATATTGCGCCTATTACATCCGTTCATGCCCTTTATTACTGAGGAGCTCTGGCAACGCTGCGCTTCGCAACTACGCATCCAAGGTGAGAGCATAATGATACAGCCTTATCCATGCGTTGCTCCAGAAAACTTGAATCTCCAAGCCGAAGCTGAAATTGACTGGATCAAAGGTGTGGTAGTCGGAATACGTAACATTCGGGGAGAGATGGATATTTCCCCAGCTAAGGCAATAACTGTCTATCTGCGTAGTAGCGATGAAGAGGATAAGAACAGCCTCAGGCAACACAAGCACCTGCTCAAGAAGTTAGCTAAGTTAGAGGAAATCAATTGGCTTCCGGCATCCAAGGAAGCACCGGTGAGCGCGGTTCAGCTATACGGTAATTTAGAAATACTTGTGCCGATGGATGGACTAATTGATATAGAAGCAGAAAAATCGCGACTTAATAAAGAACTTAACAAACTAGAAATTAATGCAAAAGCCCTCGAGGGCCGACTGAATAATCCTAAATTCGTTTCAAATGCGCCCGAAAAGATTGTTGAAAAAGAACGAAATAAACTGCAAGAAATAAAATCGGCTTCCGCGATGTTACGGCAAAAGAAAGATGAGCTCGACTCGGTGTAAGGACAGACCTTGCGATCTCTATGTCGGCTCTGGCCTAAGCTCTTTCGGTAAGCTGAAGAAAATATTTTCTTCAACGCCATTTAGCTCAACCGGATCAGCTCCGCTGAGACTCTTTAATTGTTCAATCACTTTTTCGACTAAAATCTCAGGGGCAGATGCTCCCGCGGTTATACCGAAATGTCTCTTACCAACGAACCATTGAGGGTTTATGTCCTCAACGCTATCGATTAAGTAAGAAACACAACCAAGACGCTCTGCAAGCTCCTTCAATCGGTTTGAATTAGAGCTATTTGGAGAACCAACAACTAACAAAAGATCGCACTCCAGAGCAAGCTGCTTTACCGCATCCTGTCTGTTTTGAGTTGCATAACATATATCTTTTTTACGCGGCCCTTGAATATCTGGAAACCTATCCCTGAGTGCATCTATTACCTTCGCGGTATCATCCATCGATAGAGTTGTCTGCGTGACAAAAGAAAGACTTTGCGGATTTTGCACAGTCAACGTTTGAACATCCTCGACAGACTCCACTAAATAAATTCCTCCACCAAACTCGCTAGTATACTGGCCCATAGTTCCTTCTACTTCAGGGTGCTTTGCATGACCAATGAGAACACACTCTTTCCCCGCCTGACTAAACTTCGCGACTTCTAAATGCACCTTCGTTACAAGTGGGCAAGTCGCGTCGAACACCTTGAGTTTTCTTCGCTCAGCTTCCACTCTCACTTGTTGCGAAACCCCATGCGCACTGAATATCAATATAGGCTCTCGCCCAGCAGAATCGATGTTCGGAACATCATCAAGACTTTCGACAAAAATAGCGCCACGCTTGCGCAAACCATCAACCACAAATTTATTGTGTACAACTTCATGTCGAACGTAAACTGGGGCGCCAAATATATCGAGCGCACTTTTAACAATATCAATTGCACGATCAACACCTGCGCAAAACCCACGAGGATTAGCAAGCCTGATACTCGCGCCCAATAGTGGAGTTCCTATTTCAATCAAAGCCTTTCCCTAACCATCTAATTACCTATGTGAACCACATTAACATTTGGCGGAATAACCGATAAGACTTTTGCCGAGAAAACAATAACCTTCCCCGCAAGCGGGTGGTTAAAATCAACCATAACCGACCTTTTATTAATTTTCGTTATCACACCCGGCAACTCTCCTCCGCCGGGGTCTTTGAAAGAAACGATGCTTCCCACCTCCGTTGCAATTGCTGGGTCCGAAAATATGTCTTTGAATTTTTTTGCTGGAAACCAATGTACATTACGCGGATTAATCTCGCCAAATGCTTTATCCGCTTGCAAGGACAGCGTAAATTCGCTTCCAGGCTCACATCCCATTAAAGTCTCTTCGAAACCCGGCAACATGCTTCCATCACCTAAAGTGAAGGTTGCGGGCTCGTCGGCAAAATTAGAATCGATGAGGTCTCCAGACTCTAGCGAGAGAGAAAAGTGCAACGTCACTTTTGCCTCCAACTCAATCTTCGGCGATACCATGGCTTGAGTCATAAGTTTACCTATCTCAGATAGCTGTTGAGAAATAAACGTCATGCGAAGCGCCGAAGTTCACCCTCACCATGAATGTTTGAAATACAGCGTCCACAAAGATTAGGATAATCAATGTTCGACCCAACATCTTGTCTGTGGTGCCAACAACGCTCGCACTTCTCTTTTGATGAGGGCCGCACCGATAAGCGAAGTCCCTCAACATCTGTCACAGTCGAATCTTTGCCATTACCAATGTGAATCGTCGCCTTGGAAACGATTAATACAAATCTCAATTCGTCGCCCAACCATCGCAGTTTTTCAGCTAACTCCGCTGTACAGTACAAATCAACCTCTGCACTAAGATTAGCCTTTATTTCTTTGTCAGCGCGCTTTTGCTCCAACTCTTTATTTACGACTGTACGAATGTCAATTAGTGTCCGCCAATACGCATCGTTAAACTCATCAGAATCAGCGCCAACGTGACATTTACTGTCGCCAAAGTTACTCAAAAACACAGACTCCGCCCGTTCCCCTGGAATATATTGCCAAATTTCATCTGCAGTAAAACTCAGAATCGGCGCAATCATCCGACTAAGCATTTCCGTCATAGCCAATAAGACAGTCTGCGTCGAACGACGTGCCAAGCTATCGCTCTGACAAGTATATTGCCTGTCCTTTATTACATCGAGATAAAATCCGCCTAATTCTGACACGCAAAAATTATGTACTCGTTGATAGATATGATGAAAATTATAAGAACTGTAATGATCACAAACTTCGGACTCTAACTCACGGCACTGTCGGAGAATCCATGAGTCCAAGGACAGCATCTGTGCACTTTCAACACTGTCCTTCGCAGGATCAAACCCATTCAAATTAGAGAGCATAAACCGAGCCGTGTTACGAATCCGTCTATAGGAATCCGCTATTCTTTTGAAAATTTCATCCGACACCGTCATCTCGCCGCGATAATCTGTCGCCGCCACCCACAAGCGAAGTATATCCGCTCCCTGCTCCTTAAAGATTTTCTGAGGTGCTACAGTGTTTCCAAGCGACTTAGACATTTTTTTCCCTTCGGCGTCAACAAAAAACCCGTGGGTTAGTACCTGTCGGTAAGGAGCTGTCCCATTCATCGCTACCGCGGTCTTTAACGATGATTGGAACCAGCCACGATGCTGATCCGAACCTTCTAAGTAGAGGTCTGCAGGATATTTGAGATTATCTCTTTTCGACAAAACGGAATAATGGCTTACACCAGAATCAAACCAAACATCGAGCGTATCAGTGACTTTTTCATAGTCACTTGAATCGTCACCAATCAGCTCTGCAGAATCAAGATCAAACCATGCTTCAATTCCAGACCGCTCGATACGTTGAGCAATCTCCTCGATAAGACTGGCTGTATTAGGATGTAGGTCTCCAGTTTCTTTGTGGACAAATAAAGTAATAGGCACCCCCCAACTACGCTGTCTTGAGACGCACCAGTCGGGGCTCCCTTTAAGCATTAGCTCTATCCGCGCTTTGCCCCAGTCCGGCACCCAAGTAACATTATCTGCAGCAATTAAACTCTCATCTAGAAGGCCCTCCTGCTGCATGCTGATAAACCACTGAGGAGTAGCACGATATATCAATGGTGTTTTTGTTCGCCAACAATGGGCGTAACTATGATTTATCTTCTCCTCTTTAATCAGAAGGTTCTCTGTTTTTAAGCGATCGATAACAACAGAGTCAACCTTGTAGACGTGCAGCCCACCAAACTCTCCGGCTGCTGCAGAAAAAACACCTCCGCTATCGATCAAATTAAGGGTATCGATCCCATACTTTTTCGCAACATTAAAGTCGTCGACACCATGATCGGGCGCTGTGTGAACGCACCCGGTCCCCGCCTCAGTAGTAACATGTTCCCCGAGAATTACGGGAACTGCAGAACGCGTTAGTGGCGAATACAATTGCTCACCCTCAAGTTCTGCGCCCACGCACTCGCCGACAAGCTTGAACGAGTTGCACTTATAGCGAGACATAACCTCATTAATCATGTCTTTAGATATGACGATGTATTCCCTATTAAAACCAACTTGGACATCCAAAAGCGCATACCGAAGATCTTTATTAAGGCAAACGGCTTGATTTGAAGGTAATGTCCACGGCGTTGTTGTCCAAATAACCACGCTAACGTCTTTATCTTTGGCGTCTCCATCCGAGACAGAAAATTTGCTCAAAAACGACCTAAGCTCAGTCGGCTTGAAACGAACATCTATCGCGTAAGATTCTTTCTCTTGGTATTCAACCTCTGCCTCAGCCAATGCCGAACCACCAACCACGCTCCAATAAACTGGTTTGTATCCCTTGACTAGGTGTCCACGATCAACAATCACACCCAAGGATCGAACAATATTAGCCTCAGTCTTGAAATCCATTGTTAGATACGGCTTTTCCCAATCGGCAAAAACTCCCAACCGGACGAAATCAATTTTTTGCTTCTCAACTTGAGTCGTAGCATATTTCCGGCACTCTTCCCTAAACGCCGCATGTGAGATTTTTTGGCCGGCCTTGCCCTTTTTCTTCTCCACATTATGTTCGATCGGCAAACCGTGACAATCCCAACCAGGAACAAACGGGCTATTAAAACCACTCATTGATTTAGATTTAACTACAAAGTCTTTCAAAGACTTATTAATGGCATGCCCGAGATGCAAATCTCCATTCGCATAAGGGGGACCGTCATGCAGAATAAAATCTGGTTTACCCAAATTTTTTTCAAGAATTTTCGAATAGATGTCGATCTTCGCCCAGCGCGCGAGCATCTTCGGTTCCTGACTAGAGAGATTCGCTTTCATGGGAAACTCAGTGTAGGGAAGATTTAAGGTGTTTTTAAGGCTATCGCTTTTTTCTTTCTTTGTATCTGTCATTGTCAACACTTCTTCACAAAATCAAAAGCAGGGATTAATCTAAGTAAACGTTTATTAAAAATTTTGCTCGGCCGTATTTTTAGCTGCATTATCCTTACCGAAAATTAACCGTGTCTCTTCAATATCACTTTTTATTTGCAGCTTCAGAGCCTCTAATCCATCAAATTTTTTCTCATCTCTGACCTTTTGCACAAAAGTAATTTCAAGCTCTTCTCCGTATATTTGTGAGTCAAAATCAAGAATATGAACTTCTATTAAAGCCTTAGAATCCGAATCTACGGTAGGACGATAACCTATATTGACGACCGAAGAATAAACAACTTCCTTGAAGCTTACCTTAGCTGCAAAAACTCCCTTCAAAGGCAAGTTTTGACGTTGCGGATCTATATTACAAGTAGGAAAGCCAAGCTGCCGACCAAGCTTTTTGCCGTGCAAAACTGTACCTTTCATTGAAAATTTTCTCCCTAGCAGCGCTTGGGCTTTTTTGAAATCACCTGCCGCGATAAGTTCCCTCACATAGGTGCTGCTCACACGCCTCCCCTCATGTTGGTATGTCTTAGCCTCAGAAACATCAAAATGACACCTCAAGCCATAATCCTTTAATAATTTAAAATCACCCTCTCTACGGTGTCCGAAGCGAAAATCTTTTCCAACAATAAAATCATTGATACCCAACCCATTCACGAGAATATTGGTTATATAAATTTGTGGACTCAATTCGCTTAACTCACGATCAAAGCGCATCCTGTAAACGTACTTTATGCCGACATTCTCCAATAGGCCTATTTTTTCCTCGAATGTACTTAATCTAGCTGGGCTTTCAGCCGGCTTGTTAGAAAAAAATTCTTCTGGATGTGGTTCTATAAGAATCACCACGGCTGGACGATCACACTTTGCAGCTTTCTCTTCAAGTTGTTGCAAAATTACTTGATGTCCGAGATGCACCCCATCAAACTTCCCAATAGTCGCAACGCAGCCGCGCTCCAGCGCAGAGAAGGCTTCTGTTTCTTCGAAGATAACCATAAAAGTACATGATTCCAGGGCTTATCCAAAATGGCGTAATCAGATGTTCTGATGTCTCAAATTATACACCGTTTCACTGGCAGCCGCTCGCTTAGCTCAGTCAGATCATTGTTAACGAGAACCCCGCCAGCGACGCAGACCTGAGAAAAAGAGGACGCGAGACAAAGCTATTAAAGCAATCATCATCACACCCAATCCAATAAAAGAATTGATGACTGATATAGTTTCCGGACGAAACGCTATCAGAACGATATTAACTCCGCACGCAATGCCGCCAATAAAAGAGATTAAGCCGAAAAGCCATTGGCACAGGGAAATTATTTTCATCACAAGAAATCGCTTGAACATCGAGAACCATGAAAAGTTAATTAAAAAAAAATCAAAAACGCACGTGCCTATTTTTGATTATATGCTTTTGTAGCCAAGCCTGAAAGGCATTGGTATTGAGGGCATACCTTTTAGCACTGTTCGACAAAACAAAATGAACTCCCTTTTCACTGGAACCACTGTTATGATCTGTCCCATTTCCATCAAAATTCTCAACATTTATTGATGTCAACGCACGAATTTAGAGTACGAGATGGTCGTAAAGCTCCTGATAACACTAACCGTAATTTTTGTCGCATACTTGATATTGAGACGGCGGCAAACCTTGAATTCAAATACGGCGCAATTAAGCAAAAGTGGCTGGAAGATTAATACCGACGATCAGTCAAGAAATGAACTTAACGCAGAAATTCGATTCGGAGCTTACCTCTTCCTAGTAATGATGCTGACCCTCAGTGCCGGCATGGGATACGTCTCATGGAAAAACGATCATGAAACAGTTCTAGTGACGCTTTACAGGCAGAACAATAACGACGCCCAAGATGAAAAAATTGTTTTTCATGTTTATCGACAAGACCTTTTGGAGAGGAGTTTTACCACCGTAGATGGGATTAAAGTAGTAGTTGCGAGTGATGAACGAATGGAGATACGCGATCTCTGAATCTCCAAAGAGCTTTACCGCTTAAATTTCAGTGTTTCTAATTCACTTATTTCAAAATAACGCCCGATTTGATTCAGTTCGCCTTGATTAAGCGCACCCACAAGATTAACTAACAACGCTGTGTCGCCCTCCAACACGATCAAAACAACCCCAGCAACGGACACCCTCTGAGAAAGTTTCAGGTACAACGCAGAAAATTGTCTGTCTAGTCGACGCATCACTACACGATCCCAACCGTTCACAGCAAGGTCTCGGTCGATTTCTACTAGATCATCATCAATTTCAAGAAAATTATCGAACTCAAATTCATATTTAGCGATACTTACATGTTCAAGTTTTAAAAGAAACCCGCTCTCTTCTTCCGAATCGACAAGCTTTGATAGAGCATTGAGGGCGAACTTATTCAAGCTAAGCTGACTCTCGGGCGCCCTGCCCCACTCAAGAGTCAGAGTGTCAAAGTTGAAAAACCCGAGCTTGTCTTCCTCACTCTCAATGGCAAATAAAAAATTCGAAGAAAGTAACAGCAATATCACAAGGATCGAATCAATTAAGACTCCCAATTTCTCTTTTTTCTTGTAACAATTAAGTAATATCAATATCTAGCCTATCTTATATCATTTAGAGCGTATCAATAGCCCGCGAACATGACCAATCGTACATTGACTATTTTTCCAATTCTTGCCTTGTTTACTACCGGCCTATCACTCTGGGCCAACGAATTATTATCATCCGCTCAGCCGGCCATTGTTCCTTGCCTATCGATTATAATGTTTATGATGGGGTTGACGCTAAAGAAAAGCGACATTTTCCGAATTTTAAATGAGCCAGGCCCCGTTGTTGTTGGCGTCGCGCTGCAGTTTCTATTAATGCCAGTTATAGCTTTAGAACTTTCGACCCTTTTGCATCTGTCGCCACAAATCACCGCTGGAATGATCCTCGTCGGAAGTTGTGCCGGAGGCACTGCGTCGAATGTGATGTGTTATATCGCACGAGGCGACGTCGCTCTTTCAATTTGTATGACACTTACATCGACAACACTCGGAGTGTTCATCACCCCAGCGTTAATCGGGTTTTATCTCTCTGACACGATCGAAGTTGATACGGTTTCCATGCTATTAAGCATGATTCAGCTTGTATTAATACCTGTGATAGCAGGAGTTCTTGTTAGTAATTGGATTGGTGGCAAGCAAGAAATAATTGAGAAATTAGTGTCTCCATTATCTATGCTGTTAATCTTAATAATTATCGGTATCGTTGTTGCACTTAATGCAGAAATGCTTACTCAAGTAGGCCTTTTAGTGATCACCGCTGTAATCCTTCACAACATCCTTGGAATCGGAATTGGTTTTGCAGTCAGTCGTCTTTTTGGTTTCAATTTACGCCAGAGCCAAACCATTGCAATTGAAGTGGGAATGCAAAACTCCGGGCTCGGTGTCGCGCTTGCACTGCAACATTTTTCAGCTACTGCTGCGTTACCGGGTGCACTATTTAGCATTTGGCATAATCTTTCGGGATCCTTTCTTGCAAGTCGTTGGGCTCGAAAAAGGGGGTCAATTGACGAGGTTATAAAAGACGCAAACTGAAAATATAGGAGTTCGTCAGAGCACGAGTCAATTGATGGAACTTCACCTCTCATGTTAAGCTCGCTATCAACCGGCGGCAAATCAAAAAAACTGAAAAAGCGATTGTGTCATTCGTAAAAAAATAGAGACAAGACGGGTATCTGCTTTACGCTAGGTACAAGAATCAAAGGAGAGACTCAGTGAAACTCATTACAGCAATTATAAAGCCTTTTAAAACTGATGATGTTAGAGAAGCATTAACCGAAATTGGCATTACAGGCATGACGCTCACTGAAGTTAAAGGCTTTGGGCGACAAAAGGGACATACTGAGCTTTATCGAGGCGCTGAATATGTGATTGATTTTTTACCAAAAGCAAAAATTGAAGTTGCGATCGAAGACACGAAAACCGATCAGGTCGTTGACGCAATTTGCAAAGCTGCAAACACTGGACAAATCGGGGACGGAAAAATTTTTATCAGCAACCTCGAGCAGACTATCCGCATTCGCACGGGTGAAACCGACAACGAGGCATTATAAAAATGAGCACAGGCACGAATCGGTTGTTTTATCAAATTTTCTCGGCAAAAATATGTTTCTTAACCACACTGTTGGTACTTCCAAACCTTGCGTCTGCGCAAGAATTAAATGGTGCGAACACCGCGTGGATTTTAACTTCTACCGCTCTCGTCTTATTCATGACTTTACCTGGGTTATCCCTTTTTTATGCAGGCCTTGTTCGCACTAAAAATGTTTTATCTGTTCTTATGCAATGTTTCGCTATTGCCGCAGTTATCTCCATACTTTGGCTAGTTGTTGGTTACAGCATTGCCTTTGGTCCGTCAGAATCTTTATATTGGGGTGGGTTAAGTAAGTCACTTTTTATTGGAATTAATGTCAACTCAGTGTCTGGTGACATTCCCGAGACCGTGTTTGCCTCTTTTCAAATGACATTCGCAATAATAACTCCTGCGTTGATGGTCGGAGCCTTCGTAGAGCGGATAAAATTTTCTTCAATGCTTCTTTTTACTACCCTTTGGACATTGGTCATTTATTTCCCGGTTGCTAATTGGGTGTGGGGCGGTGGATGGCTAGCTGAATTGGGATTAATAGACTTTGCTGGTGGCACCGTAGTTCATATCACAGCTGGAGTTGGAGCCCTTATAACGGCGGTTGTGCTCGGACCGCGACAAGGATTCCTTTCTTCACCCATGATGCCGCATAATCTTACAATGAGTTTTACTGGTGCTGGAATGCTCTGGGTTGGTTGGTTTGGATTCAATGCGGGCAGTGCGCTTGCAGCTGATGGATCGGCTGGTATGGCAATGTTTGTGACGCATATCTCTGCTGCCACCGGGGCAGTTACATGGATGATTATTGAATGGGTAAAATACGGAAAGCCCAGCGGGCTAGGTGCAATCACTGGCATGGTAGCAGGCTTAGCGACCATCACTCCTGCCTCAGGATCAGTCGGTCCTGCCGGCGCGCTGATTGCAGGATTCGCTGGAGGCGTCATTTGTTACACTGCAACTAATTATCTAAAACAAAAATTACGCGTCGACGATTCTTTAGATGTATTCCCTGTTCATGGTGTCGGCGGGATAGTAGGGACCTTCCTTGCTGGAATATTGGTTTCATCAGACCTCGGAGTTTTTGGCGGCAGAGGTTTAGCAGACGGAGCAAGTATCGGATCTCAGGTTGGAGTTCAGCTAGTAGGTATCTTAGCAGTGGCCGTTTACACAGCCATACTTACTATCGTTTTGTTGAAATTGGTTTCTGTTTTAACCGGGGGCATAAGAGTCAGCAAGGATGATGAAGAGCAGGGGCTCGATATCGTTGATCACGATGAAAAAGGCTATTCGATTTAGAGTTCCCGGGCTTTAAAGCATTGATTCAACGATTTGCAAATTCAATCGCTTTTACGCAGCGTGGTTAAAGCATACACTAATTTATTGCCATCTGAATCGCAAAAAAGTGTTGAAATCAAACACGTACTGCGGCCTTCTTTAATCAACTCTCCTGTTAGATGAAAATTTGGCCCTAGAACTGGGGCGAAGTAATCGATACGCATGTTTACTGTTGCAGACCATTTGAATCTATTTTCTTGTGAGTAGAGGGTTCGCATTGTATAAATTGAAATCATGTCAACGTAAGTACCGGTAAACCCGCCGAAGAGTTGCCCGCGCGGATTTAACAGATGTGACGGTAGATGAGCCTCGACCTCTACCTTTCCTCGATCTTCCCTCAATATTTTCCACTGCGTAGACTCTACTAAGTCCCCCGCATTATGGCCCGGCTGGAAAAAAACTGGCCGAGTTAACTCGTCGAAATTACTCATCTTTTTATTTCTCTCATGTACTTAAGTGAAACATATTTTTTTCTACCTGAAGAAAAAAATGCCTCGTCTTAGAATAACTTCGTGAAAAAATACACCATCTACACAGTTCTATTTCCAAACGATACCAAGATCGATATAGTAATCAGGTCCTTTAACAAAACAATTTTTTACCATCCTTGAAGAAGGTTATCTTACCATGAATAAAACTACGATCCTGACAAACTGGCTTAGATCGATCAGCTTCATACATCTGACGCTTTTGATCTTCCTTCCGAGTCAGACTTTTGCGTTTGAGGGACTACCTTTTGCCACGCCCGAATCCGTCGGTGTCTCTTCGCATCGCTTAGAGCGTTTAGAAGAGTCTATGCAGCGCTATATTGATAATGAATATCTCGCCGGGACTGTTACGTTAATCGCCCGTGATGGCAAAATAATCCACTTCAAATCACAGGGTTGGAAAAGTAAAGAAAACGACGAAAAAATGGAAAATGACACGCTTTTCGTTATCATGTCTATGACGAAACCGATCGTTTCTGTAGCACTCATGATGCTCTACGAAGAGGGTCGGTTTTTATTAACCGACCCGATTTCTGACTGGATTCCAGAGATTGTCGGTAAAGAAGTTATCAGCCAAAGCAACGGGAAGACTCAGCGCATTGAAGCAGCCTCGCCAATAACTTTTAGAGACGTCCTAGCCCATACTGCGGGCGTTAACCCATCTCGCGATGCTTTATATCCTGAAGAGATCAGTTTACTCGACCGAAAAGACACTCTAGAGGAAACAATTCTGGCCCGAGCTCCGCTTCCCCTCGCTTTTCACCCAGGCGAGACTTGGCAGTATGGTGCCTCAACTGACTATGTCGCGTTATTAGTAGAGAGGATATCAAATCAACCCTTACGCGACTTTTTGAAAGAAAGAATATTTGTCCCGCTAAAAATGGATGATACAGATTACATTGTTCCGCGAGAAAAGTTAAACCGAGTAGCGTCTGTTTACAGCCCTTCCGGTCCCGAGAAAAAAATAGAACTATTCAGGGCTGCGACCTACCGAGAAACTGAATATTTTGGAGGCACAGCAGGCCTTTCTTCGACCGCGGCGGATTATTTCCGATTTAGTCAGATGCTCCTCAATGGAGGCGAATTCGGTGGGGTCAGATTACTGAGCCCAAAGACTATTAACTTAATGATTACAAATCATACCGAAGACAACGATATTTATATCCGGGGCCCCGGATATACGTTTGGTTTAGGCTTTGGAATCCTCAATGATCCAGGTAAAGCACGGGACCCGTTTACTCCCGGCACATTTACCTGGGGTGGCGCTTGGGGCACTATATTTTTTGTTGACCCGATCGAAAACATGATCGGAATTATGTTGACCCAGATTACGTCCTATCGGCACCTTAATGCGAGGCAAGACTTGGGCGTTACCGCAATGCAATCAATTATTAATAGCCGCAGCAATCAGCCCTTTGACATCGCTCCGTACCAAAAAATTGATCCGTAATCTTTAAACTTTAATCCCCGCCATCACAATCAAAGGCTCATGCGGCGCGAAGGGCTTATGGACGAGTATCTAATAGTTCAAAGATACGGCGAACGGCTCGAACATCAGCGCCAATATCGACAATCTGTGCAAAATTTTGGCTATGGTCAGTCATATCAATTTGTTCTGCCACTGCGTCCGCACTCAACCCTCGATTGTAAAAAGCTGACGTCCTGCTCCATAGATCCCTGAGGTACGCTTGAAAGTGCTCAATCAACTCCTTGGACCGCATTACTGGGCCATGGCCTGGCAGCCAGGTATTGAAATCCAGAGATTTAAGCCCTTCGAGCGTATCAGGCCACTCGTCCACATGCCCATCTCCCATGTAAGCTAAACCTGGCAGCATCATGTCGCCCGTAAAAACTACTTCCTCTGAAGGAAGATAAACAACAACATCACCGCCCGTGTGAGCCCGACCAAAATGAAGAAGCTGTATTTCTCTGCTTCCCCAAGCGACCACTTGAAAAAGAGTAAGTTTATCATCTAAGGTAATATTAGGAGGTGTTGGAACAACTTCTTCCAGCTCCTCAATATGATTCTGCATCATATGACTTCTGTCTAGAAGCATGGTTCTTCGCTCTGAACTTTCCTCAGCAGCAGCTTGCTGTTCAAGACGCAATACCTGATCAGGAACTCGGCTTGTAAAACTGATAAAAGTATTTTCTTCTAACACATTTCCTAAGTCTCCATTTAGCTTTGCACGAGTAAATTCATGTCCAATAATTTCTATCCCTGAAGGGAAAGCCTGATTGCCATGAGCATGGTCAAAATGATAATGACTGTTAACTAAATATCTGATGGGCTTGTCACTTAAAATCGGAATTGAATCAATCAGCGCACGCGATGCGGCCGGAGTAACATGAGAATCAACTACGAGTACATCGAATTCACCAACCAACACCATAACATTACTCTGTGTAAAAACTGACCCAATCCCAGTTCCCAACCAAACACCATTTGCAACTTCTTCAAACCGATGCGTCTCTGATTCTTTAATTGCACCCTGGCCAAAGACACCAAAAGGAAATAGAAAGAAAGCAGTAGTTATCAAATTAAGTATTCCTTTAGACTTTCTCATTTTCATCTCCCATCTAATGTTGTAACTTTTTATTCTCAGTTTTTATTCATTCCCGCATAAGCCGCTTTATTTGCTCGATCACGAAGAATATATTTTTGAACCTTCCCTGTAGAAGTTTTTTCGATCTTTCCAAAAACGATTTTTTTCGGAGTTTTAAACCCTGCTAACTCTGACCGACAGTAACTCACCACCTCGTCTTCGCTCATCATCCCTCCCGGCTTTAAACTCACGAAGGCACAAGGGACTTCGCCCCATTTCTCATCAGTACTCGCAACAACCGCTGCTTCCATTATTTTAGGATGCCGAAAAAGCACTGACTCGACTTCTAATGATGAGATATTCTCCCCGCCAGAAATAATTATATCTTTCGATCGATCCTTGATTTGAATATACCCATCTGAGTGCCAGACGGCTAAATCTCCAGAGTGGAACCAACCTCCTTTAAAGGCATTCTCAGTCGTGGTTGAATTTTTCAAGTAGCCTTTCATGACAAGATTTCCTCGCATAAAAATTTCACCCATCGTTTCGCCATCCTTGGGCACAGGTTCAAGGCTCTCTGGATCCGCAACCATCACCTCATCCTGAAGCGGAGCCCTTACTCCTTGCCGAGCTGCTAATTCAGCACGCTGCTCAGCGCCCAGCCTAATCCAAGTATCGTGGGGCGAATTAACTACACACGGGCCATAAGTCTCCGTTAACCCGTAAACATGGGTAACCTCAAACCCCATTTCATCCATTCCGGCCAATACTGCAGCAGGGGGTGCTGCACCAGCGGTCATTGCTTTTATTCCTTTCCGCATTCCAATTTTGACCTCATCGGATGCATTCAAGAGCGTATTTAAGACCACGGGAGCGCCGCAGAAGTGAGTAACCTCATGATCTCGCATCGCCTGGTAAATCGCCTCGTCGCGGACATGTCGTAAACAAACATTAGTTCCGGCTAGGAGGGCTATAGTCCAAGGGAAGCACCAACCGTTGCAATGAAACATGGGAAGGGTCCAAAGGTACACTGGATGTCCCGTGAGCTCCCAACAAAGAGACATTGAGATTGCGTTTAAGTAAGCCCCGCGGTGATGTGAGACCACGCCTTTAGGATCACCCGTAGTCCCTGATGTATAGTTAAGTGCGATTGCCTGCCATTCATCCGCAACCTTAAAATTATGATAAGAATCGTCGCCACCCGCGATAAAAGCCTCATAATCCATTTCCCCTAATAATTCTCCTCCACCAAACTGCGTATCATCGATATCAACAACAACAGGTTTATGCTGCATCAGAGCCAAGGCGTCAGAGATCGTTGAGCTATATTCGCTATCTGTGAAAAGAATCTTTGTTTCCGCATGCTCCAAAATAAAGGCTATCGCTTTTGAATCAAGCCTGACATTTAAAGCATTGAGTACCGCCCCCGTCATAGGGACTCCAAAATGCGCCTCGAATGTTTCTGGGGTATTTGCCCCCATAAAGGAAACAGTATCGCCGATACCCACACCAAATTTACTGAGTGCAGAGGCAAGCAAGCAGCTGCGATAATAAGTCTGATTCCAGGTAAATTTCTGTGCACCGTTAATAATTGATATTCTCTCTGGAAAAACGGATGCCGCTCGCTCAATAAAATTGAGTGGGGTAAGCGGAGCAAAATTTGCGGAATTTTTATCGAGCCCCAACTCATAGATATTCTTTAAACTCATTTCTACAATATCCCTTCCAAAGTTTTTGAACCCTTAAAACATTTCAGCGCAAAGACTATAAAAAATCCATGTCGCCAGCAGTCAGCCACCAAGCTTTACGAAGCCCTGAAGATTTAGGCCCAGAATTCCAACTATTACATGGGATTTTGATGCCTAAATCTTTCTCCACGACTTTGGGTAACCTTAACACCTCTTTCCATCCCGCGGTAATCCAAAGCTTGATCCGTTGCGAACCTAACCCCATTTCTGCCCACCGCGATATTACTTCTCTTTGGACTTCAACAAGAATATCTCTGAAGTCAGTTTTGGCTCCAACAATATCCATTATCAACGCTGACCCTTCATGATCCTTCAAGACGACAAGGCCCTTAAGCAAACCCGAGCAATCACGAATCAACAGCCAAGAAAACGCCGAAGCCCTGGGGTGTTTTACGTATCGATAATTTAAATACTCAAAATTTCGAATTCCGATGATTGACGAAACAAAATCCTCTCGCATCGTCTGCCATAACGAGTCTAACTCAAACTGCTCTAGATCTGTTTCAGGATTTATAAAAGAGGACTTCAAGACCTTGTCTGAGAGATCACTACTATTATAAGAGAGCTCTATAAACTCATCAGTTTCCTCGTAAAGCCCTAATCGTGTGGATAGACGCATCGTCTTTAAATTAGGAAAGCCAAAGCCTAACAAATGTTTAGCACTGTACCCGATTTCTCTTTCCAAAAAAGTCGAGGCCACCTTAAAGTACAAACTGTCTCTTCCGTATTTCAACCGAGCCTCCGGCTGAACCATCACATCACAAGGCTGAATGGCCAATTCTATGCTACCAAAGTAAGAAATAGACCTCGGAATTCCACCGTAATGAGCAACAATTTTATCACTGACGATATCGCGCGCGACAATACATCTAGAATCAGCAGGCGAGTACTTCCAGGCCCAAAGAGCATGGTCAAAAGGCTCCGAGAAACTATCTTCGAATAATACAGAGAGCTCTTGAGAGTCAAAGCTTTCTTTAGAACCGAATTCAATTTCAGCATGCGACTTTAATGATTTTTTTCCTAAATCGAATACATAAACCCCGAATAACCTAAGGTTTTCCTCGAAATCTCGCCTTATTTTTCTGAAATGATCTTTTAAGCCCTGCTGCTCATCTGATAAATCCGCCGCAAGTATCCCTGCCTCCTGCAGAAAATTTTCAAAGATGATAAGTGTATTCAACGCCTGTTTTGAAAAATCATGAGCGCTTTTTAGTTGAAATCCAACACGCTCCGCAAGGGCCAACAACGATTTTTCATTTGCTAAATCCGTGCTTACTCTGCATAAGTCGTCTCCAATAGTTTCACCAAACATAATCAATGTGCCACTCTCTCGCAGTAAACTTCGACTCATATTTATTAACGATAACTGATCGTAACGTGCCCACGTTCCTTCGATCAAAACGCAATCAAAGTTCGATACCGAGCTTTCTTTGGCTAAATCCTTCGATGAAACCATTTTATAACTTGGTGTTTCGGCGGACGCAAACTCATAGGGATCTCCGCAAGAATCCCAACTGCATAACAAAGTAGCATTGTCTAGTTTATTAGCTAAAGGTCCGAGGCTCGGGCCTATCAATAAAACATCAAAACTCGACTTACCTAAAAGTGAGTAAATATCGCTTTTCAAGCGCTCAAGAAATAAATCCTGCCCTTTTCGTATAGTTTGGAGCGAAGAAGTTGCTGATCCAATTTTCGGCACTTCCCATATCAAGCCATAATGCATAGAAATTTCGATTTTACCTGAGTTTCTAATAATCTCAGAGACGGTCACTAAATTCCCAGACTGGTTGCGTGCTGATTCCAAAGCGATGGCTCACAAAAAAATTTTAAACTTGATAGAAAGTTTGTGGCAAATGACGTTTAACAACATGCTCTTTCGATAACTACGACTGTTATCTCGGATCTCAATATACTCTCACCTGCAGAATTTGCATAGCGCAATGGCTTTCATCTGACCGGTTTTTAGGTAGAATAACTGCATGCTTTCGGTATCGGCTGACATTCAAAAAAACCCTCCTTCTAAACAAGGTGTGCGCAATAGACCAGCAGGAATCGGTCTGACCCGTCTAATGTTTTTACGGCTCTTCATGATTTCTGCCTCTTTTCTCAGTCTTGCCCTGTTTTCCGGTGTCTCGCCGACCAACATCCCCTTTCCTCTGGTTGTTTTTCTGCTACTCGGAATGATTATCTCAGTTGTATTCATTCTTGCGTGGCGGTTGGATAAGGATTGGCCGATTACGCACAATGAATTACTTTTTCATTTACTAATTGACGCTGGCTTTTTGGTTATAGTCGTAGCCTACGAGGGTGGTTTCAGTAACCCTCTGATTTCTTATCTCTTAGTGCTACTTGCGGTTGGTGCAACGTTACTACCAAAACTTTACGTCTACAGTTTCTCTGTCTTTTGTGTAATTTTTTATACCGCGTTCCTTTTGCTCGATTTAACTCCTGGGAATGAAATGAGCGAATCCATGACTAACCGGCAAATGAATTTCCAAGTTCATTTGCAAGGAATGTGGATGATTTTCGTTGTAAGCGCCGTTTTAATCACTGTTTTTGTAACCAGAATGGCTGAAACGATAAAGGTAAGAGAACACAACCTAGCGGAAGCGCGCGAAACTGAAATCAGAAATGAACAGCTTATAGCGATCGGAACTCTTGCCGCTGGAACTGCCCATGCACTTGGCACACCGCTCTCGACGATGAGCGTTCTTTTGTCTGAGCTCGACAAGCAGAAAGCCGTCCAGCTTGGCTCCGAAAGAAATAAAAAAGACGTAGCAATTCTTAGGGATCAGGTCGCCAGCTGTAAAAATTCAATTAATCAATTAACGAATCATTATCACAAAGAAAATACGTCACAACTTGGAAACGTTTTAGTTTCTTCATTTGTTCAAAATATTCGAAATTATCTTAGTAATATACACCCGTTTGCTAATTTAAATTTTGAATTAACGTTTAATAACTATTTCAGAATCAGTTCTGACCCGAGTCTTGAGCATGGATTAATCAATATTATCGAAAATGCCATCAAAGCCTCAAAGCAGAAAGTATCAGTGAAAATTGACTCTGAGACCAATTCCTTATTGACTGTACAAATTAAAGATGACGGGCCTGGAATCCCGTTAGAAATTTTAGAAGGACTGGGGGAACCGTTTTTAACAATGCGAAGTGGCGGAATGGGATTAGGTCTCTTTCTTGCTAATGCATCTATCCAGCGCCTCGGTGGGACGATAAAAATGGAAAACATGAGAGAAGGCGGAGCTATGACTACAATAATCCTTCCTTTGGTCCCGTAAACACTATATCTGACAAAGAGCAAAACCGTTATGGAACAGAAAAGTCTGCTATTAGTCGAAGACGATCCAGTTTTTTCCGAAGTCCTGGGTCGAACTCTTTCACAGCACGGATTTGATTTAGAGTATGCCCAGAATTCGGTTACTGCAAAAGAAAGACTCTCAAAAAAAAGCTTCGATCTAGCGATCCTTGACCTAAATTTAGGAGATCACAATTCTCTCAGTCTGATAGAGCCGCTACGAAAAAAAAACAACGAGGTAAAAATCCTGATACTTACGGGATACGCTAGTATTGCAACAGCCGTTGAGGCAATAAAACTTGGGGCAGACAACTATCTTGCAAAGCCAGCAGACACAGATGAGATTATAAATGCTTTATTTGCCTCCGCTAACGAACAAACGACGAACTCAATTAGTACGACACCAATGTCAGTGAAACGACTCGAATGGGAACACATACAAAAGGTTTTAGTTGAGAACCAAGGCAACATATCCAAAACTGCAAGGGAGCTCAAGATGCACCGTCGCACATTACAACGTAAGCTCCAAAAACGCCCAGTCTCAGGTTGATAAGGGGTTAACGCCGGACCAATGGCGTTTGTGTTAAGTGTTTACCACCGTCAACGATCAGCGTCTCACCGGTGACAACTTGTGGACCCGTTATAAAGTGAAGTATTGCGTCAGCAACCGTATCAGCGGTGGCAGTGATACCCAGCGGGGCTGCATCTCGGTTCGCCTTCATCAACATTTCATATTTTTCTTCACCAAGGCCTTCTGAAAGCCACTCCCCCTCTATGAAACCCGGACAAACAGCGTTAACACGCACCTTTGGCCCCATTACTCGAGCAAGGGACAGAGTCATTGTAACCAAAGCCCCTTTCGACGCCGCATAAGCAATGCTGCTGCCAATACCAGTGATCGCAGCGGTCGAAGCCACGTTTACCACCGCGCCACCATCTTTTTGCAAATTCATCGACCCAGTTACCGCTCGAGTCATCTGAAAGGCTCCGACGACATTGACACCGTAAATTCTTTGAAAGTCTTCAGAACTAAGTCCGCTTAAATTTCCATGATCAACAAATTTCGTGGTACCTGCATTGTTAACAAGTATATCGATATGCCCCCAAGCATCTTCTGCTGTCTGAGCCATTACTCTGCAATCTGCATCTACTGACACATCTCCTTGGACAGCAATCCCATCTCCCCCGAGTTTTTGACATTCCGCAAGGACCGCAGACGCACCAGTGGAATTAGAATTATAGTTGACTAAAACGCGGCAACCTTTTGATGCAAGTAACTTGGCAGTTGCAGCGCCTACACCGCTGCTTGATCCAGTTACAATTGCAACTTTATTCCGTAAGTCTTTCATGTTAAGTCCCTTTCTAATGAGATTTGAATCGTTCGTTAATAACCACTTAGAGCGAGTATCAGCGCCTCTTTTGTTCATTGCTCTCAGTAATGTTACCATGCGTAACAGATCAAGTGTTTTACTGCGTTATGTTTACAAAGTAAACATAACGCAGTAAAATATACGAAATCGGTTTAAAATTCGGAGCCCCATCGGGTGCGCCGAAGTATCTATTTTATTGAACCACACCAATGTTTCGTTCGTTAGTAAAAGATTACGTAAAGCCCACTCATTGTTTAGGGAAAAACTGGAGTAAATGTGCGAAAACAGCAATCAGTAGCTGCAATAATTTTCTTTTTAGTAATTGTTTGGATGGTTGTTCCACGCAACGATACCCAGTCTTTAGGCCCGCCCGACTCGATCAGGACCGTGAATGCCGTTTCTGTGGATCAGCCCACTACCGATATCCTTGACAGCCTTCTCGTCCGAACCCTCGAAGTCCCTGAAGCGACACACATGAAACAGACCCGAGTGAGGGGAGTAACCAAAGCCTTCAGGCATGTCCAAGTTCGATCCGAGACAGCAGGCCGTTTAGCATACGAGCCAATTCCACGTGGCGCTCGGGTAGAAGCCGGCGAAGTGCTTTGCGAACTCGCCGTTGATGACCGTGGGGCCAACTTGACCGAGGCGGAGAGTCGAAGCGAACAAGCAGAGTTCGAGTACGCTGCGGCAATCGACCTCCAGGGACGCGGTTTGCAGTCCGATGTCGTTGTTGCGCAACTCAAATCAGCACGAGAATCAGCTTCAGCAGCCGTCGTCAGAGCCAAAATTGCTCTCGAGCGCACGAAAATACGCGCCCCGTTCGCTGGAATTGTAGAAATGCGTGACGTTGAAATTGGAGATCTGCTTAACGGAGGCTCAGTCTGCGCTTCAGTGTTAGATGACAGCCCAATGCTACTAGTCGGGATGATCCCCGAACAAAACATAGGCTCATTGCTCGTGGGTGCCAATGTTGAAGCAAAGCTCGTAAACCAAAAGGCGATAACTGGAAAGGTTAGCTACTTGGCCAGGGCGTCTGACGCAGCTTCACGCAGCTACCGGATCGAGATCGAAATCGACGAAGGCTTTTCAGGTCTACGCGAGGGAATTACCGCTGAAATAATGGTCGACACTGAGACAGTATTAGCGCATCTCATTCCCTCTTCGGCCCTCACACTTAATGACAGTGGAGAACTGGAAGTTAAAACGCTTGACCCAAACAATCTGGTGAAAGCTCGAGGTGTCGCCATCATCGGGGATGAAAATACGCAGCTGGGAAACAGAATTTGGGTGACCGGCCTCACCGGTAATATTAATTTAGTCACCGTCGGACAAGAAATCGTCTTTGATGGCCAACGGGTCAACAACACAACGGAGTAGTAGAAAAAGCATCTTTAAATATCGATCGCTCCATACGCCCCCAAAGGAAATATACCAAATGCGAAATTACCTCGATGCGACTGTTTCAAGAGCACGCACAACACTCAGCATCTTCGCTGCAACGATGATCACTGGATTCGCTTCGTATTTAGCAATACCCATCGAACTAAATCCGGACGTGCAAGTTCCCATCATAGTCACGACGATTATACATGAAGGTATATCTCCTGAGGATGCGGAGCGATTGCTGGCAAAACCATCGGAACTAGAGCTCAAATCTGTAAATGGGATTAAAGAGTACACCTCATTTTCGAGTGAAAACGCAGCGACACTCATTGCCGAATTTGATGTCGACTTTGATTCACAAACAGCACTGGCCGAAGTGAGGGAAGCAATTAACCGAGCTAAAGCCCGATTTCCGGCCAATACTGAAGAACCCATCATGCAAGAGGTTTCAGCCGCAGGAGTTCCAGTTGTTCAGTTAGCTATTGGCGGCCAGGGCGTTCCCGAGAGAACACTTTTGCGCGTAGCAGAGAACCTCCAGCGAGAGATTGAGAATTTGCCGGGAATCCTTGACGCCATAATGATCGGTAACCGAGAAGAACTTCTTGAAGCCCAAATTGACCCTTCAAAACTTGAAACGTACGGGATTCCAAATAGCGTTTTAGTACAAACGGTACTTAATAACAATCGTTTAATTCCGGCAGGACAGGTGGACACTGGCCGTGGAAGCTTTGCGGTAAAAGTCCCTGGTTTGATTGAAGGGGCAGAGGACCTTTTTAACCTGCCATTAGCATCTAATGAGTTAGGGGTTTTAACTGTGGCCGACGTGGCTGATGTGCGCAGAACTTTTAAAGACGCAACAAGGTACTCGTACGCCAATGGTCAGCAGGCGATTGCGTTAAATGTGAACAAGCGCAAAGGCGCCAACCTTATTGAGGTAATGGAACAAATTGAATCGGTTGTCGAGTCAGCCAGACCGTCGTTGCCACCGTTGGTGGAGATTTCTTATTTAAATAACACCGCGCCCCTTGTACTCGAGCAAAATATGGGCTTACAAGGCAACATGGCCACCGCGATGGTGTTAGTCCTCATCGTAGTTATTGCAACCGTAGGGGTCCGATCAGGACTTCTCGTTACATTAGCCGTCCCATTTTCTTTTTTCTTTGCTTTTATAGTGATAACTCTGGTGGGATTTACCTATAATTTTATGGTGATCTTTGGTCTTCTACTTGGGCTGGGCATGCTCATCGACGGCGCGATTGTGATGGTAGAGTACGCAGATCGTAAGATGGCAGAAGGGTTGGACAGCATGGCAGCCTACCGTCAAGCCGTGCACCGAATGTTTTGGCCGATAATGGCCTCAACCGCAACCACGCTAGCCGCTTTTCTACCGCTTATGTTTTGGCCTGGCGTCTCAGGGCAATTCATGAGCTATTTGCCCGTTACCGTTTTTGCTGTGCTGATAGGCTCTTTATTTTACGCTCTTCTTTTTGCACCAACCATCGGCGCACTCATTGGCAAATCCACCGCCGCTAGTACAGTTTTTTCAAAGAATGTAACTGCCGATGGAAGAGTGAAGGCAACTGGGATTGTCGCAGCCTACGAGAGTGTTCTAAGCGCTGCCGTTAATCGCCCGATTACAACTTTTGCAATAAGTATAATAATGCTTGCTTCAATTTTCTCAGCGTATGGCCGTTTTGGTAACGGCGTAGAATTTTTTACGAGCGTCGAGCCGGCTCAAACAGTAGTTAACGTTTTTGCGCGCGGCAATCATTCTCCGGCCGAAGTGCGTGACATTATGATTGATGTTCAAAATCGCATTGATCGAGTTGGTCACTACAAAAATATCATTACGCAGTCAGGTGCAGGACAATCCCTCGGCGGTGATCAGCAAGCAGCGCCAGATTTAATTGGCACAATCTTTATTGAACTTACAGACAGAAGAAACCGTGATCTTAACGGTTTTGAGGTCGAAGATTTATATCGGGAAGCTATTGCATACCTACCTGGTGCTCGCGGAGAGGTTGTATCTGTTGAACAAGGCCCACCCGTTGGCAAAGAGATTCAAATTCAACTCTCCGGCGAAGAGTTGGCCCCACTGTTTGCTGAAGCTTCCCGCATTCGAGAGCATATGGAAAACGATATGCAGGGACTTATTGATATCGACGATACTGCACCGATACCGGGTATTGAATGGGAGATTCAAGTCGACCGAGCTCGTGCGGCAATGATGGGTGCTAGCATGAATGAAATTGGTACAGCGATACAACTCATGACTAATGGCGTGTTCATGGGTGACTATAGACCGAATGACAGTGAGGAGGAAGTCGACATCCGCGTTCGGTATCCAGCTGAGTACCGTGGTCTAGATCAATTGGATTCTATTCGAATTAGCACAACCAGCGGCCCAATCCCAATAAGTAGCTTTGTAAAGCGTGTGCCAAACCAGGCGGTTACATCTATTCAGAGAGTGAACGGCACACGTGTTGTTTCCGTTAGAGCGAACCCAGCCGATGGATTTCTTGCGGACTCGAAAGTTGGAGAACTTCGTGCTTGGCTTGTGGAGAATCCCCCTCAACGTGGGGTTGACGTTGCATTCCGTGGCGCTAACGAGGAACAAGAGGCGGCCGGGGAATTCCTCGTAACTGCGTTCTCACTAGCCATGGTCTTGATGGGAATTCTTCTTGTAACGCAATTCAATAGTTACTATCAAGCACTGATAATTTTATCTTCAGTGGTTATGTCTACTTCAGGGGTGCTGCTCGGTCTCATTCTTACAGGTCAAACTTTCAGCATAATACTCACCGGCATTGGCATTGTTGCTCTGTCAGGAATTATTGTTAACAACAATATTGTTTTGATAGATACATACAACTACCTTCGTACGAAGCACACAGACTGGTCTTTGAAAGATGTAATAGTTCAAACTGGAATCCAGAGACTTAGGCCCGTTTTCTTAACAACATTTACAACAGGATTCGGGCTTTTACCGCTAGCCATGCATGTCTCCGTTGATCTGATAGGTGCCGAAATCGAATTGGGCGGCCCAATTACCTCTCAGTGGGTAGGTTTAGCATCTGCTATAGTTTCCGGCCTATCTTTTGCGACGGTTTTAACCTTGATTGTAACTCCGGCGCTATTAGCGGTACCTGAAGCTTTTAGGTCTATAATTACTAACAGGAACTCCAATAAGCTCCGCTCAGCAAATGCATCTTAAGTTGGGAAACGCTAACGATAAGTTCTGTTGGCTATAAAGAGTTCGGAAAAAAAGAGTATTATAGAAGTGAGCAAAATCCACCACCAAATTTGTTGAACATTTTCACGCTCCTCAATTAATCGCTCAGTGCTGACCGCGCGGGTAATAGGTGGGCTAGTTCCACGTCCCACTACCGTGTCAAAAATTATTGAGGGGTCGATCGGATTAAACACAGACTCTAAAGCTGAACTTTTAACAGAAAAAGACGTTAATTCAGTGTCACCAGTTAGAAAATAAGTACCTGGTTTCAATGGCGTAAAGCTTGAGATCTCTCGATCATACTGCACCTCACTTCCATCGACGTTCGTTAACGTGTAGGAAGATCCTGAAGGCAAAGATATTGAGTCACCGATCTCGTAATTTAGGGGAAGGTTACTGCCTCCGTCTAAAAATCGTAATGATTCATGAATGAGAGGGAGGTATGAATTCTGGAGAGGAAAATCACCCCACTCGAGATCCATGGGTGTTGCAAACATTAGTGTCAGACCCGCTCCCCTTTTCGCTGCCAACAGCGCTGGCTCAGCACTATCAAACTGCATTAGGACCGCAGCGTCCTCGTTTGGTTCTAGCGCCCAATAAGCATCAAACTTTGCGGACCAGTCGCTTTCTAAGTTCGAAAAGATCGGATGACGCCGGTCATAATCTGCCACCACGCGATAGTCTCCTCGAGCTAATTTTCCCTGAGACCGAATGGTTCCTGGAAGAAAAAGTGAAAAATCGTCATTAAAACTATCCAACAACGTTTGATCTCCTGGAGCTAAAAAGACTCCACCCCCACTTTCGACAAAATTTACAAGTGAATTAATTTGCCCAGAGTCGAACATGCCAACATTCAAAATGGCCACTACATCAACAGAATCTAAGTCCGAATCATCGAAATTAATGGAGGAGACCTCAGTTATTAAAAACGGAGACTGACCAGCTGCATCCACAGCCAATCTAAACCAGTGCCCTTCGTCATCATACCAACTCGTTGAAGGCTCTCCATTGATCAAAAGAACATTGATACGTGGCGACACCAAAACGCTAAATTCTCTCTTGTTGTCAGTTAGAAATTCGTCCCCGCTCAAGGTGATCTCCCCAAAAAAACCACCAGGCTCGGAAAGGTCTTGCCGAAACTCTAAAACGACTTCAGATCTGTCTTCCAAGTCAAATGGAAGGCGTTCTTTAACTTCGCCATTAAATTTAAAAGTTGCAATACCTTTAGTTATTGGAACAGTCCCGGTTGACCGAATTCTTGCCAAGATAGGAGGCGGCTCTTCGCCCTCGAGGACGAAATCAGGAGCGCGGATATCCATAATTGCCAAGTTCGATATCTCTTCTTTTCCAACATCAATACCCTGAATATTGACACCCACGCTTGCTCGCCACCCCTCTCCTTCCTCACCAAAAGCCTCCGCTTGAAAATCTGATATAAGGGTAATCACCTTTTTTTCATGAACGGCATTCTCAAGTAGCTGATCAGCCAACTTAAAGGCAGGCCAATAATTAGTTCCTTGATAGCTAGTTTCATTATTAGCCAAAACTCCGTTTTCTAATGAAGACCTCTCCGAGGAAAAATCATATACACGTAAAGGCGCCTCCCCGAATTCAACAATTGCAAGCTCGTCAGCAGGGCCTAAATTCGACAAAATTGCAGAGGCTTCGGTATTCGCTCTTGTTGTGGCACCTCCAAAGCTCATGCTCATTGATCGATCCATCAAAATAACATGTGACTCCGGAATACCTTCAATAAATCCGGCGACCGAAGAATCTAGCAAAGGTCGAGCAAAAGCAACCGCGAGCAGCAAAAACAGGAGTGCCCGCAAAAACAAGAGCAGCCACTGCTGAATGTTCTGAAAAAGGATTAACTTCCGTGAAGTCTTTTGTAGAAAACGAATTGAACTAAAAGCCACCTTAGGTGGCCTTTCTCTCCGAATCAGGTGTATCAACAAGGGAAGAAGCGCCGTGAGGAGACCAAGCAAAAAAAGAGGAGCAACAAAGACCATTATCCCCCCTTTGCTCTTCTAGCCATATAAGCTGATAAAGCCGAATCTAGGGGTTCAGAGGTATTTAATAGACAATAGTCTATATCTGAGCGTTGGCATTTCTTTTTGCAGTCATTCAGGAACACATTCAGATTTTCAAGGTAAGCGCCCCTGATAGCGGCAGGATTCGCAAGGTAAGATTCCGATGTCTCCATATCTATAAACTCTGACGATTCATTGAATGGAAAATTAAGCTCTGCGTTATCCATTAAATGCAAGACAATGACGTCGTTCCCCATCGCTCGCAAGTTTCGAAGTGTTGAGATCACACGTTCCTCATCATCCAATAGATCGCTAATGAAGATGATCATGCTGCGTTTGTTCAAAGTCGCCGCAAGATCACTAAGAGGTTTTGCGGCATCTGTGGTTGCTCCGGGCGTTACTGCCGAGAGCGTTCGCAAAATCTGCATCAAGTGCGGCTGACGGCTTTTTGGCGGCAAAAACTCCAGTACTCGATCATCGAATGTTACCAAGCCAACAGCATCTCGCTGACGTGTAACAAAGTAAGCTAATGCTGACGCTAATGTAATTCCGTAAGTTAGCTTATTGCCTGATTCAGAACCAAACGCCATGGACGCACTCGTATCCAGCACAATGGTTGCGCGAACGTTCGTCTCATCTTCATATTGCTTTATGAATAGCTTGTCTGTTCGCCCATAAAGTTTCCAATCTACATGACGCAAATCATCCCCGCGTTGATAATGACGGTAATCATTGAACTCAACACTGAAACCTCGTCTGGGGCTTTTGTGTAGTCCCGAGAGAAATCCTTCAACGACGACGCGAGCCCGCAGCTCTAAGTTATCGAGTCCTGCAAGCACACTTGGGTCAAGAAAGTTTAACGACTCCGACATATTGCAACTCTAATTCATTCACTAAACAGCAAGATTAAATAGCTGAACGGGGTTCAGAGACTTCGTCCAGTAATTTCCTTATTACATCATCCGTGGTGATGCGCTCTGCCTCCGCGTGAAAATTCAACAAAATTCTATGACGCATGACGGACGGCGCAAGCGCTCGAATGTCGTTATAAGAAACATTATATCGACCATTTAAAAGAGCTCGTACTTTCCCTGCCAAGATTAGATTCTGAGAAGCCCGAATACCCCCTCCCCAGCTTACCCAGTCTCTCACGAACTCGGGAGCAGTATCAGACTGTGGCCGAGAGGCATGCACGAGCTTTACCGCGTATTGGACAACAGCCTCGGCCGCGGGCACCTGTCGAGCAATTCTCTGGAACTCTAGAATGTCCTCTGCCCCTAAGGGATGGCTCAGAACCACATCATTGTTTTGCGTAGTATTAGTTACCACGCGAACCTCTTCGCTTTCAGACAAATAATCGAGTTCAATCTTAAACATAAATCGATCAAGTTGGGCCTCTGGCAATGGGTATGTACCCTCCAATTCGATCGGATTCTGAGTTGCAAGCACAAAAAAGGGCTTTGCCATGCGGTAGGTGACACCAGCCGCTGTAACCTGTCTCTCTTCCATTGCTTCAAGCAACGAAGACTGCGTTTTGGGAGGTGTTCGATTGATCTCGTCGGCAAGCAGAATACTTGTAAAAATCGGTCCTTTTACAAAAGTTAAAGACCGATTCCCATTTCGCTCTTCAACAATTTCAGCGCCTACAACATCCGATGGCATTAAATCCGGGGTGAACTGAATTCGGCTGAAATCAACCTGCAGAATATCAGCAACCGTTTTAATTAAAAGCGTTTTTGCTAAGCCCGGGACACCAGTAACAAGACAATGTCCGCCGGCGAATAACGCTATTAAAAGCTCATCAACAACTGCCTCTTGACCAATGATAATTTTGCGAAGCTCGGAGACGATTTGTGCCCGCCCCTCCTGCATCCGCTTTACAAGCTCAAGGTCGTCGTTGTTTTCAACCTCTCCACCAGAATCATTTTTATCGCTCATTCAGTTCTCCTAACAACCATTATTTAATGACTAAAAGCATAGATGAGAAAGTTTATACCAATTTTATAAGCGTCATTTGTTGACTGCGTTGGATACCCCTCGTAAAAAGTATGTTCCCACCCATCACCTAAATCCGTATTGTAATTTGCAACCATCATTATTCGATTGTCATCGTCAAGAATAGCGTAAACCTCGGGAGGATAACTCGGATCATCCATTCTCAAAAACCCACCATAGTCCCAAGTTACCATGCGACCCGGCACTTGTGCGACTCGGTCGATGTCGAAAAAAATATGAAACAGTTCATGATCAGTATTAAGCTTGACCAACTCCCGCTCAGGGAAGATTTTTGCTACCTCTGAAATCATGTCATCTAGATGCGGCTCTCCCCAAAAATCGTCCACCATGACAAAACCACCTCGATGCATGAACTCTCTCAGCGCCTTAACCTCTTCTTCAGAGAAATTTGGGCCACTAAACGAGGTGCCTATTGGGACCCTCTTCCAATTCATGTAGAGAAATATATTTTCGAACAAGCTCTGATCAGTGAGCTCAATATGCTTGTAATTTTTTGGATTCGTGTCTATGTTTGTATACCGCTGGACGCCCCTAAGAAAGTTTTCATCAGAATCAGGAAAATCAGTATCCCACCAGCCTCCGCCCCGACGCCGACTAAACCCCCGACCACCACCTGGGTAATTAGTATACTGTCCTCGCACCCACTGGAAATCTGTAACTACAGTCCCATAAATCTCAAAGTCCTCACCGTCAAAATCAGAAGCGTTTTCAGCCTTACTCTGCGCGAGGGTGCTCATCGAAAAACTGAACATTAAAAAGGATATAAACATTCCACGTCCGATCATGTTACTGTTCTTCATCAGACAGCGTCCTCAATAAAACCCGCTGGGCCCTTACATAGCTGGGGGCTATCTCTAAAGCCATAAGGACAGAAGTACGGGCAGCTGAGGACTGGTTGTTCTTGAGATAAGCTTCTGCAAGGTCCGTTTGAGCCTCGACCGGGTCATCGACATCCAAAGATAAAAGCACTTCCCTCTCTGTTACCTCCATGGCTGCATCACCAATAGCTTCAGCATAGCGAGCTCTTAGTGTATGGACCTCTTCTTTATAGGGATCGACCTCAAGGGCGCGATTCAAATAATAATCTGCTTTGCTATTTTGCTGCGTATCGAGTGCCGACTTTGCAAGAATTAACGCAGAACTATAATCATGCTGCTGATTCTCAAGCAAAATCTCAAGCTGAATTAGTTGAGCCTCAACATTGCCCTCTTGCTCATATATTTGAGCCAAAACTAAGGGCGGGCTCGGATAACCCGTATAAGTGGGCAATAATTCATATGCCGTTTGCAAAGATTTCTTTGCTGCCTCGAAATCTTCCTCTTTGAATAAAACAATCCCTAGTTGGAGGTGCGCTTGGAAGTCACGAAAATTAGCTTCAATTCTGGAGGTCATATATTGTTTTAACGATGCATTGTTATAGAGTTCGGCCAGTATTGCGCTAGAGTTTTCTCTCCGACCATGACCATGGCCCTCTCCGTCATCGGGCTGATCCTCCTTGTGAACATGCACGTTTATGTCTGTCGCTCGGTCGCTGGCCCAACTTTTGAAGCGTGCATCGAATTCATTTAAAGACAAGCCAAACACTACCTGGAACCTTTGCTCATCTTCTTTCACCACACCATACTGATCAATCAACAGCTTTAGTGTTTCAAAACCATACTCACTCGCAATATAATCCACCACCAAGTAGGATTGAAAATAAGCAAAACTTAGGTCGGCATTGTTCTTGGCACCCGTAAATCCTTCATTAAGCGATGCGAAAGGTAAAAGCTTTCCTTCATCAACGGCTCTCACCAAATCTAAGCCCTGACTGCGACCCCAATAACTTTGACCTTCGCGCTCTTCCCACACAGAGATCCCCTCCGACAACCAACGCGGTATTTTATTATTTGTCATCTGTAGCGTAATAACATGAGCAAATTCGTGCCACGCAATTTCTTGCCAATTTGCACTTAGCGTGTCGGGAGAGATAAGCGTAATCACTTTTCCAAAACAAATCCCAACCAACGGACCTATATCAGGAAGCCCCACTGACCTTACTGCAAAGTCCTGAGAATTTTCAAAAACTTGTATAAGTACTGGACTCTCCGGTAGAAAATTATATTTTTGCGTAAGACTATCCCAAGACCTTTCCAATAAAGGTTCCATATAAGGCCAAAGAATTTTTGCGTCCCTCTCATTCATGTTGACACGAAAATGAAGGCTTTCCAGGGTTACATATGTATCAAGAGTGTCATAAACCTTAAGTAGGTTTGAAGTCATCACATTAAAGGGATCGTTTTCAAAGCCTACCTCAAGATTTTTACGCCCCTCGACCTCTTCTCCCAACCGAATCAAATTTGTTCCCAACAAAGCATACCCTTGCCAATACTGAGGGTCACCCTCAAGCGCTTCTCGAAGAAGCTCCACAGCTTCTTCAAACCTGTACTGCTTTCCCAATGTATCAGCAACATCACCGAGAAAATACGGATTGTTAGGGCTAAACGACGCGACTCTTTGGCGAATACTCAGAAAATCTGCTTCGCGTTCTTCCAGAGCAGCTTTAGCTCCAAGCAAGCTCAGCGACTTGAGAGCCTCTGGATTTATCGCCAATACCTCGTCCAATATTTCTAAAGCATCGCCCTCACGACCGTTAATCAAAAGCAACTGCGCGTAAGTCTCTTTAGCAATTCTTGAGTTAGGATTTACACCCAAAGCTTTTTCTAGAGCACGCTCATTGCCACTGACCCTTGCAAGTCCGGCCAGCGCCGGCACATACCTATCATTGATCTCAAGAGCCTCTTGATAAGAACGTTCAGCATCCGCCCGGTTATACTTCTCCAAAAATAAGTCACCCCAGAGCCGATACGCTTCAAGATTATTGGTGTTCGCTCTCGTCGCTTCGTCAAGTAAACTATTAGCCATATGAAAATTGCCCAAACGCCAACTTGCTAGCGCAACCATCGCAATATCTTCAGACGCAAACACAAGCCCATCGTTGTAGCGCTGCAAAGCTTTACTAAGCTCAATTTTCGCCTCCTCACGACGCCCAACAAACTGCAATAAGTCGCCAAACTGCACGAGCGTTCGAAGAGGAATTTGGTCACCCAGCAACGACAACAAGTCGAAAATTTTCAGCGCTTCATTTGACTGGCCTTGCTCTCGTCGGACTTCGGCTAGCTGCGTTGCGGCAAGAGGAAAATCTTCATACCGAGAAAGATTGCTTTCAATCACAGCGGCAGCAGCTTTCAAATTACCGACCATAGCGAGAGATCGACTCGCACCAACCAACCCGTCTTCTCGATCAAGCCCAAATGCCTGCTGATAGACCTCACTTGCCGCACTATATGACCCAGAAAGAAACAAGGTCCTCGCTCTCACAAGAGGCGACCCCTGCTCATCAGACTCTATAGGGAGGTTTTCCTCAAAATCTTGGCTCAAAGAATTGGGAATTATTGCGAAATTCAATGCAACGAGACATAACACACCCCTAAAAATGTTATAGTGAATTTGTTTTTTCAAGAAAAACCTCCGTTGTGCGCGCAAGATCAATTAATAGGGCCTCCATTTGCAGCCAGTATTTATCCTCCAATAATTCAGACTTCCTCGCGCGTAACTTAAAAACTTTACGTTCCAATAGCTGGACCTTGAGCTGCAGTTCCTGTTCAACAGGACTTAGAGTTTTTCCATTCAGAGCCGAAGCGTCGACATAAGCAATCTCAGCTAATCTTCCATCAAGATCGTCAGATCCGAGCATCGCTGAAAAAATATTATCGCCGTTATCATCTAATCCTGAGTGTTCTGAAGCTAACCTATCTAGATTCTCATAATGCGACATTACATTCACACGGGCATAAGAAAAGGCTTCAAAAACTGACACTCGCCCATTTTTATCTCTGTCAGCATTATGGTTTTCAAGACCATTAACAAAATACTGAGCAAACACAGGATCATATTTCTCTGAGGCTGATCTTGTCGCACTTACTACAACACGCCCCCGATCGGACAACGCACGAGCAAACCCATAACTAGCGCTCGTTGTGTCCACAACAACGAGATCTTGCTCAGAAAACTCCATCAATAAATCATCAAAAGAACTTCCGGTAATATCTGGTCCCACAATATTAAACTTTGCTTCAACACCAGAGCCTGTCCCATGCCCAATCAGAAAAATACTGACTTGATCGCCGGAGGAAAGCTTTTTTGAAAGAGCTTTGATCTCAATTCCCAAAGTCTCGAGGTCAGCATTGCCTGCAACGCGGTCACCAAGAATTTTATCCCTATCTCCGTTTGCATAAAGCAGTCTTATGTTTTCAGTAAGATAGCCGTATTCAGCCGAGAGAAGATCATAAAGAGTCGCCCCCCATTGACCGAAAGAAAGGGCAGTTTTTTCGCTAACAGACGGACCTACCACAATCAAAGCAGCTTTTTGACCAACCATCGACCGAGAAAAAGCTCCCTCAAAACCATTAGGGTCAGCGACTTGCGCCTGAAAAGTATTCGGCGACAATAATAGAAAAGTAACAATAAAAAAAATGGTTCTTTTCAAAAATTTTATTTTAACCGTCATTAAGATAATCCCTTACGCCGACGAAGAAACCAATCTAAACTCATTAAGACAATAAGTAATATAAACACCCACTTGTTATTCCAAAGGTCTATTGTTCTCTCCCTCATGAGCGCATTAGGAGTCTGGCGAATAACTTCTTGCAGTTGATCGACGTCGCTCAGAGCAAAAAAGGCACCTTTGCTTTCAGAGGAGATCCTCTCAAGAACATCCCAGTCACTTTGAGCATTTATATATTCGCGAAGTGATGGGGTTACCACCATTGCGGCAGATTGCTCTGCACCGGTTTGCGTAGCCTCTCCGGCTGCACTAGGGACATCAACAAGAAGCTCGTAAACCCCCGGCAACTCCGCAATAAATTCAGAGCGATAGACGCCGTCCTCTTCAATATCCCATTCAAGAGGTGAGTCAACCACCTGTTGGAGGGGGTCAATAACCTGAAGCCACGGAGAAGAATCATTAGAAGGCTGGTATTCAGCATTCAATATGGTTGCACTGACACCCACCTTTTCCCCAACATTGTAATATTCCTTATCAAAATCTATTGATATGCGAGACGGAGCAGAAGCGGCAAGCCAACGGAGTATTTGTCTCCAGAGAGTCTCTTGAGACTGATCGGTCGAGGGCAGCATCATCTGCCATCGCCATGTGGATGCCGTATTAATTGCGACGGCACGTCCAGCGCCATAACGCTGGCTCAACAAAAGTGGCAAAGGTTGGTTTTGATACTCCAAATAAGGATGTTCCAATAACACGGACGCCCCGGGCTTAATGCGCCCAGTTACTGAGATACCTTGTAGTTGCGGTAGTTCTGCCCATGCTGAACGATTTGTCTCACGGTCTGCGGACAATCTTATCAGAGGAGATCGTAGTCCGATCGACGTCAACCTTGGAGTAAATAAGCTTCCGGTCAGATGATCCCCGCGTCGAAGCCCTCCCTGCAAATTTGATGGCAAGAATTTTTCCTCAACCAGACCCACCGGAGATAGATCAGCCAACGGCGTTCCAATAAAGTCCTCGTCAATGTGACCGCTGGTTAAGAGGCCGCCCCCTCGCTTTGACACGAAAGATTCAAGCATATTTAACTGTTCCGAAGTAAAAAACTCCGCTTCAATATCTCCCAAAATTATAGCTTCGTATTCAAAAAGATCTTCTTGGGTCAGCGGGAACCCCTGACTGAGCTCAGTCGGTGACTCAACACCTTGACGGTAAAACTTTTCAGGACCCGTTCTGAGATAAGTCGCTAGCCTTAAACTCGAGTCATCCTTAAGTGCTCGTCTTATAAATTTGTACTCATTACGCGGATGCCCCTCCAAATATAAAACATCAAGCGATTCTTTGGGCCGATTGTCTACTAGGAATTGATACGTATTATTTTTCTCAATAATTTCCCCAGGCTTCAAAGATATATCTAAGTCGTAAACAATTCTCTCCTCACGATCGGGACTTAGTTCTATCTCAAGCTGCTGTATACCAGTACTCGAGAGAGTCACGGACTCTGAGACAACAGTATCTCCATTATCTCGAATAATAATATCAGCAGAGTCACCATCAAACCCGGTCTGACGAAGATCTATTTGCACACGAAAAACTGAATTCTCAAGCACAGTCCGTGCAGCCCTTACATCGACAAGACCTATGTCCCGGGGTAACACCTCCTCCCCGATACCGATTGAAAAAACAGGAATGCCTTTAGCTCCCAGATCTCTGGCAGCAATGACAGGATCAATCCCACTGTTGTCATTACCATCACTAATTAAGACAACTCCCGCCAAAGGCAAACCACCGAGCTGAATTGCGACGTCATTCAACGCACCCCCAATGGATGTCTCTTCTCCTAACTGCTCTAATTCCTCGAGGCTTGAAACCCTTTTTGCGGAGCGATCAAAACTAAAAATTCTCGTCTGAAAATCTTCTTTAAGACCATCTAAGATACCAGTTCCTTCAGAAAAATATTCTTGCAAGGCCTCATGTCTTGAGACGCCTTCAGGCATGTCTCGAATATCCATGCTTTGAGAATCATCGATAAGAACGGCCAGATAGGTTTCCTGCTGAGCCAGCTCCATGTCATTCAAAACTGGACGCAGGAGAAGCAAACAAAGGAGCAAAAGAGTACTTGAACGCAACGCAGTCAATCCGATGCGCCAAGCCGAGGGCAAAGACCGAGTAGTCGCGCCATAGGCGATCCAGACAATACCAATGACGCTTATCGCTACAACAAAAAATAGCCATGGAGGAATTTCGTAAGCGAACGCTACTTCGCCCCTGGCCACCGCTGAAAATATACTGCCTTGCATGTCGCCCATATTTTGAGAACCAATAGAATTAAAGACTAAAAAGCGCCCGTCTCGCTCGGTTCAACTTCCGAGAGCGCCTTGTAGTATTCTTTTACAAGGTCGCGATATTCTGTCGGAACCGCTTGATCCAATTCTAGAAAAAGTTTTTCACCAACACTCTCCAACTCAGCTCGCGCACGTAAGGCGCCTGAAAGTTGAACTATCGGATCTATCAATGCTCGCAATAATTCAGGCTGCGCAAGAAAATCCTCTATCTCAGACCTTGTGAGTTCCTGACGAACAGAGCGTGCATTCCCTAATTCTTCATTGCCATTGCGCTGTTGCACCCCGCCAACACCACTGTTTTGTGACTGCTGAGTTAACTGTCGAGAGAGGTTTTCTGCAAGACGTTGCGCCTGAGCCAACTGATCACGCATATCCGATAAAGAGGGTTGATTTGTATTGTCTTGACTATTGTCCGAGAGAGAGTCAGCACTATAAAGGGCGACCTTTTCCTCCAAACCCGTCACAACAGCCTGCAATAATTCGGCATCGTCTGAAATTGCCTTACTTGGATTTTGCCCCGTTACTCTCGGATCAAGCTCAGCGAGAGATTGCGCAAACGATTCAATTTTCTCCTCAAGTTCAGCCTCCATATCAGCGGCGAGACTTGCCATACCATTTCGAAGCACTCGATTACTCGTTTGCATATCATCGCGGATGGGCCTTAAATCCCTAACTGCTGACTGGGCGCGAGATAATAGACGTTGATCATCAGCATTGCCTCTCGCTATTACTGCACGAAGCATGTCCTCGATATCGTCGAGATCCCTCTGCTGCTGCTGTTGCGAGTTAGTGACAGATTGCAGTTCAGAGTCACGGCTAGCCTCTCGCCTTGTTTGCCCCAAACCTTGGCTCTGAATCAACTCAGAAAGCTCTTCTTGCAAAGCTCTTTGTTTTTGGAGCAGATCCCCCCCAAGGCCTGCCAAGTTGCGAGCGACTTGTTCAATCGATCTATTCCCATTGTCTTGGAGTTCACGTTGCTGCTGACGCAGACTCTCCAGCGCCTTCTGACTTCGAGCTGCTGCAAGTGATGCGCTATCGCTCTGCGCTGCATCTCTCATTTGATCCGCAGCTCTCTGCAGTGAGCCCGAACGCCCGCCAACGGAACGAGGCTCGCGAGCTTGAGAGAGATTCTCACTCCCCGCCTCTCCACGACTTCCGTCACGCGACTCCGCTTCCGACTGATTTTGCCGAGTATTTCGGTCTGACATTGCTCGGGCTAATAGGTCCACCTCATTACTCAACTGTTCTTGCTGTCGTCTAAGACGTTCAAGTTCTCTGCGCTTTTGCTCCTCCGAAAGCTGCTCTCCACGACGAGACAAATTACGTTGCGCTTTTGTGAGACTCTCCTGACGACGAGCAAGCTCCTCCAATTTATCATTTTCCTCCGGCGCTCCAGCGCTTGGACCACTGCGGCTTTGGGGAGTCTCATATCTATTTTCTAACTGACCAAGTTCCATCTCAAAGAGCTCTCGTAAGTCCTCTCGCTCCTGCTGCGCGCCACCGCCACTGCCACCACTGCCGCTTTGCTGCATACTGATATCAGTTCGATTAATATTTGCCTCGGCCTTTAAAATATACTGCAAAGCTAATTGCTCTGGACGCAGTGCGCTGGTTACTTGCTCTAAGTCAAGCTCGCCTGCAGCTATATTCATTTGCTCGATCGCTAGAGATAGGTTTTCAACCGCGCTGTCATAGCTGTCATCTGAAAAACTAAGCCTTTCAGACAATCGATCTATCGACATTCTTACGCGACCGGTAGCTTCACGCTGCGACTCCGAAATAATCTTTGCGTCATCAGAAAAATTTTGAGGTTCTGCGGTATCCTGTCTATTTCTTAACTTCCATGTCGCCGAGATAACATCCTTTTGTATCGTTACCAAAGCACTACTCTCGGCACCTTGTCCTCCCCCGCCGCCTCCACCTTGCTGCTGTGCACGACGAAACTCTTGATCAGTCGGCACGACCTGCAAAAAATAAATGTCGGAAATTATTTTAGTGGGTCCTATTAACCCGTTGTTGTCAGCAATCTCAAAGTGGTAGCTGATGAAGTCTCCCGGTTCAACATCAAGCTCCTCCAAGTAGAGCAGCTCAGCTCCTTCAACACGACTCGATTGGGTCTGCTGCAAAAAATCAACCGCGACTTCCCGCCCCCCAGCCACACTATAATTAAATGTAAACTCACTCAACCCGTAATCATCTATTGCATCGACCCGCAAACCAACTTCTTCCAACGGCATAACTTCCTGATCACGGCCTGGGTTTAAAAGCTCAAGTGAAGGAGGTTGGTCTTTCTTTACCCTAATAAAATATTCAAAACCCTTGCCACTATCCAAAGCCTCTCTGTCTGTCGCTGTCACCCTATAAAGGCCATCAACAAGAGCGATAAACTGAGCGCTACCGGTCAGTCCCCCAGGATCAATTTCTATTTGCAAGTCCGGATATTCTTCATTCTCGTTCTGGCCCATTGGTCGACTCGCCTCAGCAACCACAAACTCGACCACAGCTACATCAATTGATTTGTTAAAAGAAAAAGTCAGATCTAGTTTAGTACCTTCGGGAGCGAATATATCTCCATTATCTTCCTGAACCTTATCTTCCAAGCCCGTGTATTGAGGGTAGCTGAAAGCAACATCAATCTGCTCTACGCGAGGCAACTCATAAACATCAATAGCATACTCACGTGAGGTTTGGTCTCCCATATCGTTGAAGCTGATGTAGTATGTCCCACTCTCCTCAACACCGGAAAAATAATAGCTGTAAGTTAATATCCCGCCCTCCGAGCTCTCCAGCGTCATTGGAAAATCAACCCAATTAACGCGATCCTGCTGCAGCCTTAAATTTACAGCATTCGGCTCAGAGTTCATTATTCGAACCAAAACAGTTAAGTCATCACCGCGTTGCTGCCTAACATCACCCGGCTCAACCGAAATTTCTAGCGGTAAAACAATCTGTTCAACAGAGGCAACGGCTGACGAATCGAAAGGCCATACAACAGCTAAGCTTGCTTTTTTCCAATTCTCCGATGAGTTAGACAAAAGCACGCAAACCAACAAGCTAGCTACCGCCGTCGCAAAAGCTATTCCACTCTCTCTAAACGGCTCAGTGGACTCGACTTTTGACTTATGCATTGCCACATGTTGCTCAGCATCTTTCCAAAGCTGCCGAACAAATTGGGATGAGACTCCTTTTTGATGATTACCAAGATCCTCATCACTAAACTCAAGTGAAGTTAAAAGTCTCTGTTCTAGGTCAGGGAAGCGATCTTCAACGTAGTGCGCAAGACGCAAATCGTTTCCTTGACTGCGAAAAAGTGCAGCCACGAGCCTCCACAAAACAAGGCCCAAGGCAATTAGGAAAAGAAGAGTTATCAGAAGGCTTAATAATTTATCCGGCGACACTGCATATATTACGCCGGACGCACCCAAGAACAATCCCGAGGCACAAACACAAAAAATACTGAAGAATCGAATGAAAAGAAGCAAATTTCGCCGGCGACGCAGCGCATTCAGAGTAAGTTTTAAGCTATTAAAATTGGAAGAAGACATGCGAAACTAAAAACCTGATTATGTTTTACACAAAAAAATATAAAAATCGACCCTCTAACGTCTTATCTTAACAAACGCTGACTACCTTAACTTAGCCTCACTATCCCACTAACGCCACGTAAAAATCAAGTGAGCCTCAGGATCAGATAAATTAATTAACCATTTAAAAGTCCCATGACGTCGGGATTGTAATAAGGTGAGTCCGCAGGGAAAACATGTACGCTCTGTGACCGCGCTGAGGATAACAATTGATCAACTGAATTGTGGTCCTCAAACGAACGTAGCGTCGCGGCGGTAGGTTGAGGGAGCACAATATTTCCAGCTTTCGCTTCTATCAATGCGTGTTTAGGATTAATCCACTGATAATCATGGATTTCAGCGTTATCAACCGCCACATTCGAATCAGCCTCTACTTCGCAAACAAAAAACCACGTACAAAAACGTCGTGGCAACTCTGGGGGAGTAGTCCAATGAGCGATGTGAATCAATTTATCGGGATTTATATCAAGATCAGCTTCTTCTTTAGTTTCTCTCACTGCAGCTGCAATTGCTGCTTGGTATTCCAAGCCTTCAGGACTGTGAGCGTAATCCTCAGCATCAATTCGACCACCAGGAAAAACCCAGTGCCCTCCATGAAAAACTAATTTATTGTTCCGCCGTAATAATAAAACTTCTATTAGATCAACCTGCCGAACAAGCATCACTGTTGCCGCAGGCGTTGGAACGATCTCCTCCATGCCAGCTCGGGGATGCTCGCTATTTCTAGTTGCCGGATGGGACTTCTCTGCGACCCGCTTTTCTTTCAACTTACTCATTACATCGTTCTCGCACTGATAAAATCAAAAATTATCGTAGCCCATAATGATCAATATGTCTTGATTGCCGCCTCATTTTATTCTTCTCTACTGTAAAATTTGCACCTTCCGTAATGAACGAATAAAATCTACAGAAATTTCTATCCTGCAATTCTCGCACACAACAGAGGAAAATTATGAACATTCGCTTTGATGATCAAGTCGTTATCGTAACTGGAGCCGGAGGCGGCCTGGGACGTCAGCATGCCTTGGAACTTGGTAAAAGGGGCGCAAAGGTTGTTGTGAACGACTTAGGAGGCAGCGTTGATGGAAGTGGAGGGTCCCTCTCTGCAGCGGACAGCGTAGCCCAAGAGATCACAGACAGCGGCGGTACGGCAATCGCAAATGGCGCTTCTGTTACCGATATGAACTCAGTGCAGAAGATGGTCGATGAGGTTATGTCAAAGTGGGGACGGATCGACGCTTTAGTCAATAACGCAGGCATACTCAGAGATAAAACTTTTTCAAAATTAGAGATGGAAAATTGGCACACCGTGCTCGATGTCCACCTAAACGGGAGTGCGAACTGCACCAAATGCATCTGGCCAATAATGGTTAATCAAGGTTATGGCCGAATAGTAATGACAACCTCAACATCTGGACTGTTTGGCAACTTCGGTCAAAGCAATTACGGAGCTGCAAAACTTGGCTTAGTCGGGCTCATGAATACGCTCCGATTAGAAGGGGCAAAGTATAATATCTTTACCAATTCTATCGCTCCAATTGCGTCAACACGCATGACAGAGAATCTTCCCGGGTTCGAAGGAAGTTCAGAACGTTTAGCCCCTGAACTCATCACTCCAGCGGTGGTTTATCTTTGCTCAGAAAAAGCGCCAAATGGCCGCATAATTCAGGCAGCGGGCGGGCGTTATTACTCTGCTGACGTTCGAGAAAATGAGGGAGTGGATTTAGGACTTAAAGCCTCCGTGGAGGATGTAGAAAGTAACATTACCGAAATCTTAGATATGAGCCAAAGTAAAGGCGTACTCGAGCGCACTCACCACCGATAAGATATACGGCTAACAAATACGTTCTATAATTCAGTTGTAGAGAGTACTGGAAAAACAACCTTTTGGCCGACGCGTATACGATTGAAGTCAATTTCTGGGTTGTATTGACGTATTAACCAAAGTGGTGCCGAATATCGACTGCGAGCTATCCGGCTAATGTTGTCACCCCGCCTAATCTCGTACTCCTCAACATCCTGTATGCGGTAAGTAGCAAAAAATTCACGCTGCATATTAAAGTGAAAATCACGGCGACGGCGTTCAAAATCTGCGCGAGATACCTTGTCGAAGTTCAAGCTAAGTCGCTTACCAATAATCACCGGGTCGCGATATGCCATATTATTGAGTCTTCGGATGTCCCACGCTCTTATGTCTAACCAATCCGCAAAGTGACCAAGAGTCTCTGATGCTTGTGCTTCGATTGACCCGTTCGACGCCACCGAATAATCCGAGGGATCAGCCGCTAAAAATTCGGCTAATTGAGTCTCAGTCGGTAAAATTTCAATATCAGATTCAAGTGCTATTGCTTCGCTCTCAGCAACACTAATCTGGTCACTCGCACCATTTTGCGCAATCTCATCTTGATCAGGATCAAGACCCTCATTAGGAAGAACGGGCTGATTATCGAGTTCTAAGCCAACGGGTGCGCTGCCCGCCTCAGGCCTAATCTCCATCATCTCGTTTCTCCGACCGCCCGTTGTTGCAACCCCCTCTTCTATTTCCGGAGTTTCAACTAAGGCCAATTGAGAACTTAGACTTGGTGCCACCTTCTCCCTTACAGCTGCACCTGTCCGACTGTTTTGGACTGCTGCAATGTCTTGAATTCTCGCGTCCGGTTCGTTAATTGTATCTTCAGCTTTGACTGGGGTACTACTGGCTATTGCCGAAACTTCGACCGATTGCGCATCCTGATCGAACAACCCAGGTAACTTTAACTCTTGTCCCGGATAAATCAAACGAGCATCTGCGACCCCATTTAATCTCAGCAGCTCACCGGCATTTACATTAAATCGCCTCGCAATAGTTGAAATAGTATCCCCGCGAGTGATTGTATAGATTCCTTCATCAGAAACCACAATTCTTGCGGCTTGAGCTTCTGACTGGGGCAGCAAAAGCCTCTGACCAATTTGAATGCTATTCCTACTTCGCAACTGATTAAGAGATACTAATTGACCAACAGTTGTGTTAAACCGCTCAGCAATTACTGATAGACTATCTCCTCGTTCGACTTCATATGAAATATCTGGCGTTTGAACTGGGTATTTAAAATCTTGATCAATCCTCGCTAGCAACTGACTATCTGATGAAAATTGCGATGCGGGCAGTTTTAATCTGAATCCCCGAGGAATTCGTTTCACTCCATCCCAAACAACAGTACGTAGTGCGGGGTTATCTCTACGTAAGCGATCTAAGCTAATTCCAATAGAATCAGCAAATACTTTAGCATCTATAAACGCGTCTGTTCGCACCTCAACATAATCAGGTCTTCGAGCAAAATTAATTCGCCCAAAATATCGTTCCGCATTTTGTTCAACGTCATTAACTGCCAGAAACTGAGCATAGAAATTTCGAGACGCAAAACCAAAACGTGGACCTTTATAGTCAGCCACAATGACATCAATCGCTGTGGTGCCAGTGTCTCTTACTGCACGCGAAATTCCACCAGCCCCATGATTATAAGCTGTCAGCGCGAGAGGCCATGCTCCCAGCGCGCGATAGTTATATTCCAGTAGACTCATCGCGGCATCTGCAGCGATATAAGGATCCATTCGCTCATCTACAATGTGATCAATACGCATAAAACGCTGACCGGTTACCCGAGTGAATTGCCACATGCCTGCCGCGGCAGCTGATGAATATGCACCTGGATTAAAAGATGACTCAACATGAGGGAGTACAGCAAGTTCCGGTGGTAAGTTCTTATTCCTTATTACGTCCCTGATATGCTCTCGATAGGCACCGGAGCGCTCTAAACCTGCCAAAAATGCATCAGACTGGCCAAGCTGCCAGCGCACATGATCCGCTGCTTCACGAAGCCTCCGGTTACTCACGTTGTCGGGCCAAAGCGCGAGAATTCTCTCTTGACTAGCAGTCAAATCGATTCGTTTGCCCGATCCAAGAACAATAAGATCTTGTTCTACTGATTTTCGACGCGACTCAATTGCTCGTCGATCTTGATCAAGTCGGGCATATATGATCGACAAGTTTTCAGAGTCGTGCAAGAAACCATTACTGGTGTCGACTTCTGTGTAAACACGTATCCAAAAATTTACTGCAATTTCGAGAGATACAGGCCTAGGGAAAAGCTCCGAATTTGTTTGCGCATTAATTGGAAAAACACAAACAAGCAAAAAAAGTAAAACAACCAAACGTTGATATCTGTGGAGTATTGAACGAGTAACATTAAAAGACTTGATACAAGCACCATTATAAAAAGGAAAAATTACCGACTTTTAAATCATACAACCCAGATTGAAACAATTACCAGCCCATTTAACAAACCCAGTCTAGGGTATATCGTCAAGTTCAGGGTCTTCTTTGATGGGAAGCATGAGGTCCTCTCTGGTGACATTCATTAACAAAATAACATTAGACGCAACGTAAATTGAAGAGTATGTGCCAATCAACACACCAATGATAAGAGCAATAGCAAAACCCTCAGTACTATCACCTCCCACAAGAAGAATTGAAAACAACACCAACAGTGTTGTAAACGAAGTCACGATTGTGCGACTGAAGGTTTGATTGAGGGAGGCATTTACCATTTCAAGCGGTGATCCTTTTCGCATCCTGCGAAAATTTTCTCTAATTCGGTCTGACACCACTATTGTGTCGTTTAGCGAATAGCCAATTATTGCAAGCATCGCCGCGAGCGTGTTGAGATTAAACTCCATACCAGTAAGAGAAAAAATACCCAGTGTAATAACTAAATCATGACCAAGAGCAACCACTGCTCCAACCGAGAACTTAAATTGAAATCTTATTGCTATATACACCGTGATTATTGCAAGCGCTACGAGCATACCAAGCCCACCCTGCTCTGCGAGCTCTGTACCAACTTTTGCACTAACATAATCCGAACCGAGGAGTACTACCTCCGACTGATTATCGCTCTGCAACAACGCAGCGATTCGCTCGCCGACCTCGACCGCTTGACTCGCTTGATCTTCTTGCTCAATGGATTCATCCACACCGAGAATCACACGAATATCTCGATCAGAACCAAAGCTAACTACGACAGCCTCTTCATAACCAGCCGAAGCCAGTTTTGAGTTAATGTCATTGATATTGACCGACTGCGCAAAACTAAGACGGACTGATGTACCACTCGTGAAATCTAATCCTAAATCCAAGCCACGAGCAAAGAGAGAGATTACTGATATCAAGACAAAAACAGAAGACACCAATGCAGTAATACGCCGATAACCCATAAAATTGAAATTCATTTTAGTCATGATATTTTTTGCTCCGCAGGCAAAGTCGAGACGCCACCAATCGAGAGCTGTTTAACATTTCGTCCCCCATAAATAACATTGACCAACGCCCTCGTGCCAACAACGGCCGTAAATACTGAGGTTATAATTCCAATCATCAATGTAATTGCAAAGCCCTTTACGGGTCCAGAGCCAATAGCAAACAAGACCATCGCGACCAGAAAAGTCGTAAGGTTTGCATCAAGGATCGTTGTAAATGCTCGATCGTAACCACTGTCAATCGCCCGTTGAGGAGGACTTCCATCGGCAATTTCTTCTCGGACTCTTGTAAAAATTAAAACGTTTGCATCAACAGCCATGCCCACAGTTAGTACTATTCCTACTATGCCAGGAAGAGTTAACGTTGCAGGGATAATAGATGACATAATTGCAAAAATAAGAAGGATATTCATAACCAGCGCAAGGTTTGCGGCAAGCCCAAAGATTCGATAATACCCAATCATAAATAGAATAACCGCAAAGGCTGCAACCTGAACTCCAAGCAAACCTTTGTTCAGATTATCTTGGCCCATCGATGGACCGATAACCGATTGTTCGACAATAGTCATCGGAGCAGCTAAAGAACCTGAGCTGATTAGTAGAGACAGGTCATTTGCTTCCCGAGTTGACAGTCCCGTAATGACGAATTGACGACCTAGTGCAGAATTTATTCTTGCATGACTGATTAATCTTTTTTCCTCATAAAACTCGGCTTGTTCCACCGGATTTCCTGATTCATCAAAGCTCTCGACGTTTCTTGACTTAGTTTCAATCAGAAGTATGTCCATCAATCGGCCTACATTGTCACGAGTCACGCGATTCATTTGGTTTCCGCCTTGCGCATCGAGACTAATCTGTACCTGAGGCAAACCATTTTGGTCCAAAGAAGAACGAACATTACTAATACGATCACCTTGTAAAATAACGTCGTTATCGACGCTAATCTGCTGTCCAAGATAATCAAAAACTTCATAAGAAAGGCTGGAAGCACCGAGGCCCGCTTCAAGATGAAACTCCAAGGTCGCAATTCTTTGTAAAATACGAATAGCCTGAGCAGGGTCCTGAACTCCAGGCAATTCGACCACTATTCGATCTGCGCCTTGCTGCTGAACAGTTGGTTCTGACACGCCAAGGGCATCAACCCGATTCAAAAGGGTCGTCCTATTCGCCGCCAAAGTGTCTCTCTGAATCTGGACAATAGCTTCTTCGGGCAATCGAAGATCGAGTACAAAAAAATCACCTTGCTCGTTGTTTTGGAACTGCAAATCTGGAAAGTTTGTAACGAGTGCCGATCTTGCCTCGCTTCGCTCGCTAGCGCTGGCAAACCTCGCTTGAAGATGAGTGCTCGTGTTGAGGGTGAGGCCTCGAGAGCGAATACGCTCCTCTCTTAAAATAGTACGAATATTGCTCAAATTGTCGCGCATTCTTCGCTCCACCGCAGACTCCATATCAACTTCCATCAAAAAATGCACACCACCTTGCAAATCCAATCCAAGGTTCATTTTTCCTGCGCCAATTGCCTGTAGCCAATTCGGGGTCGTCGGTGCTAGATTTAAAGCGACGATGTAATTTTGTCCAAATGCTTCCTCCAAAGCTGTTTTACCGCGTAACTGCTCCTCAACACTTGAGAATCGTAAAAGTAAACCATTGTCATTAATATTCGCACCAAAAAAGTCTAGCTGCGCTGCCTCAAGTGCGGTCGTTGCACGCTCGAGATCTATTTCAGTTATTAGGCCGAGCTCACTATTAACTTGGACCGCTTCATCATCCGGATATAGGTTTGGAATGGCATAAACGAATCCGAGCAAAACGATTAAAAGGACGAGAAGATTCTTCCACATAGGGTACTTATTCAGCATAACTTTTGTTGAGCTTGAAGCCCTTCCTTTGGATTGATTAGTTTAGGAATGATACTCACCGGAACTCTTGTATCTACAATCACTAAATGTTGGCGAGTGTACCTTTGGGAAGTGCAGTAGCGACAGCAACTTTTTGGACTTTCAGCTCCATTCCGTCTGCAACTTCAATCGCCAAGTAGTCGTCTGAGACGCGAGTCACTCTCCCTAAAATACCCCCTGAAGTTAATACCTCATCACCCTTAGTTATCGAAGTTACAAGCGCTTTATGCTCTTTCGCACGCTTCGATTGAGGGCGAATAATAAGTAGATACATTAGCAAAAACATGCCTCCGAAAAGAAGAAGGGTACTCATCACATTTGGTTCACCCTGAGTTGTTTGAGCGTACGCTATCGGAAATAAAAAATTCATCATCAACCTCGTTTATTTATCGAGCAAACTTCTCGATGGATTGTAGTTAGTCAAAAACTTAATAAACCTTAATAAAACACTTTTGCGAAAATCCCGAACCTGCGAAGACTTAACCTTCGAACCGAATAGCGACGAGGCTTTCTGCAACCAGCCAAGAAGCAGACCTAAGAACCGGCCTCACTTAACTGGTTTTGGTCCGCCAAGAACTCATTCACAAAGGCCGTCAATCTACCTTTTTCTATAGCTCCGCGCAAACCGGACATCAAGCTTTGGTAATAAGAAAGATTGTGAATTGTGTTGAGTTGAGCGCCAAGCATTTCCTTACATTTGTCAAGATGATGAAGATAAGCTCGAGAAAAATTTTTGCAAGTGTAACAGTTGCAATTTACATCAAGGGGTTTACCGTCGTTTCGATAGCGCTTATTACGTAATCTCAACAAACCTTGAGAGGTAAAAATATGCCCGTTGCGTGCATTTCTGGTTGGCATAACGCAGTCAAACATATCTATACCTTGAGAAACAGCATAAACAATGTCCTGTGGAGTGCCAACGCCCATTAAATATCGGGGTTTCTCAGAGGGCATTCTTTCTCCGCAGTAGTTCACAATTTTTCTCATTAGATCCTTCGGCTCTCCGACTGACAGGCCACCCAGCGCATACCCATCAAAACCAATTTCGATAAGCCTCTGCAAAGACTCGTCGCGCAATTCTTTGAACATCCCACCCTGCACAATTCCAAACAACGCCGCCTCGCTGTTGCCATGCGCAGAACGACAACGCTTAGCCCACCGCATGGATAGCTCCATGGATTTTTTTGCCTCCTGCGCGGTAGCTGGGTATGGCGTGCACTCATCAAAGACCATGACGACGTCTGATCCTAATCGATGCTGGACTTTTATAGCATCCTCCGGACCAAGGAAAATCTCTGCGCCATCTACCGGCGATCTGAAGGTGACTCCTTTCTCAGAAATTTTACGCATCTCTCCAAGGCTAAAAACTTGAAACCCACCTGAGTCAGTGAGGATAGGTCCAGACCAGTTAATGAATTTGTGCAAGCCACCCTGTTGCTCCACTACATCTGTACCTGGCCGCAACATCAAGTGAAAGGTATTGCCCAAGACGACATCGGCGCCGGTTTGCTTGACCTGATCTGGCGTCAATCCTTTAACGCTTCCATATGTACCGACTGGCATGAAAGCTGGGGTCTCAACCACTCCTGAAAGCAAGCTCAGCCTACCGCGCCTCGCTTTTGCGTCGGTCGCACTTATATTAAATTTCAAAATATTGATCAAAGTTCATTTAATGTTCCCGCGTTGAAGAAAAGCCAATATCTGGCCACCGCTCCTCAATTAAGCTCAAGTTAACTCTAGTCGGAGCCAAGTAGGTTAAATAACCGCCTGAGTCGAGGGCTAGATTGTCCGCAGCTTTTTTTCTGAATTCAGCTATGATTTTTTCATCCTCGGAGTCTATCCATCGCGCCGAATACAAAGTTACCGGTTCATAAATAGCATCAACTTTGTACTCGTCCTTTAAACGATAAGCTACTACATCGAATTGCAACATCCCTATCGCTCCTACGATTAAATCGTTGTTCTTAAAAGGCATAAAAAGCTGTGTCGACCCCTCCTCTGAAAGCTGAGCTAATCCTTTTTGAAGCTGCTTCAACTTCAGCGGATCCTTAAGACGAATGCGCCTGAACAACTCTGGTGCGAAATGAGGAATGCCGCGAAACTTTAATTCCTCACCAGCGGTAAACGTATCACCTATCTGGATGGTGCCATGATTATGCAAACCGATAATATCGCCCGACACAGCTCCATCAGCTTGCTCTCTGTCGCCAGCAAAAAAAGTTACTGCATCTGCTACCTTAATGTCTTTTTTTAAACGCGCATGACGCATTTTCATACCTTTCGAGTACTCTCCGGAGCAAATTCGCATAAAAGCAATGCGGTCCCTGTGCTTCGGGTCCATATTCGCCTGTATCTTAAAAACAAACCCGCTAAACGCGGGTTCAGTCGCTTTGACCGCGCGCATATTCGTGATGCGGTCTTGCGGTGCCGGTGCCCATTTCACAAAATCATCGAGCATTTCACGGATTCCAAAGTTACCTAAAGCAGTTCCAAAATATACTGGCGTCAATTTGCCCTCAAGATATGCATCTAAATCAAAACCATGACTTGCTCCCTGGACTAACTCTATTTCTTCGATAAAGTCATCGGCATAGCTCCCAAGCAACGCCTTTGCCTCAGAGCCGTGTATTCCCCGTATAATTTTCGTAGCAGAAAGCTTGTCGCCGAGCCCTTGCTGGTAAACATGGATCGTGTCCGTCAGAAAGTTATAAACGCCCTTAAATTGTTTCCCCATCCCGAGTGGCCAATTGATAGGGGCGCACTTAATCTGCAGAACCGTTTCTATTTCATCCAACACATCGATAGCGTCGCGTATATCCCGATCAAGCTTGTTGACGAAAGTAAAGATCGGCGTATCTCTTAACCGACATACATCCATGAGCTTAATCGTACGAGCTTCAACTCCTTTGGCGCCATCCACTACCATGAGCGCTGAATCAACGGCCGTTAATACTCGATAAGTATCCTCAGAAAAGTCTTCATGCCCAGGCGTATCTAATAAGTTCACAACAGAATTGGAATAAGGAAACTGCATAACTGACGAGGTAACCGAGATGCCGCGTTGTTTCTCCATCGCCATCCAATCTGAAGTAGCGTGGCGATCTGCCTTTTTACCTTTAACAGTACCGGCGACTTGAATCAGCTTACCGAGCAGAATAAGCTTCTCTGTAATAGTTGTTTTTCCGGCATCTGGATGAGAAATGATGGCTAGAACGCGACGACGTTGAATTTCGTCTTGGAGCTGGTCTGAATTCATGGCTTTATTACTTGAAGCTAATAGGCTGCAAAAGCACCTGTATGAGATTACATAAGTTTAAAACAAGGTTACAATCGAGCAGTATAGCACAATGCACAGACAGACATTGAACTTCAAGTAAACAGGCTCATCGCTTTTATAATTCCTAATTACCATTTTTGCCTTGATGCTTCGTATTGAAAATAAACTGCGGGGAATGAAACTTTGAACTTTACACTGACCCCAGAGCAACAAGCTCTCCAAATATCTGTTCGCAAATTTGCACAAAATGAACTCCCGAAGGTAGCGATTGAAATTGAGCGGGACGATCAACCGCCCTCACTAGCTCTGAAACAGCGCTTCGGCGAGCTTGGCTACTTAGGTATAAACTTGCCTTCGCAATACGGTGGCGGCGGGCTAAGTCACTTAGATGCTGTGATAGTTCTGGAAGAAGTAGCCAAAATTTCGATCGGAGTGGCCTTCCCTATATTTGAGTCCTGTTTCGGCCCGACCTTAGCGATAGCACATTTTGGAACAGATCAAATGAAGGAATCAGTAATTCCAAAAGTTTGCAGCGGAGATATGGTCGTGGCAGTGTCCATGTCAGAACCGGAGGCTGGATCAGCCCTTACCGACTTAAAAACTAACGGTCGAATAGAGGGTGACAAGATCATTTTAAACGGAACAAAACGATGGTGCTCCGGTGCAGGACACTCAGAGGCCTACGTAGTTTATTGCAGGCTAGACGAAAGTCCAGGAGCCAAAGGCATCGGTGCAGTATTGGTTCATAAGGGGGCGCCAGGATTTAGTTTTGGAAAAAGAGATCATCACATGGGTTTCCGGGGCGTTTACAGTGCTGATATGTATTTTGATAACGTCAAAGTACCTACCTCCGATATCCTTGTTTCAGCAGGAGGATTTAGCAAGCTTATGGATGCTTTTGATTTAGAGCGTTGCGGAAACACCACCATGTCATTGGCCGTGGGTCAATCAGCTTTTGATTTTGTGCTCGCATACGTCAGAGAACGAAAACAATTTGGAAAACCTCTCATCGAGTTCCAGGCCGTGCAACTTCAAATAGCGGAAATGAAAATGCAAATTGATGCAGCTCGCCTTCTTTTATATCGAGCCGTTGTTAACGCGGCCTCTGATTTACCATCAGTGGCTGAGAGCTCAGTTGCTAAATGTTTTGCCAATGAGACCGCTAGAAATGTGACTGGAAAAGCGATGCAGCTAATGGGCGGGTACGGTTATTCCAAAGAGTTCCCTTTGGAGCAGAAAATGAGAGATGCCTGGGGCTGGGGTATTGCAGGAGGCTCGATAGACATTCAAAAAATAAATATTGCTGCTGCCCTTGTTGGGAAACGATTTAATCAGAGACTCTGAGATACCGCGCAGTATTAGCTTCTGAAGCGAGTTCTATTGTGGCGATTTCCTAGTGCAATGCGCTATCGCTCGGGCGAGAGCTTCGTTCTGCAAATTCTGAACTCAAAATATCTCCGCGCTTCACGAGCAACAAGTCATGTACGCAAACGCGATCCAAGCCAATTGCGGCCTCGCCGGCCGTTCGTATATCCAATTCTTCCAATACCACGCACACGACATCACTATCTTCTATTTCTACGATAACAGCTAATATAAAACCGAGCACTGTCCGCAAAGAAACCTTTCCTCCAACTTCTATTTGACGAACTGGGTCACAACCTTCTGTCGGAATCAATAAACCATGCGACGCAAACGCAACGCCAAAACCTGCAGCGGCTACTATGTCTATTATATCGATCATAACAGGATCACTGAGATCGAGCTTTATTGAGTCGCCTACCCTCTCCCCGAGCTCCTTCTTTCGTTCATTTACTAACTTCAAAAACAAATTTGTATCATCCTCATTCCACTCAAGCGTTTCCTCTTGCTCCGCGCGGTCACTGTCGGATGCCAGGCTAAGAACATTTGTTTCAATTGTCAGGTCCTCGATTTCTGCTTCCGAGGGGCACGGAATTACCATTGCTACCGAACAATAGCCGTCTTTGCTCTCAATACCCAGACGCCACAGGAATGGCACACTCGCACTTAACTCAATCATAAATCTCAACGGTCTCTATTTTTTGATATTGTATCTCATTACCCCCAACGACCCCAGTATAAACAGCTTCACGAGCCAAAGAAGAAAATAAGACTAATCCTCAACAAAACTTACATTAATTTGGTTAGATCGCAATAAATCATTATCTTCCACACGATCAGCAAAACCGGCTGTTGATATCCACAGAAACTGTGGATAAGTTTGTGCACAAACTCTCAAAATCGCGCCAAACGCATTCAAAATAGTAAAGCCATAACAAATTGATTAATTTTTAACCAATCGTATAAAACTAATAAAATCATATGCTTATTTCGTTTTTTTACCTTGTCTCAAAAAAAAACTCTACTTTTACAGTGTTTTTTAGCAAGTCACTCAATTTTTGTGCATAAAAACCCGACATAAAAAAGATTCCAAAACTCAAGCGCTCGCTAACCAATGTTTTTATTGGGTTTTTTCCTCGTTTAAAACCATACGTTCATTAATTATTAGCTGAGTCAGGCTTTTTTCGTCTGCATTAGCGTTAGACCCACGTACCGAGCCACCCTCACCATTGAAAAACAACTCGGAAACGGAGACTGTTATACGTCCAACATCAGGAGTATACCGCAATTCCTTTTCGACAAAATAGACAATGCCGCCTTCAAAAATGCGTCTTCTTTAGTTCGAGCGCCCAACGATGATTGATTTATAACAGATCAAATTTAGATAACTTGATATACTCTCCCTTAGACCGATGATCTATTTGCTCGAAATTACAACAAAGCCGAAACGATGAAACCATCTGTATCCCTTAAGCACTCGACATTCTCTCTGATTTTAGTCGCTTGTCTCCTGACTAGCTTTGCTACGCACGCAAGCAACCTCGTCAGTGCCCTCAATAAAGAACAACTCGATTGGCTCGGCCAAAGAATTTTTATTAATGAATGTGCCGGCCAATTACGTTGCTTAACTAGCTGGAACGAAGGTGAGAACTTTCCTTCAATGGGCATTGGTCATTTCATCTGGTATCAATCGGGTCAACAAGCCCCTTTTGAGGAAACTTTTCCGGCTTTACTGGCACACCTGCAAGGGGCTGGAGTCGATCTTCCACTTTGGTTATTGTCAAATAGGTCGTGTACAAATCAGCCTAACGACATTTCCAACTGCAATATTCCACAATCTACAACGTCACTTACAAACTTCGATAAGCAACCAAATTCACCTTGGAAAACGAGAGAGGCTTTTTTAGCCGACATTGATAGTCTGCACCTCTCCGATCTTCGGAAGCTATTGCAAAGCACCTTCAGCCTGCAAGTTGAATTTATATTTGAAAGGTTTAAATTAACACTGCCCAAGATTTTAGAACAGTCGAAGCCTAGTGAGCGTAAAATACTGAAAACCAAAATTCGATCCATAGCTAATGCACATCCCCCATACGGCCAGTATGCTTTAATTGACTATCTACACTTCAAGGGCGCAGGAGTTTTAAAAAGTGAAGCATATAACGAGCAAGGCTGGGGGCTTCTTCAACTTCTCAACATGCTTCCAGAGAGACAACCTTCATTGCTTGACTTCGTCGAGGCAGGAGAAATGCTGTTAAGACAACGTGTAGCTAATTCACCAACGGAGCGAAATGAATCACGGTGGATCAAAGGCTGGATCAGTCGATTACGGACGTACCTTCCGCCGCCCTAAGTATTATGATACTTTCATACAAGTACTATAATAATGTTAGCTTATCTCTATAAATCAGCCTGGCACCGAACCAAAAATGTCGCTTCAACGTCCAAATATTTTGAAAATGCAGGGTTATAACTTCGGTGAGCAACCAATCTCAGATGCGGTAATAAAGCTCAATACTAATGAAAACCCTTACCCTCCAAGTCCTCAAGTCGCTGAAGCACTTGCAAATATTCAAACATCTGTACTAAATCGCTACCCCAGCCCTATGGCAACTAAGTTTCGTGAGACCGCCGCCCGTCTTCACAATATTCACATTGACAATATTATCCCAACAAATGGAGGCGACGAACTTCTACGACTTATAATCACAACTTATGTGGATCCGGCTGAGACTGTTGCGACTACAGCACCTTCATACTCGCTCTACCCAGTATTGGCTGCAACTCAAAATTGTAACTTTGTTGAGATCGCCTTATCCAAATCGTGGAATTTACCTGAAGACCTAGGAACCCTTTTAAACGAAAAAAAAGTAAAGGCTTTTTTTTTAATTAACCCCCATGCGCCGACAGGACACCTATTTTCCTCTGAGCAAATCGAAAAAATAGCGTCGAAATTTCAAGGGCTTCTTGTCATCGATGAGGCCTATGTTGATTTTGTAGACCCAAATCGACAACACAATTGTGTTCCACTTATTCATCGACATGACAATTTGATAATTTTACGCACCTTGAGCAAAGGCTACTCACTCGCGGGACTACGCTTCGGGTACGGGCTAGCCTGCAAGGATTTGATTGGTCCGTTAGCAACCAAAACACGTGATAGCTACAATACTGATTCGATTGCACAAGTTCTTGCAACTGCAGCGCTTCAGTCAAAAGCATACTCAGAAGAAACATGGCGAAAAATACGTCAGAGTCGCGAAGTACTTACTTTAGCCCTTCAAAAAATAGGAATATCTTGTTCGCCAAGCGAAACTAATTTTTTACTTTGCACCATTGACCATCCGATACAGATTAATGCAAAGACGATTTATGAAAAATTAAGAAAAGAAAATGTTTATGTCAGGTACTTTGATGAACCCCTTTTACAGGATAAGATAAGGGTCACGGTTGGCAGCGACCATGAGAATAAAAGACTTCTTTCATTGTTGAGGGCAACTATCAAGTTTTGAAGGTTCGAAGTATACCTTTTTTAAAAAACTAACCTCCCTCAAATCAACTGCCAGGATGAAATAGGTTTGATTTTTTCACTTCTAAAAGTTCGAAAGAAAACCGGAGCTACCATTGGAGGACTGATTATCGGTGGCACTTGCTTGGGAGGACTTACCTATTGGCAAGACATAAATTTTATTGAGCTGACGAGCATTTTTACAGCATTGGTTGTTATGATGATCTTAATCATCGTTATTGCCATCATTTGTAACGGTGTTTTGATTTTAGTAAGAAAAACTTGGAAAGGTTGATTTATGACGGGACGTAGCCAATTTCACATGTCATGATCAATGCGTCCTCATTATTTGCTCCGTTTGGGTAGTAGTTTTTCCTCTCACTAACGATACTAAATCCCATTGATTCGTACAGAGAAATCGCTCCAGCATTTGAACGTCGAACTTCTAAAAAACACACTTCAGCCTTCAGATTTTTTGCACGCTCAAGAAGTAAGCGAAGCACCTTCTTTCCATACCCCTGACGCTGAATGCTTGGGTGAACACACAAAGTGAGTAAATGAGATTCTCCAATTGCTACAGATAGTACTCCATGAGCAACAATGCTCTTCTTATTTGCCATCACCCAACACTGATAGCCCGCTCGAATGCAATCAGTAAAAATCCGTCGAGTCCACGGAAACGGATATGCTGCTTTCTCATTTTTAACAACAAAATCTATATCACTCATTCGCATTGGCCGAGCAAAAAAATGATTATCACTTGTCCCAACTTGAAAATTGGAGTCGATCAATTTCAATCCCTATCTCCCAAAGAAATAGCTTTTCTAAAGTCTTGAAGGTCTTCCCAAGTTTGTCTTTTAAGTGATGGAACAGCAAGCATTTCAGGGAGTCCGTAAACCTTACATAGAGAAAACGATAATAAATCTCTCTCATCAAAGGCCAATCTATTTCCGCCACCAAACAAAAGCATATGTTCAAACAGATCCCTCTCGTGCTGTCGCTGCAAAAATCCTATAAGAGCCGATTTTACATTTTCTTCTTCAGAGGTCTCTTTTTCTGAATCCATACTAAAATCAAGCGGCCAGTCAAAACTATTCAAAGCAGGTAGTTTTTTTATCGGCGCGCCTAATGCACGTAAGATGTTTAAGAGAAGCCTGCCGGTATCTCGCATCAACAATGAGTCTCGTTCTTCATCCATATCGCTGGGAATCTCACTCAGCACTGCAAATGTTCTCAACACAGAAGACCCGCTATTTCCAGGGGTCACCAGATCAATCAAGTAATATTGAAAAGTCATCCGCAATGAGGAGGCAGGAGTTGACCCATCTTCATTACTCGACTTCTTTTCATTGAAGGAATTCGGCCTCTCTCTTAGTTCGGGTTCCGCAGGAATATTTGGCTGATTAGTTTCAACCTTCGGAAACACCTGAAGCGTTTTTGCCACAGATGGTGTTGGGTCTTTTGAAAAACTATAGTTAGGCGACTTTTTAGCACCCCCCAAAGGGGACCTTAAGTATAAAGGCTTCGTACCGAGTCTCTCCAAATAAGCACTACGTTTACTTTCATTCATGATGAAACCAAAATCTTTTATTTTAACAACAAATATACATTTTCAAGCTGGTTACAACAACTGAGTAAGATTTTAAGCTGCCTAATTGATTTGCCAGTAAGATTAGATCATCATTAGAGCATCTGTTATAAGAGTTAACTACACCAGAAAATTACTCCGGAAAATTATTATGCAAGCCATTCTTTGCAGTACATATGGGCCCGCCGAAAATCTTTCAATACAGGAGGTGGCAGACCCCCAGCCCGAAGCAGATGAGGCAATAGTCGAAGTTTATTCTGCATCATTAAATTTTCCCGATGGATTGCAAATCCAAGGGAAATATCAGTTCCAACCACCTATGCCATTCAGTCCCGGGTCAGAGGTTGGCGGCAAAGTTATTGAAGTTGGGAGTTCCTTATCCGGCTTTGAGATTGGTGATCGTGTAATGGCAACGCCTGGAATTGGGGGCTTAGCTGAAAGAGTGAGGGTAAAACAGGAAGCTCTTCGCAAAATTCCTGACAATATGGATTTTAGGACTGCCGCTAGTTTCGTTATGGTCTACACCACATCTTACTACGCGCTCAAACAGAGAGCGAAATTGGCTCCTCGCGAAACACTCCTGGTTCTTGGTGCTAGTGGTGGAGTGGGGCTAGCAGCTGTAGAGCTTGGAAAGCTTATGGGAGCAAGGGTAATTGCTGCAGCAAGCTCGGAAGAAAAGCTAAACTTTATAAAACAATTTTCTCCTGATGAATTGCTCGATTACTCGGACGGAGAGATTAAAGAGAAAGTCAATAATCTTACGAATGGTTGTGGAGCGGATGTTATATACGACCCAGTTGGTGGCGACTTATTTGACCAAGCCTGTCGATGCATCAATTGGAATGGAAGACTTTTGGTAGTAGGTTTTGCGAGTGGCCGAATACCTGAGTACAAAGCGAACCTTTCTCTGCTAAAAGGCTCGTCTATGGTGGGAGTATTTTTAGGGCGATTTCGAAAAGAGGAGCCAGAGGAATACGAACAAAATTTTCGTGACTTATTCTCGTTTTACGAACAGGGAAAAATCAAACCAATTGTTACGCAATCTTTTACTTTTGATGATTACGTCGAAGCCTTTAATGTGTTTACCGAACGTCGTGTTATGGGCAAAGTTACGCTCGAACTTAAGTCAGAATAGAAGAACAGTATAATTTAAAACAATCTATAAACCCACAATCAGAAAGAAGTCCCAATGCTCACTGAAGAACAGCTCATCAATGATTTAACCTTACTTAGGGAGATCGCACTCAAGCACAAGATCGCCGGGAGTGAATTTGAAACTAAGAAGACCGTTATTAATGGCCACGAATTAGATGTATTTAGCAGCATTCCAAATAATTTATACGAAGTTTACCGTTTAAGCCTTGAAAAACCGGATACAACATTCCTTGTATATCAAAAAGAACGGTATAGTTTTGGTGAAACTTTTGATGCAGCCAGCAGAATGGGACGAGTTCTAGTTGAACAATACAACATCCTTAAAGGCGACCGAGTAGGAATCTGTGCTAGGAATTCTGCAGAATGGTGCATAGCATACATGGCAGCAACAATGGTTGGCGCCATTGCTGTCCCAATGAATTCCTGGTGGCAAGGCCGTGAGCTCGAATTTGGGTTCATCGACAGCGGGTGTAAGACAGTATTTATTGACTCTCCAAGACGGGCGCAGCTTGCTCCGTATATAGAACAACTAGGTTTATCACTAATTAACATTAAACCAGAAAAAAAGGACACAGCAACTTCGGAGTTCTTCAATTTAATTAAGGATGTAATGCCTCTGAGCGAATCGGAAATAAAAGACTTCAAGGTATTGCCGGAAGACGATGCATCAATCATGTACACATCGGGATCAACAGGAAACCCTAAAGGCGTTCTCTCAACTCACCGCAACATAACTAATGCCCTATACACTTGGAAATACGTCAAAGAAATCAATGAGATCCTTCGCCCGGAACTAGTCGAAGAGAATCCTCCATATCAAGATTCAATTCTCGCTAACGTGCCGCTGTTCCATTGTACTGGGAGCCATGCGCAATTCTTGCTAAGCATCATATATAAAAGGAAGTATGTAATGATGTACAAGTGGGAAGCCCAGGAAGCGCTCCGCCTGATCGAAAAAGAACGCATAACCATCTTTCATGGTGTCCCAACAATGACGTGGGAACTCATGCAATGCGACAACTTCGACAGCTCAGATCTTAGCAGCTTACGCGGAGTGTCGGGCGGCGGGGCAGCTAGACCGCCGGAACACCTAAATATGATGGTGACTCGCTTTCCCAAAAAAGCAGTTCCAGGTTTAGGCTATGGACTCACAGAGACTAACGCCATTGGAGCCATTATCAGTGGAAAATTTTATCAGACTCGACCTAACAGCACCGGAAGGCCGACTCCTCCGGTGACCTCAATACAGATCTTTGACCAATCAGGCAACAGCCTTCCGACGGGCCAAGCAGGAGAGGTCGGAATCAAGGGCCCAACAGTAATGAAAGGCTACTGGAATAATCCTATCGCGACCGAAGAAGTCATGCGAAATGGCTGGTTCATCACCGGTGACATTGGCATGCTCGATAAGACTGGGTTTCTAATAATCCTCGATCGAGCCAAAGACATCGTTATTCGTGGCGGTGAAAACATTGGTTGTGCAGAAGTAGAGTATGCGTTCCACGAACATTCAGCTGTCTCTGAAGTCTCGGTCTACGGCATCCCCGATGAGCGCTTAGGTGAGGCGCTATGCGCGACCGTGATGATTCGTCCGGGGGAAGATGTAGACGAAAAGAACTTGAAGGAGTTTTTAGGCGACCGCATTGCGGCGTTTAAAGTTCCAGAAAAAATATTTTTGCAACATGAACAGTTGCCCAGAGGATCGACAGGTAAGATAGCAAAGAAACAGATACGAACCCAAACAATTGAGAAGCTTCAGGCTTAATCGATTTTCACGCCTCTGTGGAACGCATATTGTCAAAATTCATAGCTCCACCGCTCCAGTTCAAGCATCGCACGATAAAACCCCTTTTTCATCAAGTTTCAAAAATATTTAAGGTATTTAATTTAGATACGATAGATATTTTATACCGAGTAGAAACTCTGTATTCGCAACTATTTTGAATTTTTTTCAAACTTTACTGTGAAGAGGGTTATATGAAAAACACACAATGGGATGAGAACGAAATTAACGAAATCAATCCATTTGAAATGGATGATCCACATTCGGAGTTTAACAAAGGAATGAAGACTCACGAAGAGACCCCTTTGTCCAACGCTGAAATTACCGAGCTCAGGCGCAGAGTAGAAGATCGACTAGAAAGTCGGAGGCTAGGCTACGTCGGATGCGATAGCGACTATTCAGATAGTTATTGGGAAGACTCGAGACTAGATTAGACAAGCTTATCGACGTGTCAAAATGGGCCGACATTATGATTATGAATGCTCGATAAGTAAGTAATACAAAGAGCAAAATAATAGCTAACAATGCTTACGCAAAGCTACGTTACCGTTTTGGGTTCAAAAAGTGATTTCAAAACTTACGGCTAAACACCGGTTCAATTAACTAACCCCCTATCGAGTATCCGCAACGTAAGCGGAGGCAATCCCTGTACCGACGCCTCTACAACATCCTCAGGTAAAAGTGGCCCCACCCCGGAGGGCGTGCCCATGAAAATTAAATCTCCGGCCTGTAGTCTGTAAAAATTCGAGAGCACCTGAATTATTTCATTGACGCTCCAAATCATTTCTCCAAGAGTGCCAAGCTGCTTATTTAACCCATTTACTGACAACGAAATTGAGGTTTTCAAGTTTAACTTTACTCTCTCGCGTGGCATTATCATCCCGACCGGCGCTGACTCGTCAAAAGATTTTGCTAAATCCCAAGGTCTACCACTTCTCTTAGCCTCTCCTTGCAGATCTCTTCTCGTCAAGTCGATGCCCACTGCATAACCAAATATGCAAGTGTCAGCCTCAGTCTTTAGAATATTAACTCCCCCAGATTTAAGCGCCACGACCAATTCAACCTCATGATCGAGCCGCTCTGTTGCTAGAGGATATCTCACTGGACGATCCTCAGTAACCAAAGCATCTGCGGGCTTGCAAAAAAATATTGGTTGCTCCGATTTGGGGTCCCCACCCATCTCGGCAATGTGGTCCGCATAATTGCGACCTACGCAAAAAATTCTGCGAACAGGAAATCTTTCCTTTGTATCAAAAACTCGAGCTGAGACAACTTCTGGTTTAGGGACGACAAAGCTCATAAGGTTTCCTCGTTAAGAGCAATTTCTAAGAATTAAACACACCCAAGAGAATCTTCTAAGCCGCTCTCAAGCAAAGAATCGCTCCGAAAAAAACTTAAACCAGTATCCACTTTTAACGCTTCCAAACTTGATATAGAGGCACAATAGTCTGCATGACCTGAAGTGCCAAATTCAAACACAAAAACAGCATAGCGTTCGTTATGAATAACCACCTTAAAAAATCCGCTTGAATACTCCTTATCAACATCCTGAGAAATAGGCCCGCTCACTACAAACACCGGCGCAAACGGTGCAAGGCGTTCATTTAACGCTTGATCTAATCTTGACCATGGTCCGAGTCTCAACGTACTCGGAATATCTGCTAGATTGCTTAAAATATTCAACTCATTCCAGTAAGGCGTTCCAGCAAAGCTAGTAAATGGAGTGATACGACCCAGCTCAGTTGCCTCAGTAATTGTTTCTGTTAACCGATAATTCCGATCTTGCTCATCACTTAAATCTGGAACCGTTGCCTTTATTGCAGAGGGAAGAATAATGTTTTCTGTCTGCACATCTAGTAAAGGTTCAGAAAACCACTTTCGGGGTAAGAGTGAAGCAACACCAATTGTCTCCGCAGAAATTTGATAACCGACCCACCGTGCTCTCTCAGAGCGAGTAGCCACCTCTAAAGCGTAGAGGTGCCGCACGACAAATTGAGGCTCGTCAACTCCACTGACGGGGCAAAATCCTTCATAGCAATGCGCAATAAAAGGAGCACCAGAAGAAAATTGACTAATGCTACAGCCTAGAACCCCTGAGAATAGATTTAAAAGGAATATAAATTTTCTTACAAAATCCACATTAACCCATCGGATACAGTATTTGTTTATGCACCAAGTCGCACGCTTCCTTGATCTCTTTTGAAACCACCACATCGAGCGCTGCAAGCGACTCATCTAACTGATTCGCCGAACGCGCGCCTATTATAGTAGATGCAACAAAATCAAAATCCATACTCCATGCCGTCGCTAGAGTGACGGGGGACATCCCAGCCTCCTGTGCTATTTCCAAATACCTCTTCGTCGACGCAAGCGTTCTCTCATTTACAAACCGCGCGGCCATCGCCTTTTGCCGCGGATTTTCAGCATGATGATAATCACCAAACCGACAGTTCTTCGGCATTTCCGCGACATTATATTTCCCACTCAAAACCCCTCCTCCAATTGGAGAGTAGGGCAACAAGGAAATTTGCTCCCGCCGACAAACCTCGGCTAATTCATCTAGAAAACGTCGCTGCAATAAAGAAAAATTATTTTGGATTGAATGAAACCTAGCTAGGCCTTCGTAGTGCGCAATTGTGTTTGCTTTGGTCAAACCGTATGCCGTCTCGTTGGAGGTTCCAAGATAGCGAACCTTGCCCACCTGAACCAAGCGATCTAGTGCCTCCATACTCTCCTCAATAGGCACTATGGGATCAGGCCAATGAACTTGATATAAGTCGATATATTCGGTCTGCAGACGCCGCAAGCTGCCATCCACCGCAGCTTCGATATGAAATCTGTCTATTGCTGTCAACCCGTGTCTTACAGGCGGAACAAACCAGCCCGAAGCGGCACCCGCAACCTTCGTTGCAATTATTAATGAGTCTCTCGGCTTCGTTGAGATCCACTCCCCAAAGATTTCCTCGGTAATGCCAATAGTTTCTTCACGCGGCGGAACAGGATAAATCTCTGCAGTGTCATAAAAATTTATACCCCGCTCAAAAGCCGTATCGAGAATTCTAAAAGACTCTTTTTTATCGCTCCAACTACCGAAGCTCATTGTTCCCATACAGATAGGAGACACCCTCAACCCACTCTTCCCAATATATCGATAATTCATCCTTACTTCCTATTGCTATGGTTTAAAAACTATAAACTGACTAATTTATTTATGGGCACCGCTCTCCAAGGTAGCCCCCCCCACCGCAATATGCAGGCGCTTGAATCTGAATTCGATTACCATCGGGATCAGAGAAATAAATTTCCGGCGTTCCACCTTCTACTCCTCCACGATTTGGCATCCTCTGACTTACCCAATATTCCAGCGGCGATGACCCTCGCAATGTCTGTTGTCCTCTTTCTGTCAGCCCATATGACGCCAGCAACTCAAGAATCTGTGCAACGTCAAAGTCGAACAAGGTTTCCGATATACTGAAGCAGACGTGATCGATAATTGCAGGACGCAAAACCGGACTAGATGCATTTACGCCTGCATACATAAGAAATTGTCGGCCGTCACCAACACCGATTATTGGCGAGTTGGGGCCTTGGTATGCCTGAAATTTAGTGCCAAGGATCGAATTAAGCAGCGAGTTAGCAAGACTATTCTCGGATGAAAAGTTTGTAAAATGATTAATCTCATCAGCAGAGAATAATGCCTCAACAGAACGAGCACTCTCCGCGGAGCACGACGAAGAACCACAATCATTTCGAGGCTGAAGTTTAAAAACTAAGCCTTCCGCATCGGCAAAGTAAAGGTTTTTCAGATCGTTCTGATTAACCCAGTACTTTTTCGCTCGGGACAAAGCGGGGGCGCTCCGATCAAAACTAACCAATTCAGAAAACCCATTCTCAGCCAGTGTCAATCTAAGTACTTCAAAATCAAAATTAAGAACACTTATGCCAATGTATTCAAATCCGCTTGATTCCTCTGTATCCAGCCTTCTCAACGAAAAATACGAGAGGCCATCGCCCAATCTTAGCGTTGCGCTCTCTGACGATTCCTCCACGATAGCGACGCCAAGAACGTCCGAATAAAACTTGACGGAGCGAGCTACATCGCTCACTCGAAGCTCAAAACTATGCAACCTATATTTTGTTAAAGAATCCTCCTCGCTCAGCGCGAAGCCAGCGCGGTTCAACACCGGAATTCCAGCAATCAGGCTCAGCGCCTGCAGAACTTTTCTTCGATTAAAAGTCGCATTCTTTTTGTTGTTTTTACCATTTGATTTCATTTTTTACCTCAACACATGCCGACGCCTTTAATGAAGCCAGCTACACATCATTCACCTTCCGACCCTCCTCAACCCAGCGAGTGAATCCTCCGGTCATGTGCGCAATTTTTGTTACGCCCATTTCCATCAACATCTGGGTAGCTAAAGCGGAGCGAGCCCCTTTGTTGCAATAGAGGATAAGCTCTTTTGCGGTTTCAAATTGAGATTTGTAATATGGACTAGCAGGATCGATCCAAAACTCTAACATTCCGCGTGGTATATGAAATGACTCCGCAATTTTTCCTTCTCGTTTAATTTCCCGGATATCCCGAATATCAATAAGGAGCACACCTTGAGGAGAAGTTGCCAAATACGTATCAACCTGCTCCGGGGACATCGCGAAAATTTTCTCATCTGCTGCAGCAACTAACTCAGCGACCCCTTTTGTAATGCGAATCATCAAACTCTCCTCGAATGCTGATTTAGAGCCTCCAGCCATCAACACAAAATTAGGTGCAACAGATTTCTTGATCAATCGTTTGAAGCATACCTCACGCCTCGCTGTTTCGCCATAAACCGATGAATGCTCACCGTTTATTTGCTACGGGACTCGATGGATTCTATAATGACGTACTGTTAATCAAAAATCTTGCTAAGCTTAGTCGAGGAATAGTGAAGATGAGACACTTCTCCGTTTTTTACAGTTACTTCTTTTCACGCATACTTTTTTTAATAGTGTTTGCAGCAATGGCTTTTTTAAACGGCTGCGATTCGGAAAACATCTCTCAACCGGCAATCCCTTTCGAGGAGCAGCTGCAAGAAAGCCTCATATCAGCAAATCCGGGCGAAATAATTACCATACCGGAAGGCGTACACAATATTTCTCGCAGCCTTTCCCTTAACGTTCCCGGAGTTACAATTAGAGGCGAGGGAATGGATAAATCTATCCTTTCGTACAAGAACCAAATCCAGGGCGCTGAAGGCTTACTCGTCACCGCTGACAACTTCGTAATCGAGGACCTCGCGATTGAAGATACAACAGGCGATGCTATCAAGATAAACAATTCTGAAAATGTAACGATCCGACGGGTGCGTACGGAGTGGACAGGCGGTCCACTAACAACCAACGGAGCATATGGAATCTATCCCGTTCAATCTAAAAATATTTTAATTGATGGCGCAGTGGCCATCGGGGCCTCGGACGCAGGAATTTACGTGGGTCAGTCTACCAATATTATCGTTAGAAACTCGCGCGCAGAGTATAATGTAGCTGGAATTGAAATTGAAAATTCTACCTTTGCAGACGTCCATGATAACATAGCTACAAACAATACCGGTGGAATCCTTGTTTTTGACTTGCCTAATCTCCCGGTACAGGGAGGGAGAAACACTAGAGTTTTTAAAAACAAGGTCCATACAAATAACGTTGATAACTTTGCGCCTGAAGGGAATATTGTTGGCTCTGTCCCGGCTGGCACGGGCATCATGATCCTTGCCAACGATAGTATCGAAGTGTTTGAAAACGAGCTGTCTAACAATCAAACGGCGAACATCTTAGTAGTGAGCTATCTTATTAACAACATTCCTATTAATGATCCCCTTTTCGACCCTTACCCCGAAGCGATTTACATTCATGCCAATACCTTTATCGGTGGTGGTATGGCACCAGACTCTGTGCCTCTTGCATCTTTAAAACAGGCAACGGGTGAACCGGTGCCAGATATAGTTTGGGACGGGGACAAAGCTACGACCGAAGGCGGGCAAGCCTTATTTGACCCGTCTGAAATTTTGTGTATTTCTAGCAATAGTTCTGAAAATTTTGTTAATTTGGATGCTACCAACAACTTTCGAACGCCATCTTTCGATATCAGCCCTCACCAATGCGAGCTGCCGGCCCTAAGCAAGGTAGAACTCGTCGGTGCTCACTAAGGGCATCTTATCGAGCCTAAATTGGAAGAGAAAAAAGTGAAGCCGAATCTAAAATCTGCACCTATTGCTTTTAAAAAAATGACCCATGCCCTTTTCATGGGAAGCGCTGCTGCTTTATTGCTGCAACTCACTGGATGTGATTCCGGACCAATGCTACTCCCTGAAAGTAACCCAACACGACTCTCAGAATGGAATCTTTTCAAGATCGACGATCAGTTTTTTGCACCGAATGTGGAAACTCAAGTAATTTATCCGACAAACTCTCTGTTTACTGATTACGCACACAAACTCAGAACTATCTGGGTTCCACCAAATGCTCAAATCACTTGGGACAATGAAAACCTTCTTTATCCTGTTGGAACCATCCTTTCAAAAACTTTTTACTATCCGAAAAATGCGTCAGGAGAACTTTTAAAAGCAACTGACCCACTAAACAAATTGATAGCTTTATACGAGTCGAAGTTAATTGAGACTCGACTTCTTGTGCGTCGAGATGACGGATGGGATGCGATTCCTTATGTCTGGAATGAAGATCAGACGGAGGCCTTTTTACGAATCGCCGGTAGCAGCCACGAAATAATCCTAACCTCAATTAATAGTCCAAAAAACGAAGATCAGAACCGCTCACAAAAATTCACCTACTTCAGCCCCAACGAAAACCAATGCGCGGGATGTCACACTACCGACCACCCAGACGGCGGCTTGCTCCCACTTGGTGCGGTTGCTAGTCAACTCAACACACCCATGCTCGACCAAACTGACTCGCATAGCGAGTCTCAATTGGATCGTTTAGTCGCGAAGGGCTGGTTAACACTTAGCGAACGAAATAAGTTCTCTGAATATACAAAAAGCTATAATGATCAATCATCTACCCTCGAGGAACGTGCACTGGCATACCTCAATATAAACTGTAGCCATTGTCACAATCCTCTCGGTCCGGCAGATACATCTGGACTAATCTTAACTGGAAATCATCGGTCACCCATCAATCTTGGGATTTGTAAACCGCCTGTTGCGGCAGGCCGGGGCGCTGGCAACCTACGCTATGGAATTGAGCCAGGCTCACCGGAAAAGTCTATCCTAGTTTATCGAATGAACTCATCCGAATCAGACGAGATGATGCCAGAGCTTGGCAGATCCTTAGTGCACGAAGAGGGATTAAAATTAATTAGAGATTGGATATCATCCATCCCAGGACAGTGCGGTTAATCAATCGGAAAATTAAAATATGAGTTGGGGTAAGGTTCATTTCTAAGCGTAAAGTGCCACCATTCCTCAGCGAGCGGCAAAAATCCGGCATCCCTCATCTGACGACGCAAAAATAATCGATTAGAGCGTTCCATAGGAGTCACGTCGTAACTTAACGAGAATGACAGCGGGTCGAAGAAGTCCCACCCTGTGCCCATAGGCAGTTCAGTCTTGGACGCAAGATCGATCAACGTTAAATCCACGCTGCTCCCCCGAGAGTGTCCAGATTTTTGAGCAATATAACCATCAGAGATTAAGTCATCCTTCGCAACTCGAGGATAAAATTTTTCTTTCATCAACGTATTTTGGCCATCAGCAATCCATTTCATAAAATGATCAACGGCACGTTGCGGTCGATACCCATCATAGATTTTTAACCCGAAGCCAAACTTTTCAATTTCTAATTGCACATGCCGCAACGCATTTGCGGCATCGCTAGTGAGCAAAACGCGTGGCATAAAGTAACCATCGATAGGCAATCCTACAAAGTTATTTCCCCCCGCATAACGAGCATCAATAACCACCTCAGGTATCACTTCCTCAACATTCACCAAATCAGGCAGTGAGCGATCATCACAAGAAAAACAGCTCAAACAAAAAGAAAAAATAAAAATGCTCCGCAAAGCATAAGTTTTCATATCACGCCTACCCCTCAGGAACGCATGCTCAAAGAAAACAAGGCCCCTAGAAAATTAGTATTAATTTACGGGTGTAAGATTAATTGTTTCAAATAAAACAGACTCTATTTTTTTCCTAGAGTAAAACGCTGGAAACACTTTATCTTGCGCCCATAATTCAAAAAGATTCCCATACAGAGGATGATCCGGGTCGCCAACCTGACCCGGTGTATTCATCCCAAGCGTATTATCCCAATCTCTTGTATCAATAAAAATTCTAAATGACGCCCCAGAGGTCTGGTTATCACCACTACCCGTATTTCCTAGGGTGAAGCCATTACCGCCTCGAGGTGCCGGACCAAAATTTAGCTTTTCACTCAACTCCTCATTAACTGCAGAGCCCAGCGGATGTCTTATTAGGACATGTTTATAATCTGGCTGACCATAAACCCAATCCTCCATTTTATTGCCAAGCTTTACCTCTAGATCCGCAACACCCTCTGATAAACTTGCAAGCAAAAATTCGTCTCGTCCTGACAAAGGATCTTCACCAAAATCGCCATCCGGCGCCAACAACATATCGATTGTTTTTTTCATTCCGATAGTCAGATATTCTCTCGCTATGCTGGGGACTTTAAGCTCCTCTATTTTCCTAAGAACACTTCGTTCAAAAGCTACATAGATGCCTGCTTCAACCGAATCTGATGCTAGCTTAAAATCCCAATCTAAAAGTTTTGCACGGGCACTTTCAACAAGAGGGTCTTCAGATTTCAACCCTTTTAGAAAAGGCAACAGAGTCCTCGCAGGAATGGAAACGTAATCATGCTGGAGCTTTATCATATCAACCATATTCAGTTTTCTGCCAGAGCCGAGGACTTCACTGCCCCTTGCCCATCGAAATGGGTCTGTCCATGTATATCCGATTGCCTCAAGATGAGGATAATCAGGTTGCGTGTAATTACTGTTCGACGTTTCAATAAAGCCAATGTCAGGATTAAAGGAGTTGGGCTTTGCCTTTATTGGTAGATAACCATCCCATTCAAACCTCCCATCTCCAGGGACCGGCACCAGACCACTAAAACCTCGACGAATCGGAGCAATTCCAACCGACTGCCATCCAATGTTGCCCTCACGATCAGCCCAGATCATATTTTCACCTGGTATATTGCTAAAATTAGCGGCCTCTCTAAACTCATCCCAATCTTTCGCCTGATCCATTCGCAAGGACGCAAGATATGGTGCACCCCCTATCTCTGCCCATGCTGGCTTGACAGCGTATGCTAATCCGTTCGTAACATCCTCGTGAACAATCGGACCATGTCGGGAATATTTGAGTTCGATTTTTACAGGGGCTGAACCTTTAACTTGAATTACGTCCTCAATTACCCGCATCTTCTCCCAGGCACCCTCATACATATATTCATTGCTATTTTTTGGGTTTATCTCATAAACATATAGGTCCTCTCCATCGGTGTTAAAAACCGTTAATCCCCACGCGCCATATTCATTATGGCCAATCGAAATTCCGGGAATCTCTGGCTCACCGCCACCAATAACATTCCAACCTGGTCCGACTAAATGAGACCAATATCGAAGCGATGGCGCGGCCTGGGCCCTGTGGGGGTCATTTATCATCATCGGCCAACCATCCTGCGTCAACGAACCACTTACTGCCCAATTATTACTGCCAATGTCATCAATGCTTCGTTTGGCTAGCTCTCTCTGCTCTTGATCAAGAGCCGCAGCAATCAAGCCGAATGATTTTGAGTCATTTCTACTTCCTGCGAGAACAATATCCTCCGGCTCAAATCGAATCCCGCGGCGATATGCATTGTACAAATAAAGAATATCGTCGGAGACTAGGGACTCACAGTTAACATCATTCTCAAGCGTCAGGTTTGGAACATGAGGATGAAAATACGATAGTTCCTTAACCTTCTGCGGACCAATTAAGCAAACCGCACGCCCTATATTCAGCTCTTGATTAATATTCCCGAGCAACCCCTGATGGCGTGAAATTACGACTTCTTCAGTCCAGTGCTTCGGTTCAATGCCAAGCAATTTAAATGGCAGCGGAAGTGCACTCGGAGTTTTTAACGCAAAATCTATATATGCGTTCACTCCCTTCACAAACGCCTCAATAATTTCAACACCTCTAGGGTGATAGTGATTCATTTCATCCTTCATCGACCCGCGAAACTGAAATAAACGCGTTCCGTGGTCGCGGTCAATTGCTCTCGACCCCAAAATTTCAGCAGTAGTGCCAGTTGCCTGCGCTCGCCAAATTTCAAATTGAAACAATCTATCGCGTGCCGCGCTGTAGCCTTGCGCAAAGAACAAATCATGCTCAGTAAGCGCGTAAATATGGGAAATCCCCCACTTGTCTTTTAGTATCTCAACCGGCTTTTGCAGCCCCTCTACCGAAAAAGTCGAAGTCGTCTGAGCGAGGGCAAAAAGAGACGGAAAAAATATCCAAGTAAGGGAAAAAATCATTATTGTTATTTTCTTCATTTAAAAGTTCTCCGATTTTGATCTCAGTTGACATTTGTCTCTGAGAAGAAATAAATCACGAGGACGCCGACGAGAATCAGCAAGATGCCAGTCACTGCAGCAATATCCAGTGGCTGCTTATGCCAAAACCATCCGATAAAAGTAATCAAAGCTATCCCAACACCGGACCAAACAGCATAAGCAACACCAACAGGAATCGAGTTCAGCGTCATTGACAGAAGATAAAATGAAAGTGAGTACCCAACGCCAACGACTAACGAGGGTGCGAGGTTAGTAAAGCCTGAGCTTGACTTCAAAGCCGCCGTCGCAATCACTTCGGAAACTATCGCTCCCATTAAAAATACCCACGCTTTCATAACCGCTCCTGCACGAAGTGTTCCTTCTGGGACAATAACAAAACTCAAGCGCCCGATAAACAAATTCTGGGATTGATTGACTAGTCATCAGCGGTCTTTATACTAAGATATAAAGGAGACTAGTTCCCATGAAAAAGATAGGTATGTTAGGTGGTATGAGCTGGGAATCAACAGCAAAATACTATGAACAGGTGAACATTGGTATAAGAGAAAAATTGGGCGGCCTTCACTCTGCAAAAATTGCCATGGTCAGCCTCGACTTTGAAGAAATTGATAGGTTACAACGGGACGGAGACTGGATCTCTGCAACAGAGGTTCTAACTAAAGCGGCTTTAGAATTACAGAATAACGGATCCGATTTTCTATTAATTTGCACCAACACAATGCATAAGATCTACGATGAAATCCAAGCACGTCTTTCCATCCCAGTGCTTCATATAGCAGACTCTACAGGCCAGGCTTTGGAAACAGCCGGATATAAAAAGGTTGGACTTTTAGGCACCAAATTCACGATGGAAGAAGACTTTTACAAGAGTAGGTTACTTGAAAATTTCAATATTGAAGCATTAGTACCCTCACCAGCAAGGCGCGACGAGGGGCACAGAATTATTTACGAAGAGCTCTGTCGCGGCAGACTCCTTGCTGAGTCTCGACAAACGTATCTGCAGATAATCAAAAATTTAAAGGATTCCGGTGCAGAAGCCATTATTCTCGGGTGCACAGAAATTCCTCTCCTGATAAGTCAAAACGATACCGAGATGCCAATCTTTGACACTACTACCCTTCACGCAGCCCACGCGGTCGAATTGGCAACAACCGAGCAACTCTGATGGACTCTAGTCTCTTGTTAGAAACAGCAACGGCCGCCCTAGCGACTTTTTTTGCCACAATAGCACCGCTCGATGCGGCAGCGGTGTTTGCGGCTTTGACGGGCGGCGAAAGTTCAAAATATCGTCGCCGCATGGCTATTCGCGGCTCAATCATAGCCTCATGTATCTTAATTTCTTTTGCGATTATTGGGGACACTATGCTCTCAATGCTCGGTATCTCTATTCCCGCGCTAAGAACTGCCGGGGGCATACTTTTACTCTTGATCGGTATCGAAATGGTTTTTGCACGTTCCTCGGGCGGTACATCTACAACCGAAGAGGAGCAGCGAGAGGCAATCGGAAAGCGTGATATCTCTGTTTTCCCAATTGCCACACCCTTAATCGCAGGCCCGGGCGCAATGGGCGCTGCGATTTTACTCATGGTAAACACTGAGGGCCAGCTTATCCTTCAAGCTGTAGTTTTATCTTCTTTAATTTTGGTTCTTTTGCTCACATTTGTCATGTTGCGCCTCGCAAGTAACATACAACGTTTACTTGGCGTTACCGGTATGCAAGTTGTAGAACGAATCTTTGGGGTGCTTCTGTCGGCTTTGGCCGTGCAATTTATATTCGATGGAATATCACAAAGCGGAATACTAGTCCGAAGTCTCTAAAAAAGCAGTCTCACGACACTATTGAAGTTTAATTCAGCCATAGTTACTCTTAACCAGTTACTAGGGAGAGCAGACCCATGATTTACACCAGCAAGCTTCCTGAAATATCTCTGCCGAATTCAGACTTAGCCTCCATTGTCCTGACCCGTGCAGCTGAACTTGGAGATCGACCGGCACTCATTGATGCCCCAAGCGGGAGAACATTTAGTTACAACGAACTTGCGACCCAAATTCGCCATTTTTCGACTGGCCTCGCTAAACGCGGTTTTAACAAAGGTGACGTGTTCGCAATATTTATGCCTAATGCCCCAGAATATGCAGTCGCGTTTCTCGGTGTGGCAGCTGCCGGCGGTGTCAATACCACTGTAAATGTTCTTTACTCAGAACAAGACCTTCTGCACCAATTAAAAGACAGTGGCTCAAGATTTTTACTGACCGTTCCTGAATTCTTAGATCGTGCATTGCCAGCAGCGGAAAAATCTGAGATCGAGGAAGTTTTTGTCTTAGGCGAAGCATTAGCAGGAACAACATCGTTTGGGACTTTGCTCGCCAACGCAGGAGACGCACCTGCGATATCGATTAACCCAGAGCATGACCTTGTAGCTCTCCCATACTCAAGTGGAACTACTGGTCTCTCCAAAGGCGTCATGTTGACCCACGCAAATCTTATCGCAAATATGATCTTGTCCAGTCATGTAAACTCGATTGATGAGAACGATGCGATGATCGGGGTGCTTCCATTTTTTCATATTTATGGCATGGTATTAATTTTGAACTTAGCGATCTATCGAGGAGCTTTACTCGTGACTATGCCTCGCTTCGATCTTTTGCAATATCTCGAAATCGTACAAAAACACAAAATCACTCAGCTAAATCTTGTTCCTCCGATAATTCTTGCTTTAGCCAAACATCCAGAAGTCGACAATTTTGATTTTAGCAGCGTAAAGACAATCGGCAGTGGTGCGGCACCCTTGGGAGAAGATCTCGAGCAGGCTTGTGCCTTAAGGCTCGGATGCAAAGTCTATCAAGGTTATGGGCTCACCGAGGTGGCTGGTGCATCTCATATTTTTTCTGCATCAAAAGAATCTTCGAAACCAGGCTCAGTTGGTCCTGTGTTACCCAATACCGTCTCAAAAATCATAGACACCGAAACCGGTGAAGAGCTAGGTTTTGATAAGCGAGGTGAAATATTAATAAAAGGCCCCCATGTAATGAGGGGTTATCTCAATAATGTAGAAGCAACAACGTCAACCCTCGATACTGACGGGTGGTTCCATACAGGGGATATTGGCTATGTTGACAAAGATGGAGATTTTTATGTTGTTGATCGTGTCAAAGAACTTATCAAGTATAAGGGATATCAAGTTGCTCCGGCAGAATTAGAGGCACTCTTGTTGACTCACAGTGCTATCGCCGATGCAGCTGTGATACCAAGCCCGAATGAAGAGGCTGGAGAAATTCCAAAAGGATTTATTGTCTTGCAATCGCCGATAACAGAGCAGGAAATCGTCGACTGGGTTGCGTCGAAGGTAGCCCCGTATAAAAAAATCAGGTCAATTGAAATTGTGGATGAGATCCCAAAAGCAGCCTCAGGTAAAATACTACGCCGAGTATTAGTCGAACAAGAGCGTCAAAAACACCTTGAAAACTAGCCATTGGTGCCACTCAAATTCTGGTAAGTTTTGAACCATCTTAGGTGGGAGACCGTTCTAGAGGGTAGAGGAAATTTTGCCATGAAAAAACTTAATACTTGGGAATTGGTTGGGCTTTTTTGGAGTGCACTGGCCATTTCGCAAACTGCAATAGCTATTGAACGTCCGGATTACGAGGTTCTACTTCGCGACGGAGATGTAGAATTTCGTCATTACCCGGCTTACCTAGTAGCCCAGACAACGGTAAAAGACGCCGCAGACCGTGATGAAGCAGCAAATATCGGGTTTCGCCGACTTTTCAAATACATCTCGGGAGCAAATAAAGCTAAAACTGAGATTTCCATGACGTCACCAGTCGAGCAATTCGCCGAGAATTCACAAGTCGGTCGAAAAATAGATATGACGGCTCCGGTTGAACAGATACCAAGTCAGGAGGGATGGGCTGTAGCATTTATTTTACCAAAAATTTTTAATTGGGATTCAGCCCCTGTACCAAGCGATCCTACCGTGAGAATCGTGGAGAGACCCGCGAAGATAGTGGCAACGCTCCGTTATTCAGGACGCTGGACCGACAAAAATGTCGCCAGGCATAGTCAAGAATTGAAATCGTATCTTGAAAGCCACGCAATCACTCAAGGCTCACCTGTTCAAACTGCATTTTACAACGCACCCTTCACTCCGCCTTTCATGAGACGAAATGAAGTTCAAATCGAAGTCGATCAGCTTCCCAGCACAACCCAATGAACCTTCGCCAAAACGTCTTGATAACCGGGGCCAGTGGCCTCGTGGGAAGCGCACTAGTCGAAGCACTTGACCCAGAGAAATATTCAGTTTTTTCGCTCACGAGAAAAACAGATACTGAGTCAAGATCAAAGCGCTTTAATTACTGCCCGCACTCCAAAACAATAACGCTGGATCCAACCGTAAACCTTGATGTTGTGGTCAATCTTGCAGGCCCAAGTATCGCCGAAAAGCGATGGACAACGGAGAGAAAACAGTTGATTAAAGAATCCCGTGTCGACTTAACCGTAGCACTTGCATCTGCGATCGCGAAACTTGAAAGCCCCCCGAAATTGTTTCTTTCGGCATCGGCCGTGGGGTTTTATGGTGCCACTTCGGGTACCCCTTGTAATGAAGAGTCTCAGTCAGGCACAGATTTTCTCTCGGAAGTTGCGGTTGCTTGGGAATGTGCCACAAAAGAAGCGGAGGACGCTGGCATCAACACGATCCACCTTCGTTTCGGCGTTATTCTTAGTAAAAAAGGTGGCGTCCTTGGAAAATTACTCTTACCTTTTCGCCTGGGCTTAGGCGGTCCAATAGGAAGCGGGGATCAGATGTTAAGCTGGATCTCTCTCCCTGACGTGGTCTCTGTCATTAAAAAGCTCCTTCATGAAAATCCAACCTGCGGCCCCTTAAATTTAGTGTCTCCAAACCCAATTTCTAGTACGACATTTGCCAGCAAACTCGGTTCGGCTTTAAGGCGCCCCAGTTTCTTGCCGCTGCCGGCCTTCGTTGTGAAGATTCTATTGGGCGAAATGGGCGAAGCACTTTTACTTGCAGACTCCAATGTAGTGTCCTCAAAATTAGGACCTATCGCCTCCCCGCTCTCTCACCAGAAGATCGACCATGCCTTCGACGCTCTTTTACGTAACTAAAATGACAAAAAAATACACTTTAGAAATTTAGTGATCGCTTGTAAGGGCACTTTTAACTATTATGATCGCGCTCAATAAAACCTTTAAGGGGGATTCATGCAAATTGGAATAGCTAAAGAGACCTGGCCCGGAGAAGTCAGAGCTGCAATGGTCCCGGAGAATGCAAAAAAACTAATAAAGCAAGGTTTTAAGGTGATTATTGAGAAAAACCTTGGCGAAACGTGCGGGTTTTCTGATTCTGATTATGAGGACGCAGGAGCGCAGATTGCCGAAAACCGAGCTAAAGTCCTTAGCCAAGCTGACATTTTGCTTGCGGTAAGAAAGCTCCCGGACGCAGATGTATCACTCCTCAAAAAAGGCTCACTCTTGATTAGTTTTCTGGACCCATTCAACGAAAAAAGCCTTGTAAAGAAAATTGCTATGCAAGGCGTTAATTTAATATCAATGGAAATGATCCCTCGCAGCACACGTGCTCAAAAGATGGATGCCCTATCTTCACAGGCAAACCTTGCCGGATATGTGACCGTCATCCAAGCTGCCTTTCATCTAAAGAAAATAATGCCAATGATGATGACCCCGTCCGGAACAATTTCTCCTGCTCGAGTTTTTATAATTGGTGCAGGTGTAGCAGGACTCCAAGCTATCGCAACGGCGAAAAGACTCGGAGCACGGGTAGAAGCGTTCGATACGAGGCCAGTTGTTGCGGAGCAAGTGCAGTCTCTTGGTGCAAAATTTGTAGACATCGACTTGGGAGATACCGGTCAAACTGAACAGGGCTACGCTAAGGAGTTAACTAAAGAGCAAATTCAAATGCAACGCGATGGGCAAAAAGCTGTCATCAGCCAATCTGATGCTGTAATTACAACAGCACAACTATTTGGTCGACCAGCACCGCAAATTATCGACAGAGAAATGGTATGCTCCATGAGACCGGGTAGTGTCATCATCGATATGGCGGTTGAGTCTGGTGGAAACGTTGAGGGTTCAAAACTTGACGAGGTCATTGAAGTCGATGGGGTAAAGGTTGTAGGGCAAGGAAACCTCCCTGGAGAGGTCGCACAAAACGCCAGTGAGATGTATTCAAACAATTTAACAAGTCTATTATTCGAATTTTGGAACGAGGAAGAAAAAGTAATTACGCTTGACCTGCAAGATGAGATACTCAGCGCCTGTTTGATCACTCATCAAGGCGAAGTAGTCAACGAAACTATTAAGAAAATTTACTCCGGAGCTTAAATTATGGAAGGTGTCTTTCTTTCAATGGTACTGATGCTATCGGTTTTTCTCGGCTTTGAGCTTATCTCAAAAGTTCCGGCAACCCTGCATACGCCACTTATGTCAGGCGCAAACGCGATCTCGGGAATCACTGTCGTCGGCGCATTGATTTCTGCCGGTGGGGAACTCGGCGGACTCTCGACCTACTTGGGTGCTGCCGCCGTAATGTTTGCGATGATAAACGTGGTTGGCGGCTACATGGTTACCAATCGTATGCTGAGCATGTTCAAGAAGAAAGATAAATCACAACCAGGAGAAAAATCATGAGCCTCGTGGTGATAAACTTTTGGTATGTAGCAGCAGCCGCGCTCTTTATTTTTGGTTTAAAAAAACTTGGGTCTCCTGATAGTGCTGTGAAGGGCAACATCTACTCTGCCGCCGCAATGTTAATTGCCGTGGCGGTTACACTCTTTAATCAGAATATTTTGTCGTTTGACTGGATAATTATTGCTGCTGTCGCAGGGTCAATTATTGGCGTTCTGGCCGCACAACGGGTACAAATGACCAGTATGCCGGAGATGGTTGCAATTTTTAACGGCTCTGGCGGAATTGCGAGCTTGCTGGTTGGTTGGGCCGCGTTATTCAACACAGGAAACACATTACTGACCGACATTACAGTGGTGATATCGATAGTTGTTGGGGGAATGACTTTTAGTGGCAGTATTTTAGCTTGGGGGAAACTCAGTGAGATAATGAACTCAGCAGCTGTTGTATTCAGCGGTCAGAGAGTTGTTAACTCAGCAATTGTATTGAGTCTGCTGACATTCTCAGTGCTTTTCTGTCTGGATCCCTCCGTTAGCTCGCCCTATTTATATCTTATTATTGGCCTGTCGATTTTATTGGGCATGATGGCAGTTCTGCCAATCGGTGGCGCCGATATGCCCGTCGTAATTTCCTTACTCAACAGCTATTCGGGGCTGGCCGCTTGCGCCGCAGGCTTGGCAATTAATAATAATATTTTGATAGTTGCCGGATCGATGGTGGGTGCAGCAGGCATAATCCTCACAAACATTATGTGTAAAGCGATGAACCGTTCTCTATCGCATGTTCTGTTCTCAGGTTTTAGTGCTGCTAAGCAAGCAACCAAAGTCGAGGGCGAAGTAAAACCCATTACTGCCGACGACGCCTTTCTTATTTTAGAGGCAGCCCAGTCAGTAACATTTGTGCCAGGGTATGGCATGGCGGTTGCTCAAGCCCAGCATGTCGTGAGAGAGCTGGGCGAACTGTTAGAGAAAAATGGCGCCGACGTGACTTACGCAATCCACCCTGTTGCTGGACGGATGCCAGGGCATATGAATGTCCTATTAGCTGAAGCGAATGTATCCTACGACCAACTCATCGAAATGGAAGATATAAATCCGAGAATTGGAGGGGTCGACGTCGCGGTAGTAATTGGTGCCAATGATGTTGTAAACCCTGCTGCTCGGAACGATGAAAATAGCCCGATCTACGGTATGCCGATAATCAACGTGGACGAGGCACGAACGGTCTTTGTGTTGAAGCGGTCGATGGCATCTGGTTTCTCCGGTGTAGACAATCCTCTGTTCTTCTGTGACAACACGCGAATGCTATTTGGAGATGCCAAACAGTCAATAGCGTCTGTGGTTGCAGAGTTTAAAATTTAGACCGGCCGTTAAAGAAATATGACATACTCAGGTTAAAATTCTGTGACCTGACGATAACAAGAGGCAATCAGGTTAGCATCGACGATCAGCAGTCGTAGAAAATATTTTTTGCAATAGCAACACCACCTATCGAAGGAGAGAGTTTGGATGAGTAGCTGTTTCGAAGTTTCTGTTGAGGACCACATTGCTCACATAGTTATGAATCGCCCCAAAAAACGGAACAGTATGACGCCCGCTTTTTGGGACGAACTTCCGGAAATCATAGATGGTATAGATGCCGACGGAGAAACCCGAGTAATCGTTATATCGTCAACAGGGCCTCATTTCACCGCTGGAATTGACACAGCAATTTTTCAACAAAATAACGCCCATGAATCTGACGAAGCGCGGCGACAAGCGCAAATTCAGCACGGCGCTCGTTTTTACGACAATGTTCTACACATGCAAAAAACTTTTTCTAGCATAGAAAATTGTCGCGTCCCCGTTTTAGCTGCTATTCAAGGTGGCGCCATAGGAGGAGGAGTAGATCTCATAACAGCGTGTGACATGCGCTATATGACCGAAGACGCATTTATAACCATCTTCGAAATAAATATAGGTATGACAGCAGATGTCGGCACTTTCCCGCGCATTGTCAAACTAATTCCTGAAGGTATTGCGCGCGAATTAGCCTATACGGGACGAAGAATGGGCGCAAGGGAAGCAAAATCAATCGGGTTGGTAAACGCGGTATACCCCGATCATAAAACTTTACTCGATGAGGTAATGAAAATTGCTAGGGAAATTGCTAAACGAGCACCGTTAGCAGTCTATGGGAGTAAGCGCATAATAAATTATTCTCGAGATCATAGCACTGCCGATGCACTCGACTATATCAGCATCTGGAATGCGAGCATGCTTCAAAATACGGAGATAAGGGAAGCAATGACAGCAGCAAAAGAAAACCGAGATGGCCAATTTGTAAAGTTGCCGCCACAGAAAAACCGCGGCATCAAAGAGGCACTTAGTTAATCTCTTAAATCACCGATTAAAGAAGAAATAGTATAAGATACTACAAAATAATAATAAGAGCCGAGACGCCCCTTTTCAACCTTCACGTCACGACTCAGAAAAAATTTGAACGGGGAAGGCCTTGTGATAAAACAAATTTTATTTATAGTTCTAGCCATTATCTTTAGCAGTTTAATTGCGCTTGCGGGTGGTAGCGGTTCGGCGACGTTTAATGGAATCCCCATTTTTATAATCTGTGCCTCGGTCAGCTTCATCTTGCATTGGCTTGCGTTCATCCCCGCCTACGTCTTCCAAACCGAGCATTACTTTGATCTTATCGGAGCAATATCCTACTTGTTTGCAACATTCATTGCTGTCGCCCTCAGCCCAAACCTCGACCTGAGGAGCGGTATTGTGGCCGCAATGGTCTGTATTTGGGCCTTCAGGCTCGGAAGCTTTCTTTTTATGCGAGTGAAAAAGGCTGGTTTTGATCGACGATTTACAGTGATGAAAACAATGTTTGTAAGATTTTTATTGACCTGGACGCTCGGAGGAACATGGGTCTTCATCACCTTTGCGGCCGGCTTAACAGCGATAACATCAGAGAAACATACCGACGCCGATTTTTCCCTGTTCCTCGGTGGATTGCTTTGGTTGGCGGGATTTTCGATTGAGGTAATTGCCGATAAACAAAAAACAGTGTTCAGAGCCAAGACAGAAAATGCGGGCAAATTTATACGTACTGGTCTTTGGTCTATATCTCGGCATCCAAATTATTTTGGCGAAATGATGCTTTGGCTTGGTATCGCTATTATTGCATTACCAACCCTAGCCGGTTGGCAGTTTGCTACCTTGATTTCCCCCGTATTCGTCATTTTACTGATTTCAAGAGTGAGCGGGATCAATCTATTAGAAGCGAACGCCAATGAAAGATGGGCATCGAATTTGGAGTATCAAAAATACGTTGAATCCACCCCCGTTCTCGTCCCATTTTTGGGAAGGAGAACTGACCAAGCCTAAGATTCAATTTGATTAACACTTTGAACAATAGTAAATAAAGATGAATTAACAGAAGGTTTTGTCGCGGAAGCGATGCCAAAAGACAAAGATTAACTACCAACTCACGGTAGACCCGTCCCAAGCTAAAAAATGTGCCTCCCCTGATCCAGTCTCGCTACGGATATACTTTTCAACAATTTGAACCATCTTATTTGCAACAAAGCTTGGACTAAAAAGACGGTCTGCCGGAACAGAAGCCTGAAACGGAGACGATAGAGGTGTGTCGGTGGTACCAGGATGGAAAACGATAAACTGCGATTTCGGCGCGATTCTTGCAAATTCGATGGCGCTCGTCTTTATAAACATGTTAAGCGCAGCCTTTGACGCGCGATAAGCATACCAACCCCCTTTTTTGTTATCCGAGATACTGCCTACGCGCGCGCTCAAAACGCATATCACTGTCGGTTCTGGTCCTCGCAATAGAGGCTTTAAATTTTTGACCCATAACATCGGGACAACAGCATTGGCCTCGAAAACGGCATGAAGAGACTCTCGCTCGATATCTTCCACTCGCTTCTCTGGAAAAATTTCATCGCTATGAAGTATCCCGTTACAAATAAAGACTTTGGTAATTACGTCCCTTAATTCCGCAATTTCCCGCAGAGTCTCACCAATCCCCTGATCTTCGTATGAGCACTGCATCCAACGACAGCGTGAGTCAAGCTTAGTTGGTGCTGACGACCGGCTAACTGCGATCACAAGCATGTTGGCGTCTGAGGCTAATAATGCTTCAGTTGTGGCTCTAGCAATCCCACCTGAAGCCCCTATTACAAGAGCGGCATTACTCATTCGCTTCGCATCTGGCTCGATTTCCCAATCGAGCATGTCTCACAACGACGTTGTCCGGTTAGAAGGAAAGAAATGGTGTATCGATGCCGAGCGAAAGCTCTGTAGGCGATATCGGCGAAGAAGCGAATCCCTCTCATTCTTAAGATAGCCAACCAAGGCTTTTTACCAACGGCTTGCCAAGCCTGGTAGGTAACATCCAGACCGAATATCAACACACCATCACTAAATCGCGCATGTAGAATTCTGTCCGCCGCCTGCCGATCGATGTCCGGGTAAACGCGATCAAATTCAGGTTCATGTATATCTACCATCATAAGCCTTCGATAAGAATCCAAGTCCCCTAGCTGGCGCATCTCAGCGACACACAAAGGGCACTTACTGTCGTAAAATATCGTCAACGGGTACATCGTTCACAGTCCTTATAAGATACACACTCAATAATAACGACTTGCCACTAAACTCAGTTCTTTTGATGCCGTAAAAAAGTCTAAAATAAAAAAAATAACGTTTGAAGGCATTATCTATTCAAAAACTAGAAAGGTATCAATGAAACCCCACGTGCCCAAGCAAGAGCCCGCGAAAAAATTACGCTGGATTCTTGGTGACCAGCTTGACGCAAACCACAGTTGGTTCAGCGAGGTTGATCCATCGACTCTATATGTAGTCGCGGAGCTTCATCAAGAAACAAATTATGTTCGCCATCATGTACAAAAAATCGTTTCTTTTTTTTCTGCAATGGAAGCCTTCTCGCGCCAACTTAAACTAAATGGACATCGTGTTCTTCACCTTGATTTATACCAAACGTCAGAATTTACAGACCTCCCAGAACTAATTGAATTTCTATGCGGAAAATGCGGGGCAACCAGGTTTGAGTACCAGCGGCCAGATGAACACCGTCTGCTCACTCAACTTGAGGGCATGAAGCTGCCAAAGAAAATAATCATCAAACGATATGAGAGCGAACATTTTTTACTTCCGTTTAACGAAATCCCTGACTTTTTCACGACCGGTAAAACGACGCGGATGGAGAATTTTTACCGTAAAATGCGTCGGCGGTTTGATATTCTTATTGAAGACAATGAACCAACAGGGGGACGTTGGAATTTTGACGCTGAAAACAGATCTAAGCTGAAACCGGCAGAACTGGCAGAAATCCCGCATCCACACATCTACGATAACCAAGTCTCAGCCATTCTCACTCGCCTTCAAGAAAATCAGATTAGTTATTTTGGTAGCATTACTGATTCTCTGATCTGGCCTATCAATCGAGATCAGTCTCTAGAATTGCTTGAAAAATTTTGCAGCGACTTTCTCTCCAAATTCGGATTATACCAAGACGCAATGACTGGGAAATCTGAGCACGCTTGGAGTCTTTATCACTCAAGGATTTCGTTCTCACTAAATTGCAAAATGCTGAGCCCAAAAGAAGTCATTGAAGCTGCGTTAAGACAATACAAGAAAAGGCCGGATGCATCACTTTTACCGCAGGTTGAGGGTTTTGTCCGACAAATTCTTGGGTGGCGGGAATATATTCGGGGAATGTATTGGCAAAACATGCCAGCCTACAGAGAAAAGAACCACTTAAACGCAACATCAAATCTACCTGATTTTTTTTGGAATGGTAAAACTAAAATGCGTTGTGTAAGCGCAGCAATAAATCAATCATTAGAATTTAGCTATGCTCATCACATTCAACGTCTAATGGTTACAGGGAATTTTTGTTTGATCGCTGGTATAGATCCGGATCAAGTCGAAGAGTGGTATCTGGGTATCTATATTGACGCGATAGAATGGGTCGAGATGCCCAATACGAGAGGCATGGCTCTGTTTTCAGATGGCGGCCTAATAGCGAGCAAACCGTACGCAGCAAGCGGTAACTACATCAACAAAATGACCGATTACTGTAATGATTGTTCTTACAAGGTTAAAGAAAAGTCGGGCGAAACTGCTTGCCCATTGAACAGCCTATACTGGCATTTCATGGATAGGAATCGCTCTGAGTTCAGCCGAAATCCGCGAATCGGTATGACATACCGAGTCTGGGACAAGCAAGATAAGGCTTTACGAGCAGCGACTCTCGAGCGAGCCGAAAAATTGCTTTCTAATCTGAATTCTTTGTAGCTTCGAAGAATGATCAAAAGCCAAAGCTGAGAGACTCCCCGCCTGTTAAAAATTACACTTCCACTGGCTCGAAGAATACGGTAGCTTGCATGGATCGAAAACAAAAATTGCTCGAGCAATAGATAGCGGAGGTTCTTATGTTTCGCAACCAAGACAACTTCAAGTCTGCAGGCATCTCTTCAATAGCTAGGTATCAGAGCGCTCTCATCGCATTGTTTTTTTGCTCATCAATATTCGCTCAAGATAATCCTCCAAGTTTTTATGCTGACGCACTCCCCCTATTCGAAAAGAATTGTGCCGCTTGTCATCAACCTGATGGCCCCAAGGTCGGTGGCATCACAGCTCCTATGTCATTACTAGACTATTCTCAAGCGAGGGCTTGGGGACCGATGATTCGCAACGCATTAACGACCGGTTATATGCCTCCATGGGGAGCGCATGAAAGACATCGCGGCGAGTTTAAGGATGAGCGGTATATCGACATAAAAGAAAAGAACGTACTAATCGCCTGGATTGACAGCGGGATGGTAGAAGGCAATCCAGAAGATTTCAAAAGCATCGCGAGCACAGAGGGAGCCACTCAGCTGCCTCCCTCAGGCTGGTGGATTGGGGATCCTGACCTTTTAGTTCAGTTCGAACGCCCAGTGAAAGTCGCTGATAATGTAGAGGATTGGCAACCGACGATTGAGATGCCTATTCCGGATGGCGCCCACACTGAACCAAAATGGATCTCGAAGGCAGAGCTCAACCCAGGCGGCCCTTGGGTGCATCATATTGTTTCAAGCCACATGGGAGTCGGTGTGCCCGGGAGGGGACCATTCACCTACCCCGAGGGCTGGGGTGTTTTGATGCCAGAGAACCCCTTCATTACCGTAAATATGCACTATCATAAAACGCCCGGCGAAGGCACCTCTGTTGAAGATATGACTAAAGCCGGATTTGTTTTCTATGATGAAGGAGAAGTCATAGATCATGTCGTCGAAACCAACCTCCTTCCAAATCGGGGCTGGACAATTCCCGCCGGAGATCCAAACTTTAAGGTTACCAACACACATCTAATTGATGAGGACATTTTCCTTTTATCAATGGGCCCTCACATGCACTACCGCGGAAAGGCAATGCGCTACGAGGTCGAATATCCGGATGGAGAGATTGAGACCCTCTTATGGGTTCCGGACTATGACTTTAATTGGCAGTTCCTTTACGAATATAAAGAACCAAAGTTCCTGCCGGCGGGCTCAGTGCTTCATCTCTCTTGGTGGTTTGATAATTCTACCGACAATCGGTTCAATCCTGACCCCACTGCTGACGTTGTTTATGGCCCAGCAACCACCGACGAAATGGCTAATGCCCGAATATATTTTGCACCGACTACCAAGCGTGGAATCGTTGTAGGCGATGACATCCCTAAAGACGTATTGGAGGGAGCACGCAAGGCGGAACAAAATCGGCGGGAAAGTACAGCTCTTCTCACCCTTGCTGAGGATGACTTCACCTGGTTATCTGAAGACTGAGAAAAGAGGAAGCCTACCTCTTGGGATAATTGCTGGAAGCTAACTGCTCGCAATCGGCTCCCAAGTCTTGTGACGGGCCACCACTGAAGAAAGCTCGTGACGGCAGACACCAGCTTTAGATACGAGCTTTCTTTCACAAATATCGCATCGAACACACTCCTTAAAATCAATTTTCTCAACACGAATTGCACCGGTTGGACAGGAGTTCTCGCAAACCTTGCAGACCTCGCACTGAGGTACTCGTTTAATTCGGAGCGGAGAAATTAAACTTCCTACGCCGAGGGCAGCGCCAAGAGGGCACGCATACCGGCAATAAAAACGTGGAACCAGGACCGCACCAATTAAAAATAGGAATAGGATTCCCCACAAAACGAATGATTGACTTAAGTAGAAAATTGTACCGAAAGGTTCAAAAAAATGGAAAATCGTAAGTTCGGGAACAACAAAAGCGGTTCCTATGAGTAGAAAAAGAATTCCATACTTAAGATAAATCATCCTGTCATGCCATAACTGGGGCAAGGCGCGCTGCCACGCTTTAGGTACTAATGCCGTCAAAAAGTCCTGCAGTGCCCCAAACGGGCATAGCGACGAGCAGAAAACCCTCCCCCAAAAAAAAGTCGTAATTAGCGTGAATATCACAATAATCAATAACGGAAGATCGTTAAGAAATAATGAGGGCCCCTGCTTTATGGCATTCGTAAGGTGGGAAACCGAGAGAAAGGTCCCATTAACAAATCCAAGGTAAAGGAAGGTCGTTGTCAACGCAACCCAGCGAAGCATCGATAGCTTCGTTAGAAATGCTGCAAGCACAAGTCCCAGCAAGATAACTAATGCAGTAACCTCGACCAAAGGAGCACTGTCAAGAAGAATTGAGATCCACGTTTCCGAATCCGCGTCCGCTATCTGCCCAAGTGAATCTGAACGGAAGTGCTCCGGAAGCGCGGCCCCAAAAGCAATGGTCTGCGCAAGAGGAGGCAAAACGTAGTCGACCTGCACAAGCTCAGTAATCGAGTCGACTTGGAGATCTGTATCATAAAAAACGGTAAACGGCTGTCGCAGATCAAAGGTTTCAGGCAATATAATTGCCCCCGCAAAACGCATTTGCTTGGCACTTTTGCCCTCTTCAGCACTTCCCACATAGACAAAACGTCGCCGCTCTACTTGCACAATATTGCCGGCCTGCGCAAGTGCCAAGCGCTCCTGACGAAATGGAGTCGACGAGTCACCGGCAATGCCAACCATCAGCAACGACCCTCCGCGCAATCGGCTGCTTGCCTCGCGCTCGGCCCGAGAGTAGTCGGTCGATCCTACCAAGAGCTCTCCCAACTGTTCTTCACCAAGATACGCTAAAGTCAGTTCAAGCGTTGTTCCATCGGACATCGGGATGGGCCAGTTTTTTACTAACCCCTCCACAATTAACTGATTCCAATTTTTTTGGGCATAGTAATCGAGCGCAAACAACTTTTGATCGTCGGCATCATCCGCTTCCAGATAAACCTCCGCTACTTTTCGAGCAGAATTGCGCACCCCGCGAGCGGCAGCCCAACTGCTAATTGTCGCACGCGAAACCCCATCTACATCTCGACCAACTCGAAAACCGTCTCCAATAAATTTGTTTTTAAACTGTTGGGGGAACCGTTCTGTATTGAGAAAATCACCCCGAATGCTCTTATACGACTCCCGATAGAAAAGAATTTCAATACCCGTCAAGGCCCCCTCGAGATCGATGCCAGCAAGCACCTCAATTGGAGCGCTATATCCAATTTCTTCAGGTGGGAAATCTTTTGTCTCAAATATATAACCTATAAGCTCCGGGTTAGCCGCATTGTCTTTTTTTCTGTAGGCCGGATAAACCGGAGGCTCGCCACTTTTTAATCCAAAACTCGTTGCGTCAGGCATGACGCGATGTAAAAGGTCTTCTGTCACGGTCTGCGCTTGCAGAGGAGCTGATAAAAGGAAAAATACCAAGAAAAGATCAAGGCCAATTAAGATCGGTCCTGGGTCCGCGAGACCCACCTTTGATTTCATACCTACTCTGAGCCGAAACCGCGCAACCACAAATATTCTCCTTCGAGGTCTTAACTTCCCACACACGGCTTTCAATCCGCTTTTATTTATCCGATGAGCAAATTAAGAATAGCAAAAAACCGAGCAAATTGTTTTTTGGCTAATTCAACAACATCAGGAAGAATCAGAGCTTTAGGCCAGCGCCGGAGCGAAACTATAAAATTATACTAAGAATCAATTGTTTAAGATTTACTTCACCTTCGATATGCAATTCACTAGATCTTGTGCTTGTGAATCCGACTAGACACTAAAAACAGTCAAATAATGGGTGATTTGTGACTTAAAAATATACTTTTTATTGTTTTTTACGTAAAATTCGCGCTGGCTAAAAAGGTGTGCCAACAAAAACAGTCTCCCCAAGGGACGGAAAGTCGGCTTTATCTTTATAGACATGCATGCAAGTTAATCTATATAGACAGTGAGAGAAACAATCTTACAAGGGGAAAGTAAATGACAAATAGACCTACAATGGCAAGGCGGGTCCTCCCGACAGCCATAGCGCTTGGTCTGCTCGCACCGGCTGGCTTCTCGCCACTTGTGCTTGCGCAACAAGCAGACGGTATCGTCGAAGAGATCGTAACGATCGGCTCTAGACGAGCTCAACGCAGCGCGACAGATTCGTCTGTACCTGTGGACGTAATTAGCGGTGAAGAGTTCTTGAACATGGGCTCTGCTGACATGGACGAGATGTTGAGAACAACTGTCCCATCGTACAACGTAGCAAGAAACGAAATTTCTGATGCAGCGACCTTAGTGCGTCCAGCGAATCTTCGCGGACTTCCACCTGATAACGTGCTCATCTTAGTTAATGGAAAGCGTCGACACCGTTCAGGTGTTATCGCTGAGCTTGGAGGGTCGCTCTCTTCAGGATCACAAGGCGCTGACATCTCAGCAATTCCAGCTCTAGCCATCAAGCAGACTGAAATCTTACGTGACGGTGCGGCCGCTCAGTATGGTTCAGATGCTATTGCCGGCGTAATTAACTTCCAGCTCAACGACGCAGCGGAGGGCTTCACACTCGAAGCTCGTACTGGAGAGTTTGCGGAAGGTGACGGCGGTATGAGCCAAATCATGGGTAACATTGGTTTACCTCTTGGCGACGACGGCTTCCTGAACATCACGGGTTCGTGGATGGAGCAAGACCCCACTAGCCGATCTACCCAAAGAACGGATGCAACTAACTTGATTGCAAACGGCAACGCCGCGCAGAAAGCTAACGTTGCTTCTCCTTACGCACAAGTTTGGGGTGGTCCGGAGTATCTTGACAACTGGAATGTCTTCTTCAACTCAGGCATCGAAGTTAGTGACAGCATGGAAGTTTATGCCTTCGGTAACTACGGTTCTCGCGAGACGCTTGGCGGATTTTATTTCCGAAACCCAAACAGTCGTTCAGGTGTTTACACAAATGGAAGCACTCGAGCGGTAGTTGATACCAATCTTAAAGGCGGTGAGACTAACTACACTTCGAACTGCCCTGCACTAACATCACCGGGATCAGGGGGCAACGGTGTTGCTTTAGATCAGGCTGCTGTTGCTGCTGATGCTGCTGCTATGGCAGCACTTCCAGGGAATTGCTGGTTGATGAACCAAGCGGTTCCTGGTGGTTACACGCCTCAGTTCGGTGGTCAGCTCAAAGACGCTAGCATCGTAGGTGGTATTCGCGGCGACATCAGCTCGGACCTTACGTATGACGTAAGCTTCAGCTACGGTCGAAACGCGGTTTCATTCCTCCTTAACAACACGTGGAATCCTTCGAACGGTCCAGATGGTTTTGTTAATGGAGAGCTCCAGCGGAACTTTGACATTGGTTCAAATGTTCAGTCTGAAACTAACGTTAACGTAGACTTTGTTTACACGACGCCAGTTGATGGCCTTGCATCTGACCTCAGTGTTGCATTCGGTGGTGAGTGGCGTGACGAGCGTTTTGAGACACTCGTTGGGGAGAAGAACTCTTGGAATGCTGGGCGCTTTGCCTTCCAGAACACCAAGGGCAACAACTTTTACTCTGACGGCGTAACACCTATGGCAAACCTTAGTATTGGTGCGCATGGCTTTGCCGGTTTCAGCCCAGAGCAGTCTGGTTATTGGGGCCGATCAAACTACGCGTTCTACACCGATATAGAGGCTGACCTTACTGATGCGTTCACTGCTGGTGTTGCTCTGCGTTACGAAGATTTCGAAAGCTTCGGCGACACTACAAACTTCAAGGTTCAGGGTCGATACCGTTTGACTGATGACCTTTCAGTTCGTGCTTCATACAACACTGGCTTCAGGGCTCCTACACCAGGCCAGGAAAATGTAACTAAGCTTTCAACAATAACCGTTGACGGTGAGTTACAGCAGCGCGGTCAGATCCCACCAACAAATCCAATCGCTGGATTCCTTGGTGCGTCTGCGCTTAAGCCAGAAGACGCGAAGAACTTCTCAGCCGGTTTTGTTTGGGATGTAACAGGAGACATAAACGTGACTCTTGATTATTTCAACATCGAGCTTGAGGATCGTATTGCGGCCACTGGTACAATCAACATTGCTGGACGGGATGTACCTGCAGGCGTTGCCTGCCCAGGCGCACGCGCCAACCCAGCTGGTAACCTTGCCCTCTGCTTGCAGGAGCTTGGTGTTCCTGGTGCGGCTGACTTGAGTTCAGTGTCTTTCTACACGAATGATTTCGCGACTACTACACAGGGTATCGACCTAGTGGGTACGTGGAACCTAGACTTCGGTGGAATGGGCAACGGAAACTTGGTAGCAGCATGGAACTGGACTGAGACTGAAGTTGACAACGCAGGTTCTGAGGTTAACAGAAACAGAGTTGTTGGGCTTGAGAATCAAAACCCTCAAAATCGTGGTGTATTCACGTACAACCACTTTATTGATAACTTCCGCTTCCTAGCGCGCTTGCGTACTTACGACGACTGGATCGACTCCAACTGGAGCGGCGATACAAGTCCTCGCGGTGCAAACGGCACGAACTACATGCTGAACTGCGCAATTAACAAGGACGAGTGCTACAGTGGCGAAAACGTTGTGGATCTAGAAGCCGCATATACGTTCAACGATAACTACACTGTCATAGTTGGTGCAAACAATGCATTCGACGAAGACGGTGCCTTGGAAATGCAAAACATGGACGGAACCGTTGGTTCTGGTAATACCTATGTCGGCAGCACACCTTGGGGTATCGAAGGTCGCTTTGTTTACGCAAGATTCCGCGTAGACTTCTAATTAAGACGTCTGCGAACGCAGACGTAGTTAACTAGAGAAATCAAGATTGGGGAGGGGAGATACAGAAATGTATCTCCCCTCCCTTTTTTTGTGTATGCTGGACGAGAATCTTTTAGATTTGCTTGAGTCCAAGTATGAAATTGGCATGTAGTTCAAGCTGATGTTTCTGGAAGCTGGATCAACAACATAAAAATGTTCCAAGAAAAATACTTCTTAAAGGGGAGACATACATGCCAAACCGAAACAAACCGACTCGGAGGGTGCTACCATCGGCCATCGCTCTGAGCTTGCTCGTTCCAGCGGGCTTCTCACCAATGGTCTTTGCGCAAGATACCAGCAACGCCATGCTCGAAGAAATAGTCGTGACAGGTGCGAGAGGAAGACCAAGAACCGTATCAGACTCACCCGTGCCAATAGATGTCTTTGGTGCTGACGACCTTGAGGCTGTTTCATTCACGGACACCAACGACATTATTAAAACTCTGGTTCCTTCATTTAACATCGGCCGGCAGCCAATCAGCGACGGGGCCTCATTCATCCGCCCTGCTGAGCTTAGAGGCATGCCTACAGACAAGACTTTGGTCTTAGTCAATTCAAAGCGGCGGCACAGAGCTTCTCTTGTGCAGATCGGTGGCGCGGGCAGTCAGGGTCCAGACTTAGCGACCATTCCCTCAATTGCACTAAAAAATGTCGAAGTGCTTCGGGACGGCGCGGCCGCGCAATACGGATCAGACGCGATTGCGGGTGTGATCAATCTTATCCTCAAGGACAGTAATGAGGGTTTTAGTTTCTCAGTGGACCAAGGCGGGTTCAGCGAGGGTGACGGGGATCAGACAACTATCGCTGGAAATATCGGTTTTTCATTGGGCGAGAACGGGTTTGTGAATATCTCTGCCGAGTTTTCTGAACAAGACGCTACCGTTAGAGGAGAGCAATATTGTGAATCTTGGTGGTGCGTGGATACAGACGGTGACGACGCTTACCGAGCAGGGCTAAAGAGTAGAAACCCCAACACTGGCCCCGGGAATGTTGTTCAACCCTGGGGGCAACCAAACACCGAGGCTACGCGAGTGTTCATTAACGCTGGCCTTCAGGTAGGCGAGAATAGTGAGCTCTATGGTTACGCTAATCATTCTGACAGTGAGGGCGACGGCAGCTTTTTCTATCGGTATCCGGGCAACGGCACCATCGAGGATCTTAGAGAGGCCGACGGATCTATCTATAGCCCGTTGGAAAAATATCCGGGTGGATTTACCCCACGGTTCTTCGGAGAAATCAGTGACTTCTCCTTTGTTGGCGGATTAAAAGGTGAGACCGATGGTGGGCTAAGCTACGACTTTAGTGGTCGTCACGGCGAAAATGAGATTTCTTATACGCTCTCGAACACCATAAACCCGTCTCAGGGTCCGTTGTCAAAGGAATCATTTAGACCCGGCAACTTAGTTAACGAAGAAACTCAATTTCAAGCCGATTTCTCAATGGAACTTGACTCAGGTTTTGACAACACCGTCTTAGCCTTTGGCGCAAGTTACTTAGATGAAGCCTACGAAGTTGTTGCGGGAGAGCCTGATTCTTATACTGCCGGTCCTTATTCTGTGAAGGACCCCCACGGGCTGTGCAATGCCGATATGACGGCTAGTGCTGCTGGGGCAAGTGTGATTGCTGCTGGCTCGACGCTTGATTGTTCTGACTCTAGCGATCCGGTTTATCAAGTTGTGGGCGTAGGCTCAAATGGATTTCCCGGGTACTCACCGCAATTCTCTCAACGCTATGAGCGCGACTCTACGGCGTTGTATGCAGATCTAAGTGCCGATGTCACGGACACTTTATTCCTTCAGGGCGCACTCCGTTATGAGGACTACAGCGACTTTGACAAAGAGCTTGTCTACAAGCTTGCTGGACAGCTAGACTTGTCCGACACTATTTCACTTCGCGGTTCGATAGGAACTGGTTTCAGAGCACCGACACCAGGTCAGCAAGGCACGATTAACGTCTCTACTCGATTACCAGATGGTCTTCCAGTAGCGACCGGCTTGTTCCCCGCGGGCGGACCAGTTGCACAGGCCCTTGGCGCAAGCGCGCTTAAGCCCGAGCTGTCTGAAAACCTAAGCTTAGGATTAGTTGGCTCAATTGGAGAATTGGATTTCACTTTGGATTTTTATCGAATTCAGCTTGAAGACCGATTCAATGCAATCTCTACGCAAGACGTGTCTACCGATCCAACTTCAGGCGATGCTTATGCCAACTATCTGAAGTTAGATGCAGCGGGCGTTGCAGGAGCAAACACGATTGGCGGCGTATTCTACTTCGCTAACGCATTTGATACAGAGACAAGAGGTATGGATTTCGTTGCAACTTATCCTCTTAACTGGAGTGCGGGTACAACGTTGCTAACTGCCTCTGTAAACTTCAATGAGACAGATTTTGACTCGGACCCAAGTGCTTACTTGAACATAGAGGATCAATTTGACTTCTTGAATACCGACTCTCGGTGGAGAGGTGTTTACTCTGCGAGACATACAGCTGGGGACCTTACGCTCATTGGTCGGCTCAACTACTATGGCGAATGGGAGAATTCAAACAGGAATCCGTTCAGAGTTCAAACCGCCGATTCAAATATCTTCACTGACATAGAAGCGCAGTATCAAGTCAACGAAAATATTCGGCTCTCAATTGGCGGCCGAAATATCTTTGACGAGTATCCGGATCAGGATGAACTTAGCGACTTCTGTTGCGGTAGGCTCTACAATTCAGGTACTTCCGTAACATGGCAAGGCGCCTATTACTTTGGTCGTTTGAACGTTAACTTCTAGTTCAATGTCTCAAAATTAACTGGCATAGAATTTCTGCCAGTAAAAAGGGAGACGCTTATTCGGCGTCTCCCTTTTTTTTAATTACATATTGGAGGCCTTGGACAAACCGTGGGTACTATAGTTCGTAAGCTGCTATCATGCGTCGCCGACACAAAGCAGGATTTTTAAGTGGAACCACACAACCCACAAAGCTCGGATTTTAGCTCTCTCTCGCTTAGAGCAGAATTATTGGAAAGCCTGAATTTATTGGGCTATAAAAAGATGACTGCCGTGCAGGCTGAAAGTCTTCCGATTACACTAGCGGGTAAGGATATTCTTGCGCAAGCTGAAACTGGGAGTGGCAAAACTGCCGCCTTTGGTCTGCGCATGCTCAACACATTAGATTCCAAGAAATATTCCACTCAGTCCTTGGTGATTTGTCCGACGAGAGAGCTCGCAGATCAGGTGAGCATAGAAATTCGTCAACTCGCTAAATTTATGCCGAACATAAAAGTTTTGACTCTGTGTGGAGGAAAGCCCCTTGGAGCGCAACTTAATTCGCTTAAAAGACACCCTCACATCATCGTTGGGACGCCCGGTCGCATCCTCCAACACTTAAAAAAAGGCAGCTTAAATCTTAAAGATACATCCACCTTAGTCCTCGACGAGGCCGATCGAATGTTGAGCATGGGTTTCATAGACGACATCGAATTCATTATTCAAGAGTGTCCTGAAGAAAGGCAGACGCTATTGTTTTCGGCCACGTATCCAGAAGAAATACTAAAGATAAGTTCTTCTTATCAGCAGCAACCAACGACACTTACCATACAATCATCAGCAAAAACCGCGAACATTAAGCAAAAGTTTTATCACGCATCTAGAGACGATCGCCTTGAAAAACTTAATGCCATTCTTAAAGAGTTTAGACCTGAATCGACGCTGATATTCTGTAACCAGAAAGCTCAAGCTCAACAGCTCCAAGCCGACCTTATCAAAATAGGGCACCACGCGCTGAGCCTGCATGGTGATCTAGAGCAATTTGATCGAGACCAAACTCTAATTCGATTTGCCAATCGTAGCACCTCAATTTTGGTCGCAACCGATGTTGCCGCCAGAGGCATAGACGTTGAGAAAATCGAGTTGGTCGTTAACTATGAGCTTCCGGCCGAAGCAGAGACTTATATCCATCGAATGGGACGCACCGGTCGAGCGGGTCACGAAGGGCTAACAGCGAGTCTTGTTCTACCCAGTGAAGAATATCGTTTCAAACGTATTATGAAATTGTTAAAAGTCGATATACATATTGATAGCATGCCAGTACAGCTACGAGAATCTGTATTCAAATTATATCCACCGAATACTACGTTATTTATAAATTCGGGGAGGAAACACAAAATAAGTGCCGGAGACATCGTGGGCGCCTTAACGGCGACTAAAGAGATCAGTGGTGACTCTCTTGGAAAGATAAATATCTTAGAGAACATTAGCTATATTGCAATGGAAAATACTTCGTCAAAAGCTGCCTTAAAAATACTTTCAGAGATTAGAATAAAGGGCCGAAAGATTAGAGTAAAAAAACTAAATTAGATTTTGTTCTGTAAAGCCGAGAAAACCATGAAAAAGATAACTGTTTACACCAAGGACCTTTGTAGTTTCTGCAACGCTGCAAAACAGCTACTGCGCGCACACGACTATCAATTTGATGAAATCAATTTAGAGGGCGATGAGAAATTGATGACGGAGATCATGACAAAGTCAGGGCAAAGAACCATGCCGCAAATTTTTGTTGATGACCATTCTGTGGGTGGGTATCGAGAACTGAGCACTCTTATAGCCAATGGAGAGTTTAAAAGTCTTTACGATAATCTGTGATATGAATCTCACAGAACACTATGCTTTCTTTATAGCCAATGACAAATAAAACGTCTCGCCACGACAATTTCTGGGAAGTAATAATCATAGGTGGAGGAGCTGCCGGATTGTTTTGTGCAGCGACAGCCGCCGCACGAGGGAAAAATGTACTTGTTCTCGAAAGCGCAACAAAAATAGGTAAAAAAATTTTAATGTCCGGTGGGGGTCGATGTAACTTTACCAATCGAAAAGTAGAACCTGAACATTTTTTATCCAACAATATACATTTTTGTAAATCTGCACTCAGCCAATACACTGAAACTGATTTTATCAGTCTCGTCGAACGCAATGATTTAGAGTATGAAGAGCGTAAGAATGGCCAACTTTTTTGTAAGCACACTGCACGCGATATAGTTACCCTTCTTAAGAATGAATGCACAAAGCATAATGTCACGATTAGAACCTCAGCCAAGGTAAAAAGCACAACTCAAACCCCCCCAGATTTTTACACCGTCGAACTATCCTGCAATGATAAAACTACCGAGTTTTTGTCGTGTTCCTCGCTAGTTGTGGCCAGTGGCGGTCTATCGGTACCGACCCTAGGAGGCAGTGACATCGGTTACGTCATTGCAAGGGCGTTTGGCTTACCAATCACAGACGTTAGTGCGGGCCTCGTCCCGTTTATGTTCAGCGACGAGATATTATCGCTGTGCAAAGGCCTAACCGGATGCTCAACCCGCATTGACGCTTCATGCAATGGCATAAACTTTACGGAAGATATGCTGTTTACGCATCGAGGCATCAGTGGACCGGCAATTCTGCAAATCTCCAGCTATTGGACCCCCGGCGATGCAGTGATAATTAATTTGATGCCAGGGCATAACGCCCCCTCTTATTTGCTTGATATTAAGAACGAGAGCCCAAAGTCACTTTTAAGAACAGTTCTAGCAAAAGATATGCCCAGAGCTCTAGTCATTGCCTTAGAGGCTCTCTGGTGGCCAAACCAATCTGAATCACCTCTTGCGGATTGGGAAAATTTAAAACTAAAAAGTATTGGAGCATTGCTCAATAGCTGGATGGTCAAACCTTCTTCAACCGAGGGCTATCGTACGGCAGAAGTCACCCTTGGGGGAATAAATACCGATGCCATAAAATCAAAAAGCATGGAGTGTAAGGACTTTCCTAACCTGTTCTTCATCGGGGAGGTCTTAGATGTGACGGGGCATCTCGGAGGGTTCAACTTTCAATGGGCGTGGAGCTCCGGATACGTTGCTGGGCTATCCGTATAAAGAACTACAAAAAGTTATTTCAAATGTTTGGCGCGCCCGGAGAGATTCGAACTCCCGACCAACTGGTTCGAAGCCAGTTACTCTATCCAGCTGAGCTACGGGCGCATGACCGTTATTATAAATGCATTAGTACTTAAGAGTCACTGATCGTCTCACATATACATTAAGAGGCAAGCGAATTAATTTCGTGTGCTCCAGCTAATTTTTGCTTAATCGTATAATCTAAATTACGGATTGTCTTACTAAAGAGAACAAAAGCGAAAACGACAGCAATCAGCAACCCACAAGCTCCTAGCATCGCGTTGGCTGCACCATAGGAATCGGCCGCGAGGGCCATCGGAAAAACCCCAATTGGGGTGAGCGCAAAGGACATCAACATAAAACTACTCATCCGTCCCCGAACATCATCATCAACCAAAAGTTGAATTGCGGCATTATTGATTGTCTGACTAGCACTCACACAGATGTTAGCAAGCAATAATGGGACCAGAGCAACGTAGAAATTGCTCGTACCGATAAAAATCGCTAAAAACACACCAAACGCAGCTGTGCTGCCGAGCATCAGGCTTCTCCTTTCTGACGAGTCTCCCCGTCTTATTATCCAAACAGAGCCAAGCACACCTCCTATGCCTCCTACAGCCATGAGCGTCCCAACTCCGCTCTCGCCCGTCTGCCAAGTTTGATCAACCAGAACGACTAATAAGCTCTGAAACGGCATTGCAAGCAGCATTGGAGCCAAGCCGAACAGCAAACACATAAGAACGGCGCGATTATTGAGGACATAGCTAAACCCATCCATAACGTCTGTCCAAAGTTTCTTCTCCTTATCACTTTCTTTACGAGGGATCTTGCTGCGACTTACTCCAAACATGCATAAAATCGCCGTAGCATAAAGGCTCACTGAAATAATATATGCTGCTGTCACTGAGAAGTTCGCGACAACGACACCCATCATTGCTGGCCCAAAGACTCTACTTAAATTCATAACTCCACTCGAATACGCCATTGCACTCTGCAGCTTGTCCGGGCCGACTACAGTCGCAGTAAGTGCCATTCTTGCTGGCATTATGAACGGGAAAGCACATCCGGCAATAAAGGCTGTACAAAGCATATGCCAAAATTCAAGGTAACCAAGCGATAACAAAATAAGAATAAAGATCTCATTACAAGCAATAAGTCCCTGTCCAACTAAAATTAATTTACGACGTTCAACCCGGTCTGTAATGGCTCCACCTATCATTGAGGCAAAGATCATTGGCACAGCCACGACCAGGTTTATGTAAGCAAGCGAGGTTGCTGATTCAGTTAAGTCCCAAGCGAGAAGTGTTCGGGTCAGCATTTGACCCTGCATCGCAAGAAAAAACGAGGCATTTCCAAAAAAAAGCCATCGAAATTGCTTTATCGAAAATACTCGGAATGCACCTGAGTCATTTGGCTTATTGCTTTTCGAGTGTGAGTTAATAACAGCGCTCCTGATAAGAAGGAGCGCAGTATATACAAGCCTCACAATATAGCCAGTCAAACACTGAACCCATATTTCTTAGCAAGGCAAAATAAAGTAAGATTGAGTCTAAATAAGTCCTGGGTTCGTTTAGATCTCATAGCTTGCTTGTAAAAACAAGATTGCTTATCCTAGATCCCGTTTATTTTGGTGCAGCGAGCTTCTAGCGCAGGGCCCAGCAGGCAAGGTTTTTTCGGCACAAACCCCCTCGAGGGACATGTCGCTGACAGGGCTCTTTCTGCACTGAGGTAAAGAGATAAAATGGCGAGGCCAGATTGTATTATTGCTATTGTATAAGCCTAAAGCCGTAAGAATTAAAACTAAGAGAACCACTTTTTTACGTACATATAAGGGAGAATAGGTTGTGGTAACCACAAATAATATATTACCGAGACTATATGGTGCGGCATTGAGTTTTTGCACCATGGTTTCGGTCGTGTTCGCACAGTCCGGTACAGACGTGGTAGCGGGAGATTGGCCCGACCTGCATGGAAACATGGCTGCTCAAAGGTACTCCCCTCTCGATCAGATAACCGCCGAGAATGTAGGATCTTTAGAATTGGCTTGGAGTTTTTCAACAGAAAGCTTTGGACCCACAACTGACTTTAACAACCCCTCTACTCCACTCGAAGTCGATGGAATTTTGTACGCAGACATTGCAGCGACTCGCAACATCGTTGCATTAGACGCCTCGACGGGGCAAGTTCTGTGGCTTTGGCGCCCACAGGAAGGTAAACGCTTTGATAATGCGCCACGGAAAGGCGCAGGACGTGGTCTAGCCTTTTGGAGGGATGGTGATGAGTCACGAATATTAGACATCACCCCCGGCTTTCAACTCGTATCTTTAGACGCTAAGACAGGTATACCAGATCCAAATTTTGGAGTAGCGGGCAAAGTTGATTTGTTTTATGGACTCCGTAATTCAGAGGGCTTCGATTATATCGATATTGGTTCCTCCGCACCTCCGTTCGTTATGAACAACGTCGCCGTAGTTGGGCCAGCTCACGCTGTTGGAATGAGACCCAGATCAAAATCAAACGTAAAAGGTGACGTCAGGGGCTTCGACGTCCGAACTGGCGAGCTTCTGTGGACGTTTAAGACCATTCCAGAGCGTGGAGAGATTGGCTATGAAACTTGGTTAGACCGGGGTATTGATTTTACCGGCAACGCGGGTGTTTGGGCTCCGATGTCCGGCGACCCTGAATTGGGACATGTGTACCTTCCTGTTGAATCGGCGACCGGTGACAGGTTCGGCGCAGACAGGCCGGGTGATAACCTTTTTTCTAGCTCCATAGTTGCACTGGATATTCGGACAGGGGAACGTCAGTGGCACTATCAGCTGACCCACCATGACATCTGGGATTGGGATATCCCTGCCGCTCCTGTTTTGGCTGATTTACCGAACGGTAGAAAAATTTTGATGAGCGTTACGAAGCAAGCATGGGTATACACTTTTGATAGAGTCACAGGGGAGCCAATCTGGCCGATCGAAGAGGTCGAGGTTCCAGCCGGAGATGTCCCGGGAGAGTGGTATTCGCCAACACAACCAATTCCGACGCGTCCAGCGCCCTTTGACCGACAAGGGTTTACTGAAGATGATCTTATCGATTTTACTCCCGAGCTTAGAGCGCTTGCCTTGGAAGCAATTTCTGATTTTCGACTGAGTCCAAGCGTTTACTCACCCCCTTCCCTGCTCGAAGCCGAAGACGGCACCCGAGGCACACTCGGCCTGCCCTCTTCCACTGGCGGTGCAAATTGGGAGGGGTCGGCCATCGATCCTGATACGGGGATCTTATATATACCTTCCCGAACGCAGTTAGGCGTGCTCTCGTTAGGAAAAGACGAAAAGTCAGACCTCGCTCTGAGCCAGTCTTATGGCGTCAGGATTCCTCGCATTAAAGGCTTAGAAATTGTCAAACCGCCCTACGGCCGAATTACGGCAATTGACATGAACACCGGCGATCACCTATGGCAAGTCGCAAACGCCGATACTCCAGATAAAATAGCGAATCACCCCGATCTCAAAGGGGTGGATATACCACGCACTGGAGTGCCGACGCGCGCGGGGATCGTCGCTACGAAAACATTGTTATTTGCCGGCGAAGGCGGTGGCGGCCCTGGGGCAAGTCCCGTGCTTCGCGCGTTGGACAAAAAAACCGGGGAAATAATTGCGGAAATCGATCTGCCAAACCCTCAGTCAGGTCTACCATTTACATATGAAAATGATGGAAAACAATATATCGCAATGTTCGTCAGCGGGGGCGGCAAGCCTGCCGAACTTGTTGCGTACGCGTTGCCGTAATAAAAAACTAGGAGCTCGAAACACAATGATAAAGTTAATTATCAAAGCGATTTTTTATCCAGCGTTGTTTTTGATTGCGCTACCTTTAAGTGCTGCTACTTGGGTATTGGATCCGGGTGAGTCTCGCGTAATATTTGAATATAAGTACGGCGCTGATCCTTACCAAGGCGAATTCAAGGGAGTCGAAGCTCTTTTCGATATAGACCCGTTGAAGCCAGGCAGCTGTAACTTTTCAGTTACCATTCCAATTGAAAACATTTATGTGGAAGACTCTCCCGAGGCGGTTGATTATCTTCTCGATTACGAACTTTTTGATGTGGACACGTGGCCGACTGCAACCTTCGGGGCCGAAAAGTGCCGGCTCGAGTCAGTCAGTTCGTTTGTAGCAGATGGAACACTTACCATTCGCGACCAGACTCACCCGCTGAGCTTTCCATTTGATTTTGAAATCACCACGATCGACGGGCAAGTTGGTTTTCATCTTACAAGCGAAGTCACCATTGAAAGGTTGAAATACGGCGTGGGTCAAGGTTATTGGGCAAATACTGGCGAAATCGCCAATGATGTCACGATCAGAGTCGACGTATATGCGGTCCAACAGTAATAAATAAACAGATACTAGAAAAGGTAGAAGCGATGCTCGTCATAACACCTAAGAAACTTTTCAAAATTGTGGTTTTTCTTTGTAGCCTTTGTCTTTTGGCTTCATGTGATCGGATTTTAACACCAGATTTTGAAACTGAATTAACCGAACTGAATGCTGGGCAATATGTCCTCGATCCAGACCATGCGTCTCTCATTTGGAAAATAAACCACCTTGGTTTTTCAACCTTTGTAGGGCGCTTCAATGACATAGATGCCTCTTTGGATTTTGATCCTGAAAACATTCAAGACTCATCCCTCGAAGTTATTATCAATACAGCAGGATTGGATATAAATAATCCAGAGTTTGAGGAAGAGCTTAAAGGGTCCAACTGGTTTGATGTCGAAAATTTTCCGCAAGCAACTTTTGCGTCTACTTCTTTTGTCGAATCTAACGGAAATTCCTTCGTCTTTGAGGGGGATTTGACACTGCTCGGAACTACAGCTCCGGTTACCCTTAATATTAACTTTAATGGTGGTGGTCGCAATTTCCTTACTCGCAGCAATACAGTGGGCTTCTCAGCCTCAGCCACTTTCTTAAGATCAGCATACGGATTGGATCGATTTACTTCTTTTGGAGTAGGAGATGAGATCGAATTGGAAATCCACGTCGAATTCATGGAGCAGAGCTAAGCGAAGAGCCTCTGCTTCTCAGTCCGGTGGAGAATCGGATCGGGCGATGCATCGTTGCATTACCTTCCTGAGCTTTATCAGTGTCTCTAACGCAAGCAACAATCTCAGAGGCGGTTTTGCGCAATAGGTGCTTGTGGGCTGGCCATGACAAGAACTACATTCGTTATCATGACAAGGAATGGGGCGTTCCAATCAGGGAGGACCGTCTCCTGTTTGAGTGCCTGTGCTTAGAGGGCCAACAGGCGGGACTGAGTTGGATTACAGTTCTCCGAAAGCGAGATCGTTACAGAGAATGTTTCTTCAATTTCGAAATTAAGAAGTGTGCTCAGCTCACAGATGACTACATAGAAACTCTCTTGCTCGATCAAGGATTAATCAGAAGTCGTCCCAAACTCCTTTCTGTGAGACAAAACGCAAGGATAACTCTAGAAATACAGTCCGAATTTGGGAGTTTTCACAATTACATTTGGGGGTTTTCATCGGAATCAGCAACCGCGATTGCATATAAAGATCAATCGGAAATTCCAGCTGCAACAACGACAAGTGCGCAAATGGCTGCAGACTTAAAGAAAAGGGGGTTTAAATTTGTTGGCTCTAAAATTTGTTATGCCTACATGCAAGCTGTAGGAATCGTAAATGACCACACCACCTCATGCTTCCGTTTCAAAGAAATACTCAGAGAGATGGCTAACGAGTAACCACAGCGTATGAGACTCCAGCTTAATCGTGCCTAAAGCTGACGCTGTGGGATATCACTTCCCGAGAAGTACGAGTTTTGTTAGCCGGAACAGCAGCGTCTTCGTAACCAAAACAAATACCAAATAAAATCTTAGTCTCATCTTGGATATCAAATGCATCTCTCACCAAATCAGGATAATTACGCATGGTTCCCATTGGGCAGCTTGCTAAACCGTGCGCTACCATTGTGAGCATCAATGTCTGTGCATACATACCGACATCAAGAGCAACTGTCGCACCAAAATCAGGGTTCATACCGATGAAGGCAATATGTGGCGCATCAAAAAACTCAAAATTTCGCACAATCGCCCTCAGTCTCCCTTCTTTGTCCTCTCGTTGAATATTCATGCTCTTATATAAAGCAACAGCGCAATCAACCTGCCGTTTGCGGTATTCCCCAGTGAAGTTTCCCCTATAGGGATAGTCCGCATTTGGCTCAACACCCTCAACCGTATTGACAACCATCTTTTCCCGTAACCTATCTTTTAGATCGCCGGATGCAACATAAACCTTCCAAGGCTGTACGTTGCAGTTAGAGGGCGCCATTTGGGCTATTTCAAAAATTCGATCGAGCATTTCCTGCGATACAGGCTTATCTAAGTAACCGCGAACAGAGTGTCGGGCATATATAGAGGTAATCAAATCTACAGCGGGGTCGTTATTTATTCTTTGGGCTTCGTCGCTTAATTTGTCTTCCATACTGCACCTATTAAAAAATAAGATTCCGCATTTTACCTGTACAACACCATTTAACTGAGTATTCGACCGCCATCAACGTCAACTGTCGTGCCTGTTACGAATCGGTTTCGCATGACGAAAAGAACTCCCTCCGCTACCTCTTCCGAAGTTCCCGCGCGAGGAATCAGATGAGTCGCTGTCATACCTGCCAAATTAGCCTCTTTCTGATCACCCATGGCATCAAACATCGCAGTGTCAACAGTCCCAGGAGAAACAACATTCACCCTGATAGGAGCTAATTCAACAGCTAGGCAACGTGAGAGGTTTTCTACTGCCGCACCGACACAACTCAACGGCGATTGAGCAGGTTTAATTTTGCGTGCTGGAGAGCCCGATACAAGCGTAATCGACGAGGTTTCAGAAAGATAAGCTGACCCTGCTCTTACAACTTTGCAGTAACCCCACAACTTGTCATAGGCAGCTTGAAATTGGTCTTGTGTTTGTTCTAAGAATGGTTTTAAAGTGCGTTCTCCTCCGACTGCGGCAGAAACAAGGTGGTCAATGCTTCCCACTTCCTTAAAAATTTTCTCCATCGAATCTAGGTCATGGGTGTCCGCTTGACGAACTTCAAAAAGACCGTTACTCGTTGTAAGGGCCTTATCAATATGCGATTGAGATCGCCCCGCCGCCCAAACTTTTGCCCCTGCTGCTGCTGCCATGTTCGCAACCGCCAGCCCTATTCCTGCTGTGCCACCAATAATTACAACTTTTTTACCTGCTAGAGAACTTGTATCGATCGACATTCCTGACTCCTTTTCTTATTTCTACTGTAACGCTATTATTCATCGATTAATTAGAAATAGTATCATAGGTCAATTAAACGGTGAGAAAATTTTACTAATCAACCTAAGCATAAGAGTGAACAATTAAGAGAGGATGCTCTGCAGAAAACATAATGAAAATTTATTTTACGAAAATTATTTGGATATGTTTTTTTAGTGCGAATTTAGTTCTTCTCACTAATTGCAAGAATTGGGTACAGCTGCTCCCCGAGGGTGCTGAAGTAAGTCTCAAAAGCGCCACCGATGTCAGCAAGTGTCGACGAGTTGGCACCACCTCGGCGCAAACATTAAGCAAGCTAATCGTTGTCGAAAGAGGTGCCGAAAGATTACAGACTGAATTATTAACCCTTGCCAAAAATCAGGCCGGTAGGATGAATGCTAATACCATCGTGCCCGAATCTCTGATTGAAGAGGGCAAACAGCGATTCGGTGTGTACTCCTGCCCTTAATTCCTTGAGCCATTCCTTCTGATGATCACAATAGATCCATACCAGCGTGTTGACCATATGACCAGAAATGATATTATGGTCATATGGTCAACACGATAACAGAGCTATTTGAAGAGCAAGCAAAGCTGCTTAGTCACGGCAGAATCCTAGACAGTGCCGAGAGCGCCGCAGGACAGATGCAACGCAGAATAATACAGGCATCAACGAAGCACTTTGTGCAATTTGGATATCGTCGAGCCAGCATCGCAGATATTGCCTCGAGCGTGGGCATCGGAAAAGGGACCATATACCTTCATTTTAAGAGCAAGAAGGAAATATTCCTTTGTTGCCAACTTGCGGAGGAACAACAACTTTTACCGAAATTTGAAAATATTGAAAAAATGCAGAAAAAAGAAAGGTTCTCAGCGTACGTTGAGGCTTCCTTAAATTTTGCAACTTCAGCCCCGCTATCCAGGGCCCTGCTTGCGCGACCCCATGATTTCGCTTTCATGTTAGACGAAATCGGACCGGATCGGATCAAAAACTTTACCTCTAAGGGAAATGAATATGTAGCCAAAAATCTCATTAACCCGATAGCTCAAAATTTAAATACAGAAGCGCAAATAGATATTGCAAAAGCTATCAACATCGTGATCCATGCCATTGGTCATCTACCTGACTCAGTACTGGAGATATCTAATATCAAAACTGAAGATTTTATTGAAATTTTTACAAAGATCCTAGAGCAAGGCACTAAGAATACAAAAAGTATCAAATCGGAGAGAAAATAAATGGAAAAAGTTCTTCTTAACATGACGGAAATATTTGGGAAGATTCCGAACCATATTATTCGCCTCCGAAAACAGGTCTTATCGGCCTTATTCTTAATTTCGGTGTTCCTTATATATGGCGTTTTTAATCTTACCGTCTTTGACATGTCCACCGACAGCTTTTTGGAAGAAGAGAATCCTGCCCAGATAGCACTCGATGAATTTAGGCGTCAATTTGGTGGCGATGATTCGGTTTTTATTATTTATTCTCCAAAAGACGGCAATGTTTTTTCTCGAGCATCGTTGACTTCCATACAAAAGCTTACTGACGATTTAATTAACTGGGTAGAATTGGACAAGAATGAGTATCCCGACATCGATTGGAGCGCACTCGCTCACGTGCGCCGCGTTCAGTCAATCGCAAACGTGAGGGTTCAAGAGAGCATTGGTGACACTCTCAAATCTGACAGGTTAATTCCACGAAAATTGCCTGCGGATGAGATGGGTCTTCAGAAACTTCAAACAAAAGCGCTAGGTCAGCGCGACTATGTCGGAGCCTTTTACTCCGAGGATGGCGAGTTTGGAGCAATACTTGTTCAAACAGACTACGGAACAATTCCCTTAGAAGGTTATGAGCCTTTAGTCGACATGGCTGGAATCGAACTAGCGTCCGAGTTTGAAAGTTTTGATTTATTTTTTGATGAAAACGCACTTATTCAGAACGTTGAGTTCCAAGACACCGATCAGCTTGAATATTTCTCTTTTGATACAGCACTCAATGCAATTTATCAGAAATACGAAACTGATCTAGATTTTTATCCCGTTGGCACTCCAGCAATGATGGGGCAAATGCAGGGCGTGCTGAATCAGATGGCAGTTCTTGGCATGCTGATGATTTTGATCTTCTCTGTTCTTTTGTGGGTCCTGTTTCGTTCAGGAAGCGCTTTGGTATGGCCCATGGTCACAATAGCATTAAGCGTTGCATGGTGCTGGGGCGTAACGGCCTGGATGGGAACCACAATATCGACAATGATCGCACTCACCGTATTACTTATTTTTGCCGTTGGGATCGCTGACTGCGTGCATGTTATGAGCGCTTACTTTACTTTCAGACGAGATGGAGAGGAGCATTATAAGGCTCTCTCGCGCGCTTATGAGAAAGTTGGCTTAGCTATTTTACTCACAACGTTGACTACGGCTGCTGGTGTGTCTGTCTTGGCAACTTCAAACCTTGAGCCGATAAAAGTCTTCGCGTTCATGTCCGGACTTGGCGTTTTTTTGGCGTTTTTCTTCACTATAATTCTGCTTCCACTCCTTCTGGACCTCTGGCATCCCGGTGCCGTTGGTACCCTTGAAAAGCAAAGCATAGCCGACAAGATCGGGTTTAAGTGGAACTCTCTTATGGTCGGCAGGAAGCTACTGATTGGATTCCTCACCGCTTTAGTTATATATTTTTCTCTAGGCTTACTCCTCGGGTCTTTCATAAATTTCGTAATTGGGCTGACTTATTGGATACTGAATTCTCAAAAGGAAATACTCAATAACGTTCCAAGCTTTGTCCATCGGTCTCCGTATCTTATTCTTGCAGCCTTTGCGTTTGGTTTCATTATTTGCGCGTATGGCACCACTAAGATTCTAATTGATACAAATATTGCTGAGATGTTTAAGAAGGGGCACCCTTTAACCGTCGCGGTCGAAGTTGTTGATCAGAAAATGTCGGGCGCTCAAAATATGGAAATTATGATCGACACTAAAGTAAGTGATGGAATGCTCGATGCGCAGTTGCTCACTGCAGTTGACAGCCTTCAGCGCAGAGTTGAGGACCAGTATCCAGAAATCATCGGACGGACTAACTCCTTAGCCAACATCGTAAAAGATACTAACCAAATTATGAACGACGGAAATCCAGAGTTTTATAGGATTCCCGAATCCAACCAAGCGATTTCCCAATTACTCTTTATGTTTAACAGCGCGAATCCTGAAGATCGCAGAAATCTTGTATCAGACGATTACAGCCGTTCACATATAACTATTACCGCGAGAAATTTAGGCTCGTACGAATATAAAGCACTTTTCGAAGACATATCTCTGGATGTCCAAGAGACCTTTAACGGCGTCGAAGAGGAATTCCCGGGTTTGGATGTGAATCTTACCGGTAGTATGGCCACTTTGATGGTTATGGCTGATGAAATAGCTAATTCACAATTTAATAGCTTTGCCTTAGCCTTGCTAATCGTGAGCTTAATTATGATTGTTTCGCTGGGCTCTCTACGAGGCGGGCTAATGGGTATGATTCCGAACGCGATACCAGCGTTTCTTGCCTTCGGATTAATGGGCCTTCTTGGTGTCCCGCTGGACACAGATACACTTTTAATAGCCCCCATTATCTTAGGTATTGCCGTGGATGATACGATTCATTTCATGACACATTACAGAGTGGAACTCAGCAAAACCGGCAGCATTGCCGTAGCCCTGGAGAGCGCGATAAAAGAGGTCGGACAAGCGGTAATGTTTACGACCATGGTCATTGGCCTAGGTTTCGCTGTACTTAGCTTTTCAGACTACTTAGGAATGGCAAAGGTGGGGTTTTTTGGGTCTATGGCAATATTTGTAGCCTTACTTTGCGACCTTTTACTCATTCCTGCAATGATCATCGTCTTCAAACCGAAGTTCGGGGTAAAAGATGCCGACACCACGATTGACTTTCAAGGAGCAACGTCATGAGTTCACGCCAACGTTATGGATTGATTAGTCTGATATTTTTCACCAGCTTCACCATTAATGTATGCGCTCAAGAAATCACAGGACTTGCGATTATGCAGCTCGTTGACGACGCACAACGTCAAACCAACAATTCCTCTTTTAATAAAATGCAACTTTCAAGCTGTAAATTTGGAGTTGCCGGCGGGCGCATAACGTGCGCAGAAAAGCCTAGGGTAAAATCGCTAGAGTCTATTGCAAAAAACTACGGCGCGAATTTAAAGGACACAAAAAGCGTAACGATAACCATAGAGCCTCCCTCGGAGAGAGGTATTGGTATGTTGAGCTTTACCTATGACGAAATCGGCAGAGATAACGAAACTTGGCTCTACCTCTCGGCGATAGGAAGAGTGAAGCGCATCGCCAGTGGAGACTCAGACGAAGAAACAGAGCCGGCCTCCTTATTTGGCTCAGAGTTTACTACTGAAGACACTGAAACAGGTAAATTAGAAGAGTATTCATTTAAAATTTTAGATGAAACTAAGATAGCGAGTCGCGAAGTTTGGAAAATAGAAATGATCCCCAATGAAGAGCGTTCAAAAAAAACCAGATACTCCCGCCAAATTCATTACATAGATAAAGAGAGACACGTCGCTCTTCGGTCAGAAATGTATGACCGTTATGACAAAGAAGTAAAAAGGTTGATGGCCTCGCGAGTCGAACTTATCAACAAGGTTTGGATGGCTCGCTCTTTAACGATGATGAATCTAGTCACGAATCGTCTCTCTAACATGGCCTTTGTTGAAATTTATACCGACGTTACAATTGATGATGAGTTCCTAACACAGCGAACACTTACCGACGTTGCCTTCCGTGAGACAGAACTGGAAAAGTTAAGACTGACTCTCGACTGAGGGAAAACCAATGGGCCGTCGAGTGAGAAGAGCAAGAATCAAGAGAACCAGTCTTTATTCATTTTTATTATTGTTTGGATTAATTCATGCACAAGAGAATTCAGAAAAATCTCTAGACAACATACTATTAGATGACAACATAGACTTTGCGTTTGACGATACTATTTTTAGCAGCCCCTTTGAAACAGAGAAAAAATCGGCAACAAGTCACTGGTTAGATAACTTTACAATTAAAATAAGTCAGCAGCTATACTCGCAAATCAATCACCACCAAATACCAATCACACCAACCCTATCGATAGACAGAAAAAAAGATTTAGAAATTAATCGACTCGGTACTAATGTCCGTTATCAAAACGTTTTTGCGCCTGGTTGGCTGCTCCAAGCTAGCGCTCAACTGCGGCTGCACTGGGCCGGCGATTATCAATCTGAAGTTGAAAACAAGAACTTTGAGTGGGAATTTCGAGGTAACGAGCTATTCTTACAGCGCAGCCTTGAGAACCAAACCATAAAATTCGGGAGGCAAACCGTAGTCTGGGGCGAGACTTTGGGTAACTCGGTGCTCGATGTTATCAACATAAATGAATTTCGAGATTTTAGTATCATTGACATCGAAGATGCGCGACTAAATCAATGGCTTTTAGTTTGGGATTTTTTTGGTGACAAGAGTAATTTTTCATCTTTCGTCAATTTTTTCCCAGAATTTAACCCTAATCCTGTCCGTGGCAGTCCCTTCTTTTTTGAAATGCCATTCGACCTAACCGAATATGACCGCGAAGGCGATCTTCTTTTCGAGGTGGGTACAAAATGGAATAGATCTTTCAGAGGCAGCGATGTTTCTTTGATGGCCGCGTATCTGTATGAGAATCAACTAAGCTTTGACACACCCAATGAGCTGTTTAAAAACCCTAAGCCGAAGGTTAATGACTTTATTTTGCTTGGGTTTAGCGTTAACCGAGCTCTTGGAAAGCTACTACTGAATCTTGACATCGCTTACAGCCATGATGTTTTGCTCGGTAGTTTCAATTTTCTGAGCAATACATCGATGAATTCAGATTCCTCGTCAAGGGCTGATAGGTTAGGAACCTCTTTTGGTTTTGAGTACGCTCTTAACAACAACCAAAACGTATCGGTCGGTATACAGGCGCAGAAACTCATAAATATCGAAAGTACTCCGTTTGATAATTTTGCTGGTAATGAGCGGAAAGTTTTTGGTAGCTGGCTTGCTAGGTACAGTAACACTCTAAGCAATGGCAACCTTACTCTTAGTTCGACTTTGCAAGGGGATTTGAAGGGAGAGTCCCTCCTGGCTTTACTGGATGTCACTTACAACCTAAATGATAAATGGGCAATAAGCACTCAAATCATAAGTATCTCAGCAGCCGATATATCGCCCCTATTCCTATTCAGTGAGGATGTGCGACTGGGTGCAACAGTAAGTTTTTCTTTTTAGGGTACCGACACCATCTAAGTTATTGGCGATTAAAGATCTCGCCATCAAACTCCCCTTCCCAATTCGCCACGGCCGTCGAAACTGATAAATCACCTCCGATGTTCACAGCTGTCCTCAACATATCGAGGGGGCGATCAAACGGAAGGATAAAACCTATCACAATAGCAATTTGTTCAGGACTGATTCCGACGGCACCCATAACTGCAGCCATCAGGAATAAAGATGCCCCTGGGACGGCTGCGGTTCCTACTGACACCAAGGTAGTCGACCCCGCCATTATAGCGTAATCCGCTAAAGTCAGGTCAACTGCGAACGCTTGAGCCGCAAAGACAGAAACAATTCCTACATATAATGCCGTTCCATCCATGTTGATCGTGGCTCCTAATGGCAGCACGGTCGACGCCACAACAGGCTTTATCCCTAGCTTATTCTCCGCCACTGACATGCTGACTGGGAGCGTCGCAGAACTTGAAGAAGTCGAAAAAGCGACTAACATCGCGTCACGCGCCCCCCTAAAAAAAGAGCTCGGAGATAACCGCAAAACGATTCGCATTATAATAAGACCATGAATAAGTAACATATGGACCGAACAAGCTAGCACCACACAAACTACTAAAATCACTACATCAAGCAGAGCCGAAACCCCTTGATTCCCTGCAACCGACGCTATTAATGCAAAAACTCCAAAGGGAGCAACTTCCATAACCCAATGAGTAATTTTTAACATCATCTCACTGCTTGCGTTCATTAAATCTGATACTGGTCGTCCTTTCTCACCAATAACGAGGAGGCTAATGCCGACTAATAAAGCGAAGAATATAATCGCCAGTATATTGCCCTCAGCGAGGGCTGCGATGGGGTTTGAGGGAACGATGCTCAACAACCTCTCAGACAATGGAATCGGAACCTGGACGTTACTTGGCACTGCTAGACTTAAATCGACACCAACGCCTGGTTGGAAGTAAGCAGCTAGAGTCAGCCCGATCACGATAGCTGCCAACGTTGTTGACATGTAAACCGCGAGAGTCTTAACGCCTAACGAGCCAAGTTTCGAGGGGTCTCCCATTGACACGACTCCAGAAACCAAAGTCACAAAAACCAACGGAACGACAACCATGCGAATCAAACGAACAAAAAGGTCACCAATCCAAGCAATACTAGCTGCGTCACTTCCCCACAGCGTGCCGATAACAACACCGGCCACCAGCGCACCAAGTATTCTCTTCCAGAGCACTATTTCAAACCAAGCACTTAACATCATTTTTACCTAATCTATTCTTAATTTGCGGACGTTCAATTGGCTGATATACGCAAAGCTGTAAGCAAGCCTAAATTAACAAATAAGCTCGTAATCATTGAAAGAAGCCTATAGAACTTCGTACTATAGATCCAGCGAAGATTCCCCTTAACGTGCACTTGAAAATCAAGGAAACAAAGAATTATGTCGATCTGGGTTGAAGGCAGCGTTGTAGAGAATATTCACTGGACTGAGAACCTCTTTTCTTTGAAAATCGATGCGCCTATTGAGAAATTCAAAGCTGGGCAATTTACGAGCCTCGGCCTAGACTTTGAAGGTGAACGTATCGCCCGACCTTACTCGTTCCTCAGCGCACCAGGTAAGCAGCCTATCGAGTTTTTTTTCTACACTGCGATTGATGGTGTGCTTTCAAACGCAATGACAAACTTAAAATTTGGCGACAAAATTTTTGTAAAGCGTGAGGCTAATGGGTTTTTTACTCTGGAGGAAGTTCCTGGCGGAGAGACTCTCTGGCTTCTTGCCACCGGAACAGGAGTCGCTCCATATTTTTCAATACTTGAAACTGAAGAGCCGTGGAGAAGGTTCAAAAGAATTGTTCTTGTTCACGCTGTTCGAAGAACCGCAGACCTGCGTTATCAGAATTTAATCAACAAGTTTTCTGACACCTTTCATGATCGCTTTACTTTTAGGGCGTTTGTTAGCCGCGAAAGTTCAGCCACGGCATTACCTGGTCGCATTCCGGCTGCAATCATAGACGGAATGCTAGAGAAAAGCGTAGGGATTGAGCTATCGGCTGACGATTCGCAGATAATGCTCTGCGGAAATCCTGATATGATCACCGATTCAATAACTGCATTGAAATCTAAAGGTCTCAAAAAGCATCGTAGGAGAAACCCCGGTCAGATTACAGTTGAAAAATACTGGTAGTCTTTAATTTTTAAGCGTCCATCAAACTGGATTGCGGCCCGCGTGAGAATCAATACCCCTTAGGAAATTTTCTGGCTGTGCTCACTGTCTCTAGCGATATCCCAATGTCGACGAGGCGTTGCTCCCGAAAGGACTGAGCAAAAAATGTTATCCCTACCGGTTTCCCGTTCCCTCGGTACCCTGCAGGCATTGTCAGAGCGGGAAAGTTAGCAACGGCCGCAATGCGTGCACCTTGATTATTCAAATTTATTACAGCGTCAATGTTGTAACGCTCAAAAAAAGAATTTAAGTAAGCCGAAGCTGAAAGCTGAAGTGACTCACGAAATAGAGCAATTGCCTCATCCGCCTCGTCTGCATTGGCTTGCTTTTCGTCCAAAAGAGATACCATCATATCAAGAAGCGACTGACCATAGGGAGCCCTCTCCTTAGGGTTCTCGAGATTAAACGCCTGCAGGGTTCTCACGTCGTCAACGACAACATCTTGACTGGCATCCTCTCGCAAATAACTCGCTAACCCCTCTATCATTTCGATACCTAAAAACTCAATAAACTCTGGTGAGGCTGGTGGGTCAAATTCAACAGGAACTAATTCTGCACCGAGCATAACCAATTGTGCTAGCGCAGGCTGGATGACCGGATCTAACTGTATGCTCTCGGGTAAGCCCAAGCGAAGCCCCTCAATCGTCCGACCTTCGGTAACCAAATTCATCTCGGCACTCAGGCGAGGCATTGCTTTATCGGCCTCATCAAAACCCACCATTATATTGAACAGAGCTACAGCATCGGCAACTGTGGTGGCCATAGGACCAACCGTATCGATAGTTGGAGAGATCGGTATCACCCCAGATCGGCTCAAGCTTCCTGTTGTTGGCTTCAGACCAACCACAGAATTAGCGGATGATGGAGAGAGTATCGATCCGGAAGTCTCAGACCCGACGGCCGCTACTGCCAAGCCGGCCGCTACTGCGACACCGCTGCCCGAACTGGATCCTCCAGTGTTGAACGCGAGCCTTCCGTAGGGGTTCAACGTCTGACCACCAAGGGCGCTAAAACCTGAGGGACAGTCACCACAAAAAAAGTATGCCCATTCACTCAAATTTGCTTTTCCAAGGATCACGACTCCGCTCTCCATAAGTTTTGCCGTGACGAATGCACTATCTGCAAAATTATCCTTTAATGCAACGGCGCCACCCGTTGTAGGAAGTCCTGAAAACCCGATGTTATCTTTTACCAGAATCGGGAGACCAAAAAACGGGTTTAAATCTTTATAATCACCGGGGCTCGCACGTAAATCCGCTTCTCTCGCGGCACTCAACGCATTCGGATTCAGTGATAATATTGAGTTCAAAAAAAGATTATCATCAGATTCAATAAGATAGATTCTGGAAAGGAAATATCGCGTGATCTCCTCATAGGTCGACTGACCTATGGACACTATTTTCTGCAACTCCGAGGCACTCTTTCCCTTCACCAGGGACTCCAATTCTCGATACCGATCTCGCCCTAAGACCACCGACGCTATTTCGATTCCTTCCCACAAACCCAATTTTGATCGGGCAGGAGCACTTATGCGTAAATAGTGCATACGCTCGTCGGCGAGAGACGTCAAAGCAGCAAGATCGCCTGCCTCATCATAATTTTGGGACTGGGCAAGCAGCACCTCTACAGCAAAGCTTGCATAAAGTGCTAGAATCTTCAGAAACTTTGACACATCGTGCTTAGTCATGGCTCTCAAAAACACCTGCGAAAAATAAGAGGGAACATTTATACCATGACCACAAGATCCAGATACTATAAAAAACAACGCGTAATTAAAGAGGCCCCAGGAATGCACACTGCTGAACCAATCATTTATAAGATAAACAGACGTCTCAAGCACGTTTCCTTGATGTTTCTTAAGCCTTTATTGCTCATTTCGCTTATGGGTTTGTTGTTCGGGTGTAAAGAATCCGTAACTGGTGATGGGACTATTGGTAATCAATCAGACTACCGCAGGATTGATAGCGATCAGGCTACTGACCCGCTAGGCGCAAAAATATACGAGCTGTCGAACGGTCTTAAAGTGTATCTAACCGAAAATCACGAAGAACCTCGATTCTATGCGGAAATAGCTGTCCGTGCCGGAAGTAAGCATGACCCTGCCGACGCGACTGGGCTTGCACATTACCTCGAACACCTGCTCTTCAAGGGAACTACGGAGCTCGGTACGCTCAACTACGAGGCCGAAAAACCATTTTTAGACAAAATCACCGCCCTTTACGAAGACCATTTTAACGAGCGAGACGAAGCGCGTCGCGCCGAAATTTATTCGGAAATAAATGCGACAGCTCAGCAAGCGGCAATGTTTGCGATTCCCAATGAATTTGATAAATTATACAACGCCATGGGCGCCTCGGGCTTGAACGCACATACCTCTAATGAGGAGACTGTATACAAGGTAAATCTGCCCTCCAACCGACTAAATCAATGGGCATCGATTGAATCTGCAAGGTTCCGTGATCCTGTTTTTCGCATTTTTCATACTGAGCTAGAGACAGTTTATGAAGAGAAAAACCGTTCGCTCGACAATCGAGGATTTCTTTTATACTCAGCCCTGAATGAGCAGCTTTTCAAGAACCATCCATACGGACAGCAACCAACCATTGGCACGGTTGAACACCTCAAGAACCCTTCTCTTGTCTATATTCAAAAGTATTTCGATTCTTATTATGTGCCAAATAACATGGCGATCTTTATTAGCGGAGATATTGACTCAGAAGAGACAATCGAATTAATCAATCAAAATTTTGGGAACTGGAAATCATCTCCTCTCCCAGAGGTCGGTCCCTGGCCCGAGCCCCCGCTAAGAGGTGCTGAGCGCAGAACAGTTCAATACCCGGGGGAAGAGCAGGTGCAGCTTGCCTTTCGCACGGCCTCTAATAGCCACGAGGACAAAGAGGCGTTGATTCTTATCGATATGATCCTCGATAACCGGACGGCGGGGCTGATAAACCTCAATTTGAACCAATCGCAGAAGGTCGTCTCAGCCGGGTCATCACCACAGTTCATGAATGACTATGGCATGCAAACACTCTATGGAGTCCCGAAAGAGAACCAGAGCTTGGAGGAAGTTGAAAATCTCCTCCTAGCACAAATCGAACTCATAAAAGCTGGCGATTTCGACGAATGGATAATACCCGCGATTATAAACGATTTTAAAAAAACACAGAAAGCCAGTCTGGAATTTAACACGGCACGCGTGAGCATGATGAGACAATCATTTATCGAAGGAGCAGACTGGAAGCATTTCAGTGCCGAACTGACGCGGATGGAGAAGCTGACGAAAGCAGATGTAATTCGTGTAGCAAACAAATATTTTGGTTCTGATTTCGTGTCAATTTATCAAATCGATGCGCAGCATACCGTCCCACCCGTAGCGAAACCACAAATCGACCCGGTTGTAATCGATGCGTCGCGTCAATCTGACTATGCAGCGAACCTTTTATCATTGCCTGTTAATCCCATCGAACCAATCTTCGTCAAACCGGGCGTTGATTACCAGAAAATAGAATTTAGACCCGGCATCGACCTTTACTATGCGCCCAACCCCCTCAATGATCTATTTTCCTTTTCTATTAATGTCGATGTTGGCACTGAGGAATCGGATAAGCTTGGATTAGCCAGTGCTTTACTCGAAGTAGCTGGCACAAACAGGCTGAGTAACGAGCAACTTCAAAAAGAGTGGTATCAGAGCGGTTCTACTTTTAGTTTTGGCTCAGGAGAAAATCAATCTTCAGTGCGATTATCTGGCCTTGACGATCAATTTGAAAATGCTTTACGAACGGCATTAGAAGTAATTCAGGACCCTAGCGCTTCCGAGGCCGTGTTAGGCGAGCTAAAAACCATCCTTCTTAAATCGCGCGAAGACCTCAAAAGTTCACCTCAAGCGATTTCACGGGCGCTATATCTCTACAACCGTTATGGGAACAATTCGCCGATGCTTGCAGGTCTGACACGAAATGAAATTGCGGAAGCTGAATTACAAGAACTCCTAGCTCTGCCAGCGAGCCTGCTAAGTTTTGAACATAGTCTCTCGTACACAGGATCTCTCCCACTAGACCAGGTAAAAGAAATTCTATCCAACGTCTATCCGGAGACAAACAATTTAAATTCTCCTCCCCCGTACCGCTTCCGTGAAACTGCAAAAACTGAATCTAACAGAGTATATGTCGTCGACCAAAAAACTGCTCAAGCACAGGTTCGTATTGAATTTCCAGACGACAAATATCGAAGAGCTGACACCGTATTGGCCAATTTATACACTAATTATTTCGGCAGTGGCATGTCGAGTGTCGTTTTCCAAGAGTTGCGAGAGGCAAGAGCCCTCGCTTATTCTGCGTCAGCAAGGTACTCGCAAGGTGCGCGCTTAGGTGCGGAGAATCTGATGCTGGGAGCGATTGGCACACAAACAGATAAGACAGTGGACGCACTCGACGCTTTTGTAGAGCTCATTGACAACATGCCTCAGTCGACAGAACGCTTCGAAGAATCAGTAAACTCACTCCTCAATCGTTATCGAACGGCAAAGATTGGATTCAGAGACGTCATCGGCGCGGTGCGCAGTTGGGAGCGTTTGGGCATTGACGGCGACCCGAGAGAACAAAGCTACAACGAACTGCAAAGCTTGGAATTTCAAGACTTAGCCGACTTCCAAAGATTTCATGTGGCTAATAAACCCAAGCTTTTTTCTGTTGTTGGTGATTTGTCGATCATTGATGTCGATGGACTCACGCGATTCGGTGAGGTAAACGAGATACAGATAAACGACATATTTATTGAATAAGCAATCAGTCTCGCAAGAAATTGGTAATCCACAAAATGAAAAAAATAATAGAGATAAGAGGGCTCACTAAACATTATCAAAAGGACAAAAAGGTTCTTAGAGAATTAGACTTTTCTTTAGAGGCAGGAACGGTACATGGGCTAGTTGGGCTTAACGGCGCCGGAAAAACTACTTTTTTAAACTGCCTGCTTGGCCTACAGCCATTCGACGCTGGAGATATAGTTATTCTTGATGAAAAACCTCAACAGCTCTTCAGTCAAGCAGGAAGGGTTGTAACAGTTTTTGACTCGCCTTGTCTCCACCTCAATCTGACTGTCCATCAAACATTAAGTCACGCGCGATCTCTTTGTGTCGAGCCAAAACGAACTGTAGTTGAACTGGAAAAATTACTTGGACTCACCCAATATAGAGACTATCGAATATCTCAACTCTCATTGGGAAATCGGCGCCGAGCCTCGATAGCGCACGCGCTGGTTGGCAACCCAGAACTCATGATACTTGACGAGCCTTTTAACGGCCTGGATGCCGGCGGTGTCGACGATGTCATCGCACTAATTCTTAGCTTAAATCGAACAGAAAGCACGACGTTCTTATTATCTAGTCACCAATTGTCTTATTTAGAACAGGCATGCTCCCATCTCTCAATTCTGCATGAGGGTCGCATTATTGCCAGCGACGAAATCGAAAAACTTCTTCAAAGTAAAAGGTCCAAACTTAAAATCAGAACTCAAAAGCGGGAAGAAGCTCTCAAACTTATAAAAACCAGGAGTGAAGTAAGTATTCTTGAGTCGCACGATGAATTTAAGGATTCTATTATGGTAGAACTAGGTGACTGGGAAGCATCAGATTTAAACCGTTTCTTAGTAGAGAACGGGATAGCTGTAGACGAGCTACGGTTAGATCGCCCCTCCGTATCCTCATTTTTTAGGGACGCAACTCAGTCATCCGTGCTAAAAATGGAAGCATTTTGATGATCAGTCTCTTCCCGCTTCTAAAGGCAGAGTTCTTTGTCTCGGCGAGGAGTAATGCGAGTCGGATTGTTCTATTACTTCCGTCCATTTTGGGCAGTATCCAACTAATCTTGGCAAAAATTATTTCCGTTGGTAACTCAGCGCGCGCCGCATTAATAAGTCAGCAGTCCCCGGTTAGCGACAATGCTTATGGATATTTTGTTGACTCACTTACAACAGGATTAACGGCAGTAGTTTTGCTTTCAATCGCTAATGCCGCTTTTGGCTTCTCTCAGGAGCGTGAGATAGGGACCCTCAGGCATTTGTTAATTCGATCAGGAAGTCGTCAAAGCATCGTAATAGCAAAACTGCTGCACTTGCACTTCCTGACACTACTTTCAATTGCTCTTTTAGGCTTTACGGCTTATTTTGTAAGCGCCTCGCTATGGGCTTTTGAACCCGTAGTCGAGGATGGTTATCAGTTAATCGGAGAATCAGAAATTTGGTCAGAGATCCAATTAGGTATCTGGCTGGCAGTGCTTCCAATTCCAGCATCAATTTGTTTCGGACTACTGATTGGAATCGTCGCTCAATCGCCGGGACAGGCACTGGCAGTATCTATGGGGCTAACGCTGACTTTTGACATATTTAAAACCAATTTAGGAGTAGGTGCAGACTACGTTTTTGCAAAATTTCAACCCTCATTACTAGACTACTCATACATTGGTGAAGTCAGCAGGATGGTGCGTGGTTTCTCCGACGTTTTCATAGAATCTGAAACAATTGCTTTAAACACTTGGATTCCTATGCCCAGCGCATTATTGTTAACAGCACTTATATTTTTTTACATCCGCAAGAGGCCGCTGTGAAAGCCCGAATTTTAGTTGCCATTTTTACGGCTATGGTTAACAGTTGTGTTAGCTACGAACCCAAGATCCTAACCCCGGCCATGACGTTTTCAGCTGAAGAAGTTAATCTATTAAATCCTGAAATCGCTAATCAGAGCATTGACTTCGGTCTTGACGTTGGCCCGAACGAGAGTGAATCACTTTTTAATCTCGAAATTCTTCCTGGTGTTAAAGTGAGAAAAATTGAAAATGGGAGTAATGCAGGAAAAAGTGGGATACGAGCCGGAGATATTCTTTTGAAAATTGATCAAATCGATATTAATACCCCCGACTCCCTCCGCGCCCTCGAGAAATTTTCTGGTCCTAAAGACTTTAATTTTCGTGTCCAGCGGGATTCGACCGTGTTTGAGACAACGGTGAAAGCAGAGTTGGCTGAGACTAGTATTCCAATAGAACTTTATCGCGTTGACCCGATTGCTACTAGGGCCGCTTACTCTAGCCATATTCTATCAATAGAAAATCGGTCAAATCTTGTTGCGGCTCGGATCGAAGAACTATTTGAAAAAACAACTCTGCCCTCCGCGGGTCTCAATCCAGGCGATATGATTCTCGCTCTTGAGGGAGTTCCGATAAATTCGGCTCAAGATCTTATAACGCGATTGAATCGCGAACATGCACTAGGCTCGGAAGTAACACTTGATATATACGCGGACGGGGAGTTCAAGAGCGTTAAGCTTACGCTATTTAACCCTGGCCGTCGCATAAGCCAAATAAAACTGGGCCCATTGATAAACTACGAGTCGGAACTCACACAGCGAGGTGTCGATACCCGTTTTAAATTACTCAACCTTTGGTTTGTTGCAGCTTACCAATACTCTAATATTGATGGTGAAAAAAAACATTCCTTACTCGGGTTATTTGAGATTGCCAGTGATTTGGGCGAGCTTGCGGAAGAAAGCGAATGAAAGCTAAAACATCGGGCAACGCGGGAAATTCTGTTAGATTAACCCTTCTTCTAGCGGGTAGCGTTGCCGCGAACTCACACGGCCAAGATAACTTTGCTCAATTCGAGCTGGAGCGAGAAGAGAACTGGTCTCCTCTTATATCTGAAGATATGAACGGAGATCGTTTAAAAGACCTGGTCTACTCTCACTATTCTGAAACTGGCGGTAGAGAGCTGTATATCCACTACCAACAACCCGATGGCACTTTTCAAACGACGCCGAACCGAATAGAAATCAAGCGTGAAATTATAGGAATTGGTTTCGCAGAATTGCGCACGACTCCAGGAATGGAGTTGGTATTGTATGCGAACACTGGAGTCTTTAGCTTGTCATCTTCGATCGAAGGCTATTCAAACAACCTTCGCCCCCTCGTTAGATGGGATCTTATTGCAAATATCCCCGACATAAAGACCGTTGAGTTTCTGCCTCCGCTTGAGGATATCAATGGTGACAATAAAGTTGACATGCTGCTGCCAGGAGTAAACGGATACGGTTTGTTTCTAAACACTACCATCGATGACGAGAAAAGCTCATTCGCCTTAGAAGATGTAATCAGTCCTGTCAACGACAACCTATTATCGGCACGGCGGAATAATCGTGGAGCCGAATTAAATGGAAGGCTCAGCCTCAACGCAAAAGAGGGAATTGTTGTTGATGTAGCAGTTAAACGATCCCATCCCTTTGACGGCTTTTTGACGACTTGGCCTCGCGCGATTTCCGAAGAAATATTACAAGAGGAGAATCAACCACTCTTGGAAAACGAAAGTTGGGTGCCCAATATTGTTATCGGGAACTTTGACAATTCGGTGGGCAACGAATTGGCCTACCTCAACCTCGATAACGAAGCGCGCTCCCAACTAAACTTGCGCTCACTACGAACACAAACCTCCGCTGACGAATTAGATTGGGCAGGAGCTCTTCCTGAAGGTGACGATTTAACTCTCGTTGATCTGGATCTGGATGGACTGCTAGATACCTTTTTATTGGAAGGCAGTGGGGATTCTTGGGAAGCTAAACTGTATCGAAACCGCGGAGGTTATTTCAATTTTAAAGTCCCGGATCAAATAATGCGTTTTTCTGGATACGATGTCCGTTTAAAAGTGTTTCCAGCGCCTTTGGGAGATCCAACACTGAACGTGAGTTATTATACAATTCCAGTAGTGGAGGCAATACGAAATACCTCCGTAACCAGAGTAAATCTTATATACGAGAATAATATCGTTGACGACGCCTTACTGTTTGGCAGAAAGCCAATCAGTCGTCAGGAAGAAAATTTTGGCGTTGAAAACATTAGAGGACTAGCTGAACAACTGTCGCTGGATTTTGATATCGATGGCGACGGAGCGAACGATGCAATATATATAACTGAAAACGGAACTTTGGCTGCAAAAAAAGTGCAATCCGATTTGACGATAGCGGAAGATCCGTTCTGGGAATATATATTACCAAAAACTGTTTTTGAATTTAAGGTCCTCAAGCTCAATGACGATGAGATCCCAGACCTAATTTTACGCCACGGCACTTCAACCACTGTTCTGGTTTCGCGGCCGTGAGGAAGATAATCATTTGCTCTGTAATAGCCTTTACCAATTATTTGGACGCAGCAGCTGAGCTAATTTTTACCGAGCAGCCTTTCCAATTACCAAGGGCCGTCCAAGGAATAACCGTCACAGATTTTAATGCAGACGGATCTGCTGAACTTATAGCTCAATTCCCTTCCAATTTACGAATTTTTTTCGCTAATAATTCTGAATATGATTTTGATAAAAATTTTATCGACATTTTCGTTCTCAGCGAAAGCCAACAAAGTGCTGCATGGGACATCAGCTACGATCATAATAATAATCCCGCGATTGTTGTGTTAAATAGCAAGGGTCAATTAAATCGTTGGGTCTATGATGGCGCTCGATTTAATGAGGAACTCATACTTGCCTCATTAACACCCTCGATTCCTCGGGGCTTAAATCGGCTTAACTTCGTCATTGACGCAAACAATGATGAAAACAACGACTATGCAATTCCGCAATTTGGAGGAATTGGCCTTTTTATTTCTGACCAACGAGGACAATTTACAAATCCAATCTCACTTAACAGCGAGATTGAGGTTAACACTCTTCTTTTTTCAAACAACCCTGTAAGAGATCTAGGACAGAAAACAAGAATACCTGAATTGCAACTTCGGGATGTCAATGCGGACAACGAACTGGACTTGATAATAGATACCGAAGAACGTTTGGAGGCTTATATATTTGATGGCTCGAAGAAAGCCTTCCCAGACACCCCTAATTATCTAATCGACAAAAATGAGATCGAAGCTCGCTTGGGAGAGTTTGATATTGAAAATGTTGACTTTTCAAATCTAACAGGGGTTCTTGCGCTGACGCATGAAGAGATATTAGAAGATATTAATGGCGATGGAATTGAAGACCTACTTCTTCGAGAAGGTGGAAAAGTTTCTATATTTGAGGGACACAGTGAGGGTTTAAAACTTGACACCCCGAAACAAATTCTCCGATCTGGCGGAAACGTGTTATCAACTTTTTTACACGACGAAAACAATGATGGTTACAAGGACTTATGGCTCTGGCGTGTCGAGCCAATTTCTGTCAGCGACATTTTTGTCTGGCTCGCTTTGTCTGGCAGGATTGATCTTGAAGCGTTTATCTATACTAATCAGAATGGCAATTTCGCAAGGCGTCCTGCTCGAAAAATCACAGTCTCTTTAAAATTTCCCCCGGTAACTCGTCTTGCATCATCCTTTAACCAAGCCCGAGAAAGTATCCGCACGGCGACTGACAGGGATAATGAACAAACACTTCGGATTAATCGCAATTCAAATCAACTCGCAGATGATCTAGCCCATTACGCCGGCGGGAAAATCGAGATTTTTTTAGATAATTTAAAAGAAGAGGATAAAGACGCCAGTTTTTTGTCATCAGTGGGTTACACGTCTGAACAGGACGTATATGAAATAGACCTTCGGTCAGTTATTGACGGGATAGAAAACCAGATAGACCCTCTTCTAAAAAATACTCACGGGAAAAAGGCGGACACCGTTATCCAACTAAATAACCTCTCGCAAAATGCCAAAATTTTCGCTGTGCGATTAAATTCGGATAACCACGACGACTTTATTTTATTAGACGCTCTGTCTGATCAATGGATTGACGGAGTATTACTTTTATCAAACGAGTAAGCATCCCATGAAAAAAATAGTTTGGATTACGCTGGTTTTAGCTTTAGTTATTATCAACGGGCTCGCTGAACTTGTAACCCTATACAGCGGCTTATTTTTTCCCTACATACTCCGAGTTACACTAGTGTTGGGGATCCTTATGATCGTGATGGTTTTTACCGGGGCATACCAACTTATAAACACGATCGAAGAAGAAAAACCCTTAGGCGGAGAAGCGAACACCACTGTCGGTAGAGCAACAAAAGAGTCTTCCGATTAATCAATAAAAGGCAAACCCTTACTTAGTGCAGCTCAAAAAATAACTGTTGTTAAGCTTGATTCCGTCCGATTGTGCTTTTCTTAAGCTTGTGTTTTCATCAGACCTTATTCGATGCAAAGGCCAAAGCGTTAAACTTACTAAAATGGCTTCACTCATTGGAAATCCGATTTAAGCTCTTTACGAGAGCTCAGACCTATTGGAGATTTTATGAAAAATACAGTTTTGGGTTTCCTGTTTTTTCTAGTGTTAAGTTCTTGCAGCGACCAGCTTTCTCAAAATAGACCCTACATACTAACGACTGCCACAACCGGCGGGACTTACTACCCGGTAGGAGTAGCACTTGCAACAATCGCGCACGCTGAGCTTTCTGGAACGGAAGGGATTTCTCTAACTGCTATAAGCTCAGCTGGCTCTTTTGAGAACGTGAAACTACTCAGAGACAATCAAGCTCAATTTGCTCTTTTACAAGGTCCTTTTGGAGCTTGGGCATGGGCTGGAGAAGGTCCAGTAAGTAAACCTCAAACCCACATGCGCAGCGTCGCAGCAATGTGGAAAAACGTCCAACACTTTGTTTTATTGAGTGAGCTTGCCGAGACTGGAAAGATTATGGATCTCGACAGCCTCTCCGGCCAACGATTCGTGCTTGGTGCCCGCAACTCTGGTGCAGAACAAACCGGTAGATTCATTCTTGAAACGCTCGGAATCGATTATGAAGCAAAGTTTAATTTAGCGTACATGGGATACGGTCCGACAACAAGCGCCATCCAAGATGGGAACATCGTCGGAATGAACATTCCTGCGGGAGCTCCAAATAGTTCGATTACCCAAGCCTACGCCCTTCTGGGTAACCGAGTCACTATCTTAGAGTGGACACAAGCAACCTTAGATAAGCTTAATAACAAATACCCATTGTATGATTGGTATGATTTTCCTCCGGGAACTTATCCAAATCAAGAGAAACACATCAGGACTATAGCCGCGCCAAACGTGTTGGTTACCAGAGCCGATATCTCTGATGACGTTGTGTATGCGGTAACAAAAGTTATTTGGGAGAACCTCTCGACGTTACAACAAATCCATGGCGCAACTAAAGACATGAATTTAGAAATTGCGTTTGAGGGCCTCGGTGCGCCTCTCCATAACGGCGCACTCCGTTATTATCGGGAGGTTGGACTTGAAGTACCACCGAGACTAATATACCAAGACACATCTATCGCTATCACTGATTCAACTATCGAGTAGGCGTCATGACCTCTCCAATCCTTAAATGGGCGGCTTTTTTATTTGCGCTCTTTCATATTTACTGCAACGTCTTCTCAAGTATCTCGGAACTGAGGCTCTCTGCAATTCATTTCGGGGGCTTCGTTGCAATATGCGCTTTCATGGCAAATGAAGGTGTGCACATTGGACGCAGAAACGTCTCTTATTGGATCAATATCTTCCTCGCATCATTAGCGATTGGTACAAGTTTATATTTGGTACTCTTTGAAAACGCATTATATGTGCGAGAGACAGAATATGTGATCAGCGATTATATCTTTTCGATTATAGCAATAGCTCTCGCTATTGAATTTACCCGACGCACCACGGGCTGGTTTATGCCCGTCTTAATTTTGACGAGTCTTTCTTACATCCTTTTTTTAGGAAGGTATATTGGTGGTATTTTTTCTTTTCCCGGACTCAGCCTTGAGACTGTACTCTATCGCAGTTTTTTTACTGGAGAGGGAATGTTTGGTCTAACGGCACAGATTTCGTCAACCTTTGTGTTCATGTTTATAATCTTCGGAGCTTTTCTTCTCAGATCAGGCGCTGGAGATTTTATCGTAAGGCTATCAGGCTGCCTGGCAGGTCGTTACGTAGGCGGAGCCGGCCTAGTAGCGGTAGTCGGTTCTGGTTTGATGGGGTCCGTATCTGGATCAGCTGTAGCTAATACAGTGTCCACCGGCGTTATTACGATACCGATGATGCAAAAGTCAGGTTTCCCCAGCCAGTTTTCGGCCGGTGTTGTTGCTGCCGCATCTACCGGCGGTGCTCTCATGCCGCCGGTGATGGGCGCTGGGGCATTCGTTTTAGCGAGTTATACCCAAATTCCTTACCTGACAATTATTAGTGCTTCTGCACTTCCTGCGACCTTATATTTTTTGACTGTGTCGTACTTTGTGAGAATTGAAGCAAAAAGATTAAGGCTCAGCACCGTCCAAGCAGAGGACGCCGAAAGGATTCGAGATGTGCTCAAAGAAGGCTGGCACTTCACTATTCCGATGGGTGTGTTGATTTTTTTCTTGGTTTCAGGTCGCACCCCCACGACTGCAGCCGCATTTGCAATTATTAGTGTAATCGCTTCATCCTGGATATCAAAAACTCCTATGCGCCTCAGCGATATTTTTGAGGCCGTGGTCGACGGGGTCAGAAGTATGGTTTCTACAGCACTTCTTCTCGTAGCAGTCGGCATTATTATTAATGTTGTTACCACCACGGGTATTGGTAACGCCTTCTCATTAATGATCGTTGAATGGGCTCAGGGCAGTTTGCTGGTTACGCTTGTTCTTGTTGCGCTTGCTTCACTAGTTCTTGGCATGGGTTTACCGGTAACCGCATCCTATATCGTTCTCGCCACACTTTCGGCACCCCTGATCTTTGATCTAATTTCACAAGCCCAGCTCGTGTCGGCACTCGAGTTAGGAAATTTACCTAGTAATGTAGCAGCAACAATAAATTTATTTGGCGGTGATCCCTTGGTCGCAATAAGAGAAATGCCGCTCGAAATGAAACAGATTATCCGCCAAGAGATGCTGCCACCCGAACTCCTTACTGGCATGCTGCTAAGCTCCCATCTTGTTATTTTTTGGCTCTCTCAGGACAGCAATGTAACACCGCCAGTCTGCCTGGCGTCTTTTGCGGCCGCAGGGATTGCAAAGACGCCTCCAATGGCAACCGGATTAACTTCTTGGAAGGTTGCTAAAGGCCTTTACCTTGTACCAGTCCTTTTCGCTTACTCACCATTAATTTCAGGCTCCTGGCCAGAGCGAATTGAAGTCTTCTTTTGGTCATGCCTAGCCCTCTATGCACTCGCCGGTTTGCTTCAGTGGCATCTTGAGACAAAACTCAATGTCTTTACCGCAGGTCTTTTAGCCGTCAGCGCAATACTAATGATTTGGTCACCTTTTGCGATTATCTATCACGTAGTAGGTGCCGCACTTCTTTCAATTGTAGTCATATGGCAAACAATCGAAAATAAAAAATTTGCAAAAACAATAGCATAAAATCCGAAATCGTCACAAACAGGGGATTAATCATGAATACCTATACAGCCAGTCAAATACACCTAATAACTCGGCCGTTGGGTTTGCCGACGGCTGAGAACTTCAAAATAAAAAGAGTTCAACTTAGTGAGATAATCGATCAAGAAGTATTAGTAAAAAATATTTTTATGTCAGTTGATCCCTATATGCGTGGCCGAATGCGCGAGGATGCCGTTTACGCCCAAGCCTATCCGCTTAACGAGGTAATGTATGGTGGCGCTATTGGCGAAGTAATAGAGTCCTTAGACCCAAATTTCTCTCCTGGCGATATCGTGCTCAATCAGAGAGCCTGGCAAGATTACTTTAAAGGCACGGGTAAAGAATTAACGAGAATTAATCCATTCGATAATGATAATTTATCGTTATACCTCGGCACATTAGGCATGCCCGGACTCACCGCATACGTCGGTCTATTTAAATTTTGCGATCCTCGTCCGGGAGAGACTGTTTTTGTATCGGCAGCATCGGGTGCGGTGGGCGCGACTGTATGCCAACTAGCTAAATTAAAAGGTTGTAAAGTAATTGGCAGTTGCGGGAGCGATGAGAAAGCCTCATGGCTCAGAGAGGAATGTGGCGTCGATGAGGTAATCAATTACAAAAGATGCGGAAACCTTACAAAAGCGCTCAGGGCTTCATCACCTGAAGGCATTGATATCTATTTCGAAAACGTCGGCGGAGAACACTTGCAGGCTGCCATAGACTGTATGAACCCATTTGGCCGCATTGCAGCGTGCGGGATGATCGCGAGTTATAATAATTCCATACCAGAAGCCGGCCCCAATAACCTTATGTTAATCGTTGGAAAGAAAATACGAATTACGGGATTTATTGTTTCAGACCACGCAAACATGAAAGAACAATTCTTGAGCGAGATGATTCCTTGGATACAGGACGGCCAGATAAAGAGTCATGAGACTGTAACAGTTGGAATCGATAATGCCGTTGAGGCTTTTCTTGGGCTCTTTGCCGGCCAAAATTTTGGAAAAATGATCGTAAAACTATAAGAACCTAACACTGAACTAACCCTGAACTAGCCCTGAACTAGCCCTGACTTAAAAGATTTCTAAGTTCAATAATCGCTGCATTAGCGCGAGATATGTAGTTAGCAATCGTCAGTGAGTGGTTAGCAAACAAACCGTACCCACCCCCATTTAACACAATAGGAAAAACAAGAGCCTCTTGGCTTGACTCTAACTCACGGATTATCTGACGTACGCTAGGGCCTGCGTTCTTATCGTCTATCACATCCGAAAAATCAGCCTGTATAGCTTGAAGAAAATGCAATAATGCCCAAGTCGCTCCTCGGGCCTCAAAAAAAACATCATCAATTTGAAGCCAAGCAGTTTTTACCAAAACTTCTTGTTCTTTTTGTGAGCCTTCCCGAGGCACGCCAGCTAAATCCTCTCTTTCTTGAACAACACTTGCACTGAGACGCTGAGAGAGACTGCCGAGACGAGACTCAACATTTGAAAACCAGCTGACTAGGTTATCAGCGCGCGCATAGAATTGCGCTTCAGTGTTGTCAGGATCAGCTAGCCGGCCTTGATAAGATTTCAGACTCGAAATTGCTTGCCTATACTCGCTCTCGCTCGCCGGGAATATCCAACTGTCAGTAGTAAAATTGAACAAAGGCTCAGCGACTATCAAGTCGATGTCTTCGGTTGATTGGGATTGGGAACGACTAAAACCCTCACGAAAAGCTCGGGAAAAATCTCTAACTTGCACTAGCACTCCAAACTCCCAGTTTGGAATATTATCCAGATAGATTCCCGGCGGCATGATATCGTTACTTAGGAACCCTCCAGGTTTATTTAAGAGGGTTTCTGCTACGTTTATCAACGTAGCAATACTGGTTGCTCCTATGAAATCGATGTCTTGACCTTCATTCTCACTACCTATTGTTAATTCTGATGGGGAGAACTGCGTTGGCTCATTGCTCCAGTACAAGCTGAAGAAAATCAACACTATAATCAAAAAGAGCAGACTAGCTGCCGTTCGTCCAAAACCACGAGACAATCTTCCCTTTATCTTATTCCACATATTGGTCATCCAAAAAAACGTTTTACTCATAGTTTTAACAGTGGTTATCTCACCAGAAGATCAAGATAACATTGAACGTCAAATAGAGGCCTAGTCAGAACCACGCTCCGGTAGCCGCAAGCGAACCGCCACTCTACCTGATAGCTCTATATTCCCCCGCAATCGATATCCTTGCACTGCCTCGCGCATCACAGAAAACATCCATCGAGCTTGATCATCACTCGGGGCAGTAATAAGAAAAAACGCGTCCAGCTCCCGAGCTTTTCTTGCAATATCCTCAAGCAACAGCTTTGTTGTAACCGAGTGATCCGAAACGGCAGCGTTGTTTAACTGATAAAAAACATCACCGGATACAATTTCAGCTTCAAGTTCCTCTTTAACCAAGGCAATTTCATTTTCATCAGGATCCACACTTTGAGCTCGTGCTAAAAGTTGTCTTGCCTCTTCAAAAAACCCTCTCCGCATCGCCTCCCGAGCCAGCTGAAGATATCGCTTTACAATATCCCTAAACCCCTGTTGCGCAATTTCACTCAACGGGTCCTTTGCAAGCGCCCGACTAAAAAAATGATGCGCGCTAACATTGCTTGGGGTTAAAAGTCGATCGGCATCGAGCGCCTGTAATCCAGCGTACAAAAGGTCTGGTAAAGACATGTCCGCATTACTTTGAACCGTATTATCGATAACCTCAGATTCAGACAGCATCCGAATGTTAATTACTTCCTCACGGTCTCGTTGCTCAGGCAAGGATGTCTTGGCTGACTGACAGGATAATAAAACCAGAACAAAACTGATCTTGGATACTGTTTTTAAAAGTTTAAAAAAAAGCATAAGCGCAATGTGTCAAATTGTTCAGTAGAGAAATTCACTCATTGGAATAAAGCTTAAGTAGTCGCCATAATTAACCTTTGTGAGTGATGGCACCACAATAAAACCATCTGCCTCGGACAAAGAAACCGCGACTCCAGAACTTTGATTCTTCAGTGGACGTGCGATTGCACCCTTCGAGCTTGAGTCAAGTCGGGCGCGGAGATACTCCTCACGCCCTAAAACATCAATCCGTTCAAAATCTGCGGCCACCTTAAAGCTAACTGGTGCCTTAGGTTTACAACCCATCATAACGAATAAACTTGGACGCACAATTAATCCAAAGGTAACGAATGCTGATACTGGATTCCCTGGCAAGCCAAAGAAAATTTTCGGTAGAAAATCGTCACCTCCTATTCTTCCAAACGCAAATGGCTTGCCCGGCTTTAGAGCCAATTTCCAAAGATCTATCGCACCTAAAGAATTCACGACGTCCCTCACATGATCTTCCTCACCAACAGAAACACCTCCGGTGCTGATAACGCAATCAGACTCAGCAGCGGCCTCTTCAAAAACTGCTAAAGTCTCACCAAATGTATCCGCGACAGCGTGATGTGCAGTTACTGAACAACCTAATTCACTCAACATAGAACTAAGCATTGCCATGTTAGTGTCATAAATTTTTCCAGTAGCCAGGCTATCTCCCGGAGGTTGAAGCTCATTTCCTGTCGTGAGCAGCGAAACATTTAATTTACGCTTTACCTCAATATTTTCTATACCCAGTGATGCGAGGACTCCGATATCAGTCGACTTTATGCGATGTCCTGCCCGAAACAAACAAGACCCTCTGCAAATGTCATTCCCTACTTTGCGCACATTTTCCCCAGCTTTTACTGACTGTAAAATACGGATTAAACTTTCTCCGGGCTTTACAAACTCACAATTTTCCTGCATCACGACGGCATCTGATCCCATAGGCATTGGGGCTCCCGTAAAGATTCTTGCGCTCTCGCCTCGTGATAACTTTTGTCCTATCCCACCTGCAGGTATCCGATCTTTAACGGGTAAAAGCGTGCTTGAACCCGTTAAATCTGCAGCACAAACTGCATACCCATCCATTGCGCTATTATCAAACGGAGGCACAGAAATGGGCGCTAAAAGATCTTTTGTGGTGACCCTTCCAAGAGCTGAGCTCACAGGGAGCACGTCAGACCCGGGTACGACATGTAAAGAATCTAATATTGTCGGTAGAGCCGACTCTAACGGGGTCAATTCTTGATTTGAGTTGATTGCATTGTTTTGTTCTTTTGGAGTCACGTTCGACCTATATCCTGTTATGTAACTTTGGACCTGCCCTTTTTACATACAGCGAAAGAATTGTTTCTTTTAAATCAGCGTGCCAAGATTTCGGCTTTATTCCGAAGGTATCAAAAATCTTTTTACTCGATAAAGTTGCGTTTAATATCTCAGGCTCACTTATTTGATGCTCAACAATTTTTATATTGTTCATGATGTCATACAAATCTTCATCGTGACTAACAGCATAATCAAAAGTCTGTCGAGCAAACTCGATCTCGCGTTTTGTTTCAAGCCCAGCGTAATGATAGGTTCCCCAAACCTCAGCATCACAGCTTACTTGACGTATAACAGCCAAGATCGCAGCCGCGAGATTTTTTGTGCTGGTCGGACTAAACCTTCTCCGGTTGACAGGCAACTCACCGTGATAACGCTTTAAAGAACGAATCCAAGATTTAATGAGTCCGCGTTTATGTTGTCCGAACAACCATCCTGATCTGATTATTATATGCTTCGAGTGAGCACGGACAGACTCTTCTCCGGCTAAAGTACACCGGCCGTAGACTCCCTTTGGATTTAGCTCATCATTTTCATTGTAACTAAGTTTTTTTTCACCATCGAAGACATAAGGATTAGAAAGCTGAAGAATTGGAATATTTAGGTGATTGCTTATCTCACTAAGCACTGCAGGCAACTGCGCATTTATTTGTCGACAACGGACTTCAGCAGATTCTGACTTTTTTAAGGCGCTATGATTGCCAGATATAAAATCAGTAAGATTTATCAACTGCGAAGGAGCATAGTCAGAGATAACTTTAGCTATCCCTAGGGTATTGTCCAAATCAAAGAATTTTTCTGGAGGCGAAACGAACCGTATCTTATTCCTACGCAGACTCTCGATCAGAGCCTTTCCTGTAGGGCTCTTCCCACCGACAATAAATAACTTCACTGCGCACTGCGCTTTACGATATACATCTAAAGTCTACTTATTTTTATTCAGAAATTTTTATGCCTCAGCCAACGCAGGGTCACTAATCCAATATCCCGTAACACGGCCAGAGCTGTAACCTAAAAAGGAATATCATCATCAAAATTATCAAAACTTGCAGGTTGTGCCGCCTTTGGCTGACCTTCCGATTGAATTGGCTCAGTAGGTCTTTGGTTCTGGCCAAAAGCGTTGTCAGTCATCTCCTGCGGCCCAGTGCGACCATCGAGCATCTGCATCTCGCTCGCAACAATCTCAGTAGAATATCTTTTTACGCCTTCTTGCTCCCAAGACCGAGTCTGTAATCGCCCTTCGACGTAGATTTTCGAGCCCTTTTTAACGTATTGCTCAACGATTTCAGCAAGGCGATTAAAGAAAACGACTCGATGCCATTCTGTTTTCTCTTGCTGCTCGCCGCTCGTCTTATCCTTCCATGAATCGCTTGTAGCAATCGAGATATTTGCCACGGCATTACCGTTCGGCATGTATCGAACCTCTGGATCGTTACCCAAATTTCCTACCAAAATCACTTTATTAATCCCTCTGCTAGCCACTACGTCCTCCGATTCCCAGATATCAAAATCTATCAAATAAAAAATAATTAAGAAGTTGTTTCGTTAAAATTGTAAACCGATATTCCTTTGGTGAACGTTACACAATATGAATCCCTCCCACAACAACTTTGTACGATATCGTGCCAAGAGGATTTTTAATTTACCCTCGTGTTGCAGACAATTAGGGTCGGGGGCGTCGAGCTTTATGCCCCTTTAAGACACTAAATTCACCTTCTCGCTTTACTAATCCGCATGGGAGCATTCATAATGCGCGGCTTCTTAGAGCGTACGTGGTCAGATTTAGGTAGGGTGTAAAAAAACATGGATCAAATTGTCGTACGCGGTGCTCGCACTCACAACCTCAAAAACATCAACATTTCAATTCCGCGGGATAAGCTAGTTGTAGTCACAGGGCTGTCCGGGTCAGGCAAATCCTCTCTTGCTTTTGATACCCTTTACGCAGAGGGTCAGCGTCGATATGTAGAATCCTTGTCCACTTATGCAAGGCAGTTTTTATCAATGATGGAGAAACCAGACATTGACCATATCGAAGGACTGTCTCCCGCAATATCGATTGAACAAAAGTCTACCTCCCATAACCCAAGGTCAACCGTCGGAACCATTACCGAAATTTACGACTACTTGCGTCTTTTGTTTGCGCGGGTTGGCCTGCCACATTGCCCCGAGCACAATCTTAAACTGGAAGCTCAGACTGTAAGCCAAATGGTAGATAAAGTAATGACAATCCCTGAGGAAAGTCGAGTGATGGTCCTTGCGCCCGTTATCCGAGAGCGAAAGGGAGAGCAGTTACACGTCTTCGACGAACTCAGAAGCAGCGGATTTATCCGCGCGCGAGTTAACGGCATTATTTGTGAGATTGAGTATCCCCCTGAACTGGAAAAAAATAAGAAGCATTCAATCGATGTCGTTATCGATCGACTAAAAATTAAACCCGGCATAGAGCAACGCCTTGCTGAAAGTTTTGAAACCGCTATTAGGCTCGCTGATGGACTTGCCACCGTCAGTTTTTCCGATCCAGCAACACATAATTCAGACCAAGAGGATCTTATTTTTTCGGCTCTTTTTGCATGCCCGAAATGCGGCCATAGTATTCAAGAATTAGAGCCGCGTTTATTTTCTTTTAACAATCCCGCTGGAGCATGTGCCGCTTGCGATGGCTTAGGTCACAAACAATTTTTCGATGAGAACAGAATAATTATCGACGAGGAGCTCGCGTTGTCAGAAGGGGCAATACGTGGGTGGAATCGCGCGAATCTCTACTATTTTCAGATGCTCAATGCAATAGCCGACCATTTCAACTTTTCTGTTGATACACCCTTTTGTAAACTGACCAAAAAGCAACGCGATTGCATCTTGTACGGCAGCGGGAAAGAGGTTATCGATTTCGTTTACGTAAACGATCGAGGCGATACAGCCATACGGCGATACCCGTTTGAGGGGGTAATACCAAACATGGAAAGACGCTTGCGCGAAACAGAATCAAACCATGTAAGGGACGAACTGAGCAAGTATTTATCCTCCCAATCATGCCCCGATTGCGCAGGAACTCGATTAAAAAAAGACGCACGCTTCGTATTAATTGAGGGCCAAAATTTGCCCGACATTACCAGCATGACCATTGCGACATCTTACGAGTACTTCAGCACCTTAAATCTTCAGGGCAAGCGTGCAAAAATAGCGGAAAAGATACTCAAGGAGCTTCAAGATCGTCTGCGATTTTTAGTCGATGTTGGTCTGAATTATCTCACTCTTAATCGCAGCGCCGATACCTTGTCTGGGGGAGAAGCTCAAAGAATTCGATTAGCCAGTCAGATTGGGGCCGGCTTAGTGGGCGTAATGTATATTCTGGACGAACCATCAATTGGACTTCACCAGCGGGACAATGACCGGTTATTGAAAACGTTGTTTCATTTACGAGATCTTGGTAACACGGTCATTGTGGTAGAGCATGATGAAGAGGCTATCCGAAGTGCAGACCACATAATCGATATAGGGCCCGGAGCTGGAGTGCATGGCGGGAAAGTTGTTGCACAAGGAGAGCTCTCAGATATTCTTTCTAACGAGGGATCTCTTACCGGCAGGTACTTATCGGGTAAGGAAAAAATTGTTGTTCCTGATGAACGAACCAAAATCAAGGATGATCACAGATTAAGTCTCAAAGGCGCAACTGGCAACAATTTACGCGGTGTCGATCTAAATCTTCCACTCGGGTTAATGACTTGTATAACTGGAGTTTCCGGCTCCGGTAAATCAACATTGGTCAACGGAACCCTGTACCCTCTTGCAGCAACGAAATTAAATGGAGCCACTTCCCTCACACCGTCTCCTCATTCCGAAATTTTTGGTTTAGAAAAGTTGGATAAGGTTGTAGATATAGATCAAAGCGCGATTGGACGAACTCCGCGATCTAACCCCGCTACCTATACTGGGATTTTTACGCCGATCCGCGAATTGTTTGCCGGAACTCAAGAGGCCAGAACTCGCGGCTACAAAGCCGGCCGCTTCAGTTTTAATGTGAAGGGTGGGCGATGTGAAGCTTGTCAAGGTGACGGGGTGGTAAAAGTCGAAATGCATTTTTTACCCGATGTTTATGTGATTTGCGATGTCTGTAAGAGCAAGCGCTACAACAGAGAGACTCTTGAGGTGAAGTACAAAGGCAAAAATATTAGCGAAGTGCTTGAGCTGACCATAGAATCGGCCCGAGATTTTTTTGATGCTGTCCCAGTAATCTCACGTAAGCTACAAACACTTATTGACGTCGGACTTTCGTATATTTGTTTGGGACAGGCGGCAACCACGTTGTCTGGCGGCGAGGCTCAGCGAGTCAAGCTCTCCCGTGAACTTTCGAAACGAGACACAGGAAAAACGCTTTATATTCTCGATGAGCCAACGACCGGTCTTCATTTTCACGATATTAGGCAACTCCTTGCCGTCTTACATTATCTACGTGATCAAGGAAATACAGTCGTCATTATTGAACACAACCTCGACGTGATAAAAACCGCTGATTGGATAATTGACCTCGGGCCCGAGGGAGGAAGCGGCGGGGGTCAAATAATCGCTCAAGGAACCCCGGAGCAAGTAGCAAAGAACAAAAAGTCGTTTACGGGAAGTTACATCAAAGAACAGCTCAAAACTTGCCGGTAATTGATAAGGATTAATCAATAAAAGCAGGCGGGTATATCTTTAATACTTTCTTTTCTTCCTACATAAGTCAGTTCTACGTTAAATCCAAAAGATATTGCTTTTTACTTGTAAAAGCACTAATTTTGAAACAAACAAAAATAACAATGGTCGGTCAGCTGCCAAAGTTCGGCGGCTCCTCCTACTTCGATCGACAACCTTCCTACATTTCAGAGGAGCAATTTTAGTGAACCCTCAACTAACGCGCAGGCGATTTATAAAGGGCGTGATTTTTTCGGGCGCTGCGGCTTCCGCTGGGGCAGGGGTTTACCTTGCAGCTAATGCGCAGTCTGGCGCAGCGGGCGCAGAAAGACTGATAACGCTGAGCATCAACGGTCGTAATCGGCCGGTAGACGTGATGCCGTCAGAAACACTCGCGTACACCCTTCGATATAAACTAGACTTAACTGGAACCAAAATTGGTTGTAATCGTGGCGAATGTGGCGCCTGTTCTGTATTGGTTGACGGCATCCCGAACTATTCTTGCTCTGTTCTTACGCATAACGTCAAAGGCAAAGCGGTCACATCGATTGAGGGAATCAAGGGCTCGGATGGAAGTCTGCATCCCGTTCAAGCCGCTTTTGTCGCTGAAAATGCTCCTCAATGCGGTTTTTGCACTCCTGGGCAAGTGATTTCAGCAGTTGCCCTACTGAATAATAATCCACGACCCACAAAAGCTGAGGCCGCCCGCGCTATGTCGGGCAACCTTTGTCGTTGCGGTGCTTATGAACACTATATAAACGGCGTCTTGCGCGCCTCGGGGCAAATAGCATGAGTATGCACATTGGATTCGACTTCACACCGCCCGATGTTCCGGGAAAGGTAACTGGTGAAATCAAATACGCTGAGGACTACAAAAAAGAAGGCATGGTTTTTGCCCGCCTACTGACTAGCCCTTTACCGAGCGGGAGAGTGGCCGGAATTGACGCGTCCGAGGCTTTAAGAATGGATGGCGTCGTCGGCATATTCACAGCTGATGACCTCCCTCCAGTACCGCCCCCTGGAAATCCAAGCCTAGCATCAAACTATGTTACTTATGTTGGGCAACCTATTCTGGCAATCGCCGCTGTGACAGAAGAGATCGCAGAGTCAGCCATTCAAAAAGTAAAAATTGATTTTGAAAGACGACCATTTGTCGTTGACCCGCTAACAAGCCTCGCCCCCGGAGGCAACAACGCTTATCCAGAGGGCAATGTACTTGTGCGAACTACCGAGGAAGGGCCCGAGGGCACTCCTATTCGTGGCGCGGAAATTCGCGATGTTAAGTGGCCACAGAGCGCTATTGACGCGCTCAAATCAGGAAAAGAACCATTGGGTGGTGAATTCACTACGGAATGGTCCTTCGGCAATATTGACGAAGCTTTCTCAGACGCGGATGTTGTCGTTGAAGAACCGTTTGTAACAATGGGTTATCCGCATCACTCCCTCGAAGCACGAACGTCTATGGCTTACTGGGAAAACGGAAAATGTTATTTCCATGGCTCGTCTCAAAGCCAAAGTGCGAACAACAATGGACTTGCTCGGTTATTGAACATCGACCCAGCGGACTTAGTCTTTATAAATGAGGCAACCGGAGGAGGGTTTGGCTCTAAAATAGGGGCTTATCCAATAATGGCAGTTTCCGGGAACCTAAGCCGTGTCCTTAACCGACCGGTTCAGCTCAGAATAACCCGTGAGCAAGAATTTTATATAGGTTCTGCAAGATCCGGTATGCAAGGTTGGATTAAGATGGCTGCCAAAGCCGACGGTAAGGTTACCGCCGTAGATTTAGTAATCGTCAACGACGGGGGGGCAACTGGGGGCGGCAGCGGTAATTCTTCAGCACAGCATGTTACGGTAGCCTATCAACCAAGGAACATGAGGTATAGAGGTATTTCCGTTTACACAAATACGACTCCTCGCGGAGCGCAAAGAGGGCCAGGACAGAATGAAATGGCAGCTGTTCTCGCCCCGCTTGCAGACAAGGTCGCAAACCGGCTTGGCATGGATCGGGTAGCTTTTCGGCGAATCAATGCCATTGACAGTGATGGTTTTCAGGGCGGAAGTCAGGGGCCCGTCACAAGCGCATTCGTAAAGGAAGCACTTGATCAAGGCATGCGAACCTTTGGTTGGAAAGAAAAGTTAAAGCAGCCGAAACAAAATGGAAGTAAGGTCCGAGGTGTTGGTGTTGGGATTGGCTATCACGGCGCAGGCGGACGCGGTTATGACGGGCTAGTTCGAATTGGGGTTGATGGAAAACTCTACATTCATAGTGGTGTCGGCAACCTTGGGACATACTCCTACGCAGGCACGTGTCGCGCAGCGGCAGAGGTTCTGAAGATGCCTTGGAACAATTGTGAAATAGTTAGAGGGCGAACAGATAGGCATCTGCCGCATAGCTCTGGCCAAGGTGGGTCCAACACAATTTTTACGCATACCAGAACCAACTGGGTCGCAGCGCAAGATGCCGTTGATAAACTCAAAGAAATTGCATCCTCTGAGCTCGGCGGCACCGCAGATGATTATGAGATCGGAGAAGAACGAGTTTTTGATGCGCGCGATCCGAGTAAAAGCCTCACCTATGCCCAAGCGGCCAGCAAAGCCATCGAATTGGGTGGTAAGTTTAGTGGACAAATCGCACCTGACAATATTAATCCGATCACCAAGCGCGCTGTCAAAGGCTTAGCGGGCACTGGCCTAATTGGCGTCGCAAAAGACACTCTTCCGGGTCAGGGGCAACCACCCGGTGTGCTGGTGGGCTTTTGTGAAATTGAACTCGACAAGGACACTGGCAAGTATCAGATACTCGATTACACAGCGATCGCTGATTGTGGAACAGTAGTACATCCAAAAAACTTTGAAAACGCAATGCGTGGGGGCGCCGTGTGGGGTGTTGGACTTGCTGCTTTGGAGCGTCACGTTTACGATCCGCAAAACGGATTACCGGCAAACACAGGTCTCTATCAAGCTAAGCCGCCGACCTATCTTGATGTCAACCTCGATACAAAAGCTGGAGCAGTTAATATTCCAGATCCGCAGAATCCGACCGGTGGGCGTGGCATTGGGGAACCAACTCAGGGCGCCTCAGCAGCTGCACTCGCGAGCGCGATTAGCGATGCTCTCGATGGACATCTGTTTAATTCGGCTCCAACAACCACTGACATGATCATTAACCACCTGGCTGGTAACGAGTACAGTACCAAGTCACTGAAAACAAACACTTTCTGAGGTCATATATGCCATCACACGACGTAATGCCAAATATGGAGCTTTTTCAACCTACTCAGGTTGAAGATGCGTTAGCACTCGCTGATCGCTATGCCGAGAGGGGGTGGTTAGTTGGTGGAGGCCAAGATACTTATGGCTGGCTTAAGGATCGAGCAAAAGCTACTGAAGCACTGATTGATTTGAGCGCTATAACTTCGCTGCGCGGGGTCAAAGAGACTGAAGACGGGCTTGAGATAGGAGCGCTAACCACCCTCAGCGAAATAGCAAATAACTCGTTAATTCAACGCAGCTATAGCGTGCTATCGAATGCGGCAGATGTCGTTGCAAGTCCACAGATAAGGAATATTGGCACAATCGGAGGGAATATTTCTCAGGATGTAAGATGCTGGTATTATCGTCGCGGCCTGTCTTGCTATCGTGCAGGAGGAAATCTTTGTTACGCAGATACGCCCGAGGGAATGAACAGAGAACATGCTCTATTCGAAACAAGCAGGTGTGTCGCGGCCAGCGCTTCCGATACAGCACCGGCGTTAGTTGCGCTCAACGCGTCTATGGTGATTAAAAGCTCACAAGGCGAAAGAATATTGTCGGCTGAGGATTACTTTGTTGGTCCGTCAATTGACATACAGAATACAACCGCTCTTCGCACGGGCGAGGTGCTAACGGCGGTCAGGTTACCAGCAGAATGGGCAAACGCTTCTTTCTATTATGAAAAGGTCTCTGATCGAAACGTTTGGGATTTCTCTCTAGTAAATATCGCAGCAGCATTCAAAGTAGACAACGGAATAATAAAGGACTCAAGGATTGTTTGTGGTGCCGTGCAGTGTACACCTCGCCGCGTTGTCAACGTAGAAAATGCCATCCGCGGTCGCGTAAAGTCTGAGGAGACGGCTAACAGAGCCAGTGACGGCGCCACCTCGGGAGCAAAGGCTCTCGCCCACAATGGTTTCAAGATTCCGCTAATGAGAAATCTTGTAAAGCGCGCAATCAGCGCTTGAAGGAAACACAGAGCATTTGGAAAAAGAAGTCTGGTAAGTTTCTAAGAATTTGCTGCCTCTTGAATCTTGGAGCTTGATATCTGATACACAGAGTTAAACCAAGTAGGATTGTCATTTAAATTGGGGACCAATTGAAAAACCTCTCCCCCCGCCTCCAAAAATTCTTCTCGATACTCAATTCCAATCTCGTGAATCGTTTCGAGGCAATCGGAGACGAACGACGGTGTAACTACCGCAATGTTCTTGATACCTTTCTGGACAAGGCTTTCCAAATGCTCATCTAGGTACGGCTGTATCCAAGGCTGCTTTCCGAACCGAGATTGAAACGCGACGGAGTATTGGTCTTCGCTCCATCCCATCTCTTTCACTATTCCTCTTGTGGTGGCGACGCACTGCGCCCGATAACACAGTTTATTTTTTGTCGTGATCTGATCACAACAAGACCCAAACTTACAAACGTCGTGGACGTCAGCTTTTTTTAAATTAGATTCAGGGACTCCGTGGTAACTAAAAATAACGTGGTCTATTTTTGACCTGTCAATGTTGTCTCCGATCAGGCTGCTCCATGCCTTGATAAATGCTGGCTCGGAATATAGATCATCGACAAATCGCAACTTAGGTACCTTAGACCACTTGGCTGCAGCCTTTTTTACTTCGTGAAAAACGGACGCTGTTGTTGCCGTCGAAAACTGCGGAAACATCGGGAGCACCAAAATCTCGTCACGGCCTAATTTTTCGAACTCTTCCATGGCATCCCAAACGTGAGGGCTGCTGTACGCCATTCCATTGCGCACTATCACATCTACACCTGCATTGTCATAAGAGGCTTGAACGCTGTCACGCAGTTTGTCAGCGTATACTTTTAAAGGTGACCCCGCCTCCATCCAAATAGCCTGATAATCTTTTGCAATTTTCGGAGCCCTGAAAGGCAGAATAATTAAATTTCTCAAGAGCCAACGACCGATTGGATTAAAATCAAAAACAAAGGGATCGGAGAAAAAAAACTTATAAAATTTTCTAAGTCCTCTCGCTGTAGGCTCTTCCGGAGTTCCGAGATTTAATAATAATACTGCTTTTTTTGACATTGAAGTTTTTCCTACCTGCATAATTATTGTGAAAAATCGATCTCTATTTCTCGTATTTAGATTAACGTGTTTCAGCAAACTTAGGTTCATAATCGAAAGAATCTGACTTACGTTACATCGGATTTTTTGCTCTGAGCGTTTTATCAAACGAACAAGAAAGTTGTTGCTTTTCTGCTAAATTTCAACCAATATCGCAAATATAGATCTTTTGTGTAGGAAAGTAACAAAAAAAGAAAAAATTTCACTATCTCATGCGATTAGAGGTTAAACATCATGGTAGCAAAGAAGATAAGGTTCGTATTCCCAGTTTTTGCATTTTTGTCCCTTTTGGCTGGTGTAAGCAACGGGGGTGACCGCGTCGGCGATTTTGCATTGATCGACCACGACGGCTCTTTCCAGCATATGTCCTGGTATAACGATCAAAACGCAATCGTGATCATGGCTTACTCTCCGGGTAGCAGCGATACAGACACGCTCACCGCGCTGAAAGCTCTTGAACGGCAGTATTCCGAACAAAAAACTACTTTTTTCCTGATAAACCCCGGCCTACAAACGGACAGGGCCCGAATCAGTTCTGATCTTTCAGAGCTGGATTTAGACTTTGCGGTCCTGATGGACGATGCGCAGTTAGTGTCCGAAATGCTGGGTTTAACCCGATTGGGAGAAGCGGTGGTTTACGACCCGTCAAGCTTTGAAATCAGTTATCGAGGAGGAATTGAATCGCTTGAGGCGGCAGTAAAACGTACTCTGAACTCTGAAACCAGTGATTTTTTAACTACAGCAGCGGCGGGCGAACCGATTCAGTACAGCAGCATCGACGCTCACCAGAATTTATCTTACGAGACTGACATAGCCCCAATAATTGCTGAAAACTGTGCAACATGCCATAGGGATGGAGGAATTGCTCCCTTTGCGATGGACAGCAATCTTGCCGTGCGTGGTTGGTCCCCAATGATACGAGAAGTTGTTTTGACGAAAAGAATGCCCCCAGGACAAATCGACAACAAGGTCGGTCATAGAATTAAGAATGAGATGAACCTTAGCGACACTGAGATGCAAAAGCTGGTGCATTGGATTAATAATGGGTCCCAAGTGGACTCAGAAACTGACCCGCTCACTGCCCTGACTTGGCCAGAGACAAAGTGGTCCCTTGCCGGACAGATTGGTGAACCTGATTTAATCGTGAAGGTTCCTCCTCAAGCTATTCCAGCAACAGGCGTTCTTGATTACCGAGACATCCCCCTCGACCTCGGCCTTACTGAAGACAGATGGGTAAGGGCAAGCGAAGTCGCTCCAGACAAAAAGGAAGTTCTTCACCACATCATTACGACGGTTGTTCCGCCCGAGGGAAGACCAGATCCGCAGCAGATGCTAATGAGTCTGATAGATAGCCTGCCAGAAGAAAAAGGCAACGCGGTCAAGGCAGAAATATTTGCCGCAATCGCGGGAGGCGATCAGGGCGCGATTGGGAATATCATAGGAAAGGTAATAAAAGAAAATCCTAGCATCGGAATTGGGCAGATCTTAGGCGGGAGCAATGACTTGCCTCAATTTGCGGGATACGCTCCGGGGAATGCCGTCTCAATAGCACCTGAAGGCGCTGGCGGGCTGCTTCGAGCCGGGAGCTCATTAAGCCTGCAAATGCATTACACGACCTCAGGCAAAGAAGTTTCAGATGAAACTGAAATTGGAATTTATTTCTACCCTGAAGGTTACGTGCCAAAAGAACGCATGGCTGGCGGCGTTGGAAATGACTTTGACATAAGCATTCCAGCATTCGCGAAAGACCATCAGATGGAGGTCGTAACCCCCATTACCGAGGATACTGACCTCTACAGCCTAATGCCTCACATGCATTTTCGAGGCAAACGCATGAAGTTTATGTTGGAGTATCCTGACGGGAATGATGAACTACTTTTATCTGTCCCAGACTATGACTTTAATTGGCAATTGGTGCATGAGTTAGAAGAGCCGCTCAGGGTACCTGCTGGATCACAGATTAGGGCAATTGGTTCCTTTGACAACTCTACTCAAAACACTGCAAACCCAGATCCTAGCATGGACATAAGCTGGGGCGAGCAAAGCTTCGAAGAAATGTTTATGGGTTTTTATAGTTGGAAGAACCTTGACCAAAGCGGTGGGGGTGACTGAAGTTGATGATAAATGAAGAAGGGCGAAATAATTTCGCCCTTTTTTTTGGCATTTTTTTACAAATCTACCCTAACGGCCTTATCAGTTTTGAGAATCTGCTATTGACCAGTCGCATTCGTCACACTCCGGTTCAATATTGTTTTCGTCTAAAATTGCGAAAATAAAATCTCTCCAATCTTGATTGGGTTGCCACACTGTATTCATATCAGCCTTCGCGTCTTCAATGGCGACACCCTGATATATCACCCTATAAAGAAAGCTAAAAGCGGTGGCTCGGGCGTTAACTTGGCAATGCAATAAGGTTTTTTTTGCTGTATAGCGTTTCATTGAGTCCGCAAAAACGTAGAATTCTTCAGCCAGAGGCGCGTCGAAAGAAACTGGTATATGCAGATATTCCATTCCCAAGCCCTTAACAAGCAGATCCGCATCAGGCAAAGCATTTCTGTTATTTGAAAAAGCGATATAAATAATTCGCTCAAACCCCTTATCCGCAAGCACAGAAAACTGTTCTCGTGACGGCTGACCAGAACTCGCAAAGCTGTCACTATATTGACGAAAATTAATGATCTCTGCTAGATCAGGATCGGCGTCATCAATCGAATAAGACATCGCAGAAATACAGATTAGGATAAACCCAAACACACTTTTTTTCATTTCCTCTCTCCAGATAAAAAATCAGCTTCTAGACTTAACAATACATTCAGAGCCTCACCCTTTAACTTATCTGGGACGAAGACATGATCGTGGTTCACCGCGGCGATAAAATTCGCACTTATACGATTTTTCGCTAGCTCGCTTGCAACCAGCCCCGTCAGCCCTACAGCTTCTAGACTCGATTGAACCTGTAAAGTAATGCGTGAAAACACTCCCTCGTAAGGTAAATCTAAAGCATCGGCTTGCTCTTTTGCTAAAACTAAGCTCAGACCTTCATCTTCCTGAAAAGTCGCTATTGGGGAAATGCCAGATGGCAGCGTCTTAACTATACTAAAAACATATGATTGAGGGTACAACTTAGGCGATAATTTTTTTAACAACGATTTTAAATTTCTTTTTTGATTTACCGCAGTAATTTCCACAGCTGACCCTCTTGCGTTTACTAATTCAATGTCTTCTTCATTCATCCATAAATTTTTTTACAAAAGGAAAAACGTCTTCAGGCTGAACCAACGAAAACCCCAACTTCTCGAACTTTTCAATATCCTCGCTCAAGGGAAAGGAATAATACCGAGAGACACCAAGCTCTTCCGACGAAACTCCGGACTTTATTTTTTCCCCTAAATTAATCTGCTTAACTATATCTAAAACTAACCGGCTTCCTAGCTCATAAATACTAAGCACATGCCACAAATAGGATTTTTTTTTATCAACCGTTAAAGTCGATTTGCTAATAATCGTACCAGAATCTATGCCGTTATCATCAATATAGTGCAACGTAGCTTTCAACTCACTATCCCCCGCAAGCAGGGCTCGAAACGAGGCCATCACCCCTCTGTATTTTGGAAGATCTCCGGAGTGAAGGTTCAATACTCCAAACCTCGGAATATTAATAGCCTCCTGCTGAAGTATTACGCCATACCGAATAGAAACCACCAAGTCGGGCTCCGTTGATGCCAAAGCTTCAATACCACGCCCATTTATGTCGTTTAGCTCTTTTGGTGCTGTCACACAGTACATCGACAGACCGGAGAAGCTCTGCAGAGATGACTTTCTGCTCCGCGATTTGTCTGAATCTAATAATGGAAAAATAAAATCATTAAAAAGCTCTTGCTCAAAAAATTGGAGCTGCTTCATGCTCGCAGAAATAGCTTTATTTTCCCTTCCTACTCGTGATGAAAAAAAAACGAATACCCGGTGACTACTCAGAAAAGGTAAAATATAATTTAAGGCAAGACAACTCGGAAGATCCCTATTAACGAGCAAAGTAATATTCATTAGCGCTCCCTCATCAACAAACGAGCTTCCTTAGATAAGACGCGCGCCGTTGGGTACGCTTTGCGTTGGCATTGTTAAAACGACAGCACCCTCTTGATTATGGAAGCCTGTCACTAAACATTCTGACATTATCGGCCCAATTTGCTTAGGCGGAAAATTGACTACCGCTAAAACTTGTTTACCAATTAGCTCCTCTGGATCATAAAGATCAGTAATTTGAGCACTTGATTTCTTTACACCGACATCAAGACCAAAATCAATCAGAAGTTTCAGAGCCGGTCGCCGCGCCTCCTTAAACACCTCTGCCTCTAAAATTGTCCCTGCTCTAAGCTCAACCTTTGCAAAATCGTCCCAAGTTATCTGAGGATTATTCAAAAAATTCATCTAAAAATCTTCCTAAAAATTTAAAAAAAGTTACAAATCGCTCTCTATTACAGAAAAACTTCTATCTGCATTCTCAACAAAACTGAGCTTTTTATTTAAACATTGAGGCCTTGGTCCATTTTCATGACTCACATACAAGACTCTAGTTCGACTATTTCTTGCGATCGTGTCAATAATTCTAATCAAATTAACGGTATGCTCATCATCGAGGCCTACACAAGCTTCATCGAGAATTAGCACTCGAGGCTGCTTAACCATCGCTCTCGATAATAAAACGAGTCGTTGCTGACCAAAAGAAAGCTCTGCATATGACTCGGCAAAATCCACGCTCGGCGCAACTGATCTTAACCAGAGCTTCCCAATTTCGATTTGTTTGCTGCTCGGCTCCGAATATAGTCCAAGTGAATCAAAAAACCCCGACACAACAACATCAATCACGGACGGGGTCTGAAGATACTGGTAATGTATTTCATTAGACACCACGCCGAAGTTTGCTTTTGTTTCCCAAATTGTCTCTCCGGAGCCTCGAAGACGACCAAACAAGAAAACTTCCTGACTATAGGCCATGTGATTCTCTCCATCAATTAGAGAGAGAAGTGTTGATTTTCCGCAACCGTTGGGCCCTTCGATGAGCACATTATCTTCTGAGGTCATACTCCAAGAAAAATTTTTAAGCACCTTCTTTGTTCCGTAGTTTGCATTTACATTACGTAATTTTATAAACGATTCTAGAGGGTATGAATCAGTGCTACTTCCTCCAAGCAATTTCTTCAGCCTCGTCATCGCCCAAGGTCGCGGTTTTACCAATGACTTATAACCGGAACTTTTTATGACATCATCCTTAGCCCCTGAAGTTTCACAACATAGATTAAATCCGTCGCGCTTGAGTAAAACCAACCTATCAGCGCCATCTAAAATCTGCTCTGGTCGACGACAAAGTTCGATTACAGTCTTACCAGTGTGTCGAACTTGCGATAAGGTGTCGCGTATTTTTTTCTCCGACTGACGATCGATACTCTCTAACACATTATCCAAAACCAATAATTGCGGAAATCCGTCTCGCTCAGAGTAAAGTCCCCTAGCAAGCTTGACTCGCCTTAACTGCCCGGACGAGAGATATCGGATACCCTGATTTATTACTGTGCTTAAACCTAAATCATCAAGCAATCGGGTAAGCCTCTCTTTATCTTTATCTTGATCAACTCTAGCGCCGGATACAAATCTATAGACAGAGGTGCCTTCATCTCGGGCAGTTTCATCGTATTCACTGACATCAAATCGTTTCTCTCGAAGAAGAAGGCGCCTTTGTTCTTCGAAACTTACAGTATGAACATCCAGCGAGGGCACAAAGCACTTATCGAACGCAACATAAATAGACGATTCCCGACATTGACCGGTGAGTAAACTAGCGAGTAAATTTTTGCCAGATCCGTTCCCTCCCAGCAATACCAGATGCTCTCCCCTATTTACTACAATATCATCAATACGAAGAACTAGATTTCGCCCTCTCCTGACTTTAGCCCTTGCAAGCCGTATTATCGGAGAACCCAAATCAGGAACCATAGTCGACAACTAAAACACCTTTCGGACTAGTTGGTGGATCTTTTTTAGCACCGAGATCTCAGATAAGGACTGCAACTCCTCCGAAGTCTTAGGAATCCATAATGGTTTACGATACGAGGGCCTTTCTTTCGACCCCTCCATCGGGGTTATATATTGACAGCCAGAAAAAAAGTAATGCGTTACCTGCGAATGACGCGTCCGCATTGGATCCAACTGCTGTGCGCCTCCATGAAGGAGGTTTGGATGCCAGATAATAGCTTCACCTCTTTTTACTAAACCAAGTTCTGAAACGAAGCCCTGCTCCTTAATTAAATTATCTATGCATTCCTCATACTTATGATAATTTGAGTAACCTACTTCTAAATTGAAATCTTGCATCGAATACTCAGCCAACTTATGGCTCCCTGGATAATATTCTAGCGGACCGTTAGCCTCGTCGATGTCTTCCAAAGCTACCCAAACGCCAACCATAAAACCGCTTGGAATAGAATTAAAATGAACTGTATCCGAATGTGAACGCTGACGTGTGCCAACAGGAAAATTCAACGTTTGAAAGGGAAGTGGCTCACGGCCAAATAATTGTTGAAGCGCAGAAAGCACAGCCGAAGAGACAGCAAGCTGACGCACTGCGTCAACGGTTTTCCACGCATCCTGCACGCGCCTTGGCGCTCCCACCTCTAAACAAGGGCTTTTCCGGTACAAATACGAGACGTGCGTAATAACCTCATCAAGCAGCAACTTCGAGAACTCAAAATCAACAACTAAATAACCTAAATCGGCAAATTTTTTACATTGATCTGCACTAAGATTATTCATCCAAACACCAGAAGTTTCAGCAAATTTTTCAACTCACCAGAGATAATAGCTACTTAGAGTCCATTTGCAAAAACCCTTCGCTCTACCCCTGCATGGCATGTGTCGTTGCACCGAATCAGTAATGCTTTTAGTATACAAGGCGTTCCGAAACCGAGTAAATATCAATACAATCAGCGAGTGCAGAAAATTAGGCGTCAAAATGTGAAAAAAAAATCAAACCTTCTCTTTTATTTAACACTTGGCCTCGTTTTAACACATATCACCATAGCAGAAGAGTCGGCTGATGGGTTGAATTTGTTTATTAACAATTGCTCCGAATGTCACCAAAGGGATGGACGGGGAATTGAGGGTATCTACCCTGCATTAGTAGGTAGTGAAATTGTCACAGGAAATGGTATTGATATCGCGCAAGTTTTAATTATTGGGCGTGGCGAAATGCCCTCCTTCGCAAGAGCAATGACACCAAGGGATATAGCCCAAATAATTAACTACATACGTCATGCGTGGGGCAATGAAGAAAATCTCAAAACCAACGTAGACATTTCTGCTGAAAGTGTTTCTCAGCTTCTTCAGAAGTAACGATAGACGCTAGCTAATAAAAACCCGTAAAACTCCTCTGCACCGTTTTGATCTAATCTGTGGCTCGTCAATGAGTCCGAGGAATTACCGTTGACCTTTTTATAAAAAACCATAAAATTCCGTGTAATTAAACAACACATTTTAAAAGGTCGTGAAAGAGCAATGAGTTTCGTCCCACCAACAACCGACATAGATCCTCAATTCATGCCTTACCTGCGCTTTCCTCCGCGGATTTCTTACTCACAGCCAACAGACCCATGGTTAACCAGAAACCTTATCTCATCCCTTGAAGTTATTTTAGGTAGGCGGCGCATTGAGAAAACTTACTACAAACTAAAAGAAGACGATTTTGATATCAGCAAGTTCTTTGGGCACGCGCTGAGAGAAGCCAAGATCAAAGTAGAACTTAGTAGAGAGAAGATGGATAACATACCTCGATCCGGCCCCCTACTTTTTGTAGCCAACCATCCTTTCGGGGTGATTGACGGAATCGTCCTTTGCGATATCGCAGCGCAAGTCCGTGGCGATCTGCGCATCATGCTAAACTCAGTACTCTGCCAAGATGCGACGATCGCTCCACATTTACTTCCTATCGACTTCAACCCCTCGAGAGAAGCCACCAGAACTAATATCCGCAGTAAACAACTTGCGCTTCAGGCGTTATCACAAAACATTCCAGTTCTAATATTTCCATCCGGAATGGTGTCCACTGCCGATAAATTTGGTTTTGGCGATATTAAGGATGCGCCTTGGACAACATTTGCAGCCAAATTAATTCTAGAGGCCAAGCCCACAGTCGTGCCTATCCACTTCCATGGGAGAAATAGTCGATTATTTCATGTGGCCTCCCACATTGCGGAACCACTTCGTATGGCCCTTTTAATTCACGAAGCCTTAAAAAAATTTGATGGGTCTTTGCAAGTAGATATTGGCGATCCTATTTTGATCGAAGAGTTCGCCCCTTACCCAACCAGAAAGAGCGTTACTAAATACCTCTACGACCAAGTATGCTCATTAGGAGCAGCAGCTAAAGAAACACCAAAGGATCAGCGCAGATAGGACGCACCATTCACATCAATAACCGTGCCGGTCGAAAACTCAGCACCCTCTGACGCGAGAAACAAAACGGCATGCGCGACTTCCTCTGGCAGAGCAATTCGGCCTAAAGGAGACTGCGCTCGAACTCCGGCTCCCTTTTCAGAGGCCATCAAGTCTGCAGAAAGATCTGTTTCTACAAAACCCGGGGCCACTGTGCCAACAAAAATTTTATAAGGAGCCAGAGAAACTGCCAGAGATTGCCCAAGCGAGATAAGCCCCGCTTTGCTAGCGCCGTATGCAGGCTTCTCAGGCTCACCCCGATAGGCCCCACGAGATGCTATATTTACTATCCTTCCACCTCCCTCAGCGATCATATGCTTTGACGCACAAAAACAAAGATTAGCAGGGCCCAAAAGATTGCATGCCAGTGTTTTTTGCCAGATATCTTGCCAATCTTCATAGCAGACACTGTCCACCGAATGATTGATACCGATTCCTGCATTATTGACGACTATGTCTACTCCACCGAGAGCACTGACACAACGATCGAAAGTTAATGCTGTTGCTCCAGGATCTGAAAGGTCAGCTTGAAAGATTAGATGCTCGTATTCGGGGTTGATTTCACGAATTTCCAAAAGCGTCTGCTCTGCCTTATTACGGTCAGTACGAAAGACCATCGCAACTTGAGCGCCTCGCTGGGCAAATGCTGTGGAAATAGCATAACCAATTCCTCTAGTCCCGCCAGTAACAATAACTTTTTTCTCCCTAAAATTCATAAGCCCAGCTCTTTGAATATATGTCAAAACTAATTTATGGAATCATTCCGCATTGATTAATAAGCCTTTCACTTACCTCCCAAAGCCGTTCTGCTTCTGCCAGGCTCGTTACCCACTCTGACACTCCTGACCACGAGGGCGAATCTTTAGACGCACCATCAGCGACATCACAATCCTCGCAGTACAGTCCACCCAAACCATCTAATTGGGAGCTCGTTGCTGCCCATAAACTAGTTGCAGCACCTTGAGATACTGATTTAAATAAAGACGCCACATTCTCCGACAAATTTCCCTCAGCGTCCGTCCAGCCCAAGGCCTCCATTTCAGTATTTTTCAAGTAACGCTGAAGCGGAGTAAGAATACCACCCGGATGAACAGAGAACGCTCGGAGCCCCTCACCTGAATATCTCTCATCTAAATACAAAGCAAATAGTGCATTCGCTGACTTCGCCTGAGCATAAGCAAGCCACTTGTCGTATGGCGTCCGCTCAAAATGAATATCATCCCACTGTATGCCCGCTCTTTTGTGAGCAACTGATGAAAGACAAACGACCCTTGGCGCTTCGGAGGACATCAGTAACGGTAGCATCTGAGTGGTTAGTGCAAAATGCCCTAGGTGATTAATCGCAAACTGGGATTCCCATCCAGAGCTTACCCTAAATTCTGGGCAAGCCATTACTCCTGCGTTATTAATTAAAATATCAATTCTAGACTCTGATCTTGATAACTCAGTCACAAATTTTTCAACCGTTCCTAAATCAGATAAATTAAGACTTCTAATTACAATATCACCAGGAACATCCGCGAGGTTTTTTTCAGCTAAATCAATTCTGCGCGCAGGGACGAAAACACGCATCCCTTTTGATGCGAGCGCTCTGGTCGTCTCTAAACCAATTCCAGAGTAACCACCCGTCACTACCGCTATCTTATTTTCTAAATCAATCTCATTTAAAACCTCTTCTGGCTCGCTTTTTGCGTAAAAACCCGACCCAATTCTTTTTTGAATTCTTTCCTGCGCCATTCTCAGAACTCCAGTTAATTTTCGACAATTAAATTTGTATATCTACTTTTAAATTAGAGACAATTATAAAAACGAGATGATATTTTTCCCGTCAGCATTGTTTACAAATCCAGACTTTCCTAAAAAATCTTGGTCTAACATTGCATCTAAAATACCGCTTTTATTGGCAGTATTCGAAACAAACCGTCGACCACTCAATTTTTCTCGTGCGATTACAATCCCAAGCTCTGGCTCACCCTTTTTATGAACGACTGTGTAGGTCTCCACTGTTGATTCTCCTTGAGGGGTCATTGTTATTTCTGGGCTTGCGATGTCATCTAGCCGAAGCTGATAATTCGATACCTTTTCACGCTCCCAAACCCCGGATGTAGGAATCGCTGAGTAAATTCCTGCTGCATGCTTTGTTAAACACCCTCCGTTAGCCGTTATCATCCCAAAGGCCTGGCGGTTACCTCGCAGCTTTTTCATAATTTCGACTATCGCATGCATTGAATAATTGTTACCCGGACCACCAAAAAACGGAAGCCCACCTGTTAACGTCAATCCCCTCTTATCGAACACGTCTATTTTTAAGCTTTTACATGCAATTTCGACAGCAGCTGGAAAACAAGAATACAAATCAAAGTAATCTATCGCGCCGACGTCTAAACTCGCCATCGCAAACGCTCTATTAAAAGTTTCATCCATCGCAGGCGATGAGTGATAATCGATCCTCTCAAGCGGCAACAATTTATCGTTAGCTTCCGCGCATCCATGCAAAAAAACCCACTTTCTCGGATCGATCCCTAAATCTCTAGCCTTCCCCACCGACATCATTATCACGGATGCAGACTGGTTGACGTTTTCCATCGCGTTCATAAATTTAGGATAAGGAAATCCTACGAAAGGATTGTCTTGAGTTATGGCTGCAAGCTCCTTCGCCTTTCGAAGGGTTCTATACATGGCAAATGGATTATCAGCAGCTACCTCGCTAAACGAAGCAAAAATAGATCCCATATAGGCAAGATGTTCTTGGACATTATGCCCAAGCTCTCCGCGAACCGCCTGCTCAAACAAAGGATAGGTATTAATTGGAATTCCAACTCCGTGCGCTAACTCATGCGCATTGGTTATAGTTTCACCTTGCCCGCGATCTTCCAAAGAACCAAAACTGGCCTCCTCCCAATCGAGAGTAATACCCTCTCTCAAGGCATGCCTTGTTGTCCTTATCGCTTCGGCGCCAGCAAGGAGAACAATTCCCACGTCCCCTTCAGAGATACGTTGAGCCATTTCATTTACAAATTTTTGCGGCGTGTTCCCGCCAATACTGCCGTATATACTATTTGTTGGTTCAGCTCCAATTCTACGAGCTATTGAACGTGGCGGGTTCTGCGCTCGACCGAAAGAACTAGACATTCTTGGACGGTTATGTGAATCCGAAAAAAGCCGAACAACGGCAATCGTGTCAATCGCTTTTATGAGAAGCGAACGACTCAATTTACTTAATCCCGTGTCAGCGATAGCCGCTTCTGCTGAGATCGCCGCCAAATCCATTGGTGACCGATGTCTTTGAGCGACTTTTTGACCATCAGTAAACTGACCCCCGCCGACAAGTATCGGTGTTAAATTCTCAATCATTTTAGTTAACCTTCGTCAGAATAAGATTTTGTCCAAACGAGTCATAACAACAGAAAACAAATAAGAGAGTACGTAAATCCCTAGCTAATAACCAGTACCACCAAATTAAGAGCGCTCAAAAAGCAAACGACTACGATTTGCTATTTAAACCCCTCCACAAAAACATGTTCGTTTTAATGTCTTTTATAAAAATTTTGCTATTAAATTTCGGAAACACTCGACCTATTTATCTTTTGATCCTATAGTACCGGCCGTCAAAACTTAACGGACATATCCAAAAGGAATTAGATCATTGATTACCGCAGCAAACATAACGATGCAGTTCGGCGCAAAACCACTATTTGAGAATATTTCAGTAAAATTTGGCGAGGGAAACCGATACGGGCTAATCGGAGCAAACGGATGTGGGAAAAGTACGTTCATGAAAATTCTTGAGGGAACCCTTACAGCCACTGGTGGCAATGTATCGCTCACGCCAAACGAACGCTTGGGCACGCTAAATCAAGATCAATTTGCTTATGAGAATTATACCGTCATCGACACTGTAATTATGGGCCATGCGCAACTCTGGGATATCAAGGAAGAGCGTGACCGGATCTATAACCTTCCAGAAATGTCTGAAGAAGAGGGTATGCGTGTAGCAGAACTTGAAGTCGATTTTGCAGAGCTGGACGGTTATAGCGCCGAGAGCCGTGCTGGCGAGTTATTGCTTGGTGCTGGAGTCGAGCAAGATCTGCACCTTGGGAAAATGTCCGAAGTCGCTCCAGGGTGGAAACTACGTGTTCTTTTGGCACAAGCCCTCTTTGCTGACCCGGACATCCTGCTCTTAGACGAACCCACTAATAATTTGGACATTAACGCCATTCGTTGGCTCGAAGAAACACTGAATCAGCGCAAGTCAACGATGATAATAATCTCTCACGATAGGCACTTCCTAAACACTGTTTGCACTCATATGGCCGACATCGACTACGGCGAACTGAGAGTTTACCCAGGCAACTACGACGATTTTATGATTGCATCGACGGCCGCAAGAGAGCGGCTGCAATCGATCAACGCCAAAAAGTCAGCTCAAATTTCAGACCTACAACAATTTGTAAGTCGATTTTCAGCAAACGCCTCGAAAGCCAAACAAGCCACCTCCCGTGCCAAGCAATTAGAGAAGATAAAACTAGAAGATGTAAAGCCATCCAGTCGCGTGAATCCGTACATACGATTTAATCAAGAAAAAAAACTCCACCGACAGGCCCTGGTTGTTGAGAATTTGTCGCAAAGCTTTGACGATGAAACTCTGTTTAGCGATTGCCAAATGATTATTCCCGCCGGAACTAAAATGGCTATAATTGGGGAAAATGGCGCCGGAAAATCAACCTTTTTACGCTGCCTTGTAAACGAACTTAGACCGCAGCACGGCGTTATAAGTTGGGCAGAAAATGCGCGACTTGGTTATTGCCCTCAGGACAATACACCAGATTTCGCTGAGAACCTGACAGTATTCGAATGGATGAGTCAATGGCGGAAACCCTCACATGATGACTTAATTGTACGGGCAACATTGGGTAGGCTACTTTTCCCCTCTGATGACGCAAACAAAAAGGTACAGGTTTGCTCAGGCGGAGAAAGAAATCGACTTCTGTTTGGTAAACTAATGATGCAAGATCCAAATGTTCTTATAATGGATGAGCCGACAAATCACATGGATATGGAGGCCATTGAATCGTTAAATCTTGCCCTTGAATTATATGAAGGGACCTTGATTTTTGTGAGTCATGATCGGGAGTTTGTCTCATCGTTAGCCAATCGAATCGTTGAGATTCGTAACAGAAAAATCAACGACTTTCATGGCGACTATAACGAATTCCTTGCAAAAGAACTTGGCGGTCGATAATCGACCGAAAACCGCAACCAAACGCCTGCTTGGTTAGCCAATAAAAAATCTCTCTGAGACCTAGAGAAGCGATAATCTGAATGCCGACTGACGCAGATCAAATTTTACAAACCATATTCGGTTATGCGTCGTTTCGATCACCACAAAAAGAGATTATTGAATCAATTAGCGGTGGGGACGATGCGCTTGTTCTTATGCCGACTGGTGGAGGAAAGTCCTTATGCTACCAAATCCCAGCACTTCTTCGTAATGGCTGCGGCATTGTAGTTTCGCCGCTCATCGCACTAATGCAGGACCAAGTCAGTGCGCTTCGCCTTCTGGGTGTAAACGCGGCCTTTCTTAACTCCACGCTTGAGCGCGATGAGGTCGCGTCTATTGAGCATCAACTTAAAGATGGCACGCTAGATCTCCTCTACATCGCGCCAGAACGATTATTACAAAATCGTACGATTACCTTACTACAAGAGACTACGATTGCACTTTTTGCTATCGACGAGGCACATTGTGTATCGCAATGGGGTCATGATTTTCGAGCTGATTATCTTGAGCTTTCCCTTCTATGTGAATTATTTCCCGAGGTCCCTCGTATAGCCTTAACTGCAACGGCTGATGAGCGTACTCGTAGGGAAATAATTAACCAACTCAAATTAGAGCATGCTCCGCACTATATTGCAGGGTTTGATCGTCCAAATATCAGATACCGAATCGCCCTCAAGAACAATACCAAACAGCAATTTCTTAGGTTTTTAAAAAACGAACATCAAGGAGAGTCTGGCATTGTTTATTGTCTCTCCCGGAACAGAGTTGATCAAATAGCGAGCTGGTTAGAAACTCAGCGATTTAAGGCGCTTCCCTACCACGCAGGAATTTCGAGTAGCAAACGAGCGGAACATCAAGCCCGCTTCTTACGAGAAGAGGGAATTATTATAGTGGCTACGATTGCCTTCGGAATGGGTATAGACAAGCCAGACGTGCGCTTTGTTGCTCATCTAGACCTACCGAAAACAATAGAAGCCTATTACCAAGAAACAGGCAGGGCCGGACGAGACGGGCTCCCTGCCAACGCCTGGATGATCTACGGATTACAAGATGTTATCAAGCTTAGGCAAATGATGCAGAATTCAGAGGGGAATGAGGAACACAAGCGCGCCGAACAACACCGACTCAACGCAATGCTTGGATTGTGTGAAATAACCTCTTGTCGCAGGCAGGCGCTCTTAGGCTACTTCGATGAACATTTAAGCGAAGCATGCGGAAACTGTGACACTTGTATTGATCCGCCCCGAACCTGGGACGGGACTGAATTTGCACGAATGGCGCTTAGCGCGGCTTATAGAACTGGTCAGCGATTTGGCGTCAATCATTTAATCGACGTCTTACGCGGCGCTGAAACTGATAGAATTTTTCAATTTGGGCATCATCATCTCCCAGCATATGGTATTGGAAAATTGCTCGGTGCAAACGACTGGCGTTCTGTTTTTCGGCAATTAGTTGCCCGAGGATTTTTAAGTGTCGACATTGATCGATTCGGTGCGCTGCGATTGGAGGAAATTTGTCGTCCATTGCTCAGGGGAGAGGCGAAAATAGAATTACGGAAGGATCCAGATAAGGTCTCAACAAAACGTCAGACTCGGAACCCACTGCCATCGGATATTGATACCGCGCTTTGGGAAGCGCTTCGGGAATGTCGAAGGTCGTTTGCTTCGGAGCTCGGAATTCCTCCTTATGTAATATTCAATGACGCTTCCCTTCAAGAGATGTGCTTGATGCTTCCAACAGACTTCGATAATTTTTCACAAATAAGTGGAGTTGGCGAGCGCAAATTAGAGAAATATGGCGCTGCCTTTATAGCGGTGATTACTGAACATCTTGCTACCTACTGAGCACTCCCTCACTAATAATCGATGCTTCTGCCAGCCACATTTCGTTACAACTCACACGAGGGAAAACCGATATGATATCATTAGTCAAGAAACGATATTGGTACCTAAAAAAGGGCATTGGTAACATATCGAAAAAGAAACACGAAGAGGTGCGTATGACTAAATTTCCGCTCCAAGCGCAAGACTCTGTTCTTACAGAATCACTGGAACCTTCAGCCGCTAACGGCCTCATTAATAGGCGCCAGCTTTTAAGCCTTAGTCTGAAAAGCGCAACTTTAGCTGGCACAGCATCCATGCTCAGTTCGGGTACCTCAGCACAAAGCTCTGGACTTGAGATTCCAGCATGGTCGAAGACGCCAGGCCCTGGGGCAAGTGACTACGGATCGCCATCTCCTTTCACCACTGCCAAACGAATGTCTGGAAACCCGAACCCTTTGTATCCAGGAGGAGGCGCCTCTCGTTCCCCACTTCATCAACTGCAGGGCAGCATAACCCCTAGCGGGCTCCATTTTGAAAGACATCATGCCGGTATCCCTGCTATCGATCCCGCCGGGCATAAACTTGTCATTAACGGTTTGGTCAATCGCCCATTGAGCTTTGATTACGAAGACCTTCTGCAATATCCTATGGTTAGTAGGGTACATTTTCTTGAGTGCTCAGGTAACAGTGGCGCTCTGTTTGGCAATGATGTGCCGGACGGCAGTGCCCAAAGTATTCATGGGCTCGTATCTTGCTCAGAGTGGACAGGAATAAAACTGAGCTCTTTACTGGAAGAAGCTGGAATAAATTCAAGTGCAACCTGGTTAAGCGCGGTCGGAGCAGACGCTGCTAGTATGGGCCGCTCACTTCCCCTCGATAAAGCCCTCGACGATGTTATGCTCGCGCTATTTCAGAATGGGGAACCTTTGCGGCCCGAGCAAGGCTATCCAATGCGACTCTTTGTTCCGGGATGGGAGGGAAACGTCAGCGTTAAATGGCTTACCCAGCTGAAACTCACCAACGCGCCCAGTCAGTTTAGAGATGAAACTAGTAAATATACAGACACGTTGAAAAATCGGAAGAGTCGCCAATTTAGCTTTCCTATGGACGTAAAGTCGATTATTACCTCGCCTTCGGGACAGATGAAGTTGTCCAGACAGGGCGTATACGAACTCAATGGAATCGCTTGGTCTGGTGGCGGACGCATTACCCAGGTAGAGGTGAGTGCGGACGGCGGGAAAACGTGGGCGGTGGCCGAGATAGATTCTCAACTCGGCGAAAAGGCGCTCGCCCGCTTTAGAATTCCCTGGAGCTGGAGCGGCGGAGAGGCGGTGTTGCAGAGTAGGGCAACCGATAGCAATGGAATTGTCCAACCGACAAGAGACGCGTTAATAGCTGCTAAAAATCAAATTAATTACCGTCCCTTTTATCACTACAACGCAATCCAAAGCTGGGCAGTCAACACAAACGGAGAGGTCAGCAATGTTTACGCATAAAAGCTGTAAAAATATCGCAAAGTTGATTATATGCTGTGTGATGCTGATAACAGCGCTCTACTCAAAGGCGCAAACTCCTCGGCTAGGAAAAGCCCTTGGGCCTGCAGCACTGAGTAACTTTGATCTAATCGCTGCCCCCGACGGCTCAGGACTGCCAGTTGGTGATGGCACTGCCTCTCAAGGAAAACTGGTCTATGAAACTCAATGTCAAGTCTGCCATGGTGCAGGAGGCGAAGGGAACGGGTCTGCAAACAGGCTGGTTGGTGGAGATATGCAATCTGACGATGCGCCCATCCGCACCGTGGGTAGCTTTTGGCCCCACGCAACTACTTTATTTGATTACGTAAGAAGAGCCATGCCAGCGACTGCACCAAAATCCTTGAGTAACACAGAGGTCTACCAAGTCATTGCTTATGTTCTCCACATGAATGGGCTGGTGGGTCTCAACGAAGTAGTTGACCGACGTAGCCTGTTACAAATCAAGATGCCTAACCGTGAGGGTTTTATCGACAGTAGTAATATTCGTTAGAATCTGACCCCCTATTTTCGGAAAAAACTGCCGCGGCTTATTGTCGCGCGTCGTTGTGTCACATTTTAACCATTTGCTAGATCAACTAACGTACCCAGTGTCCTTCGAAGAGCCTGATAAATATTTCTAATAAAGGAAATAAAAGTAATTTAATTAACCGAGTAAATTTCAATGTCCTATTCCGTCTCTCAAAACCTTTTTTTGACCACCTCGCTTATATGTGCTCTTTTAAGCCAGTTAAGCCATGGTCAAGAAATCTCGATACCAAAGCTATCTGACACTCCAGAATTGACAGACTTTATTTCGCCTCAAGACATGAAGCCAATCTCGAGCCTCGCTCAATCTATGACTAAGATTGAATCTTTTATACAGCGGCTTCCAGACGATGGTGACCCCGCCTCACAACGCACCGAAGTATATCTCGGTTACGACTCCACCAAGCTTCACGCAATATTTCTCGCTTTCGATGATGAACCTGAGCTTATACGGGCCAACATATCCTCAAGAGAGAACTTTGAAGGAGACGACTCGGTCGAACTGATTATTGACACCTTTAATGCACAAAGAGCGGCTTTCGCCTTTAGGACCAATCCCGTGGGAATTCAGTGGGACGCGCGCTGGACAGAGGGATCATCCTTCCGGGGCGGGTTTGATACCACACTCGAAGCAGTTTGGGACAGTGAAGGTCGAGTAACCGACCACGGGTATGCCGTTAAGATGTCAATACCACTGAGGAGCCTCCGATTTCCAGAAGCAGAGGACCAGCTTTGGCGGGTGCAAGTTGGTCGATATATCGCAAGACTTGATGAGCAGAATAACTGGCCACATTACTCAATCAGTAAAGAAGGAAGACTAAATCAAACTGCCCTGATGTCAGGTATCACTAGCGTCGCGCCTGGAAATAACACACAGATTATTCCATTTATTTTCGCAAGAGAAATTGACGCCTTAGATCCCGACGCAACAGGCGGCCCAATGTTTAATCAAAAGTCTGAGCAAGATGTTGGGCTTGACGCGAAATTTATTTTTAACGATGCGATCGTCCTCGATCTAACCCTAAATCCTGATTTTAGCCAAGTTGAATCAGATCAACCACAGGTCACACTGAACGAACGATTCGAAGTTCAGTTCCCAGAGCGGCGGCCCTTCTTTGTCGAGAACGCCGACTTCTTCGCAACGGACTCTAATCTTGTATTCACAAGACGCATCGTTGACCCGGAAGGAGGCATCCGACTTACAGGAAAAGCTGGTGACTATGGGTTCGGTGCAATTATGATAAACGACGAGGCACCGGGCTTAAACCGCGACGCTGATGACCCGTTAGACGGAGAAAAAGCAAACATTGCTATACTCAGGGGCTTCAGAGACTTTTCAGCACAGAACAGAGTAGGGTTTCTCGTTACCGATAGAGAACTTGGGAACGGATACAACAGGGTTGGCAGTCTTGACGGCCGATTTAAGCTAAATGCCAATTGGGTCACACAGATGCAGACTGTTGCGACTGAAAGCGAACATCATGCTAGCGGAGAAAAAACCACTGGTTATCAGCGAAATATCGCCGTGAACCGCTCTGGTCGCACGTTTAATAACCATACCCACTACATCGCAACGACAAAAGACTTCCGCACTGAACTTGGCTTTGCTAATCGATATTTTAAAGCCGACACAGAAGGGTTGCACCAAAGGCTGAACTTTAACTTCTATCCCGATGAATCGGCAATTAACAGTTGGGGAGCAACATTCTTTCCGGTGTACCTCCAAGACATGGAGGGTCAAAAACTTTTTAGCCAAGTAAGCGCGAGTGCCGAAATTAAGTTTGCGACAAGTCAGTTCAGCGCATCGATCGCCGATTACGAAGAGATTTTACGACCCCAAGATTTTAATGGTTTAGCCAGTAATCAATCATATAGTTACGATGACATCACGCTTCGCTATTCAAACACTGTCTTAGAAAGCCTCAACGTGCAGGCATCAATTCGTGACGGCAAGGCGCTTAACGTGGTGCCCCCCAGTGGCACGATGCCAGGAGTAGCTAATACTCGCAGGGTAAGCATTGACGCCCTTTGGAGACCCATTGACCGGTTACGTGTCTCGAATACATACCTTGACACTCAATTGGAGACGCTCAGCGGGACCTCAATTTTTACGAACAGGATTGTTCGTTCGAATTGGAACTATCAGTTTACTCGCGAGTGGTCCTTACGTTTCATTGCTCAATATGACGAGACCGATGCGGGACCTGCAACGCGTCTCGTAGATGATGAGAACCTAAACTTCGACTTGCTTCTTAGATACGTTATTAACCCTTGGTCAGCTTTATATGTCGGTTACAACACGAATCGAAGTAATTTCGATATTGTAGACATGGAGGGAGAGCGGGAACTCGTAGTGGCGAATGAACTTCGAAACGACGGCGACCAATTCTTTGTGAAATTCTCGTACCTTTTCCAACGATAAAATCTAACTAGTGCTCAATGCGCGCGGCGATAAGTCGCGCACACTCTCCGGGGTGAGGAAACCGATTTACCCCACCTTTACTAAACACAATGACACCGCCGTGGCAGACATCGAAGACTCCCCCACCACTTGCCACCTTGATTATTTCAATACCTGGAAATCTATCTTTTATCTCAGCGAGCACACGGTCCGCCTCGGGTAGATAGTTTCATTCCGCACAATAAGTAATTTCAATACTCTCACTCATAAGCTCAAGCCCATTTTTGACTCTCTAACAAGGAAATTTAAATTTTCCTCTGCGAATTATTGCGCAGCAGGAAATGTAACAATTAATAACACCTTAATTACTAAATGTTGCTGCGCCCATTGGATAAAACATCCCATCAGTTTATACTAATCTTTAGAATTGTCTAAGGTAGACTATCGCACCCAAAGCAGGCAATTAGCACTAAAACCCTATACGGAGCTTTACCCATGTCTGAGAGGCATCAGTTTTCCAAAGAAAGATCAATAGTCGCACCGCTTGTTGCAATTCTTTGGCTACTGGCCGGTACCAGCGCAGCCCAATCAAACAACTCTCTTAGAATCTCCCATCCCGAACTTGCAGATCTTTTTAACGCTTTTGATCTAACTCATGCTCAAGCTTTTGAAGAGATTATGAAGATTAATGAAAATCAATACGCACAGCCCGCGCGCGATCAACTTGAAGACCATCTCACGATGATGGCCAATATGACCATGCAAGAAATGATGTCATCTGATATGGGACATGATGGTGGTATGCATATGGGCATGAATATGAGTGGGCCATACGGTGATCTGGAAATTGAAGCTCGCATTGGTTTACGTGAAACGATGCGGGGAAAACACACCGACGAAGCAGCCTCACAGGCGTTTTCGAACAGTTCAATACTGGACTCTCAAGCTGCTGAGGTACTTTCGCGTGGCCGTCAGTTTGAAAACACAGTACTAGCCATCTATCTCGACGACAGTATCAATGACAAGCTTATTGCGCTTAACACTGCAATCGATAATTATTTAAGCAATGACAGTCATTCTGTAGCGTCATCCCCAAAAGATAACGGCTTCATTTTAACGCATCCGCAAGCAACAGCATTCAAAACTGCCTTCCCTCGTTTGAGTGCTTTTCAATGGACACAGCAGTGGCTTCAGCTTGCTAGTCTCGAAGCAATCATTCGTGAGCACGTAGATTCGCAATTTGACAACGGAATTCCGATCGCTCTTGAACGATTTTGGAACAAAATTGGTTCTGCAGGGGGAATGAGCATGTTCCCTGCACCTACAGAATTACCCATGACCCCGGCAATCGCACCTGATCTGTACAGCCAATCCCCTCAGGCGGCCATAATAATCGACAATCTCAACGTTTTAGAAACGATGATCGCTGACATACTTTCCTACCCTAATCTAGAAAATCGATCGGATCTCATCACAGACGCGGTGAATACCTTTACAAACAAAAACGCTGTTGAGATTGCGCCAGAAGAATACTTACTTTTTGCCTTACGAGGAGGCATCTATAATCAAGGTGGACCGGCTGTAGGAGAGCTCATGCAATCTGAGAGAAATCGTTCAAGAGAAATGATGGATATGAAGCACGCTATGATCATGTCCAATGGGCAGTAATTAACCACGCAAGCTTCTTAGCTAATTTATATCAAGGCAACAAAGACAAAGTTTTTGAACTCTTAGCGAGCAATCTGAAAGGAGCCACTCCTTCAAAAAATTTGCGTCAGTCTTTCTTACCCTTACGTTCATCACATTAGCGACTCTTGCGTTTCTGGTAGCTGTCTCTTCTAACCAAATCACAAACTATGCAATAAGTGCAGCGCTCGAGCGAGCCAATCTAGAGCTGAGTGAAATTTCTAATGTAAAAAGCGGCTTTTATGCGGGGGAAATCGGGCTCGTCGAAGCCACACCTAAGATTTCCGCGGTTTCTTTGCTTCCTCCAAACTTGCACGGCTCCCCAGCCGCATTAAAGAGTCTCAGAGTCACAGATTTAACGGCAAAAGAGATCTCCCTAACCCTAACAATGACGCAAGAACCCCTTTCGATTAAAATAAAAAAAATCAACGCAATTATAGAAGCATCGAATCTTTCGATTCATGCTACGGTCGATGGTCTTGACGCCAAATGCAGCTTGTTGTTCCGCTGCAACCTTTCGGGATCAATAGAGCTAAAAGATAAATCCCACCATTTGAATCTAAACGGGTTTACGAGTAAACCCGAAACGATTTCGGCTACTGGACTCTCTCTTAGTGGCCCGTTTACTATGAATTTAAAAGAAAATTCATCTGTTAATTTCGGTTCGGAATCTCTGCTTCTTAAGGTCGATAGCCTTAAAACTGACCTAATCAACGGTTCTATCTCCTTCACGGTAAACATTACAGATTTCTCTTTTGAGAATCACCATGAAACAAAAGTCCCCACTGTAAAAGGCGACGTCCAATCCGAATATATTGTTGTTGAAAGCGCGCCATTCATTCTTAACGAACCACAAATAACTGGGTTTTTACGAACCAACGTCGACACAGCTAGCGCCATTTTTGAATTACATACTGGCGACCAAACCATACTAGGTGCCTCTATCCAGCACGACTGGAAGAGGACCACTGGAAGCTTAGATCTTCAACTTGCCTTACCCGAACTCTCACTCTCAGCGCCCCTCTCTAGCTATATTGACCTAGGGAACTCATTTTTTGACCTAACGGATGGTGAGATAAGTTTACGAACAGATATAGGGTGGACACAACGAACAGATCGATCTTGGGATTTTGGAGGGCCACTGGTAACTAAGTTAAATTCCGTTAGTGGATATTACAACGACACCATATTTACTGGTGCTAACGGGATGGTGACCGTAGCTGTTGAAAATCCGTTTTCATTAAACACGCTGAATGATCAGGCTCTGTCCTTCGATAAAGTCGATGCCGGATTAGTCTTTACTGACATCGAGACTCACCTAAACATTAATAGTCGCGCGAAGTTTTTTAATCTTTTCGATACAAAGACTCGATTTCTTCAGGGTGAATTAAGCATGCCAAAAATCCCTTTTTTACCGGACGAGCCCCAGTCACAATTTAATCTAATACTCTCTGGTATTGACTTAGGCGAACTTGCGGCGCTGATGCCTTACGATGGCTTGGCAATTAATGGGCGTGTCAGCGGATACCTCCCGATCATTCTCGAGAATGAAACAATCGAGATAAGCAATGGTCATATCTCAGCCCTTTATCCCGGAGGTTCGATTTTTTATACGCCCCAAAACAAAAATGATGTGAATCCGAGTATGAAACTCGTGAGTGAAGCTCTTGAACATTACAACTTTGAAACATTAAATAGCACCTTGAATCTCCAGAAAAGTGGTGAAATGAAGATCGCAGTTGCCTTACGGGGAGAGAGTCCAACCATGAATGGCGGCCAGGAAATTAATCTTAATCTAAATATCAGCGATAACCTAAACTCATTGTTGCAGAGCCTATTAGCAAGTCGACAAATTGAAGAAGGGTTCGAGTTGCGTTACTCTCGTTAAAACGTCAAAACCATCTGATTAAAGAATAAAGCACAGGAACTGAAAAACAATGCGTGCAGTAACAATGATCATATTTTTTTTAGGCAATTTAATCGGGGTCATTCGCTGCACACCAACGGTTCAGGTCGCAGTTCCAAACGAACCTATTACGATCAATCTAAATGTGCGAATTGAACATGAAATAAGAGTTCAAGTTGAAGAGGAACTCGAAAATATCTTTTCGCCCGACAGTGGATTATTTTAATCAATACGAAAGAGGGGGAAAATTGATGAGAAATCATTTGAATTTTTTAAGATTCCTAGTGTTTGCTCGGAACAAATCCGGTTTGATTCTTTTCAGACGGCTAGTGCTTTCTGTCTTAGTTTTCCTGACGCCAATATCAGTTGCCATTACGCTCCAAGAAGCGAAGCAACAAGGTTTAGTTGGGGAACAAAACGATGGCTATTTAGGTATGGTTGTCGACGATGATAATACGGAGGTCAGAAATCTGATCCAACAAGTCAATGACGCTCGGCGGGAGCGATATCAGCAAATCTCTCAAAAGAACAATATTGACTTAGAACAAGTGCAGCGGCTCGCTTTTGAGCAGGCTGCAGAGGCCACTGCTAATGGATTTTTTATTCAGAATGAACAAGGTCGTTGGACGCAAAAGTAATAATCAAGCAAACGGTTTATTATCTCATCCGAGCTTCAAAAAGACGCCGACGAAATTCGTTACTGACGTCAAAGGCATTCGATGGGGATTGCTGCAGCATTAAAACGAAAACGGTTTTATCCAAAGGGTCAGCCCAAGCAAAAGTTCCAAGAGAACCACTCCAGGCAAACTCGCCATCATTGACAGGAAACGCGCTCTCGCTCGCATCGGTAACTACTCCTATGCCATAGCCCCAACCCCGATCAAGCATCGGCGAAATAGGATTAATTCCAAATGGCATCAGGTGAGGGTCGATCTGATTACGAGTCATCTCTACAACCGATTCCCTTTCTAGAATTCTCCTCCCAGCAAGCTCTCCTTGGTTTAGCAGGGCTTGTTTGAGAAAAGTCGTGTGTATCTGGATCTTTAAATACCGTTACGGCATCAAAACTAGGGATATAGCGAGACACCTTATCGTCTAAACTTAATCTATTTTTCTCTATCTGCTGAAGTGCAGCGACGGTCGTAATCGGCTTGCTTATGGAGCGAATTTGAAAGAGAGAGTCCACTTCCATTGGCAGGTCTCTTTCAATATCACGCTTTCCGACCGCCGAGACACGTATGACTTTACCACCTTGCATAACGCCATAAACGGCGCCAGAAATTTTCTTTTCAGTTGCCAAATCTCTAAGCCAGTACTCGACTCTATCCAATCCTTTTGTCGAAAAACCGTAAACTTTTGACTCGGCACCAAGCGCTTGCGACAAAACCAAGAAACAAGAAAAAAACAGCGCTAATTTTCGAAAACTCATAGATTGCACCAAAAGACTTTCCGCTTGCAACATTGCTAATTTAATTCAGAATTAAACGTCTCAGTTAGAAGTTTGACCGACAACAACGAGAGAAGCGATGCCACGGCCATGTAAACCGAAACCCAGACAATCGCATATTCTCGCCACAAGATCGTAGCAATTGTTGGAGCAAATGCACCTCCGACAATCGCACCTATTTGATAGCCTAACGAAGCTCCTGAATATCGCACCTCAGTACTAAAAAGTTCTGTGAAAAATGCCGCCTGTGGGCCATACATAAAGCCCAAGAAAGTTAACCCTCCGCTGATGGCTATAACGACAAGCCAAAAATTACCAGTGTCAACTAATGGAAAGAGAAAAAACGACCAAACGGCTGTCAATATCGCACCCCACATGAAGATGCCGCGACGGCCATGTCTATCAGAGTAAGAAGCAGCCCAGAACTGACTGGGAATTTGTATTATAGATGCGATCAAAACCGCCCAAAGTAATGTGTCTCGTGGGATCGCGGGTCCGGTGATATCACTCCCATAAGCCAAAATAAAACCGATTAATATGTAGAAAGTTACTTGGATTGATAGGAATGCTCCTGCTGCCAACGCGATTCGTTTCGGATACTTTATTAACGCCTCGATGATTGGTGAGCGTCGCACTACAGTGCGCCCTCCCCCCTCAATTTCTCGTTTTTCCTTTGCCAATTGCAAGGCTTTAAAAGCATCAGTCTCTTCCATACTTAACTGAACGTACATACTAATACCAATGAGTATTACGCTAGAAAGAAAAGGGACGCGCCAACCCCAATCAAAAAACGCCTGCTCAGACATTGAGGAGCTGACCAAAATAAACGCGAGGTTTGCTAGTATCACTCCGGCTGGAGCGCCTGCTTGAGCATACGCACCATAATAGCCTCGTTTGTCAGCCGGCGAACTCTCAGTGACCAAAAGCATCGCGCCTCCCCACTGTCCGCCGATAGCCAGTCCCTGAACAAACCGCAAAAAACTCAAAAGAATCGGCGCGGCTATTCCTATGGTCGCAAAAGTTGGAAGCAATCCTATTAAAGTCGAGGCAAGGCCCATCATCCAAAGAGCTATCACTAAGGCCCTCTTCCGGCCAACGCGGTCCCCAAAATGACCGAATAAAATACCTCCCACGGGTCGCGCAATGAAACCAAAAGCAAAAGTACCAAAGGATAAGATCAAGGCCATTGTAGGGGTACTTTCTGGGAAAAATGCTGAGGGGAAAACAAGCGCCGCTGCAGTGCCGTACAAAAAAAAGTCATACCACTCAATACTTGTCCCTGCGAGCGATGTAAGAGCAACCGCTTTCATATTGTCTTGATTGTTTCCAACACTTTCGGAATAAGTTTCTGCCGCATTTACCATTTTCGAGCCTCTTTATTTGAATTTTTATTATCTGACAAGGACAAAAATCCGTAAATTCCTCTCAAGACATATTTGAGCAAACTAATGCGGATTTATAAACTCTACCCACTGGCCGTAGAGACATCACTTACAGTACACTCAAACCATGGCCTTTTCATTATTAAAATTAATTCATTTTATATCGATAATAGTCATTTTTTTTTCTCTCGCGCTCAACGCCGCAGTTATTAAGAGCAGCATGACTTTAGAGGATTTGAAAAATTTATGGAGAGTTCAGGCTGTGTTCTGGCTGAGTCTCGGTATCACCTGCCTCTGTGGAATTATTTTATTATTTTTTGTAGGAAAACCAAGCCAATATTACTCAAACAACCCCCTTTTTACCGCTAAATTAATCGCGTTTGTCAGTGTGATTCTTTTAACTTTTCCAATCATGACCTTTCTATCAAAAGCTCGTAAAAGCCCTAATGGCCGTTTCCAAGCACCCAGGATTATCAGACTAGCAACCAAGGCAGTGTTTTTACCGCTTGTGATTGCGCTTTTACTAGCAACTCTTGTTGCACGTGGAATTGGGCTGCAATAATGCGAAAAAAGACAAAAAAAACGAACAAGATTTTCTTATGCCTACCGATCTTGATTGTAGTTATTAGTTTTAATGATCTCGTCACACGGGCGTCAGCCCAGCAAAATTTAGACCTCAATGACTTGAAAGAAGCGTTAACATCTTATGGTCGCACGCCGAGTGACTTGGCACGCGACAGTATCCGCAAGCCAATTGAAACTCTTCAGTTCATCGGGATCGAGCAAGGGATGACAATATTAGATATTTACGCCGCGGGGGGATACTACACCTATATCCTCTCAAAAGCCGTTGGTCCGACCGGGAAAATCTTATCCCAAAACACGGAACGCGGAAGAAGTTTTATTGAGGACCGACAGAATCAAACGCAAGGGGAAGTGCTAGACGATAAGATCACTCAAGCCGAGTTGCTGAATGTAAACCAAATGATGGGAGATGTGCTTACAATCTCAATTGAGAAAGAATCAATAGATGCAGCTCTCTTAATGTTGACTTTACACGACCTCATTTACTCCTCCAGAGCAACGGACTTACTGAGAAAATTATATGGATGGCTTAAGCCAGGCGGCGTTATAGGAATAAGTGATCACATTGGCTTACCGGATCAGAATAATCGAGCACTACATCGCATGGAGCCATCTAAAGCCATTGATATAGCTACCAGAGCTGGCTTCACAGTCGAGAGTAGCGATCTTCTTCGCAATTCTGATGACAACCATACTCGGAGTATATTTGATCCGAGGCTCGCACGCAGAACAGATCGATTTTTACTGCGGCTCACGAAACCTTAAGCAGAACTTGGAATTGAGGCTCCTCGAAAGCGCAGAGAAAAAATAGGCCCCTACGCCGGCTCGGAGGCTAGACTTCTCGCCGAAAGATGTTTACTAACATTCAGCTCGATTGGTGGACCCGCGATGTTGCCGACCCTCTATAAAAACCAATATCAAATAATTCAGTGCCCCGGTTACGTTGTAATTCATGTTGAGATGGTTCATGACACTCCCGTAATCTGGATAAGCGACACGCCATTGCCATCAATTATTCGTCCCTGGCCTGGAGACTCGCTTGCGAACTGGGAGAACAATACTTTGGTCGTTGAGACCTCAAATTTACATCCTCTACAACGCTTCCGAAATGCTACAAAGAGGTTTAAAATTGCGGAACGATTTACTCGGGTTGCAAAAAATCGTGTAAACTATGAATCTAAGGTAAATAACTCGAAGACTTGGTCAGCAGAAATTGCGTTTAGCTCGATAGAGGACAAGCCTTATCAATATGCATGTCACGAGGGGAATTACTCGCTTCCAGGTATTCTTGCAGGAGCGAGACGCGGGGAAGCTAACTCGCAGTAAGGCAACTCAAATTTAATTACTTAATAAAGTTCAGAGAAAAGATGAATTATTTAAAAAGTAAAACAAAAATAGAGCAGCAAGTTCGCGATGCGCGCACATCTGACGGCAGATTTAACAACACTGGCTTTAACCCCATAAACCGCCGAGGGTTCTTAAAGAAAAGTAGCTTGGCTGCAATGGCAACCGCCCTGGGCATGAATATCCCGTTTGCACGGCTGATGCCATCAGGTTTGATTCCAACAGCCTTTGCGGCTGACAATGAAAGTTTTGATATTCAGGGCAAAGAAGGCTTGCGACTTTTAAACAGCCGACCTGTAAATGCTGAAACACCGGCTCATCTTTTAGACGACTCCGTAACACCGAGCAAGTACCTCTTCGTCCGTAACAACGGCGTCCCGCCGACAAACGTTGACCCAACAACTTGGACGCTTGAGGTCAGCGGTGAGTCTTGCGTGGAAGCTAAGACCTTCACTATTGCCGATCTTCAAGCAACTTTTGAAGAGGTCACTCTGCAACTACAGCTTGAATGTGGTGGCAATGGAAGAAGTGAATATACTCCCGCAGCGAGCGGTAACCAATGGACGACTGGAGCCGTGGGGTGTCCTACGTTTACCGGCGTCCGCTTGCGAGATGTTTTGAACTATTGCGGTGTGGAAGCAACAGCTGAATACGTAGGCTACGTTGGCGCGGATAGCCACTTAAGCGGAGACCCGAGCCGCGTTGCGATCTCTCGTGGCGTGCCTATAGAGAAAGCCTTAGAAAGAGAATCTTTAATAGCTTGGAAAATGAACGGAAAGGATATACCGCTCCAAAACGGTTTCCCTCTACGTTTGATTTGCGCAGGTTGGCCGGCTTCAGTATCTGGTAAGTGGCTGAGCAAACTCCTTATAAGAGATCGTGTTCACGATGGTGAAAAAATGGCCGCCCCTTCGTACTCGGTACCAGAAGTTTCTGTTGCGCCGGGAAGCAAGGTTCCGAATGAAGAAATGAAAATAATCGAATCCATGCCGGTAAAATCTCTGATTACCTTTCCACAGTCCGGAATAACCCATGATCTGCGTGAGCGCCTCATTATTCGTGGGCACGCTTGGGCCGGAGACAATCAAATTACTGGCGTATTTGTATCGATCGACTTCGGTGCGACCTGGCTACCGACGGGATTAAATGGCCCGGCCAACAGACTTGCGTGGCAAGATTGGGAAGGGTGGGTTCAATTTCCTGAGCCCGGTTATTATGAGATTTGGGCTCGCGCAATGGACCAGCAAGGCCGATCGCAACCGATGGTGACCCCGAATTGGAACCCTAGGGGGTATCTTAATAACGCAGCGCATCGAATTGCCGTACAGGTGACTTAAATCATGAATTCAATATCTAAACTAACATATATATCTCATTACTTTGCGTTACTTTTGCTAATCAATATTTCAATTACGACCGCGCTCGCTCAAAATACTGAATTCGAGCCAGCAGATGGTGTTGAAGTCGTCCGCAAAAATTGCACGACATGTCACAGCGCCCAACTTGTCACACAAAACTCCGGTTCGAGAGCTGTCTGGGTGAGCAGATTAAGGTGGATGCAGGAAACTCAAGGCATGCCATTACTTGACCCAACCGATGAGGGAATTATCCTCAGCTACCTAGCGACCAACTATGGACAGAAAGCTTCTGGAAGGCGCCCTCTGCTTGACTCTAGACTCCTCCCCCAAAACCCATATGATTTACAAGAATAAGTTCACTGATGAGCGAACAATTTTCTATGTTTGGTGACACACCGACGCAAAGAAAAAAATCACCCAAGCTAGTAAAAATCTCTTTAAGCAAAACAATCAGCTCGTCGCCGGAAAACATATTTGATCGGTGGCTGATCCCTACATTTGTTGGCAATTGGATGTTTGGTCCTCACGTAGGTGATGATGGCCTTGGCGACATGCGAAATGAAGTCCGCCCCGGTGGCCAATATTCGTACGACGTTTATCGTCACGGTGCGCTCATCAATTTTTCAGGGCAGTACGAGGTAATCGATAGACCGAATCATCTAAAATTCTCGTGGCAGGAGTCCGGCGGGGCCGTAAATCAATTTTTAGGGTTAAAATATGTATCGATGAAGCTCTTTCCCCTTGATGAAAAAACTCAATTAAAAGTGAGTCTCGAGATAGACAAAAACGAAGCAAAAGATCCACGACCTATAAAAGAGCTCTGGACCTTGCGCTGCAAAATGCTGGCATCAAAGCTCGATTAGTGAAGGCTTGTCTTACTAAAACACAACTTGTTTAGCTTCATCAACGGTCTTACTTCCATCAGAGGGAAGAATAAACCCTGCGTCAATGTTCTTTTTCACAATTTCTCTAACAGCCTCAACATAACTATCAGCAGTCGGGTATAGATTCTTAAGGGTTTCTTTTGAAAACGGCTCATGAGAGCCATAGAGGTAACAAAACGGACTGTTCCCATTATTCATACCCGTATTTTTTGCAGTCGGGACTTCATGCATCGCAAGTCGAATTCCCCCTAAGATATTACCAAAAGCATCTCGAGCAAACTCAAAGTCAGGGATCCCTTTAGATGTTTTTAAAAAATCTGCCTCTGGAGGAGCGAGCCCATCTTGTACCCACGCAACTAAGTGCTCATACGCAGAATTCATGACGTGCCTAAAAGGAATTCGAGAAAAGGCAGGCAAGGCACAATCTGGCATCCGCGGCTCCGCCGTTTCTGGTGATTTTCTGTCTCGTTTGAGCCTGACCTTCGCATATTCAAGCTCGAAATCTAAATCAACATGAGAGCTTCCTGCAACCTCCCACTGCCTAAATCTGTCAGTGTTTGGCTGCCGATTTACACCAAAAATTGGCAAATCTGTTTCAGACATAACTTTAAAAACTCTTACCGGCTTATCGTCACGGATACGCCCACCTCCGCCATGGACCATAAACCCATCGTATACCGGATTAAGAAAATGAATATTATTAAGGTAAACAGCAAGCCGACTCGCCGATTGTGAGTGACCCGTTGCAATCAAGGTCTCCGGTCTCAAAGACCCTAATAACGTAGATTGCAAAGACACACCGCTCTGTCCACTCAACGCGTATCCTACCGCTGTAAAAATATCGTAAGACAGAGCATCTTTATCCGATGTTGCATCATGGCTGACATTTAGACTGCCATATCGGTCAGAGCTATAATTCTTAAGAGATTTGATTCCGTCCTGCTGTGCAGATACAAAAACATAAGCGTATCCCTCAGATATAAAATGGGCACCAGAAAACCACCAATCAATATCTTTGTCAGTGCCTCCCGTAACATTCATCCATTCAACTATAGCGGTACCATTAAAAGCTGACAGCTCCTTTGGCCTTCGGACAACTAAACGCGTGCGATAATTATGGCCACTGGAAACTATTTCACCACTTTGCAATTCTCCCGTTGAGTACGTATTAGCCAACCCCTCAATAAAAAATTCTTCCTCAATATAGCCGTTCTCAATAAGCTCGATCGCTGACGCACTGTAGATAGCATCGTTTCCTCCTGTCCCCAAAAAATCGGCAGCTATCGGGCCAACTATATCAATCTGCGGAGCAGCAGCCTGGGCTGTTTTAATAATAATTGTAAAAATTAGCCCAATATTCAGGCTTCTAATTATATTTCTCACGACACTCCCCTCCTCAACGAGCTAATTTAATCATTCGCTATATCAAGCTTCAGATATTCTTTAACGGAAGCTCAAGCCACTAAAAGAAATTTACCTCTACCCAAAAACGAACAATTAATTGATAGCTCAAACTAACGCTCGATTGTCGATCGATATACGTCTCTCGCTTCTTCAAACTGAGCAAATACGTGGCTGCGTTCTTCTTCTGAACGCCAACCGGGCCACTGCGCGGCTAAGTCCTCGAGCTTTTCAATCCACTCCAGAGCATACTCGACTGCCTCCTCATTTTGTATTGCTTTTTCTTCGACTGAAAACCAGATGGGGTTCGTAAAAGCTTGAGGATATCTGACGTCAAGATATCCCCGAGTTTCAACATCCCCCTCAGTCCGAAGGTGGCACCAACCGCTCTCACGAACTTCAAAATTCGTATCAAAGTTTAATTCCCTCTTGTTTTCGCCCAAGAAAGTTTCTTCAATCAATTCTCCATTGCAGACCAGCTTTACACTTCCTACATCCACTATGCTGCGAAGCCTTCCACTAATATTTACTGTTCCTCGATCATCAGAAAACTCGATTGTATCCCCAGGCAAGGAAGAACCCACCGCCATCTCAAGGATAGGCCCTGAAGTCACGAGCGCCCGTCCTTTCAACAATCCATCAAACCAAGCTTCCATGCTTAAACCTGCGCTTCCCGTGTAAACATATGTTCTGAAAGAGCCAATTAATTTGCTGCGGTGAAGTGAAGAAATTGAATCCTCTCCTCCTGTCGCTGTAATGCGAAGGCCACTGTTCCAAACAGCATAAAGCGGATAGAAACCGCTAGTGCTAGCATCGGACCACTCTAGGGCATCAGTGGCACCGAGCGCGGCATCAACTACGAACCCCTTCCCACCACCCAAGCTGCCTTCAAGAGGATCAATTTCTCCGAGAAAAGGATGAACATACCCAGTTACAGCCCCCTGAGCCTTCGCTTTAAGAAGCATATCCGTATTACTAGGATATAAACTCTCCACTGCCGTGCCCTCATACCCAGTAACAAATGGTGAAATTAAGTGATCTTTCATACCAAACATGAATACGTGCCCATAAAATGGCGGTCGATACTCCTGACCGACAACTACAACCTGATCCTCCTCAGAGGAACTGTGCGCTCCTCCACCAGCCTCAAATAGATGATAATCGAGGATGCGATTGTCTTTGTTCGCAACTTGCTCTAGAACTAAATCCTGACCTTCCGCACGCGACATAAATTTCAGATTGTCTAATGTATTGTGTAAGTTTCCACCGTAGTTAGCGTGCACGTGAGTCGAGGCATTATGCCAACCCCGTTTACCCATGTTGATTAATCTCTCCAATTTCACTTCCAAGTGGATTACTTCATTCTCAATAACGTTCACTGACTCTGTCATTGGGTGAAATTCAAACCCCTTTAGAACGCTAAACTCCATATCCCCTACCGGCACTTGGACTTCAAATTCTCCGTCATTATGAAACACGAGATCACCCACATGACCCGCTCGCGCATACGCGTCCAGTGGTGCATAAAATTTTCCGTCACTCGCTTTTAAATGAACTCTGTTTGGCGTCAACTGATTATCGTCACTATTTAAAATTTTGACGCTCACCATGCCCATAGGCTCTCGGTGACGAAGTTCATTAATCGATACATGGGTTATTTTCCCCCCATAAGTCTCGAGCATCATCAGTTGACTGAGGCCTTCGGAATTCCCGATGAACGCGATTTTTTCCCCATCTGGAGACCATCTCGGATGAAAAGCATCACTGTCAAAGAAAGTCATTTTATATGGCTCGCCCCCCACCGTTGGCTGCACATATAAATTGTTATATTGATCTGCTGAGCCACTTGTTGACGAGTACACAAAGCGCTTACCATCAATAGAAACGTCTGGTCGAGTTCTGTAAAGGGATTGTTCACTCAAAACTGTTTCAGCAAACTCGATACCGTTTTCTATTGCAGGAACGCGCAGGACATTGCCAGACCCCAGTGGAACGTCGCGATTAGATACTAATAAAAGCTCACTTCCGTCAGGCACCCAAGTCGGAGTGATGTGCATATCCCATGCACCAAAATATAAACGACTTCGACCAAAATCATTATCGCTAGTAACTGCTACCGGCGGCGCGACCCAGGACCCATCAAAAAAGTTGCGAATGTAGATATTGAAATACCCTGAAGGCTGCGTGCTTACATATGCTATTTGCTTGCCATCAGGAGAAAAAACAGGATCCAGATAAATTTGATCATCATCCGTCAACCGAAACACTTCACCAGTCTCAATGTTCATCACCTCCAATTGAATTCGTTTGTTATCGAAATCCGAGGTATAAACGAGCCAACGGCCGTCTGGTGAAAAATTTGGAGAGGAGTGATATCCGAGACCCGACGTAAGTTGCAGTGCAACCCCAGTCTCAACCTCTACTTCCCAGATGCTTCCCTGCATGGACACAGCCACTGACTGGCCATCCGGAGCCCATGCAGGCGCCCAAGGAGTAGCGCTGGGGGCAGGGGGTAAGTAGAAAGCATGCATATAATTTCCGCCGCTTCGCGCACTTGGATATGCTTGAGCGGTGACATCTGCAGCGGCGAACCACGTAGAAAAAAACAGCAAACCAACTAGTAATCTGAAAGCGGGTTGGAGACTCGTTGTACTAACCATAATGATATTTTCCCATACGTACGACGCTGATAATAAGTGTCACGAACAATCATTAGCCCTAACCCTATTTTATTAGGGTGCAAGAACTCTACACAAAAATTAATAGTAAAGTAAGCAGCTTTTCACCGTACTTTAAGATAGGTAAACTGTTCAAGTAGTCCTAAAAGCCAACGGTCTACCCAAACTCCAACTGCTAATTCGAGACCATCTTATGCCCCATTACATCCTCTCTTTAGATCAAGGCACCACCTCCAGCAGAGCCATCATCTTTGATGAAAAGGCCGAAGTTATAGGATCTGCTCAAAAAGAATTTGAGCAGCATTTTCCGCAGGACGGCTGGGTTGAACATAATCCGAATGATATTTGGAGCTCAACATTAGAGAGTGCCAGACAGGCACTCAGCAAGGCTAATATCGAAGCTAGCTCAGTAACTGGGATTGGAATTACGAATCAGAGAGAAACAACTATAGTGTGGGACCGCAAAACTGGAAACTCAATCCACAACGCAATTGTTTGGCAAGATCGTCGAACCTCAAAATTTTGTGAATCCATTCGAAAAAGAGGACTCGAAGAGAAAATTAGCAGTCGTACAGGGCTTGTTATCGACCCGTACTTTTCAGCATCAAAAATTAGCTGGATATTAAATAATATCGCAGGAGCAAGACAACGCGCAGAGAACGGTGAGTTGGCGTTTGGGACCGTTGATACATTTCTACTATGGAAGCTTACCGATGGGAAGAGTCATCTGACCGACGTGACTAATGCGTCACGGACCCAACTATATAATATTCATGACCAGTGCTGGGACAAAGACTTATTAGAACTTTTTGAAATTCCTCCCTCTGTTCTACCCGAAGTAAAAGACTGCGCGGCTGACTTTGGGTGCACCGAGTCAAGCCTGTTCGGATCGCCAATCAAAGTTGCAGGGATGATAGGGGATCAGCAGGCTGCGGCCTTTGGGCAATGCTGTTTCGAAAAGGGCAACGCTAAAAGCACTTATGGCACCGGTTCGTTCCTAATGTTAAATACAGGAGGTGAAGTCGTCAAATCTGAAAACCGACTACTGTCTACCATTGCATATCGATTAAATGGGGAAATTAGTTACGCAGTTGAGGGGAGTATTTTCATGGCGGGCGCCACAATTCAGTGGGTTCGAGACAAGATGAAGCTTATCAAAAATGCTGCTGAGAGTGAGGTTCTAGCTAGACAAGCTAATAAAGACCACAATGTGTTCTTGGTTCCGGCTTTCACTGGTCTCGGTGCGCCATATTGGGACCCAAATGCGAGGGGCTCTATTTTCGGAATGACTCGTGATACTGGAGCTGAAGAGCTGGTTTCGGCGGCCCTCATGTCCGTATGTTATCAGACTAAGGACTTAGTTAGAGCCATTGAGGCAGACGGAGCGAGCGTAAAGAATTTAAAAGTCGACGGGGGTATGGCTAATAATAGCTATCTCATGCAGCATCTCGCAAACGTCCTCAACTGTAAGATTATGCGTCCCAAAAATACTGAAACAACAGCGGTAGGTGCTGCATATATTGCTGGATTACAACTAGGACTATTTGAGTCGATTGAAGACATCAAGCAAACGTGGATTTGCGAAAATGCATGGAGCCCTGAACATGAAGAGCTCTCGCAAAAAGCCAAGTACCAGGGATGGCTTCAAGCCGTAAAGCAGACTCGTATGTTGGGGTCATAAATTAACTATTTTTTTGAGAAACCGATGGAAATACATTTATTTAGGCACGGCGAAACGGATTTTAACAAAAATCGTCGCATTCAAGGCCAAAGTGACTCAGTACTGACTCCTGAGGGAATAGAGCAAGCCAAACAGCTATCTCAACGGATAGGGACTTTGGAATATGATAAGGTTTTCTGCAGTACCAGCGTGCGAACACGCGAAACAGCAGAGCACGCGTTCGCATCTCGACAAGACATAGTATATCTCGACTCGCTGAGAGAAATTTACCTTGGTGCGTGGGAAGGCGAGTATTATGCAGAAATCGAGAAAAGAGAACCGATCTCATTTGATCATTTTTGGAATCGGCCAGACCTATTCAATTGCTCAGGCAAAGTGGGTAATGCCGAGACGTTTGCGCAACTGCAGACTCGCGCGATGGACACCATCGCTCAGATTCGCAGTGACTACCCGGGACAGCGTATTGCAATCGTGAGCCATGGAGCTCTTTTAAAGGCCTTTCTCTGCTATATTGAACGTCGTGAACTAAAGAATTTATGGAATCCTCCTCACATGCATAATTGTGCCCACAGCATCGTTAAATTTACAACGGATGGCTTAGGGCTCATAACCCAGTATGCTGATCAAAAGACAAATTTATAATCCTACCTGCGACTTGCATCGGCAACATGGAGAGAGATTTTGAATCCCAGAACATCTAATATGCTTATCTTTTTTTTCGTTACCTTCATTGTCTTGGTGATATCTCAGGCTATAGGATTTGAGGTAAATCAACGAATCCAAGAATACAGTAGCATCAGAATCAATGAGTTTATTTACTTTACCCACATAAGAAACTACGGAGGCATATTCGGTTTTCTCCAAGGGAAAGGTTGGTTGTTTGCGATATTTAGTACGATATTACTTGTAGCGATGGCTGGCTATCTGTGGGTGTCGGAGCAAATTTCAAGAGCAGAATACATTTTCTTCGGCTTAATTGCCGGTGGCGGAGCTAGCAATGTTCTAGATCGCCTTATCTATGGGAGCGTTATCGACTTCATTGATATTCAGCATATTCCTTTTTGGAATTACATTTTTAATACTGCCGATGTTTGTGTCCATTTGGGAATCTGGCCCCTGATTTTTCTTAGCTTACGTAATGGAAGGGATAACCGACAGTAGGGAAAGAGACCAAGAAAGCATCAAAACTTACTTTCGATAAACACTCTCAGCAGACTCAAGTGCGCTCGGTAGATCGAGGCTCCGTCCTTGAAACCGCAAAGCGCTCCCGATTGCAGTCAAGCAAAGAAGGACGTTCCTTTTGTTGCTCCCAAATCCCATAAGACCTATGCGCCAAACATCACCAGCAAGCGGACCAAGACCTGACCCGATCTCTAAATTATAATTTTCGAGCAAAAATTGGCGCGCTTCGCTTTCATTAATTCCCTCGGGAAAACGGACCAAATTCAACTGAGGTAATCTATCTTTCGGCTGAACCACAAAAGTTAGCCCAAGTGACTCAAGCCCAGCCACTAAAGCCTCATGATGTATCCTATGCCGGGACCATGCACTGGACAAACCCTCCTCTTGCAAAATTAAGAGCGACTCATGCAAGGCATAAAGAGAGTTAACCGGCGCTGTGTGATGATAGGAACGTTTTGATTGTGTCGACCAGTACCCCATAACTAGACTCATATCCAGAAACCAGCTTTGAACGGGTAATTTACGAGATTTGATAGCGTGTGCAGCCTTTTCAGAGAACGAAACCGGTGAGAGGCCCGGCACACAAGACAAACACTTCTGCGTCCCTGAGTATATTGCGTCGACACCCCAGTCATCGACATTAATATCAATACCTCCGAGTGATGTAACGGCGTCTACAATAGTCAAACAGCCAAATTTTCTCGCCAAAGCGCATAATCCTTGAGCATCAGACCGCACACCTGTAGAAGTTTCAGCATGAACAAAGGCAAGAATTTTCGCATCACTGTTCTGATCTAAAGCTTCCTCAACCTTTTTGAGATCAATTGCCTCACCCCAATCGTCCTGAACCATTACAACCTTTGCTCCACATCTTTCTGCATTTTCTCGCATGCGCCCGCCAAAAACACCGTTCTGGCAAATGATTACTTTGTCACCCCTCTCGATAAGATTTACGAAAGCAGTTTCCATCCCCGCGGATCCTGGGGCTGATACTGGAAAGGTAAGCTCATTCTGCGTTTGAAAAGCAAATTGCAATAATTTTTTCAATTCATCCATCATTCCAATAAACGCTGGATCTAGGTGTCCAATAGTCGGTCGCGATAGGGCCTCCAAAATTCTTGGATTGACGTCCGATGGTCCGGGACCTAAAAGGGTTCTCTGAGGAGGATGAAATGACTGAGACATAGGCATACTCTCTTTACAATTATTCAGACAACCAGAATAGGGAAAATTTTACAGAGTTGCTATAAAATATAGACAAAAAAAAACCGAGAGAACCCCGGCTTTTTTTTCGGAGTTGTAATTATCTTATTCCTCAACCACTGCTTGCCCATCTACACCAGCAGGACGATTTACTAGCTCAACGTAGGCCATTGGCGCTTTATCACCAGCACGCAGCCCGCACTTCAGGATGCGAATATATCCTCCCGGTCTATCCTTGTAGCGAGGCCCTAAATCAGTAAACAATTTTCCAACAGCTTCTTTGCTTTGCGTTCTGTTATAAGCTAGCCGACGGTTCGCTACACTATCCTCTTTAGCTAGGGTAATAAGAGGCTCCGCTACGGTTCGCAATTCCTTCGCTTTTATAAGGGTGGTCTTTATCAACTCGTGCTCCACTAATGACACTGCCATATTGCGAAACATAGCTTGCCTGTGAGAGCTGTTACGATTTAATTGCCGACCACTTTGTCTATGTCGCATAACTTTCTACCTTTTACTTTTAAAGCGAAAAAATCAATTAAGCAGCTCGGTCGTCTGATTTTAAACTTGATGGAGGCCAGTTCTCTAGTCGCAAACCTAGAGACAATCCGCGAGTCGCCAAAACGTCCTTTATTTCTGTTAGCGACTTCTTCCCCAAGTTTGGAGTCTTCAATAGTTCATTTTCGCTTCGTTGAATCAAGTCACCAATATAATAAATATCTTCTGCCTTCAGACAGTTAGCAGAACGTACTGTTAGCTCTAAGTCATCAACAGGTCGGAGAAGCGTTGGATCTATTTCATCCTCTGCTTCAACTGTTTCTTGCACTACTTCACTTTGTAAATTGACAAAAACGGCCAATTGATGCTGAAGAATAGTCGCTGCCCTTCTGATCGCTTCTTCTGGGTCAATCGTCCCATTGGTTTCTAAATCAATTACTAGTTTATCAAGGTCAGTCCGCTGTTCTACCCTCGCGTTTTCAACAGAGTAAGAAACCCGCTGGACGGGAGTGTAACTAGCATCTAGCAACAATTTTCCTACTGATCTCGATTCATCATCAACCCCAGCGCGAGTGTCTGCAGGCGAATAACCTCGACCCTTTCTCACCGTCAGGCGCATATTAAGCTCCCCGGTTTTATTTAGGTTCGCAATAACATGATCGGGATTTACGACCTCAACGTCATGGTCGATTTCAATATCCTGCGCCGTGACGGCACCCGCACCCTTTTTGTTTACAGTGAGTACTGCTTCATCTTTGTTATTTAAGATTAAGCCCAAGCCTTTGAGATTAAGCAGGATTTCAATAACGTCCTCGCGTACCCCCTCGATTGTACTATATTCGTGGACTACACCGTCGATCTCGACTTCCTCAATAGCGCTACCTGGCATTGAAGAAAGCAAAATTCGGCGAAGCGCGTTACCTAGAGTATGACCAAATCCACGCTCAAGCGGCTCTAACACAACTTTTGAATGACAACTGTCAATTTCATCGACCTGTATAACCTGCGGCGTCAGAAAATCTGATAAAGAAATATGCATATTAACTACCCTTTCAGTGACTAAATCACTACTTTGAATAAAGTTCTACTATCAAGCTCTCATTAATTTCAGCTGGGAGATCTTCTCTTTCCGGCTTACGAGCAAACTTACCCTCAAGTTTAGTCGTGTCGACTGATACCCAATCCACCGCTGTTCTCTGGCCCGCAAGCTCAAGAGCCGACTTGATCCTAAGTTGCGCCTTTGCTTTCTGACGAATTGCGACCACGTCACCTTCACTGATCTGGAACGAAGGTATATTTACCACTCCTCCATTGACCGTAATTGATTTGTGGGAAACCAGCTGCCGACATTCCGCTCGGGTCGAACCGAAACCCATTCGGTACACAACATTGTCTAGGCGGCACTCAAGCAACTGCAGTAAGTTTTCGCCAGTCGCACCCTTCAACCGCGCGGCTTCTTTGTAATAACCACGAAATTGTTTTTCCAACACCCCATACGTGCGACGAACTTTCTGTTTTTCTCTTAACTGAACACCGTAGTCCGATAAGCGTCCACGACGCGCGCCATGCTGACCAGGGATTGTTTCAGCCTTACACTTACTGTCAAGTGGACGGATACCGCTTTTGAGGAATAAATCAGTTCCTTCTCTGCGGGAGAGTTTCAGCTTTGGGCCTAAATAACGGGCCATATTTTTTCTCCTATGCCCTAGTGAAAGTAGGGCCTAAACACGTTTTATTTAACTTACACTCGCCTCTTCTTGGGAGGTCTGCATCCGTTGTGTGGGATTGGTGTTATGTCGGTGATTTGTCCCACAATCAAACCGACACTATTCAAAGCCCGGACTGCTGATTCACGACCTGGCCCTGGTCCATTAACTTTTACGTCCACACTTTTGAGGCCATATAAATCAACGGCATCTTTACCCGCTTTTTCAGCCGCGACCTGCGCCGCGAAAGGGGTGCTCTTTCTTGAGCCTCTAAATCCTGAGCCGCCCGCTGTTGCCCAGCTAAGCGCGTTTCCTTGACGATCAGTAATTGTAATAATCGTGTTGTTAAATGAGGCATGTATGAATGCCATTCCATCTATTACGGTATTTCGGACTTTCTTTTTGGTAGATTTTACTGTCGGCTTTGCCATAATTCTTCCGTCTAACTCAGATTATTTTCGAATTGGTTTCCTGGGGCCCTTGCGAGTCCGAGCATTTGTTTTCGTGCGCTGACCTCGGACAGGTAGATTTCTTCTATGGCGAATACCTCGATTACACCCGAGGTCCATCAAGCGTTTTATATTCATTGACACTTCTCGACGCAGATCCCCTTCGACAGTTACGTCATTAATTTCACCACGCAACGCATCAAGCTCTTGAGGATTCAGTTCGCCAGTTTTAGTGCTAGGTGAAACACCCGTCTTGTCACAAATTTTATTTGCTGTTGTCAAACCAATCCCATAAACATAACAAAGCGAAATCACTATGTGTTTATTATCTGGAATATTTACTCCGGCAATACGTGCCATACTCACTCCACTATTTTTCTATACAAATAACCATAAACGGCTAAGAAAATTAATCATAAAAATACTTAACCCTGTCGTTGCTTGTGCCTAGGCTCAACGCTACAAATAACACGCACGGCACCGTTGCGCTTGATTACTTTACAGTTGCGACAAATTTTTTTTACGGATGCTCTTACTTTCATTTTAACTCCACTGTCAACAGAAGCGCTTTACGCCCCACTCTTTCCATAATTGCCTAATTTCGATTTCTTCATTACCGAATCATATTGATGAGACATTAAATGCGACTGAACTTGAGACCAGAAATCCATAGTAACCACTACCGAAATTAAAAGTGCAGTCCCGCCGAGGTTAAAGGGCACATTCGCGAACATTTGCATAAAATTAGGAAGCAAACAGACCAGTGTAATGTAAACTGCCCCAAACATTGTTAAGCGAGTGATAACTCCATCAATATATTTCGCTGTGTGTTCTCCGGGCCGGATACCAGGTACAAAAGCTCCAGATCTCTTTAGGTTTTCAGCCACATCGCGAGGATTAAAGACGAGCGCAGTATAAAAAAAGCAAAAGAAAATAATCATTGCACTAAATATAATTATATACAGGGGCTGACCAGGACCTATAAGAAACGCAAGCTCAGCTAACCATTCGCTTCCATCTGCCTGCCCAAACCACTGCGCGATTGAGGCCGGAAAAAGCAAGATACTACTCGCAAATATAGCTGGAATCACCCCAGCCATATTTATTTTCAAAGGTAGGTGGCTAGCCTGTGCCTGAAACATTTTACGGCCTTGCTGCCGCTTGGCATAGTTAACTGTGATTCTCCTCTGCGCTCGTTCAACATAAACGATGATAGCGATAACACCAATAGCAATAAGTCCAACCACCATTAGAAGCACGCCATTTATCTGCCCTTCATAAGCCTGCTGTAAAGACGTCCCGATTGCTGCAGGAAAACCGGCTACAATACCCGCAAAAATGAGCATCGAAATACCATTTCCAATACCTTTCTCCGTAATTTGCTCGCCGAGCCACATTAAAAACATTGCCCCTGAAACCAGTGACACTACTGCCGTAATTGTAAAAGCGGGGCCAGGATTGTACGCCATGGGCGCCAACAATCCGACGGCCATCCCAGTTCCTTGTATCGTAGCTAAGCCAAGAGCGCCGTAACGCGTGTACTGAGTGATTTTACGTCGCCCCGATTCACCTTCTTTTTTCAACTGATCTAGTTGAGGGCTAACCGCACTCAATAACTGCATAATTATTGATGCCGAAATGTAAGGCATGATGCCCAAAGCAACAATACTCATTCTTTCTAACGCTCCGCCACCGAACATATTGATCATGTCAGTAAAGGTGCCTTGCTGCTGTTGAAAGAAAGCGGCAAGCTGAAGCGGATCAATTCCTGGTACTGGAATATGAGTTCCAATTCGATACACAAACAGAGCAAACAACAAAAACAGAAGACGAGCTTTTAGCTCGCCGAGACCCGCGCCAATATTTTCTGGGCTAATGTTGGGTTGATTTGCCATAGCTTATTTAAGTCTCATGTCTAGTTAAAACCACGTAAGGAAATAAGCCAGACTTCATTGAATATTACCTGATTAATTTTTTATGCTCTTCTTGGTAAGCTTTCTTACCAAGGGGGCAGGCTTAGGTGCAACAACTTTACCACCAGCAGACTCTATGGCTGCCTTAGCACCCTTTGTCACAGCAATTCCCTCAATCGTCATCGCTTTTGTAACCTCACCCGAGAGCATCACCTTAACCCTTTTTATGTTCGACGCGACCAGCTTAGACTCAACCAACGCTTCCAGGTCGATCACGTCGGCCTTAACGTTGTTCAACTCAGAAGTCCTAACCTCTGCCGTAAAACGCCCGACGCGAGAAGTAAATCCGAACTTCGGCAATCTCATTTGCAAAGGCATTTGGCCGCCCTCGAAACCCGGGCGAACGGTGCCGCCGGTCCGAGATTTCTGTCCTTTATGGCCCGATCCTGCAGTTTTTCCAGAGCCGCTACCAATTCCGCGGCCGACGCGTTTTTTAGATTTAGTACTGCCCGGAGCTGGACTAAGTGTATTCAGACGCATAATCAATTCCTCAGTCAACTTTCAGCATGTAGCTTATTTTATTTATCATACCGCGCACTGCTGGCGTGTCTTCCACGCTTACAGATTGATGCATCCTGCGCAATCCTAAGCCCTTTAAGCAGAGCTTATGCTTCGGCAGAGTTCCGATCGGGCTTTTTATTAAGGTAACGCTGATTTTTCTGTCTGTCATTTTTTAACCTACTACTTCCTCAACTAATTTCCCGCGCTTTGCAGCAACATCATCAGGCGACCTCATATCTCTGAGACCATTAAATGTAGCGCGCACAACATTCACTGGATTTGTCGAGCCGTAACATTTTGCTAGAACATTTTGAACCCCAGCAAGTTCTAGTATAGAACGCATTGCTCCACCGGCGATAACACCAGTTCCCTCAGATGCCGGTTGCATGTAGACCTTAGACGCCCCGTGACGGGCCTTCACGGCGTATTGCAGCGTGTTACCATCTAGAGCGACTGAAACCATATTGCGCCGAGCAGCTTCCATCGCCTTTTGAATGGCTAAGGGCACTTCACGCGCTTTACCTCGTCCGAAGCCCACGCGACCTTCTCCGTCACCGACTGCTGTAAGTGCAGTGAAGCTAAATATACGACCACCTTTGACCACTTTGGATACACGATTAACTTGAATTAGCTTCTCTTGCATTCCTTCTTCGTTCTTTGCGGATTGCTGTTCTTTATATGCCATAGTATGAAATCCTAAAAATCTAACCCGTTCTCGCGAGCTGCATCAGCCAACGCTTTAACTCGGCCATGAAAAGCATAACCAGATCGATCAAAAGCCACCTTTTCAACCCCCGCCGCTTTCCCACGCTCAGCTATCAATTTACCGATTCTTCCTGCCGCCTCAATGTTGCCGTTTCTGGCGCCGCGAATTTCTTTTTCAACTGTCGACGCGCTCGCCAAAACCTTGTCTCCGCTGGGGGTAAGTATTTGAGCGTACATGTGCTGCGGTGAGCGAAAAATAGTTAACCGGTTTACGCGGAGTTGACCGATTTTAACCCTTGTTCTTTTGGCTCTTCTCAACCGAGCCGCTTTTTTTACATTCATAACTAATCGCCTAATTATAACTTATTTCTTTTTCGCTTCTTTCCTAAAAACATGCTCGTCAACGTAACGAATGCCCTTACCTTTGTATGGCTCTGGCGGTCGGAAATCTCGGATCTCTGCTGCAACCTGACCGACCTTTTGCTTGTCAGCGCCTGTCAGAACAATTTCAGTCTGTGTCGGTGTTTGAGCCATGACGCCCTCAGGCAATACATAATCTATAGGATGGGAATATCCCACGGTAAGGTTAACTTTCTTACCCTCCGCTTTAGCTCGGTATCCCACACCACGCAATTCGAGCTTTTTTTCAAACCCTACACTTACTCCAACGATCATATTATTTATGAGTGAACGAAAAGTTCCTGCCAATGCTCCAGATTGGCGCGTAGTCTCCTTAGCAGCCACTTGCAAAGTGCTACCGTCTTGACTTACCCCAACTGAGCTATGCAGCATCAACTCTAAAAAACCTTTGCTGCCTTTAACCGACACTTTATCTTCTGCCAGCGTTGTTTCAACACCACTCGGTATTTCAATTGGATTATTCGCTATTCTTGACATATATTCTGCTCTGAATTTCTAAGACAAATTTTATTTGCTCAATCACTAAAACACCGTGCAAAGCACTTCACCACCAATACCGGCATCGCGGGCCTTCTTATCAGACATAAGTCCCTTGTTAGTGGAAACTATTGCCACTCCAAGACCAGCTCTGACCTTAGGAAGCCCAGTCGCACCTTGATATTCTCGCAAACCTGGACGGCTGACTCGATGTATTTCCTCTATGACGCCTTTCCCGCGAAAATATTTAAGATCTACGGTTAATAACGGTTTCCCATCGTTGGGATTGACACTGTAGCTTTCAATATAACCCTCTTCTTGCAGAACTTTGCTCAAAGCCTGCTTGGTCTTCGAAGAAGGACATTTAATGCTAGGCAACCTAGCCATCTGTGCATTGCGAAGACGCGTTAAAAAATCTGCGATCGGATCAGACATACTCATTTCAAATTCTCCAACTTACCAACTAGCCTTAGTCAAACCAGGGATATCGCCGCGCATGGCAGCTTCACGTAACTTATGCCGACAAAGACCAAATTTCCTGTAAACACCGTGGGGCCTCCCAGTTATGGCGCACCTCAACTGTTTGCGAACCGGGCTTGAGTCCCTTGGAAGTTTTTGCAATTTTACCTGTGCGGCCCACTTTTCATCATCCGAAGCCTCGCTATCACTGAGGACTGATTTAAGCTGCGCACGCTTAGCAGCAAATTTTTCAACAAATTTGGCTCTTTTATTCTCTCTGGCTATCATCGAAGCTTTTGCCATTACAGTTAAGTCCCCTTTCCATCTGATGCAGGTGCCATTCCCCTGAAAGGGAATTGCATGGCTGCAAGTAAAGCACGACCTTCGTCATCATTTGTGGCGGTAGTTGTGATAGTGATGTCAAGACCACGCAAAGTATCTATTTTATCGTAGTCAATTTCGGGAAAGATAATTTGCTCTGTTACGCCCATCGCGTAATTGCCTCGCCCATCAAAGGCTTTCGGGCTTAAACCGCGAAAATCTCTGATCCGCGGTATCGCAATCCCAACTAATCTCTCCAAAAACTCGTACATTCTCTCGCCGCGTAACGTGACTTTACAGCCGACCGGCCAACCTTCTCTAATTTTAAATCCCGCAATTGATTTACGAGCCTTCGTAACGACCACTTTTTGACCAGCAATTTTAGACAAGTCACTGGTAGCGCTTTCTATCACTTTTTTATCACTAACGGCTTCACCAAGACCCATATTTAGAACAACCTTGGTGATTTTCGGAACACGCATAGGGTTCTTATACCCAAATTGCTCAGTCAAAACCGAAACGACCTCTTTTCTATAAAATTCTTTTAACTGAGCCATTCGTTACATCCCACCAATTTATTAATCTATTGCTGAACCATTAGATTTAAAGATTCTTTTTTTACTTCCGTCTTCAGCTATCGATATCCCGACGCGATCACCTTTGTTAGTTTCAGCGTTAAATATCGCGATGTTTGAGACATGAAGCGAGGCTTCTTTTTCGATAATTCCACCAGGCTGGCCCGCGTTAGGATTAGCCTTTGTGTGGCGCTTTACCATATTAACCCCAGCAACTACAACGCGATCCTTGCCGACCAATTTTGCGACATTCCCACGCTTCCCTTTGTCTCTGCCCGCAACGATGATCACCTCATCGTTTGGTTTTATTTTTTGCATTTCAACCTCTAATTGTTCTTCTCACTACAACTTAATATCAACCACCATAGCGTAACTAAAGCACCTCTGGCGCAAGAGAAATTATCCTCATAAACTTTTCTGTTCGGAGCTCGCGGGTCACAGGGCCAAAAACACGAGTTCCAATCGGCGCACTATTAGCGTTAAGCAGAATAGCAGCATTGTCATCGAACTTTATCAATGAGCCATCTGAACGACGAACACCTTTTTTAGTCCGGACTACAAGGGCAGTAAGCACCTGACCTTTTTTCACTTTACCTCGCGGAATAGCTTCTTTAACAGAGACTTTAATAAGATCCCCCACGCGCGCATACCGTCTGTGCGAGCCTCCCAAAACCTTAATGCACATAACACGGCGCGCACCGCTATTATCTGCAACATCTAAATATGATTGCACTTGAATCATTACTACACTCCACCAATTGCTTATTCCGCCAGCATTGATTCTATCGTTTCTGCAAACGACGATATTAGTTAATTAATCTGTGTTGCCTTTTCGTCAATAGATACCAATTCCCAAGACTTTGTCTTTGATCGAGGCCTAGTCTCTTTTATTGTTACCTCGTCACCGAGCATGCATTCATTGCTTTCGTCGTGAGCATGTATCTTCGTCGAACGCTTAATTATTTTTCCATACACAGGGTGTTTCACCTTCCGCTCAACCATTACAACAATAGACTTATCCATTTTGTTGCTTGTAACTCTACCCGAAGTCGTGCGGGCAGCTTTATCAATTCGCTCTTCTTCAACAGACATATTTAAAGTCCAGCCTTGTGTTTCTCTGTGATTATCGTTTTAACGCGGGAAATATCTTGTCTAACGGCCTTCATTAGATGCACCTGAGAAAGCTGCCCAGAAGCCTGCTGCATTCTCCAATTGAACTGGTCCTTGTAAAGACCCTTCAGCTGCATTTCTAATTCTTCAAGAGATTTTTCTCTTAGTTCACTTGTCTTCATCACATCACCGTGCGCTTAACGAAAGTCGTTTCAAATGGCAGTTTCGAAGCCGCTAAGGCAAATGCTTCCTTGGCTAAATCTTCATCGACACCTTCTATCTCAAACATAATTCTTCCTGGCTGAATTTGAGCAACCCAATACTCCACGTTTCCCTTACCTTTTCCTTGACGAACTTCCAAAGGCTTGCCCGTAATTGGCTTGTCAGGAAAAACACGTATCCAGATTTTTCCACCACGCTTAACTTTCCTTGTCATAGCACGCCTTGCAGCTTCTATCTGGCGGGCCGTCAACCTTCCTCGAGAGATGGCTTTGAGTCCAAACTCACCAAAATCAACGTTGCTACCTCGCTGAGCTAAACCTCGATTTCGGCCTTTCATCATTTTGCGAAATTTTGTACGCTTTGGTTGTAGCACGTCTATTTCCCTCTAACTAGCTTGCGGTGCGCTAGGCGCCGGAGTTTCTTCGAGGCTTAAAATTTCACCTTTAAAAATCCAAACCTTGATACCAATAATTCCATATGTTGTATTAGCTTCGGCCGTTGAATAATCGATATCCGCCCGAAGCGTGTGCAAAGGCACTCGTCCCTCACGGTACCACTCCGAACGAGCTATCTCAGCCCCACCTAAACGTCCGCCGACTTGGATTTTGATCCCCTCGGCTCCCTGACGCATAGCGTTCTGAACAGCTCTTTTCATCGCTCTTCTAAACATAACTCTTCGCTCTAGCTGGGCTGCTACACTATCTGCGACAAGCTTCGCATCAAGGTCAGGCTTTCTAATTTCTTCGATATTAACCTGAACAGGAACACCCATGCGGCGTGAAAGCTCACTGCGCAACGTTTCAACGTCTTCACCCTTCTTGCCGATAACAATACCGGGACGCGCGGTGAAGACCGTCACTTTCGCCGTCTGAGCTGGACGCTCTATTTCAACGCGAGATACAGACGCAGCCGCCAAACGCTTCTTTACGTATTCTCTAACTGCAAGATCAACAAGAAGATTCTCAGAATACCGCTTTCCTTCCGCATACCAAGTCGAGGTATGTTTTTTTACAATACCGAGGCGAATCCCAGTTGGATGTACTTTCTGACCCATCCGATACTCCTAGCTATCAGCTACTGTTAGTGTTATGTGGCAAGAGCGCTTCAAAATTCTGTCAGCCCGTCCCTTTGCTCTCGGCATAATTCTTTTCATCGTCCTACCTTCATCAATATAAATCGTCGCTACCTTGAGCTCGTCCACATCAGCACCTTCATTATGCTCTGCGTTTGCAATTGCTGAATTAAGAACTTTTTTAATTAGCATAGCCCCTTTTCTCGGGCTGTACTCAAGAAGAAGTAGAGCTTCTTCAACTGACTTCCCCCTAATTTGATCCGCCACGAGCCTGGCTTTCTGAGCCGCCATTTGCGCACCTTTTAATTTGGCCGAAACTTCCATGCTCACCCCTCTTTAACGCGACTTCTTATCTGCAACGTGACCTTTAAAAGTCCGTGTCGCAGCAAACTCACCCAATTTATGACCAACCATATCTTCGTTTATCGAGACTGGAATGTGCTGGCGCCCATTGTGGACCGCGATGGTCAATCCGATCATATCGGGGGACACCATCGAGCGGCGAGACCAAGTCTTTATTGGGCGCTTATCATTCGCCTCAGCAGCTACTTGAACCTTTTTCATTAAATGCAAATCAATGAAAGGCCCTTTTTTTAAAGATCGTGGCACTATACTTTTCCCCTATTGCGACTAACGATTGGAATTCCTTCGGCGAACAATCATATTATCTGTCCGCTTATTCGTTCTTGTTTTATAGCCCTTGGTTGGAGTACCCCACGGTGATACTGGGTGACGTCCCCCAGAGGTACGCCCTTCCCCACCTCCATGCGGATGATCGACCGGATTCATTGCCACGCCCCGAACTGTGGGCCTGACTCCTCTCCACCTCTTCGCACCTGCTTTGCCCAAAGACCTCAAGCTATGCTCACCGTTTGAAACTTCTCCAAGAGTAGCTCGACACTCACTCAAAACTTTTCTCATTTCGCCAGATCGCAGTCTGAGAGTTGCATAAGCCCCCTCCCTAGCTACCAGTTGCAACGACGTACCCGCGCTCCTTGCGACTTGCGCTCCTTTTCCAGGCTTCAACTCGACACAGTGGACCGTACTTCCCAGCGGGATATTTCTCAATGGAAGGCTATTTCCTACTTTAATCGGCGCGTCGTCACCTGATTGTAAAATATCGCCAACCTTCACTTGGGCAGGGGCAATAATGTAAGTTCTAGAACCGTCCAAGAACAATAACAATGCAATATTTGCAGACCGATTCGGGTCATACTCCAGTCTTTCAACTTTGGCCTGAATCCCGTCTTTGTTTCTCTTAAAATCAATAATTCTATACTTTTGCTTGTGACCACCACCGACGTGACGGGTCGTTATCCGTCCTTTATTGTTGCGTCCACCCGTTTTGGACTTGGCCGTCGTAAGAGCGGCAAAAGGAGCTCCTTTATGCAGATCCGGATGAACAACTTTGACTACAAACCTGCGCCCCGGAGAAGTAGGCTTACACTTTATTACTGGCATACTTTCTCCCCCTTTAACCTATATTTGCAAAATCAATTTCATGACCGGCTTCTAACCTAACGTAAGCCTTCTTCCAATCAGACCTGCGTCGAACCCGCCCTCCGGCCCCACGCTTCGTTTTGCCTTTGACTAGCAAAACCTGAAGATTGACTACGGAAACGCTAAACAAAGTCTCTACAGCCGTTTTTATCTCAGGTTTCGTCGCCGAACGAGCCACCTTGAAAACATATTGATTATTAACATCGCCAAGCGTTGCTGCCTTCTCCGACACATGCGGCCCCAAAATTACGGTGTATAACCGGTCAAAATTCATGACAACATCTCCTCAACTTTTTTCACGGCCGAGACTGTCATGAGGACATTTTCAAACCCGATAAGACTTACCGGATCCAACCCCGCTACATCTAACGCATCCACTTTATGAAGATTTCGAGTAGCTAAATACAGATTCTTTTCCACCGACTCAGAAACAATCAGAACATTTTCGAGTTCAAATTCTCGCAGTTTACTCACTAAATCTTTTGTTTTATGAGTATCAATAGCGAAATCATTGACCACTAAGAGCCGATTTTGCCGAACAAGCTCAGAGAGAATGCAACGCATGGCTCCTTTATACATTTTTTTGTTGATTTTCTTACTGAAGTCACGTGGCCGAGCAGCGAAGGTCACCCCCCCACCGCGCCAGATCGGGCTTCTAATTGTACCTGAACGAGCGCGCCCAGTGCCCTTTTGTCGCCAAGGTTTTCTGCCTCCCCCACGAACGTCTGATCGAGTTTTTTGCTGCACTGTTCCCTGGCGTCCACCAGCCAAGTATGTGACGACGCTTTGATGAACAAGGGCCTCGTTGTAATCTTTACCAAAAGAATCCTCTGACAACGAAACTGTGTCTTTGCCTGTCTTTTTTCCAGGTAATGCGATATTTATTTCCATCACTTACCCCTTGGCCTTTGTAGCTGGACGGACGATTACCTGAGACCCTGTAGCTCCCGGGACCGCTCCTTTGATTAAAAGGAGGTTGTTTTCAATATCAACACGGACAACCTTTAGACTCTGCGTAGTAGAACGCTCATTCCCCATTTGCCCGGCCATTTTCTTACCCTTCCAAACTCGACCAGGAGTTTGGCACTGCCCGATGGAGCCTGGCGCTCGGTGAGACAGGGAGTTTCCGTGAGTCGCGTCCTGCATCTGAAAATTGTGACGCTTGACGCCACCCTGAAAACCCTTACCTTTTGACGTCCCAGTCACATCAACAAGCTGGCCTTCGGAAAACACATCCACCTTAATCTCAGAGCCGGTCTCAAGATCAGCGATGATAGTTTCTTCAGCACGAAACTCCCACAAACCAACTCCTGCAGGCGTCTTCGCTCGGGCAAAATGCCCGGCTAGCCCCTTTGAAACGCGCGTACCACGACGTTCGCCCATGGTAACTTGGACGGCACTATAACCGTCAATATCAGGGGTCTTTACTTGTGTAACGCGGTTCGGCTTAACTTCAACGACAGTAACTGGAACAGAAGCCCCATCTTCAGTGAAGATACGGGTCATCCCACTCTTCAGTCCGACTAATCCAATAGACATTTTTTAACCTCATGGTGCACGGGGCTTCACCCTCTATGGCCGCTGACGCGTTGCACTATGTAGTTTCCTTAAAAGGAAACAAAGATGTCAGTGCGCCAAAACTTTTATTAAAAAGGGCAGAAAGGACTGAACTCTTACTGCCTGGATATTTTTTGAACTGAACTAAGTATTAACGAAGTTCTGGGTTCCGAGCAATTGCTAACCTAAACTAATCTGAACTTCCACACCCGCAGCTAAGTCGAGCTTCATCAGTGCGTCCACAGTTTTCTCAGTGGGCTCAACTATATCTAACAAACGTTTATGTGTTCGAATTTCATATTGATCGCGAGCATCTTTATTTACATGCGGAGAAATCAACACCGTGAAACGCTCTTTATTGGTTGGCAACGGAATAGGGCCTCTAACCTGTGCTCCAGTTCGCTTAGCGGTATCAACAATTTCTTGCGTAGATTGGTCTATCAAACGATGATCGAATGCTTTGAGACGAATTCTAATACGTTGATTTTGCATCTACCTAAAGCTCCAAAAATAGCTTACTAATTAAATACTTAGTTTTTACTGACTCAACTCAGAGTCGAACAAAAAATCGAAGCGAGATTCTAAATGGGCTACAGCTGAGAGTCAAGCCAATAAGGACATTCAAAGGCATTACAGCGATATTTTTCTAGGCTGATTACCTTATTAGCGAACTAGGCCAGTAATTGACAATCACAGTAGTATGTTGCCTTAGTCAACACCCCAACATCTTGACATAAAGAGAGAAATCTACCGAGCAGACCCATTACGGGTCACCTCGGCTTAATTGCTAACTTAGGAAATATTATTCGTTTATTTTAGAGACAACGCCAGCACCTACTGTGCGACCGCCTTCTCTTATCGCAAAACGAAGACCTTCATCCATTGCTATGGGGTTAATTAATTCAACATCCATCTTCACATTATCGCCAGGCATTACCATTTCAACGCCTTCCGGCAATTCACAAGCGCCAGTCACATCTGTGGTACGAAAGTAAAACTGTGGACGATAGCCTTTAAAGAATGGCGTGTGTCGACCGCCCTCATCTTTGCTCAAGATATAGACCTCTGCCTCAAATTTAGTATGCGGCGTAATCGCGCCCTTCTTAGAAAGAACCTGCCCTCGCTCAACTTCCTCCCGCTTAGTGCCCCTCAACAAGACGCCAACATTCTCACCGGCACGACCTTCATCCAAAAGCTTACGAAACATTTCAACGCCAGTACAAACCGTAGTTGTAGTATCTCTAATACCCACAATTTCGATCTCATCACCGACATTAACAATACCACGCTCTATACGGCCAGTTACCACTGTGCCACGACCAGAAATCGAAAAAACGTCCTCAATTGGCATAAGAAAAGGCTTTTCGATATCACGCACAGGCTCCGGGATGTAACTATCCAACGTCTCAACAAGCTTTAGTACCGCCGGCGCTCCTATCTCTGATTGATCGCCCTCTAACGCCTTTAATGCAGAGCCAATAATGATGGGCGTATCATCACCAGGAAACTCATATAAATCCAACAATTCACGAATCTCCATCTCCACTAACTCAAGGAGCTCTTCATCGTCAACCATATCTGCCTTGTTCATAAACACAACAATATAGGGCACACCAACCTGTCGAGACAAAAGGATGTGCTCTCGCGTTTGTGGCATGGGGCCATCTGCTGCAGAACAAACTAAAATAGCTCCATCCATCTGAGCCGCACCAGTAATCATGTTTTTTACATAGTCCGCGTGACCAGGGCAGTCCACGTGTGCATAGTGGCGATCTGGGGAATCGTATTCAACGTGTGATGTCGAAATTGTAATACCACGTTCTTTCTCTTCCGGCGCATTGTCAATTTGAGCAAAGTCACGAGTCTCTCCGCCGTGAGCATCCGCACAAACCTTTGTTAATGCCGCCGTTAGGGTAGTCTTTCCGTGGTCAACATGACCAATCGTACCTACGTTTACGTGCACCTTACTTCTTTCGAATTTTTCCTTAGCCATTGTCGACTACCCCTATTATCTCTAACTGAATTTATTTTGAACTGACGATTGCCTCAGCAACATTGTTCGGAACTATGGCATATTTTTCAAATTCCATAGTGTATGTGGCTCGGCCTTGAGTAGCTGACCTGAGGTCCGTAGAGTAGCCGAACATCTCAGCAAGAGGCACTTCTGCATCAATAACCTTGCCCGATGCTGAATCATTCATTCCATGGACCATTCCACGTCTACGATTCAGATCACCCATTACATCTCCCATATATTCCTCAGGAGTAACAACCTCGACTTTCATCATAGGCTCGAGCAACGCTGCGTCAGCTTGAAGTGCTCCTTTTTTGAGCGCGATAGAACCCGCGATTTTGAACGCCATTTCGCTAGAATCGACATCATGGAACGAACCATCAAATAACGTAACTCTCATCGCTAGCAATGGGTATCCAGCCAAACATCCGTTTTTCATCTGCTCCTGAATACCCTTATCAACAGCCGGAATATATTCCCGAGGAATAACCCCACCAACAATTTCATTAACAAATTCATATTCGGCATCCGGGTCTAGAGGCTCTAAACGAAGGACCACGTGCCCATACTGCCCTCGTCCACCCGACTGTTTAACGTGCTTCCCTTCGATTTCAACCGATTTACGGATCGTCTCCCGATACGCCACTTGCGGCTTACCAATATTAGCTTCCACAGCAAACTCTCGGCGCATCCTGTCGACTAAAACATCTAAGTGAAGCTCTCCCATACCAGAAATAATAGTTTGTCCTGATTCTTCATCAGTTTCGACTCGAAAAGACGGGTCTTCTTGCGCAAGTTTACCTAGCGCAATGCCCATTTTTTCTTGATCGGCCTTACTCTTAGGCTCGACCGCCACCGAAATTACCGGCTCTGGAAACTCCATCTTTTCTAGCGTCACAACTCTATCAATCGCGCACAAGGTCTCTCCGGTGGTTACATCTTTCAAACCTATAGCTGCCGCAATATCCCCAGCCAAAACCTCTTTAATTTCTTCGCGCGAATTAGCATGCATTTGCACCATTCTCCCAACTCGCTCTTTCTTACTTTTTAATGGATTATAAACAGAGTCTCCTGAGTTGAGCTTGCCCGAATAAACACGGAAAAAAGTCAACGTCCCAACAAAAGGATCCGTTGCTATTTTAAAAGCTAGCGCAGCAAAAGGAGCATCGTCCTCAACCTCACAGGTAACCTGGTCTCCATTCTCCAACAAGCCGTCGATTGCCTTGACCTCGGTTGGTGCAGGCATATAATCAATAACCGCATCTAGCACTGCTTGCACACCCTTGTTTTTGAAAGCAGAACCGCAGAAGGTTGGAACAATTTCACTAGACAAAGTTCGTATGCGAATCCCGCGCATAATTTCTTCTTCACTGAGCTCTTCACCCTCAAGGTATTTTTCCATAAGCTCTTCAGTAGCTTCCGCAGCGTTTTCCACAAGTACTTCGCGCCATTTTTCACTATCAGATTGCATTTCAGAGGGGATATCTTCATATACAAAGGTCGTGCCTTGATCAGTCTCGCTCCAAACAATCTTTTTCATCTTGACCAAATCTATTACGCCTTTGAACTCTTCTTCAGCTCCAATTGCAAGCTGCATAGGAACTGGATTCGCGCCTAAGCGGTCCTTCATTTGCTCCACTACCATTAAAAAATCAGCACCCGCTCTATCCATTTTGTTGACAAAAACCATACGCGGAACTTCATATCTATTAGCCTGACGCCAAACCGTTTCTGTTTGAGGCTGAACGCCGGAAGAACCACACAGAACAACCACCGCTCCATCAAGTACCCGAAGGGATCTCTCGACCTCAATGGTAAAATCCACGTGACCGGGCGTATCTATGATATTCACCCGATGCTCGTCATACTGATCATCCATTCCATTCCAAAAACACGTGGTAGCAGCAGAGGTTATAGTAATTCCCCTCTCCTGCTCCTGCTCCATCCAATCCATTGTTGCAGCACCGTCATGCACTTCGCCAATTTTGTGCGATATCCCAGTATAAAAAAGGATTCTCTCAGTCGTTGTGGTTTTGCCAGCATCAACGTGCGCAACAATTCCTATATTTCTATACCGGTTAAGCGGATGTTTTCTGGCCACGAGTCTTACCCTCTATTATATTTGCTTATTAAAATCGGAAGTGTGAGAACGCTCGATTTGCTTCCGCCATACGATGGACATCTTCTCTTTTCTTAACTGCACTGCCGCGGCCTTCTGACGCATCGAAAATTTCACCTGCTAACCGAAGGGCCATAGATTTTTCACCACGTTTTCGCGAATGCTCTACGAGCCATCTCATGGCTAAAGCATTTCTTCGCTCAACTCGAACCTCAACAGGAACCTGATATGTCGCTCCACCGACTCTCCTTGATTTTACCTCAACCATCGGTGCAATCGCCTCGAGCGCTTTTTCAAAAATTTCCAAGGGGTCGGAACCAGCTGCCTTTTGAGAGACAACATCAAGAGCCCCGTACACTATTTTTTCAGCAACCGACTTTTTACCATCTACCATTACATGGTTCATGAATTTAGCTAGGGTTTTATTTTGGAACTTAGGATCAGGTAATACTTCTCGTTTGGCCGCAACTCTTCTTCTTGGCATTTTTAACTCCTTATTTATTCAGGTTGTCCGGTATAAACACAGAGCAAGCTCTGAGGAAACCGGCCTTACTATCACTTTTCGCCGTGCAATTTTTTCTTACTTTAAAACAGATACCATGCAAGAAAAGGCCGGCACAAAAAGAGCCGGCCTTATTAAGATTCTTAAATTAACAGTCTAATCTCAGCTCTTTGGACGCTTTGCCCCATACTTCGAACGACCTTGTCTGCGATCAGAGACTCCCGATGTGTCCAAACTACCCCGCACCGTGTGATAACGAACACCGGGAAGGTCTTTCACTCTGCCACCCCGTATCAAAACCACTGAGTGCTCCTGCAAATTATGACCTTCCCCGCCGATGTAGGATGAAACCTCAAAGCCATTCACCAATCTTACCCTGCAAACTTTTCTCAAGGCAGAATTCGGTTTTTTAGGAGTAGTCGTGTAAACCCGTGTACAAACTCCTCTTTTTTGAGGGGATCCTTGCAATGCAGGCACACCGCTTTTAACGTTTTTACTCTTTCTAGGTTTCCGGACCAGTTGATTTATAGTAGCCATAGTAAAAAAACAAACCTCTTATTTTATCTTCCTCTAACCGATTCGACATTTGAATCAAGTCTCTTTAAGCACAAATGCACCTTCTATTCTTACCCATACCGTGCCCGCTGATACCCCAAGGACTCCATAAAATGAACGCGGATTCTAAAGACACAGCGCTTCAGAGTCAACTCCTTAAAGATCAATAATGCTAACCCTCGACTTCCTCATTAAGCGCTTCCGTAAGGGCAGCCTCAACATCAATAACGCTGGCCGAATCAAAGTCATAATCGTCAAGATAACTCTTTTTCCGAGCTTCATGGTAAGCAAGCCCAGTACCTGCAGGAATTAATCTGCCGACAACGACATTCTCTTTCAATCCACGCAAGAAATCTCTCTTACCCGTGACCGCCGCTTCAGTTAACACTCGAGTCGTCTCTTGAAAAGATGCAGCAGAAATGAACGATTCAGTTGCAAGGGACGCCTTGGTAATGCCAAGCAACATTCGATTAAATCTCGCTGGTGACTTAGACTCCTTCAGCAAATTGTCATTAACTTCCATCACTTGAGTAAGCGTTAACTGCTCCCCTTTTATTAAGTTCGATTCTCCAGAATCGATGATTTCCACCTTACGCAACATTTGACGGACAATTACTTCTATGTGCTTGTCGTTTATTCGGACACCCTGAAGCCGGTAAACATCTTGGACTTCGTTAACTATATACTCCGCTAACGCTTCAACACCCTTAAGTCGCAATATATCATGCGGAGCAGGAGGCCCCTCTGACACGACCTCTCCTTTCTCAATATACTCTCCTTCAAAAACCGCCATGGCCCGCAATTTTGATATTAAAACCTCGTAGTGATCACTGCCATCAATCGGATTAACGCCATCCTTTGGTGTAATAACTAACCGGCGCTTGCCTTTTGTCTCTTTACCAAAACTAACTGTTCCCGAAATTTCAGCGAGGATAGCCGGCTCCTTAGGCCGCCTAGCCTCGAACAAATCCGCAACCCGAGGGAGACCGCCCGTGATATCCCGCGTCTTCGAACCCTCTTGCGGAATCCGCGCAACTACGTCCCCAAGGTTTAGGGCAGTCCCATCCTTCAAGGAAACTATCGCACCGGCGGGCAAGAAATAATGAGCTGGATGTGTGGTTCCGGGCAAACACAATTCCTTACCCTTTTTATCGACAACCGTAACAGCAGGACGCAATTCCTTTGCCCCCGAAGACCTCTCATTTGGATCAATAACTGAAATGCTACTTAGACCTGTAATCTCATCTGTTTGCTCCCTAACAGTAATCCCTTCTTCCATTGCACTAAAGGCCACCGAGCCCGCAACCTCAGAAATTATCGGGTGAGTATGAGGATCCCATGCAGCAACAACCTGTCCCGCTTCAACAACCGTTTCTTTACCGATAGTAATCACAGCCCCATAAGGCAGCTTATATCGCTCTCGCTCACGACCCTGCAAATCGTCAACAATGAGCTCTCCCGATCGCGACACGACAACCAGCTCGCCTTTTATATTCTCAACCGTTTTCATATTGTGTAAATGGATTTTTCCGGAATTTTTAACTTGCACACTATCTGCCGCCGTTGCACGCGAAGCCGCTCCTCCGATGTGGAACGTCCGCATAGTTAACTGCGTGCCTGGCTCACCAATAGATTGCGCCGCTATAACACCAATCGCCTCGCCGACATTAACCACGTGCCCTCTCGCCAGGTCTCTACCATAACAAGTAGCACAGATTCCAAAACGAGTAGCGCAAGTGATGGGTGATCGAACGTAAAGCTCATCGACTCCTTTTTCGTCTAAAATATCAACAAGTTTTTCGTCCAAAGTAGTACCTGACGCTACAATGACATCTTTCGTTTTTTCGTCAACAACATCAACAGCCAGTGTGCGCCCGAGCACCCTATCCCCGAGCGGAGCAATAATATCGCCGCCTTCAATTATCGGCGCCATTCTCAAACCTTCGTCGGTGCCGCAATCTACTTCAGTTACAACAAGATCTTGAGATATATCGACAAGACGCCGCGTCAAATAACCTGAGTTGGCAGTTTTTAACGCCGTATCAGCCAGCCCCTTTCTAGCTCCATGGGTTGAAGTAAAGTATTGGGATACACTCAAACCCTCTCTAAAATTCGCCGTAATCGGCGTCTCAATAATGGACCCGTCAGGCCGAGCCATTAGCCCCCTCATTCCAGCGAGCTGCCGAATTTGCGCGGGCGAGCCCCTTGCTCCAGAGTCAGCATAAATATAAACTGAATTAAAAGATTCTTGTTGCTCAGTTTCGCCCTCCTTATTGACTACAGGCTCAGTAGACAGACCTTCCATCATTGACTTAGCTACTATGTCATTGGCTCGCGACCAGATATCAATGACTTTATTATATTTTTCTCCCTGCGTTACAAGCCCCGATGCAAACTGTGCTTCTATTTCCTCGACCTCAGCGTTGGCCTGCCCAATAATCGACGCCTTTTCTTTTGGTATAACAAAATCATTAACCCCAATAGAAGAACCTGACTTGGTTGAATACTTATAACCGGTATACATGAGTTGATCCGCGAATATTACGGTTTCCTTCAACCCAACATTTCGATAACAAGCGTTCAGAACCTGAGAAATAGGCTTCTTTCCCATCTTTTGATTAACCATAGAAAAAGGAAGGCCTGAAGGAACTACGTTGAACAACATCACCCGCCCCACAGTTGTATCGACAATCGCCGTATTTGATACTAAATCGCCGCTTTCATCCTTTATAAAATCAGTAACTCGAACCTTGATTTTTGCCTGCAAATGAACATTCCCAGTTTCATAGGCGCGCTGAACTTCTTTCTGATCGGCGAAAATCATGCCCTCCCCTTTGGCATTGACCCTCGAACGAGTCATGTAGTACAACCCCAAAACGACATCCTGTGAAGGAACAATTATTGGTTCGCCACTCGATGGGGCCAAGATATTGTTCGTTGACATCATAAGAGTTCTAGCTTCAAGCTGCGCCTCAAGGGTCAGAGGTACATGGACAGCCATCTGGTCGCCATCAAAATCGGCGTTGTACGCAGCACAAACCAGGGGATGGAGCTGTATGGCTTTACCCTCAATCAAAACCGGCTCAAAGGCTTGAATTCCCAGACGGTGTAACGTGGGAGCTCGGTTCAATAAGACGGGATGCTCACGAATCACTTCCGCAAGAATGTCCCAGACCTCTGCGGTTTCTCGCTCAACCATTTTTTTTGCGGCTTTAATGGTTGTTGCTAATCCACGGCGCTCAAGCTTTCCAAAGATAAACGGCTTAAACAACTCTAATGCCATTTTTTTTGGCAAGCCGCACTGATGCAAACGTAATGTCGGTCCAACGACAATAACTGACCTACCCGAATAATCAACGCGCTTTCCAAGCAAATTCTGCCTAAACCGGCCTTGTTTGCCCTTAATCATATCTGCGAGGGACTTCAACGGCCTTTTGTTCGACCCTGTTATGGCACGACCACGACGGCCGTTGTCAAGTAAAGCGTCTACCGCCTCTTGCAACATACGTTTTTCATTTCGAACAATAATATCTGGAGCGTTGAGGTCTAAGAGTCTTTTCAATCGGTTATTGCGATTTATTACTCTGCGATAGAGGTCATTGAGGTCTGATGTCGCAAACCGCCCTCCATCAAGGGGCACTAAGGGCCGAAGGTCCGGTGGTAGAACAGGTAAAACTGTCATCACCATCCATTCCGGCTTATTGCCCGACTCAGAAAATGCTTCAAGCAATTTAAGCCGCTTCGATAACTTTTTCAGCTTCGTCTCCGAATTAGTTGCGGGAATTTCTTCACGAAGCCGGGAAACCTCAGCTGGTACATCAAGGTCTTTCATCAACGCCTGGACCGCTTCTGCACCCATTTTTGCGTCGAATTCGTCACTGAACGCCTCCATTGCCTCGTAATATTGCTCATCATTCAGCAACTGTCCCTTTTCCAAAGTTGTCATGCCTGGGTCTGTTACGACAAAAGACTCAAAATAAAGTATGCGTTCAATATCTCTGAGCGTCATATCGAGCAACAAACCTATTCGCGAGGGCAATGATTTTAAAAACCAAATATGTGCGACAGGGGTCGCCAACTCGATATGTCCCATTCTATCCCTGCGAACTTTCGAGAGCGCAACTTCGACCCCGCACTTTTCACAAATTACACCTCTATGTTTTAAGCGTTTATACTTACCGCACAAACATTCGTAATCTTTTACCGGCCCAAAAATCTTCGCACAGAAAAGGCCATCCCTTTCAGGTTTAAAGGTTCTATAATTTATCGTCTCCGGCTTTTTTACCTCACCAAAGGACCATGCCCTCACCATCTCCGGAGAAGCAAGGCCGATTCGGATCGAATCGAATTCATCAGAGGGTGACTGAGACTTTAACAAACCTAAAAGGTCTTTCATTCTTACTCCTCAACCTGCCTATTTGCGAGGCATAGCTTTCATATTAACTGATTTCTATTTACTGACGTCTAGTTCCATGTCGATAACCAATGACCTGATTTCTTTCACTAGAACGTTAAAAGATTCAGGCATTCCCGGCTCCATTCGATGGTCGCCATCAACAATGTTTTTATACATCTTGGTGCGCCCCGCGACATCGTCAGACTTAACTGTAAGCATTTCTTGTAGAGTGTAAGCGGCGCCATAGGCCTCTAAAGCCCAAACCTCCATTTCACCAAACCGCTGCCCGCCGAATTGAGCCTTACCTCCGAGAGGTTGTTGGGTCACCAAACTATATGACCCCGTGGACCGGGCATGCATCTTGTCATCAACCAAGTGGTTAAGCTTGAGCATATACATGATGCCCACCGTAACTTGTCGATCAAATATTTCGCCCGTTCGACCGTCACTCAACCAAAACTGACCACTCTCGTCAATGCCCGCGAGCTCAAGCATGCTCTTCACCTCAACTTCAGCCGCACCATCAAATACTGGTGTCGCCATCGGGACACCGCCGCGCAAGTTATGCGCAAGCTCTAAGATCTCATCATCGGAAAGCCCTTTAATATCCTCTTTCCTATTGCCGATTTTGTTATAAATCTCAATTAATAACTTTCTTACGTCAGCAGCTTTTTTCTTTGCTTCGAGCATCGTCGCAATGCGACTTCCCAAACCTCTTGAAGCCGCGCCTAAGTGTGTCTCCAGAATCTGACCTACATTCATACGCGAAGGAACACCCAAAGGGTTAAGAACGATATCTACAGGCTCACCGCTTTCGTCATAGGGCATGTCTTCGACCGGCATAATGACAGAGATAACTCCTTTGTTTCCATGACGACCAGCCATTTTATCGCCAGGTTGAATGCGTCTTTTAATCGCCAAATAAACTTTTACGATTTTCAGAACCCCAGGCGCCAAATCATCACCTTGAGTAAGCTTCTTCCTCTTATCTTCGTATCGCTCGTCAAGATCGGAGCGTCTTAATTTTAGCTGCTCTTCCGCAAGCTCCAACTGCTTATTTGCCTTATCATCAGACATACGTAGCTTAAACCAATTTTCTCGCGGAAGACTTTCAAGATAATCAGCGGTTACCTTTTGGCCTTTCTTTAATTTTGGCCCTCCTACAACAACTTTATTTACAAGAGCCTTAGCCAATCTTTCATAGGTAGCGCCTTCGACGATTCGAAATTCATCATCTATATCCTTTCGCACTTGGGCTAACTGATAACCCTCTATCTCCATCGCACGCTTATCTTTTTCAAGGCCGTCCCGAGTGAAAACCTGAACGTCAATAACCGTCCCGGTCACACTTGTTGGAACCCTTTGCGAAGTATCTTTTACGTCAGAAGCTTTCTCTCCGAAGATTGCTCTTAGCAACTTCTCTTCAGGCGTGAGCTGCGTCTCTCCTTTTGGCGTTACCTTGCCAACTAGAATATCTCCCGCGCTTACTTCGGCACCAATATAAACAATTCCAGAGTCATCAAGCTTACTCAGCGCACCCTCTCCGACATTCGGAATATCTGCAGTAATTTCTTCAGATCCCAACTTAGTGTCTCGAGCTATACAGGTAAGCTCTTGGATATGAATAGTTGTAAAACGATCTTCCTTTACAACCCGCTCAGAAATTAGAATTGAATCCTCGAAGTTATATCCATTCCAAGGCATGAATGCGATTCGCATATTTTGCCCAAGCGCGAGCTCCCCCATATCAATTGAGGGCCCGTCAGCAATAATATCGCCTTGGCTTATTACGTTACCCTCTTTAACGAGAGGTTTCTGGCTGATACAGGTGTTTTGATTCGACCGGGTATATTTCGTTAAGTTGTAAATATCGACTCCCGCTTCTCCAGCATTCGTTTCATCGTCGTTCACCCTTACGATGATTCGAGCTGCATCAACGCTTTCTATCGTACCTCCGCGAGAAGCCACCTCGCACACGCCAGAATCGCTGGCAACATTTCTTTCCATTCCTGTGCCAACGAGGGGTTTTTCGGTTTTCAAAGTAGGCACTGCCTGACGCTGCATATTCGAACCCATCAGAGCTCGGTTAGCATCATCATGCTCCAGAAAAGGTATCAGAGCAGCAGCCACAGAAACCATTTGCTGCGGGGCAACATCCATATAATCCACCTCTTCTTTCGATTTAAGAAGAGTCTCACCCTTATATCGCACAGTAACTAAGTTGTCGGTAAAAGCGCCCTTCTTATCTAATGGCGCGCTGGCTTGAGCAATCACAAAGTCGCTTTCGTCAATAGCCGACAAAAAGTCAATAGAATCGGTTACTTTGTTTTTTACTACTCTTCGGTACGGACTCTCTAAAAACCCATAATGATTTGTTCTCGCATAAGTCGCTAAAGAATTTATCAGCCCTATATTCGGACCCTCTGGAGTCTCAATAGGACAGACTCGACCGTAATGTGTTGGATGCACATCACGCACCTCGAATCCAGCCCGTTCTCGAGTCAGCCCTCCTGGACCCAGAGCCGAAACCCGACGTTTATGAGTGACCTCCGATAGTGGATTGTTTTGATCCATGAACTGAGATAACTGACTTGATCCAAAAAACTCCTTGATTGCCGCAGCAACGGGCTTCGCATTAATCATGTCCTGAGGCATCAAACCTTCCGAATCAGCCATGCTTAATCGTTCTTTTACGGCTCTTTCAACCCGCACTAATCCAACTCTAAACTGATTTTCAGCCATCTCGCCAACCGATCGAATACGTCGGTTTCCAAGATGGTCAATATCATCAACAGACCCGAAGCCGTTACGTATGCCTACTAACGTTTTCAAAACATCAACGATATCCTTTTGATCCAGTACCGAACCACCTTCCGACTCTTGACGCCCCAACCTTCGGTTGAACTTCATTCGTCCCACCGCAGAGAGGTCATAACGTTCTGGCGCAAAGAATAAATTACCAAACAAATTTTCCGCTGACTCTTTTGTCGGCGGCTCCCCTGGGCGCATCATTCGGTATATTTCAACCATGGCCTCAAGCTTGGACGTCGTCGCATCAATATTTAACGTATCCGAGATAAAGGGACCACAATCGAGATCATTCGTGTAAATTGTGTCGAATTGCTCCACATTGTTTGCAACAAGCTCCTCAATAACTTCTGGCGTGATCTCTGCATTGCACGGAATCACCACCTCACCGGTCTCATCGTTCATAACGTCTGTTGCTAATGAAGTGCCAATCAGAAAATCATGTGTCACTTTCAGCTCATTAAGCCCAGCGGTTTCCATTTGCCTGACATGCCTACTTGTAATTCTCCGTCCTTGTTCAACAATCGTTTTTCCTTTCTTGTCCTTAATACTAAAATTTAGAACATCGCCCCTGAGCCGAGACGGAACTAACTGCAATGAAAAGCTTGTTTCTTTGCCCTTGATAATCTTGAAAGAATTGTTTTCATAGAACTCACCCAAGATTTCTTGCGAAGTGTAACCAAGCGCTCGCATCAAAACCGTTGCAGGTAATTTACGACGCCGGTCAATCCGAACATAAACCATATCTTTCGGATCAAATTCAAAGTCCAGCCAAGACCCTCGGTAAGGAATGACTCGAGCCGAATATAAAAGCTTCCCAGAGCTGTGCGTTTTCCCGCGATCATGGTCAAAAAATACCCCAGGAGAGCGATGGAGCTGAGAAACAACTACCCTCTCTGTTCCATTTATGACAAAAGTTCCAGAATCTGTCATAAGGGGTATTTCACCCATGTAGACATCTTGCTCTTTAATATCTTTAATGATTTGAGTTGCTGACTCTTTGTCGTAAAGAATCAAGCGGACTTTTACTCTCAATGAAACAGAATATGTAGTGCCCCGCAGCTGGCACTCCTTTACGTCAAATGTGGGCTTACCGAGGTCGTAACTCACATACTCTAGGACCGCCTTTCCCGAATAACTAACGATTGGAAATACCGATTTGAAGGCTGCATGTAAGCCTTGCTGAGCACGGTCTTCTGGCGAAGAATCAACTTGAGTAAACTGTTTGTAAGAATCAACTTGTATCGATAAGAGGTACGGTATGTCCATCGCGCTTGGCAACTTGCCGAAGTTTTTACGGACGCGCTTTTTTTCGGTATACGAATAGGCCATTTTCTGTTCCTAGCGTTATTGTCGATATAATAATTTATTAACCGGCTTTGAACTCAGCAGGTTTAAACTCATAGTATTTTCAATCTAAGCAGAGTATCTAAACGATAAATGCTTCGCGTCTTGCTGAAATTTAGTAGCCCGCGGGCAGCTTTTACTGCGTTGTGCGAGCATCAAGCCGCGCCAACAAAATGAAATCAGCACGGCTGACACTCAACAGATCTTATTTGAGCTCTACGCTTGCGCCAGCTTCCTCTAAAGCCTTTTTAGCTTCGTCAGCCTCTCCTTTTGGAGCGGCTTCTTTGAGTGTTGAAGGAGCGCCATCAACAAGCTCTTTCGCTTCTTTCAGGCCTAAACCTGTTATGCCCCGCACTGCTTTAATAACGTTGACCTTTTTGTCACCAGTTGATGTCAGAACAATGTCAAATTCGGTCTTTTCTTCCGCAGCAGCAGCCTCGCCACCCCCAGCAGCAGCGGGAGCGGCAGCAACCGCAGCCGCAGCAGAAACACCAAACTTTTCTTCCATCGCCTCGACCAACTGCACAACATCCATAACCGACATCTCAGCGATCGCTTCCAAAACTTCTTCTTTAGATAGAGCCATGACTCTTATCTCCTAATTGATTGATTTATAGTACTTTCTGTTTAATTTTTATGCTGCTTCCTGCTTCTGGTCGCGAACGGCTGCTACTCCTCGGGTCGCCTTCGACGGAACTTCTTTCAAAGTTCTGGCAAGCTTTGTTATAGGCGCTAACATCACGCTCATAAGGATGGAGAGAGCTTGCTCATGCGTTGGCAATTTAGCCAACACATCAATCTGACTCGCGTCCAACAACTTACCACCAACAGACAATGCTCGAATTTCAAATTGAGTATTTTCTTTTGAGAAATCTTTAAGCACGCGAGCAGCGGCCCCCGGATCTTCAAGCGAAAACGCCAAAATTGTCGGTCCTACTAGCACCTCTTGAATACACTCGAAATCAGTACCTGCTACAGCCTTTTTTAAAAGCGTATTTCGAACAACACGCAAGTACACGTTATTTTCTCGAGCGGTTTTGCGGAGGCCAGTCATATCCGTCACAGTTACACCCCGATAATCGGCGAGAACAGCGGATAAAGCATTGTTAGCAGCCTCACTGACTTCAGAAACGATCTGCTTCTTTTCTTGCAGTCTTATAGCCACTACTTTCACTCCTAAGTAAAGATGGAAACACAATCTGATATGAACTTTTAAGCCGCTCGGCTCGCGATATTCATAAAATCAAGTGGTCCAAATTTTCAGCTCGTCATGAGCCCATGAAGAATACAAATTTTTTGCACCTTCAATTGTTCGGTGATTAGAATAACGGCTTTTGCCGAATTCAGGTTTCACCATCTGCGTAGGCCATTAAGGCTTCAAAAAAGAAACCACCTACGGTCTTTGATGGCTTCATTAAAATCAATAAAACCACAAAGTTAGAGAGGCGACTCCTTCAGCTTTAACACAATTAAAAGCCGCCCACAGCGCTTCAAGGCGCTAACAATCCTATACTCTTATATCGCAAGCGCCGAGTGATCGATCTGCAAGCCCGGGCCCATGGTAGAGGACAAAACCACCTTTCGTATATAGACGCCTTTTGAGGAAGCTGGTTTGAATTTTTTTAGATCCAACAACAGCGCCTCAAGGTTTGCTTGCACTGCCGTCGCATCAAAACCAACCTTTCCTATACCCCCATGGACGATACCGTTCTTGTCGGTTCGGTACCTCACTTGGCCTCCTTTGGCGTTCTTTACCGCTGTTTCAACATCAGGCGTTACTGTCCCTACCTTCGGGTTCGGCATCAAACCTCGGGGACCAAGAACCGTGCCAAGCTTTCCGACGACTCTCATCGCATCTGGGGTTGCTATTACGACGTCAAAATCTAAATTGCCACCCTGAATGCTCTCTGCAAGATCATCGAAGCCAACGAGATCAGCACCAGCTGATTTTGCTTTTTCTGCATTCTCGCCCTGAGCAAATACAGCTACACGAACTTCTTTACCTGTGCCGCTCGGCAAAACAGTCGAGCCTCTAACAGCTTGGTCAGACTTCCGTGCGTCTATCCCCAAATTAACCGACACCTCTAACGACTCCTTGAAATTCCCTGACGCGAACTCAGTCAAAAGTCCTACTGCCTCTGTCACAGAATATAATTTTCCCGGAGACACTTTTTCAGCTATGAGCTTTCCCTTTTTTGTTAATTTGCCCATTACTCAACTCCCTCTACGTTAATACCGGCACTTCTGGCACTACCTGCAAGAGAACGCACAGCTGCATCCATATCCGCTGCCGTGAGGTCCACCATTTTTTGAGCCGCTATTTCTTCAAGCTGAGCGCGAGTAACAGTACCAACCTTCTCTGTATTCGGTCGCCCACTACCTTTTGGAATATTAATAATTTTACGTAGCAAAACCGAGGCGGGAGGCGTTTTTGTAATGAAGGTAAAACTGCGGTCCGCATAAACCGTAATTACTACTGGTATAGGAAGGTCAGGCTCTAAGCTCTGCGTTTGCGCGTTAAACGCCTTACAAAACTCCATTATATTAACACCGTGCTGCCCAAGGGCGGGACCTACCGGTGGACTCGGGTTAGCCTTTCCAGCACCAACCTGAAGCTTAATATAAGCCAACACTTTTTTAGCCATTTACTTTCTCCTTGGGTTCGAGCGCTCCGATCAGCAAAAAGCTGTGTGAGCTCCCCTCATAACCTCTCTAACCAACCTCGCTAAGCGGTTAAAGACTTGATTAATATCTGACCACTTCATCATTTGCCATCAATGAGTGAGCGACTATTCCAAATACAGCAAATAAAAATGCTTTGGTTAACGAACCTTTACAAATTGCTAGCTTTTTTCTACTTGACCAAACTCTAACTCTACAGGTGTCGAGCGTCCAAATATTAAAACGGCGACTCGCAACCGACTTTTTTCATAATTCACTTCTTCAACGGTACCTGTAAAATCGTTAAAAGGCCCGTCAACAACTCTCACCATCTCACCCGGTTCATAGATCGTCTTGTGGGCGGGAGCTTCTTCACTCTCTTCCATTCGCGAAAGAATTTTAGCGGCTTCCCTGTCAGTGATAGGCGCGGGGCGCTCAGCCGTCCCTCCTATGAAACCCAGCACTCTGGGAGTGCTCTTAACTAAATGCCACGTCTCGTCGTTCAACTCCATGTGAACGAGGACATATCCTGGAAAAAACTTCCGCTCACTTTTCCGCTTCTGCCCTGCTCTCATCTCTACGACTTCTTCCGTAGGAACGAGTATCTCGTCAAAAGACCCCTCCATACCAGCGAGCGCTATACGCTCCTGCAAGGCAATCATTACTTTTTTTTCATATCCCGAATAGGCCTGCACTACGTACCAACGCTTCGCCATTATGACCTCTAACCTATTACCGATGAAACAGCTGCATTTAAACCCCAGTCCAAAAGCCATAAAATTAAAGCAACAATTACAATAACGACCAAAACTACCAGAGTTGTTTGGACCGTTTCTTGACGTGTTGGCCATACGACTTTTCGAATTTCTATTCGAGCTTCCAAACACAAACTAATAAAAGCTTTGCCTCTCTTTGTTCCTCCCGCCAGCCATCCCGCAACGCTAGCGCCAACAAGCAGCCCAATCACTCGCAGTAAGAGGGATTCGGCGGAGAAATACGAGTTAGCATAAATTCCGGCCGCAACAATTATGATTGCAACGGCCGAACGCACCCAATCGAGGGTCACATTTGTGCTTTCAGAATTTATTTTATCCACCATACCTTTATTCTTATCTTTACAAGGATCGCCATTAAACCAACGTTACTTGCCATTTTAAAAAATGGCAGGCCAGGAGGGAATCGAACCCCCAACCTGCGGTTTTGGAGACCGCTGCTCTGCCAATTGAGCTACTGGCCTACTAATACTGCTTTATGTCTCAGAGACGACTAAGCCACTGCATCCTTTATAGAATACAGTGGCTCATAAAAATAGCTTCTGTTGATTACTCGATAATCTTACTTACAACACCAGCACCAACGGTTCTACCACCCTCGCGGATGGCGAAGCGCAGGCCTTCATCCATAGCTATCGGAGCAATCAGTGACACTTCCATCTTCACGTTATCACCTGGCATTACCATCTCTACGCCGTCGGGCAATGCACACGCTCCAGTAACATCTGTTGTTCGAAAATAAAACTGGGGTCTGTAGTTGGAAAAGAATGGCGTATGTCGACCACCCTCGTCTTTACTCAAAATATAAATCTCAGCTTCAAACTTCGTGTGAGGTGTAATTGTACCTGGAGCTGCCAATACTTGACCTCGCTCTACGTCTTCTCGCTTAGTACCACGCAAAAGAACCCCAACGTTCTCTCCTGCACGACCTTCATCAAGAAGCTTTCTAAACATCTCAACACCGGTACAAGTAGTCGTCTCAGTATCTTTGATACCAACGATTTCAATCTCTTCACTAACTTTAACGATACCTCGCTCCACACGGCCAGTTACAACAGTGCCTCGACCTGAAATCGAGAAAACATCTTCAATCGGCATCAAAAAAGGTTTTTCAATATCACGGGCTGGCTCAGGAATATATTCATCTAAAGTCTCTACCAGCTTCTGTACAGCAGGGGCGCCAATATCCGAGGTGTCACCTTCCAGTGCTTTCAAAGCAGAACCAATAATGATTGGCGTATCATCACCTGGAAACTCGTATTGATCTAAAAGCTCTCGAATCTCCATCTCAACCAACTCCAAAAGCTCTGCATCATCAACCATATCTGCCTTATTCATGAAGACAACTATGAAAGGCACGCCTACCTGGCGCGATAAAAGAATGTGCTCTCGGGTCTGAGGCATAGGACCATCCGCAGCAGAACAAACCAATATAGCTCCATCCATCTGAGCCGCTCCCGTGATCATGTTTTTTACATAATCCGCGTGCCCAGGGCAGTCAACGTGAGCATAGTGCCGGTTGGGAGAATCGTATTCAACATGAGAAGTGGCGATAGTAATACCTCGCTCTTTCTCTTCCGGCGCATTATCAATTTCATCAAACGCTTTAAGATCTCCACTACCATAGGCTTCCGAACACACTTTCGTCAGCGCAGCCGTCAAAGTCGTCTTCCCGTGGTCAACGTGGCCAATAGTTCCTACGTTAACGTGTACCTTTGTTCTTTCAAATTTTTCCTTCGACACTTTTTGTTACCTTCCTAAATTTTCAAGTAAGTTGCAGTAATCTATAACATTATTTCCTTTCGTCTCAAGGAATAACAACATCAATTCTCTAAAAACACATAAAATATCATGGTGCTCACACCCAGAGTCGAACTGGGGACCTCTCCCTTACCAAGGGAGTGCTCTACCACCTGAGCTATGCGAGCCAATTGGAGCGGGTAGCGGGAATCGAACCCGCGTATCCAGCTTGGAAGGCTGGGGTTCTACCGCTGAACTATACCCGCTAAAATCTTCTCCGCCCTACTACCTCTGTATGGTGGAGGGGGGTGGATTCGAACCACCGAAGCTTGC